>JAZNPE010000070.1:0-4114 GCA_045589535.1 Acutalibacteraceae bacterium | reverse complement strand
CGCAAAGATGCACGCTTTCGGGAGCAGCTTTGTCTACATTGCAAACAAGGTTTCTGGAGATTGCTTCTGCCATAAAGGGAATCATAGGAGCTGCTGTTTTTGCAGTAGTAACAAGACCTGTGTAAAGGGTCATATATGCGGCAATCTTATCCTCTGTAATGCCCTGTACCCAGTAACGCTCTCTGCCACGACGAACATACCAGTTACTCATTTCATCAGTAAATTCCTGAAGTGCCTTTGCTGCCTCGGGAATACGATAATTTGCAAGGTTTGTATCAACAGCCTTAACCATTGAATTAAGCTTTGAAAGAAGCCACTTATCCATTACGGAAAGCTTGCAATCTTCAATATTATACTTAGTGGGGTCAAATTTATCAATGTTAGCATAAAGCACATAGAAGGAATATGTGTTCCAGAGTGTGCTCATAAACTTACGCTGACCCTCAACAACTGCCTTGCCGTGGAAACGGTTTGGAAGCCATGGAGCAGAGTTAGTGTAGAAATACCAACGGATAGCATCTGCACCGTAGCTTTCAAGTGCCTCAAACGGGTCAACTGCATTACCCTTTGATTTACTCATCTTCTGGCCGTTTTCGTCCTGAACGTGACCGAGAACGATAACGTTTTTGAACGGAGCCTTATCGAAGATAAGAGTTGAAATTGCAAGAAGAGAATAGAACCAACCTCTTGTCTGGTCAACAGCTTCTGAAATGAAGTCTGCAGGGAACTGTGATTCGAAAAGTTCCTTATTCTCAAACGGATAATGGTGCTGTGCGAAGGGCATTGCACCTGAGTCAAACCAGCAGTCGATAACGTGGGGAACTCGCTTCATTTCGCCGCCGCATTCAGGACACTTTATTGTAACAGCGTCAATGTACGGACGGTGAAGCTCGATTTCGTCGGGACAGTTATCTGACATTGCTTTGAGCTCTTCAATGCTGCCGATTGAATGTCTGTGGCCGCATTCGCATTCCCAGATGTTAAGCGGAGTGCCCCAGTAACGGTTACGGCTGATACCCCAGTCCTGAACGTTTACGAGCCAGTCGCCGAAACGTCCCTTACCGATGCTTTCGGGAATCCAGTTGATTGTATTATTGTTCTTGATGAGGTTGTCCTTAACCTTTGTCATCTCGATGAACCATGACTCTCTTGCATAGTAGATGAGCGGAGTGTCACAACGCCAGCAGAACGGATAGTCATGCTCAAATTTCGGAGCTGAGAAGAGAAGCTTTCTGTCCTCAAGGTCCTGAAGGATAGGCATATCTGCATCCTTAACAAAAAGACCGCCGAACGGTGTGTTGTCTGTCATATGACCTGCGCCATCAACGAACTGAACGAACGGAAGGTCGTACTTTCTGCCGACCTTTGAGTCGTCTTCACCGAATGCGGGAGCGATATGAACAATACCTGTACCGTCAGACATTGTAACATAGTTATCGCAGGTTACGAAAAATCCCTTTTTCTTCTGCTTTGCAGCAACCTCACCTGCGCAAGCGAAGAGGGGCTCGTATTCTTTTCTTTCAAGGTCTGTACCGACATATTTCTCAAGAATTTCGTATGCAGGTGCATCCTCTGTAGCGAGAGAGCCGAGAACCTTGTCAAGAAGCTCAACTGCCATATAGTAAGTGTAGCCGTCTGCTGCCTTAACCTTTGCATACTCATCCTTCGGGTTTACGCAAAGTGCAACGTTTGACGGAAGAGTCCACGGAGTTGTTGTCCAGGCAAGGAAGTATGCGTCTTCGCCGACAACCTTGAAACGAACAATTGCTGAACGCTCTTTAACGTTCTTGTAGCCCTGTGCAACTTCGTGTGATGAAAGCGGTGTTCCGCAACGGGGGCAGTAGGGAACAATCTTGAATCCCTTGTAGATAAGGCCCTTGTCGTAAATCTGCTTGAGTGCCCACCACTCTGACTCGATGAATGAGTTATGGTAAGTAACGTACGGGTCGTTCATATCAGCCCAGAAGCCGACTGTGAATGAGAAATCTTCCCACATTCCCTTGTACTTCCAGACGCTTTCCTTACACTTTTCGATGAACGGCTCAAGACCGTATTCTTCAATCTGCTCCTTACCGTCAAGGCCGAGAAGCTTTTCAACCTCAAGCTCAACGGGAAGACCGTGTGTGTCCCAACCTGCTTTACGGGGTACCTGATAACCCTTCATTGTGCGGTAACGGGGAATCATATCCTTGATAACACGTGTAAGCACGTGACCGATATGAGGCTTACCGTTAGCTGTCGGCGGACCGTCATAGAAAACGTAAGACGGACCCTGCTTTTCGCAGGTCTTTTCAAAAATTTTGTTTTCTGCCCAGAACTTTTCGATTGATTTTTCACGCTCTACGAAGTTCATGTTGGCGGGTACTTTCTTGTACATTCAATACACTCCTTAATCATTGTGAACAGGAAAAATAAAAACCCGTCCCGTGTGAAACAGGACGAGAAAACTCGCAACCACCTATTCAACATACTATAATATGCGTTCCTTTTAACGGGGGACAACCGTCAAGGCTTACTGTTTTCAGCCCGAAGCTCGGAAGTGATTTTCAGCAAGGTGTACATCGCATCGGGCTTCCACCGTCCCCGACTCGCTAAGGCTTCGCACAGTGCATACTGTCTTCGTCATCGCCGTTTCTTATTACATTATAAATAAAGATATCATAAATAGTGTTTAGTGTCAAGGAAAAAAACACGTCACTTGACACGATAAAAACGGATTAAATCGCATAAAAACTGAAAGAACTTACAAAAATGACAAGTTTTTAACAACTTATACAAAAAACATAATGAATAAAAATCCATATTTGACAAACTTTTTTGAGGTTTAGATGTTTACATATCGGATGAAAAGTGTTATCATTTACGGTGGTAAAATAAATTGCTATATTTATCAATATAACTCTAAGGAGGAAAACCAAAATGGCAAGAATTAAGCAAACCATGGACGGTAATACCGCTGCTGCTCACGTATCTTATGCGTTTACAGAAGTTGCAGGTATTTATCCTATCACACCGTCAAGCCCCATGGCAGACTATGTTGACCAGTGGTCAGCACAGGGCAGAAAGAACATCTTCGGCACAACAGTTAAGGTTGCAGAAATGCAGTCAGAAGCTGGTGCTGCAGGTACAGTACACGGCTCACTCGCAGCAGGTGCTATGACAACAACTTACACAGCTTCTCAGGGTCTTCTTCTTATGATCCCGAACATGTACAAAATCGCAGGTGAACTTCTTCCCAGCGTTTTCCATGTATCAGCTCGTTGCGTAGCTTCTCATGCTCTTAATATCTTCGGTGACCATTCAGACGTTTACGCTTGTCGTCAGACAGGTTTCGCAATGCTCGCTGAAACAAACACACAGGAAGTTATGGACCTTGGTGCTGTTGCACATCTCACAGCTATCGAAAGCCGTGTTCCGTTCATCAACTTCTTCGACGGTTTCCGTACATCACACGAGCTCCAGAAGATCGAGATCTGGGATTACGAAGACCTCAAGGAAATGTGCGATATGGATGCTGTTAATGCATTCCGTGCACGTGCTCTTAATCCCGAGCATCCTGTAATGCGTGGTTCTCACGAGAACGACGACATCTTCTTCCAGCACCGTGAAGCTTGTAACAAGTACTATGATGCAGTTCCCGCAATTGCTGAGAAGTACATGGACAAGGTTAACGCAAAGCTTGGCACAGACTATCAGCTCTTCAACTACTATGGTGCTGCTGATGCAGAAAACGTAATCGTTGCTATGGGCTCAATCTGCGACGTTGCTGAGGAGGTTATTGACTACCTTACAGCTAAGGGTGAAAAAGTTGGTCTTGTTAAAGTTCGTCTTTACAGACCATTCTCAGCTAAAGCATTCGTAAGCGCTATCCCTGAAACAGCTAAGAAGATTGCAGTTCTTGACAGAACAAAGGAACCAGGCTCAATCGGTGAACCTCTCTTCCTTGATGTAATCGCAGCTCTCAACGAAATGGGTAGAACAGCAAAGGTTTGCGGCGGTCGTTACGGTCTTGGTTCAAAAGACACACCACCATCAAGCATCTTTGCAGTTTATGAACACCTTAACGCTGAAACACCAGCTCGTCAGTTTACACTTGGTATCCACGACGACGTTA
>JAZNPE010000069.1:0-7556 GCA_045589535.1 Acutalibacteraceae bacterium | reverse complement strand
CTGAAAAGACTTGCTTTCGGGCAGGTTCGGATTATTATCGTCACCCTAACAATTACTGAGCGTGCTCGTAATCCTTCTGTTCAACGTAATTCGGAACAATTTCCTTGAGAAGTCTTCTGATATCTTCTTCTTTTGCAACCTTGAGTTCTTCAAGCTTTTGTTCAAATAAACCGTCGTCCATTTCAAGCGGCTTTGTAACAAAAATCTTGTTATTTGCAGTCATTCTGCGTTCATTTGATTCCTCTTCAAGCGCAAGCTCTTCGTAAAGTTTTTCGCCGGGACGTAAACCTGAAAACTCGATTGCAATTTCAGAATACGGTTTATAGCCTGAAAGTCTTATAAGGTTTTCTGCAAGTGAAAGAATCTTGACAGGCTCACCCATATCAAGAACAAAAATTTCTCCGCCGTGTGCAAGACCTCCTGCCTGTGCAACAAGCTGAGACGCCTCCGGAATTGTCATAAAATATCTTGTAATATCGGGGTGTGTAACAGTTACGGGACCGCCTTCTTTAATCTGCTCCGTAAAAATCGGAATAACACTTCCGCTTGAACCAAGAACATTACCGAATCTGACAGCCGCAAACAATGTGCTTCCGCCGCATTTTCTTTGAAAATACTGAATAACCATTTCAGTAACACGCTTTGTTGCACCCATAACATTGGCAGGGTTAACAGCCTTGTCTGTTGAAATACTTACAAAACGTTTTACGTTAAAATCAATCGCCGTTTTAGCCACATTATATGTACCGAAAACATTGTTCTTAACAGCCTCTTTCGGGCTGTCCTCCATCAAAGGCACATGCTTATGCGCAGCTGCATGGAAAACAACAGTCGGTTTAAACTCTTCAAAAACTTCACGAAGTCTTACCTCATCACGAACCGAACCTATTCTTATATGGACTTCAGGTTTACCATGATTGTGAGAATCAAGTTGGTTTTTAAGCATATATGCATTGTTTTCATAAATATCAAAAACAATAATCTTTTCCGGATCGTACTTTGAAATCTGACGGCAGAGTTCACTACCGATTGAGCCGCCACCGCCTGTTACCAATACGTTCTGTCCCGTAATGTAATTGCAGACACGAGGATCAAGCTTAACTTCAGGACGTGCAAGAAGGTCAGAAATATTTACATCACGGATTTTATTTTTACTTACACCTTCAGCCATTTCAAGAATACTCGGTGCAGTTTTGATTTTACATCCTGTTGAAACCGCAATTTTAACAATTTCAGTCTGACGCTCTGTTCCGGCTGACGGAATACACACAATAATCGTGTCAATTTTATATTTTTCTGCAAGCTCCGGAATTTCGTTACAATTGCCCTTAACGGGTACACCGCGGAGTCTTTTTCCTATTTTTTCAGGATTATCATCAACAGCAACAACAGGCTTTCCGTTCAAATAGTTGCTTGCACCCAGTTCGCTGATAATAATCATACCCATATCGCCTGCTCCGACGATCATAACCCTGTCAGCATTCTTCAGTCTGTGATTGCTCCTCAAGCGCCTCTGACGCCTTATAAGCCTGTAAACAAGGCGCATTCCGCCGATAAAAATTACGGCCAGAATCGTTCCGAAAACATAAACATACATATTGAAACAGCCGTTTTGAAGTTTCGATACCGAAAAGCCGAAAGACGACATTGCAATATCAATTGCAACACTGGAAAGACCACCGATGAAAACTGATGCACAGATATTTGAAAGCTCTCGTATACCCGCATATTCCCACATGCTTGAATAAACTCTGAAGGCATTAAGAAGCATAAAGAAAACGATAGTCACAGGCAATGCTCTTTCCGCAAATATCTGAATCCAAAAAGCAATATCACTATCTCCCGTTACCGTAGATAAAGATAGCTGTGCAAGAAAGTATGACAGATTTACGGCTACAATATCGTAGAGTACCATTAATACCTGTTTTGTGAACATACCCTTCCAATTTATACGTTTCATTTTACACCCTCCGCCTAACGGCATTTTAAGTTATATCCTGAACAAAATTCTACTACCCTATATTAGTTATAATAATATAAGTATATTTTAATACACCGCAGATGAAAAGTCAAGTAAACCGAGGCATTTGCCATCCTCCAAAATGAGTTAATTATATTGACAGAAATTTTTTCATATGATAATCTAAATAAAAAGAGAAAAGGAGATACATATATGATAGGACTTGGTACTTGGGAAGCTCAGATTAACACCATGCTCTTCAGAGGCACAGGCAGAGTTACAATCAGCGATATTAACGGAGAATATGATTTCAGATTTGAGCTCGTCGGTGAGCAGCTTCCGAAAATTACTGTAAGTAATGTTGAAGAGGATGGCGATACACTAACAGCAGTCGGCGAATGTGAAGCTTTTCTCGGAAAGGAAATCCCCGTTTCAGTTACTTTCAACGATGATGACACCTTTCTCTGCGTTGTAAAACTTCCTTTCGTTGGTAAAATAAAGCTTAACGGCAATAAAATTGCAGACTGATAAAAAAGTCAAAAACGACGGAGTTGCATTTCATTTGCAACTCCGTCATGCTTTTCCTGTATTTTATTTATTTTCGTTAATCATGTAGTTAATTTCTCTTTTAAGGATATTAAACCACTGACGGAAAATTCTGAAAATCTTTTCCACAAGCCATTCACGGTCATATTCGCCGTCCTCACCGTCACCTGCATAACAACCGATGTTATTGCTTGTTATTTCGTTGCCGAAGAAATCCGTTGTGAGATCGTCTTCTATTTCCATACCTTTGCCGATAAGCGGAGAATTTGTAACAAGCTCATATGCTGTGTAACCGTCACCGCCGACAAAGCCCGGCACTGTATTTATAGAAGATAATTTTTCGTAAACAGGAGTCGGACAGTTATAGAAACAGTTGTTCGAGAAAACCATACCTGAGCCTATTATATCATCAAGCTCGAAGTAAACTTTCTCTCCGTCCTTCGGAATAATTATATTGTTTGCAAAAATTCCGTCATAGATGTGGGTTACCTGGAACTCGCCACATCCGATGATTGTATTGTTGTAAAACTTAAATCCGTATTCGCCTGCACCGGAGCTCGTCTTGCTTCTGCCGTCGCCGTCATTTACGGAAAGGCAATATCTTACAGTATTGTTGTGCTGACCGCTGTAGTTTGCATTGTTGCACATAAAGCGCATATTATCGTGTGAATAAATATACTGATAAGTACAGTTGTTTGTGTGAGAATCAAAGTCGATTGACATACCGTCACCGAAGTTTTTCTGACCTGCAATTTCGCAGTACTGTATTATGCTGTTTTCACTTCCCCAAAACCACATTGCGGCTGTGAAATATGTCGGCACGCTGTTTTCGTCAACGCCGCTGCCCTGACAACAGTTAATTGAACGGCAATGAGTAACAAGCGCGCCGTCACACATACCGACAATTATTGCTTCGCTGTCCATATCGTGGAAATAACAACCCTTGACAAGAACACCCTTGTTATACACGGGGTCAATTTCTTCTTCAGTTTCGCACCAAGGTGTCTGCGAATCGTTCCAAGAACCCCAGATATTGATACCGTTGCCGCAATCGTACATTTCACAGTTTGTGATAGTAAGATCATTTACGGCATATCTTGAACGTGCAGGAAGACCCTTGACCATAATACAGGCTCTTGCTGCGGCCGCACCTGCAGATGCATTGTCACGTGCAGGAAGGTGATAGTTCTGAATATCGTGGAATTCAACGTTATCAATTGTGATACCGTAAGATGTTTTATTAAGCGTATCAATCCAGATACCGCCGCCGTTAGGTGCGGTTATTTCGAGATTTGAAACAGTAATATAACTGCAGTCAATAAGCTGAAGGACTTCTTTATTTTCTTTCGTTGTAAGGAGAGGTTTTTCACCCTTACCGTAAGCTGAAATCACAATCGGATTTTCTTTCGTTCCCGACGCAGAAAGAGTTGCGGCAAATTCATAAACACCACCACACTTGAACAGAATCTTCATGCCCGGCACAAACGGTACACCGCCAAGATTGTCGATTGTTTTCCATGGGCTGTCAATTGTGCCGTCGCCTGCATTGTCGCCTGCAACGGAGTCAATGTAATACTCTCTTGCCCCTGCCGCTATGACGTGCGGAACACAGAACGCGAAGACAGAAAAAACCATAATGATCGTCATAAAAACTGAAAATAATTTTTTCATAAAATCCCTCCTGAAATCTATGAGCTAAGAATATCACACACGGAATATTATGTCAAATCTGATATTCGTTGATTTCGAAAACACCTCTATAAATTCGGGTTTGTAGGGGTGAATATTCAATCCGCATCGTAGGGGCGACCATCGGTCTTCCGCGGATTTTCTGCGTAATTCAACGGACGCGCAATGCGCGCCCCTACGAACACAGAGTCAATTTGTGCAAAACTAAAGACCCCCACAAACCCGAATTTGTCGGGCAATCTTAAAAAAGTACAGCGAAGACTTGTATCATCTTCGCTGTACTTTTTAAATTTATACAAATTTCACATTGAACTTTTCTAACCAATAATTGAACTGTACAAAATATGCTATTGTCTGCGGTGTGGTCATAAGCTGGCCGTACCATGGCTCGGATTTATCCGTTAAAAGAAGCTCATTCAGCTTATCCTTTCTGATAAAATCAAGAAGCGGAGAAGAGTTATCAGCAATTATTTCGCGAAGCAACTCCGAAACTGCCTTTCGGTATGACGGATTGTGCGTTTTGGGATACGGACTCTTCTTCCTGTAAAGCACCTCATCGGGCAGGTAATCCCTCATTGCGTAACGTAGGAGTCCCTTTTCACAGTTGTTATGGTCTTTCATCTCCCAAGGTACATTGTAGAGATACTCAACGATTCTGTGGTCACAGAACGGCACTCTTACTTCAAGGGAAGAATACATACTCATTCTGTCCTTTCGGTCAAGAAGCGTCTGCATAAACCAATCGAGGTTGAGCTTCATCATCTCCGCCATTCTTGCTTCTTCGCCGTCAGCATTGGTAAGCTTCGGTGCTGATTTGACGGTGCTTTTATAACGCGAATAAACAAATTCATCGGGATTTATCATTGAAGCAAAATCATCCTTGAGGAAAGAAAACCTGTATTTTGTTGACTGTGCCCAAGGGAAGCCGTCAGTATCGCGGATTTCTTTGTTTCTGTACCACGGATATCCGCCGAAAATTTCATCCGCACATTCACCGGAAAGCGCAACGGTAACCTGCTCTCTTATTGATTTGCAAAGAAGAAGCATTGACGAATCAACATCAGCCATACCCGGCAGGTCACGGGCATCAACAGCGGAGAACAACGCGTCGGTCAGTTCATCCGTACCGATAACAAGCCTGTGATGCCTGGAATCAAGATAATCTGACATCAGCCTTATATACTCGGTGTCGGAATTCGGCTGAAATCTGCTTGTTCTGAAAAATTTATCGTTGTCCTCATAATCTACGGAAAAGGTGTGCAGGGTCTTACCTTCGCGTTTGAAGGTTTCATTCACGACGGATGAAATTATACTTGAATCAAGACCGCCTGAAAGAAATGTTCCCAACGGCACATCGGAAACGAGCTGTCTTCTTATTGAATCAGTTACAAGAAATTGAACGGTTTCCGCCGTTGTTTCAAAGTCATCGGTATGCTCTTTTGCTTTGAGTGTCCAATACTTTTTAAATTCTAAACCGTCACCGTCGAAGAAAGCACATTCACCCGCTTTCAGCTCTTCAATTCCCTTGAAAACTCCGCAGCCGGGTGTTCTTCCGGGCCCCAAAAGCATTATTTCAGACAATGAGTTTATATCCATTACCGCATCAATTTCAGGGTGTTCAAGAAGTGCCTTTATCTCGGACGCAAAAACGAGTCCGCTTTCTACATTTGAGAAGAAAAGCGGTTTAACGCCCATTCTGTCGCGCGCAAGAAAAAGTCTTTTTCTTGAATGCTCCCACACTCCGAAAGCGAAAATTCCGTTAAAAAGCTCTACGCACTCTTCCCTGTATTCGCAATAAGCCTTAAGCACAACCTCCGTATCGGAGCTGCTGAAGAAGTTATATCCCCTGCTTTCAAGTCGGTTTCTTATTTCGAGGGTGTTGTAAAGCTCTCCGTTATAGCAGACGGTAAAAGTTTCATTACCAACGGCATAGGTCATCGGTTGCTTTCCGCGTTCGATATCGATAACAGCAAGTCTTCTGTGCATAAGTACGGCATCGTGGGAAAAATATTCACCGTGTTGGTCGGGTCCGCGCCTCAGAAGAGCATTCTGCATATTATAAAAATATTCTTTGTATTCTTCAAGATTTCTGCAAAAGGATATCTGACCGCAAATTCCGCACATAGTATCACCTCATCTGTTTTCTGTACTTTTCTCTTGTGGCAAGCCCGCCTCTTATATGCCTTTGCGCTTTGTTTTCGTCAAGGACACTCCTCACCTGCCTGAAAAGCGACGGGTTGATTTTTTCAAGTTTTTCCGTAACATCCATATGTACCGTAGATTTTGATATGCCGAACACCTTTGCGGCAACTCTTACCGTAGTCCTGTTTTCTACAATATACTCCCCTATTTCAACAGCTCTCAACTGAGTCAAATCATCCAAAAAACAACCCTCCCGGAATACATATCACAAAATTGATATGCCCGAGAGGGTTTAAATATGCTTGGCAGTCCGTCCGAACTGTGCAGAGTTCAGCTTTTCTGCCCACCGTCGGTGTGCAACGACGGTTTAAGCCAAAATCAAAGTGCTTCTTCAGGGAAGCTTTTTTGTGCATCATCCGAAAGAACTTTTGCAATAACACCCGAATGAGTTATAAACATAATCTGCGCAACAGCCTTTTCGCCGATTTTCTCGTACATTCTGCCTGCGCTCAAAGTGCCGTCATAGACAGTGTGTGTACTGTTTGCAACGTAGCCTATTGTGTCTATGTACGGAAGCTCAACGCGGATTGCTTCGGAATCGAAATCGTTTTCTTTCTCTTTTACAAGTCTGACTTTTCTTCCTACCTTAAAAGGTTTCTTTCCGAGATAGTAATCAATCCCCGTAATTGTGACGAAAATTTCTTCCATTTCCGGTACCTCCTTTTTATAAATCTATTGCTTACTTTCCCTTGAGACGAATATAGCACAAAGGTAACATCAGTTCAACGGCAAATTTTTGCAGAGTACGGTTTTAGGGACTATGGAAGATCAGTTTGGAATATTTTTATTGAAAATATAATGAATGAGATTTAACGGATTATCCAAAATGAAACACAATTTCGGGTTTGTCGGGGTGAATATTCAATCTACCTCGTAGGGGCGACCATTGGTCGTCCGTAAAAAAGTGATTGATTAAGCGGACGCGCAATGGGCGCCCCTACGAACCTTGTTCCGGTCAACTGCGTAGGGACGGGTGTCCTCGACCGTCCGATATGCAACAGAATCTACGGACAGTCCAGGAGGCCTGTCCCTACGCACACAGAGATAGATTGTGCGAAATCAAAGACCACGATAAACCCGAATTATTCGGGGCGTTTTGAATTGTGCTTATGATTGAATAATGCGAACCTCCACTTGTCAGGGGAGGTGGCAAACCGTA
>JAZNPE010000068.1:0-19653 GCA_045589535.1 Acutalibacteraceae bacterium | reverse complement strand
TGTCACGAAGTGACAAAAGGGTGCCTGTTTTCGGAGAAAAAGCTGGATTGCCGCAGGCAATACTGAGGGGTAGTCAAGATTTCGTTATCTCTCCCTCCGTCAAAACCTTCGGTTTTGCCACCTCCCTCGTCAGATGGAGGTGTTGGATTCTGCAAAACTGAAAGACCTCTACAAATTCGGGTTTATCGGGGTGAGCTCCGAGAAGTAATAGGTAAGAAGTAATAGGTAAGAAGTAATAGGTAAGAAGTAATAATGAATAAGTGAGGGTCTGCGCCGCTGATTTTTAACGCCTGTCTTCAATCGTTATTGTAGGGCGTGACGTTTACGACACGCCGTAAATTTTGTAGGATATTGGCACGTCGCAAGCGTCGTGCCCTACTAAACAGGTTCAGGCGTGTCCGTAGGGGAGCCGAAACGGCTCCCGCGAATCCCGTCACAATTACGTGTGTTTAAACGGGACAGAGGACGTTGTCATCTACGCAGTTATCTGAATCGTGTTCGTAGGGGCGCGCATTGCGCGTCCGTTAAATCAAGCAGAATTTCCGCGGACGACCGATGGTCGCCCCTACGATGCGGATTGAATATTCACCTCGACAAACCCGAATTTGTTACTCTATTTCTAAATCGAACACAAAAACAGCATCGGAGTGTATTTGTGCTCCGATGTTGTTTTATCCTACGAAATTTTTCATAGCTTCATAAATTTGAAGCTTCCGTAATAGCAAAGGTCAAGCAAATCGTCGGGGATATTGCTGTGAATACGTCTTGTCTGATATGCATTTTCATTAAGGTTGAATCCTGAAATTGCTCTGGGTATACCGAGCTTTGCC
Organism: Acutalibacteraceae bacterium; assembly: GCA_045589535.1. GTDB lineage: Bacteria > Bacillota > Clostridia > Oscillospirales > Acutalibacteraceae > CAG-488. The sequence goes on along the minus strand of JAZNPE010000068.1, from coordinate 18,823 downwards.
TGAATTCTGCGGATTTCATCAGTCAGCTTGATGTTTGCAAACGACGGGTCATCATCGTTATGAGCAATTCCGACAGCTGTTGCGATTTCAAACAGCCCGTGACGTATTGATGATTCTTCGTATTCCATAATATTGGGAAGAACAACAGCACAGACATAATTCTTCCCATAACCGTAATCCGCAAAAAAACTGCTGACTCTGCTCAGATATGAATTTTCGATTCCTTTTGCGTTGCGGTGTGCCGCGACTGAAAAATACATTGAATACATCAGCTTTTCGAGTGATGCAATTTCGCCTCTGCAGGCAGGAATAATACTCTTGTAAATGCCCACGGCTCCGTGAATCGCAAACGATCGCGTTATGATATTATCTGTTGAAGAAAGCGTATCAACAGCGTATGCGAATGCAGCAAGAGCATCGTATGCAACAGTTGAGGACGGAAGATGTTCTATCAGTACAGGGTCAAGGACGAGTGTTGTAGGCGAATGCCTGTACGAAAAATACTCTCCGTTTTCAAAGTCGGTCATTGTTGAAGCACAGCAACAGGGGATAGCAATAAAGTCAGCACCGCTTTCATTGGTTAGTAACATTCCGCAGTCAATCGCGGCGGCTGAACCGATTGCGACGATCAGCTCGGCTTCGTCAAGGAAAAATTCTTCCGACGCAAGATTATAAAGCTCTTGGACGTTGGTATTGAAAACCGTGCTGACCTTAGCTGAATTTTTCCGACATCTGTTTTCAAGCCGTTCAAGCGTTCCGCGGTTTTTTATGATTTCGCTGTCGCAGATAAGTATTGTGCGTTCAACTCTTTTAAATGAAAAATGTTCAATTGCGTTTTTTTCGAATGTAATTTTTTGAGGAAGGTGAATTTCAGGCATTTGTATCGCTCCTTTTTTCTATTGTTTGCCAAAGAATCTTTTTTATTCCCGAAAAGTTTAAGTTAATTCTTGATTTTGAAAAAATTAAGATATATAATACTTAAAAAAGTATAGGGAGGTATATGATGGCTTCATATAATGCTCTTGATACAAATAAAAAAATCCTTGTAACGGGAGCTGCAGGCTTTATCGGCTTTCATCTCAGCAATTCGCTTCTCCAAAAAGGCGTAACGGTTGTCGGATTTGATAATATCAACGACTACTACGATGTGAATCTTAAATATGCACGCCTTGACATTCTTGAGAATTTTGAGAATTTCACTTTTGTGAAAGGTGATTTGGCAAATAAAACTGCGGTTGATAAACTTTTCAGCGAAAATAAGTTTGATATTGTTGTTAATCTTGCTGCTCAGGCAGGTGTAAGATATTCAATCGAGAATCCGCAGGCGTACATCGAATCAAACGTTATCGGCTTTTTCAATATTCTTGAAGCGTGCCGTAAAAATCCTGTTGAGCATCTTCTTTACGCTTCTTCAAGCTCGGTTTACGGCAATCAGAAGAAAACACCGTTTTCAACTGATGATGACGTAAGTAAGCCGATTTCACTCTATGCCGCAACGAAGAAATCAAACGAGCTTATGGCTTATACTTACAGCCATCTTTACTCTATTCCTTCAACGGGTCTTCGCTTTTTTACGGTTTACGGCCCTTACGGAAGACCGGATATGGCTTGTTTCAGCTTTACCGAAAAGATTCTCAGAGGCGAAACGATAAAGATTTTTAATAACGGTGATATGTACCGCGATTTTACTTATATTGATGATATCGTAAAGGGTGTTGAAAATATGCTTTGCAACCCGCCCGAAGCTGACGAAAACGGCGACAGAGCAATGGTATATAACATCGGTAACAATTCACCCGAAAAGCTGATGTACTTTGTTGAAACGCTTGAAAAGGCTCTCGGAAAGACGGCGGAAAAGGAATTCCTTCCGATGCAGCCGGGTGACGTTTATCAGACTTATGCGGATGTTACACCGCTTATTAAAAAGTTCGGTTTCAAACCTTCAACTCCGATTGAAGACGGTCTTGCAAGGTTTGTTGAATGGTATAAAAAATATTACAATGTATAAATGGAGGCCACTAAAATGAAAGACATTAATTTCGGCACATTCCCGACGATGATAACCCCGTATAATGATGACAATACGGTTGACTACGAGGCGGTTAAAAACATCACAAACTGGTATATCGAAAACGGCTGTACAGGTATTTTTGCAGTCTGCCAGTCAAGCGAAATGGTTTACCTTTCACTCGAAGAAAAGGTGAAAATTGCAAAGACTGTTGTTGAAACGGTTAAGGCAAGCGGCAAGGATGTTTCTGTTGTAGCTTCGGGTCACAATTCAGATGATATGGACGCTCAGGCGCGTGAGCTTACAGCTATTGCTCAGACAGGTGTTGATGCCATCGTATGGGTAAGCAACCGTCTAGACTTACATAATGACGGTGACGATGTGTGGATTAAGAATGCCGAAAAGCTCCTTTCTCAGCTTCCTGAGGATATTGCAATCGGTATCTACGAATGTCCTTATCCTTACAAGCGTCTTCTGACCGAAAAAATCATTGATTGGTGTATTTCAACAGGCAGATTCACCTTTATTAAGGACACTTGCTGTGACCCTGACGAGCTTGACCGCAGACTTGAACAGATCAAGGGCACAACAATCAGGCTTTACAATGCGAACTCACAGACTCTTCTTTATACTCTTAAGAAGGGTTGCGCAGGTTTTTCGGGAATTATGGCAAACTTCCATCCCGATATCTATGCATGGCTTTGCGAAAACTATGATAAGGATGAAAAGAAGGCGCAGTCTGTGCAGAATTTCATTTGCCTTGCTTCGTTCCTTGAAGTTCTCGCTTACCCGCAGACAGCAAAGTATCATATGAATAAAGTCGGTGTTCCGATGAGCCTCTGGTCGCGTTCCTGCGATTATAAGAAATTCACAAAATATCAGCAGATGATAATCGACGACCTTATGAAGGCAGAGGACGATATAAGAGATTTAATTGCAAAATAAAATAAGACGGGCTTGCGGCTGAAAAGTTGCAAGCCTTTTTCATACCGTTTTTATTTTAAAAATTGACTTTGTCTTTGCGGTGTGGTATCTTTAAAATATAAAGGAGTAGTGTGTATGAAGTACAGCGTTTTGCATATCTGTGACTATGCCGCCGCGTATAAAGGCGGTTTTATAAATGCACTTGAATTTCTGCGTAAGGATTTACACAGTGACGGAGTTGAACAGATTTATCTCTTTCCGAACAGAGCACTTTCAACCAATGCAAAGAATTGGATTGAAGAAATGAGAGCTGACGGAGCGACCGTTTATGTTCAGTCGGACAGCTTAATTAAAAATATATCTCTTGTGAAAAATATTGTGAAAAAACACAATGTAAAAAAGATATTCAGACATTTCAATGATTTAAAAACAGACGCTGTTATTCGTCTTTTCTGTCCCGGTATACCTGTAGTGAGATTTATACATTGTGAGTATAGTGCAACAGGATTAAGTCATATTATCAGAAAGATGCTGTACAAAAAGGATGTGTTTGTTGGTGTAGGTGAAACGGTAACACAAAAAGTTGCTGAGCTTTTTCCGAACAACAGATGTGATACTTTACAGAATGCTATTTCTTTCGAACGGTTTTCAAAGGTTGATGAGTTCTGCAAACCCGATAAAATTACCTGCCTGACAATGGGATATAACGTGCCTGTCAAAGGGGTAGACCTTACGTTTGAAGTGTTCAAGCGCATCCGTGAAAAATACGATGTAATGCTGTATGTTGTTGTTGCATCTCACAGGGAAGAGCTTGAAGCGGAAATAAAAAAACAATTCGGGACACAGCCGGAGTGGTTGGTCGTCCTGCCACCGACAGAAAATATCGGCACTTACTATCATAACGCGGATATAATCTTAGGACCGTCACGTGCAGAGGGTGCCTTGCCTTTTGTTATTTTTGAAGCGATGTATTGCGGATGTCTTGCAGTTGTCAGTGATATTCCGCAACAGATCACAGACAAGGTAAGCAGTGTGCGCTACTTTAAAAGTGAAGACCTTGACGATTATGAAAAGGTGCTTTCAAAAGCTATCGACGACGTGAAAAAGCCTGAAACGGAAAGCGAAAGACTAACTGCAAAAGAAGAAATTATTAAAAATTATTCAATGCAGGTCTGGGCGGACAGATTCAAAGCTTTGATATAGGAGATGAAATGAAAATGAAAAAAACAATATCTGTTTTATTGGCAATAATTCTCACTTTCTGCTGTATGCCTTTTGCAGTTGCACAATCAGGTGAAACAAGGCTTTATAATGTCTACGGCGACGGAATGCTTTTTCAGCAGAATGTTGAAGCTGTCCTTGCAGGAACTGCTGAAAAAGGCAGTAAGATAACAGCAACCCTTTTTGATGATGAAAACAACATCGTGGAAAAAGGCGAGAGTACAACAAAAGCTGACGGAACGTTTGCTGTTTCTTTTGATGCTCCTGAAGGCGGGTACAAAGAGTATACAGTTACTGTCAGCGAAAACGGCAAAGTGTTTGACAAACTGTCAGACGTTGTTTTCGGCGAATTGTGGCTTGCAAGCGGACAGAGTAATATGCAATATCCTCTCAGTCAGGCAAAGGGCGGTTACGACGATTGGCTGAACGGTAAAAAGCACAGCAAATGGCTCAGAGTTCTTATGGTACCGCCGTATGTCAACAGCTATTCTGAAATAGGCTTTGTCCCTGATGTACCTCAGAAAGAAATTGCCGGTGCTCAGTGGGTAGACGGTCAGAATGAATTTATTTACAATATGAGTGCAGTTGCATTTTATTTTGCAAGTGAAATGATGCAAGAGCTTGATGTGCCTGTCGGTATACTCAATGCGTCCCTCGGAGGAAGCTCGATTGCAAGCTGGATTTCAAGAGAAAAGGTTGATTCCGAGCCGCAGTTCAAAGAAAAAATGTACGCTTACGGCGCATACAAGGAAAGCAAAGACTGGACGGCAAAGGATCAGAATGTCTATGCCGACGTCGGTGCTAACTATAACCACAAAATTGCGGCTCTCGGAAATTTCCGACCTGTCGGAATGATATGGTATCAGGGCGAAAGCGATGTCGGATATTCCGATGAATATTATTCTGAAGCGATGGACATTATGCAGGAGCTTTACACAGACGTGTTCAGCTATGATAACGGATATTTTCCTCTTATTTATACAAATCTTGCTGAGTATTTTTACACTGATGACGGAATGGTTCTTCCTGACAGAAACATTGCTTTTTCAAAGATTCAGAGTAACCGTCCCGAATCAAGAGCAACTTTCGGTATTTATGATTTGCCGATAACCTACCTTCCGGCAGTTGGCGTTATACATCCTGAGCACAAGCAGGAAATCGGTGAGCGAATGGCTCTTTGTGCAAAGGGTATGGTTTACGGAAAGTTTGACACTCACACCTCGGCAACAGTTGAATCAACCGAAGTTAAGGACGGAAGTATTTACGTGAAGTTCAATAATGTCGGTGACGGGCTTGTTTCAATGGGTGGAAGTCTTCATGGCTTTGCTGTCTGCGGTGCAGACGGAATATACCTTGAAGCGAAGGCAGAAATTGTATCCAAGGATACCGTAAGAGTTTGGAATGATACTATAGTAAATCCTGTTTCTGTTTCTTATGCATACTGTATGGGCAACGGACGGTCAAACCTTGCGGCATCATTCAAAGGTGAAAATCCCTTGCCTGTAAATATCTTCGTAACGGATAAAACCGTCGGCACCCATTACTGGACAGATAAGCAGTGGGCAGACTGTGAAGTTGAAATTGTATGGCATACAATGAGCGATGCAAATAGTGGCTATCATCCTTCATGGGCATCCGAAACAGCTCAGCTATCACGTTCGGCAGATGCTCCTTATTCGGGCGATTACTGTATGAAAATTCTTGCCGACGAAAAGAAATTCACCATAAAGCCGAACCTTACATACAAGGAAGGAGCAAAGACGGAGACTTTCTGGGACACCGACACAGATTACAGCGACTACGATACAATGAGTTTCTGTATCCGAAACAACGGTGAAAAAGATGTTACACTTGACAAAGTCAAATTTATTAAGAATTCTTCAATGTGGCACACTCCTGCAATAAAAGGCACGACCGACCCGAGTGCAGTAATTCCTGCTGACGGTGAGTGGCATATGATAACGCTTGACCTTAACCGTCTTTATCTCCACGGTAATGAAGGCGGTGTGGCTTTCACAAACGAAAAGCTTGAGAATGTGAAAGAGATTGAATTCTGCTTCACGGGCGAAGATGCAGACCTCAGCTTTGATGGCGTAACATTCACGGCATCAGCGGAAAAAGTACAGGTGCAGTTTGATGCATCGTTTGATAATGCAGATAATGTTTTTGAGTTGTTCTGCGTGCTTGTAACAAGATTTTTAGGCCTCTTCGCAAATCTTTTCAGATAAACAGAAATAACAAAAGAGAGAAGTTTTAGTGCTTCTCTCTTTTGTTCTGACAGGTATGGATGGTTTAATATAAAAATTGCCCTCACGAAAGTGAGAGCAGAAAATAAATTTTTTATTACTGATTTGCTGTGCCGATATAAGCCACGGTCTGATTCTCAATTTTCACAATACCGTCAACTTCAAACTGATCAAAAATCTTGTTGATTTCTTCTAAGTATAAATTAAATTTACAATCATCTTTTTTAAGAGAATATGAACCTGAAAGACTTCTGTTTATGAATTTTTCTCTGTCAAAATATAACGGGTTGTCAAAAGCGATGTAATCGTAATTATTGTTGAAGAAATATTTAATGCGGTCATCATGCGTTTTTGTGCCACCGCTGAAACCTTTGAAATCAGGGCAATATTCAGAATAAACCCGATATAATTCTTTGTTTATTGATGCTTCGTTATTTCGTGTGTTCCAGATAAAAAACGCTTTCCCGTTTGGTTTAATTATACGTGAACATTCTGCTTTGAAGCTTTTTGTATCAAACCAATGAAACGCTTGCGCAGTAGTTATGAAGTCAACCGAGCTGTCAGGCAGTGTGGTGTGTTCTGCACTGCCGGAAACAGATTTGAATTCAGGATATTTACATAACTCATTTTCTGCCACAAGTCGCATATCGGTGTTTGGTTCAACGCAAATAACATTACAGCCTTTATCAAGAAGCTGTTTTGCAAATTTGCCTGTACCTGAACCAATATCGGCAACAACGGATGAAGCAGAAAAACCGTGTTTGTCAAACAGATACTCAATAAATTCTATTGCATAACTTGGTCTGCTTTGTGCATATGTACTTGCGATACCGTCGAATTTTTTAGTTGTGTCCATTGTTTCACCCACAGTATAGTTGTAAAATAATTAGAGTATAAGTAGTTACGCTTGTAAAGCAATGCAGATTATATAAATACGGAGCAACTCCCAAGGGTTACTCCGTATTTTTGCTGTATAAAAATTATTTAACGTAACCCTCAAGGAGGTCAAGGTAATTGCTTACGAAGTATGAGCCTGTGTGTTTACCGACTGAAAGAACCTCATCCGCAATTCCTTCACCGATGATGTGACCCATAAATGCAAAGTTATCGTCTGTAAGTACGTAGCCGAGAGCATCGTTTGCAAGGCTTACTGCGTAAACCTCAACGCCGTCAATTGAATCGTGAAGTGACGAATAAACCCATTCGGAGCCGTCCCATGTTGTGTCGCCGATGATTTCGTGACCCCAGAAAACTTCAGGGTAAAGCTCACCCGGGAAGAGTGCGAATCCGACCTTGTTGCCGAATTCAATATAACCGATTTCAGAGATGATGCCCACACCATCCTCTGTGTAATAAACCTGATTGTTTACAAGGTTAACCTCACAAGCGAGAGCAAGAATGCTGTTTTCGGGAGTGATAACGATTTCCTTGTGATGTGCGTTGATAACGGGTTCAAGCTCTGTTTCGTATTCAGCAGAAATGATGTATTCGCCGAACTTTTCACCAAGGAACTTTGTGCCTGCGCCTTTTTCTTCCCATTCGTCCATACCTGTTGTGTCAACGTCGATGTTGTCACGGCTTATCTGACCGACGGCACCCTGAATCATAACGAAGTTTGCGCCTTCCTGTGCCTTTATGTACTGATCAATATAGTAAATGTAGTCAGAAGCTACAAGGCCGTTGCTTGCACTGAATGATGTCGGGTGGCAGGTGATATCTGCAATGTAAGTGTCCTCACTGCCGCTGTCGGGAACAAAGTAAAGACTTGCGATTTCAGGGATATCTTCCTTTGAAACAAGGTCTCTCTTATCCTTGATATATTCGTTTGCGTCAATAGTATCGTAGTAGAGTGAGCCACTTTCCATATCCTCAAAAGCTTCTTCAATTGCGAGGATTGACTGCTCGATGAAATACTGCTTGAAGTAAGCGGGAGCTTCCATAAAAGGGAGGTTTCCTTCGAGGCCGAGAAGATTCTGAATGCTGCTTGCAAAAAGCTTGTAGAAGAATTCCGTACTTACGCCCTGAGTATCAAGTGCTGAATGAGCGTGAGTTGACATAACGTTGATGCTTGAAACAGCTATGCCGTTTGTCTTGCAGTAATCAAGAACAGCTGCACGGATAGCACGAACGTCAGTTGATGTAACGCCGAGAGCATCAATTGCTGCGACAACAACTGCACCGTCACCGCTGTTGTCGTCAAGGACTGCGACGCGGATACGCATATCGTCGTAAATTCCCTCAGCCTTCTTGTTCATAAGGTCACGGCCGAGGTAATATTTACCGCTTTCAAAGTCGTCGGGGATAAGGCTTCTGCTTGAATATCCGAGTGACCAGTAGTTACCTGCATCTGCTGAAGTCTTGTATTCTTCGCGGCCTGCAAGGAATGTGTTTGTTGAATGGTCTGCAAGGTCTTTCCAACTTGCAGGGTCGGGATAAATCGCGCATATTGTCTTGACAAGAACTTCAACGATCACGTTGAGCAGGTTGTAAAGCACCTTAAGAAAATTGTTAAGGAATGCTTCGCCCGAATCAAGCTCTTCCATACCTGCGAAAAGACCGCCGATTGTCTGAATTCCTGAAATTGCTGTATCCGTGACAGCTTCGCCGATTTCTTCTTTTGAGGGAAGTTCGTTAGCTTCAGCGGCGCTTACACCTGTGCAACCGATAGAGAAAACAAGCGCAAGGCTGAGAATCACGGAAATGATTTTCAAAAATGATTTCTTCATATTAATACCTCCTTGTATGCTTTGATTATACAGTAAAATTCTTTTATATACAATATATTTTTGAAAAACAGGTGAAAAGCAATAGGAATTATGATAGTATAATACCATATTCCAACGAGAAAGGAAAATTAAAATGAAAGAAGTACATCTTATTTGCAATGCTCATCTTGACCCCATCTGGCAGTGGGAATGGGAGGAGGGTGCGGCCTCTGCACTTTCAACGTTCAGGGCGGCTGCCGACCTTGCAGATGAATTTGATTATATTTTCTGCCACAATGAAGTAACCCTTTATAAATATATCGAGGAATATTCACCGACACTTTTCAATAGAATCTGCGACCTTATCAGGCAGGGTAAGTGGCACATTATGGGCGGATGGTATCTTCAGCCCGATGTCAATATGCCCAATGGCGAAAGCATTGTCCGTCAGATTCAGCACGGCAAAAGATACTTTGAAGAAAAATTCGGTGTATTCCCGAAAACGGCAATCGGTCTTGATGCCTTCGGTCATTCCGTCGGACTTGTGCAGATAATCAAAAAATGCGGTCAGGAAAACTATATTTACTGCCGTGAGGGTTGTGACGAGCTTCCGTTCGGTCAGTTTATGTGGGTTGGCCTTGACGGCAGCGAAATCAAGGCTGCTCATTCCCGCGGTTACAACACGGGACTTGGCAAGGCTATGGAAAAAATCAACAGAATTATGGCAGAGGACGAGAATGACGTAACTCTTATCCTCTGGGGTGTAGGCAACCACGGTGGCGGCCCGTCAAGGAAAGACCTCAGCGATATCAGGGAGTTTATCGGAAAATCCGATATTCCTGTTATGCATTCCGATCCCGATACATTCTTTGACAGAATCAATCCGACAGACCGACACGACAAGTCACTTCGTATCAGTATGCCGGGTTGCTATACAACAATGTCAGGTGTCAAGTCACGTCACGCTCTTTTTGAATCAATGCTTGCAATAACGGAAAAAATGTGCTCCGTTGCGGCGGCCAGAGGCTTGATTGAATATCCCGAAAAAGAGCTTGACGATGCAGTTGAGGATCTGCTCAACAGTCAGTTTCACGATGTCCTGCCGGGTACATCAATAAAGGCAGGCGAGGAGAATGGCATCCGCCTTCTTGAACACGGTATGCTTACGCTTAACCGACTTCGTGCAAGGGCATATTTCGCATTAACTTCTGCACAGAAAAAAGCAAAAGAAGGCGAGTATCCGATTCTTGTTTTCAATCCGCATCCGTATGAATGGGAAACGGAGTTTGAATGTGAGCTTACGCTCGCTGACCAGAACTGGTCGGACGAGATTGTTTCCTGCTTCCGTGTTTATGACGAAAACGGCAACGAGGTACCCGTTCAGTTTATAAAAGAAGAGAGTAACCTCAACCTTGACTGGAGAAAACGTTTTGTTATAAGAAGTAAGCTTGCACCGCTTGCTGTTTCAAGATTCTCGCTTTATGCAGATTTCAAGCCGATTGAACCGAAACCCGAACTGCCTGCAAACAGCGATATTATATTCGATGCTGAAGGCAAACACGTCGAGATTGACGGAAAGACAGGACTTCTGCGTTCATACAGAATAAACGGCAAAGAATACATAAAAGGAAATGCATTCTGCCCCGTAATGTATGAGGATAATGCTGACCCGTGGGGAATGGGCGACTTCCAGCTCGAAGCAATGGGCAGAAATCCGCAACCGTTTGTGCTTATGGAAAAGCCCGACGGTGTATTTGAGGGTATGAAGCCGATTCAGGTTATTGAAGACGGCGAAATCTATCTCGGTGTTGAATGCTTCTTCAAAAAGGATAATACGCGAATCCGTGTGGAATATGATATCTACAAAACAAATCCGTACATTGATGTTAAGGTCGATGTTTTTGCAGGGGATATCAATAAGCTTATCAAGCTTTCGCTTCCTGTAAATCTCGACGGTGAATATATCGGCCAGACCTGCTTCGGAACAGAGCCTCTGTTTATGGACGGCAGAGAGTGCGTTTCTCAACGTTTCTCGGCTGTTAAAAACGGCAAAGAATGTCTTGTACTTATCAACTATGCAACATACGGTTCATCGTTCAAGGATAACGAGCTTTCTGTTTCTCTTATCCGTACAGCGACTTACTGTGCACATCCGATACTCGACCGTGAGCTTATCCCGACAGACAGATTCGTTAAGAAGATTGATATGTCAGAGCGTAACTTCCGCTTCCGTCTGACTGTAGCAAACGAGGATGAGCTTGAAAGACTTGCAACGGAATTCTGTCAGAAGCCGTATGCCTGCAATGTTTTCCCGATTGAAAGAGACGAAGAAATGGCTGATTTCAATCTTGAAATTTCGGACAGAAACATTGTTCTTGTTACAATGAAAAAACGTTACGGTAAGGACAGCTTTATTCTCAGACTTCTTAATAACTCATCCGAAAATAAATCAGCAACGCTTACGCTCAACGGAGTGTCAATAAATCTTGTTTTCGGTAAATACGAAGCAAAAACCGTTGAGTATGCTGACGGCAATCTGATTGAACATTATGAGTTGTTGATATAAATTTTTTACACAAATTCGACGGGTAGTTTGCGTTACTATATAAAATTTGAAATTTAATAAATCCCTCCCTCAGTCTCGCTGTTGCTTCGACAGCTCCCTCATCAGAGGGAGCTACGCAAAACTAAAATTTGCGAACCTCACCTTGTCGGGGGAGCAAACCAAAGGCTTGACGGAGTGGTAGTAACAATACAAAAACAAAAGGCAACCGTTTTGCACGGTTGCCTTTAAACATTATTTATTTATAAAATTAAAAATGTCCGCCACGGATTTTAACTACGATTGCGTCGACTCTCATATAAACAAGTCCGAGGAATTCAACTACCTTATAAAGGAATCTCTGGAAACGCTTGAGAAGCATACCGTCTTTCTGTTCCTTTGTCTTTTCAATCGTAAGGCTGTCAAGAAGCTCGCTGTTGTCGCCACGGCGTGTTTCAATCTTCATTGTGTCGCCTTCAAATTCAAGAGTTGTATATGTTGTAACATCGTTTTCGCTGAACTCGTAAGCGATGTACGGCATACTTCCGCTGAAGCTGCCATGGTCGCAAACGGCATTTGTGTTAAGATAAACAATACCTTTAGGATTCTTGTATGTTTCTCCGCTTTTTGCTCTGCCGACAACCATACTCTCGGTCATAAAGTGTGAGCGTCCCTGAAGGTGGCTGTGTCCCGTAAGAACAAGGTCAAGGTCAAATGTGTCGTAAATCGGAGTGAATACAGCATTAAGAAGAATCTGTGTTTCGGGGTCGAGTCCACTATAACCCGGTCCGAAAAGTGCCTGGTGCATAATACCTATACGCCACTTTGCATCCTTGTTGAGCTCAACCGCTTCTTTAGCCATAGCCATATGGTCGTGTGCATCTGCAGAAGTTGCATCGAAGAAGAGGTAAAGCACGTCGCCGTGACGGAACCAGAAGTCACGGTCAAGTCCTTCGAAATACTTGCCGTAGTATTCGTTGGGCATATTTGTATAATAATTGTATGTCATGCCCTTCTTGTCGTGGTTACCGATTGCAAGAGCCATCGGAAGACCGCGGAGAGCTTCGGGCATAAGGAGTGTCTGCCATTCGTCAGCAGTTTTTCCTGTTGAGGTGTTATCACCGGGGGATACAAGATAACTGATGTCGGGATTCTTTTCAAGTGCTTCGGCAAGTACGTTATTCCAGTTATAGCCGACGTCGGACTGTACCTGTGAATCCTCACTCTGACCGCCGATCTGGATGTCACCGATAACGAGAGCCTTGTGCGAAGTGAAAGATTTTGTCTCATATTTGCACGGCTTGCTCCAACCGTTGCCCGTATTCCACTGATAGTAGTATGTTGTGTTTTCTTCGAGTCCGTCAATGTTTACGCGGCAGACAAGCTGATAATCGTTTTCAGCTTCTGTTGTAATGCCCTTGAATGTATCTGCATTAACCATTGTGATGTTCTTTGCAAGACGCACTTCGGGAGTTGCCGTTTCTTTGTTGCTGTGCCATACAAGGCTTACCTGAGTTTCGTCAGTACCTACGCAGAGCATCGGAAGTTCGTTTTCGTCGCAGAGCGAAGCGTAAAGTGTGTCCCATTCCTCACGTGTAAGACGAGGGGCATTGAATCCCGCAAAAGCAGAAATGCCGAGCTGCATTGCAAAAATCAACGCAAGAAAAACTGATAATGCTTTTTTCATAGTATTACCTCCATATGTTTTATACCTTTATTTTATCCAAAAATTTCCCGTCAATCAATATGCCAAATCAACATAAATGTCTATATTTTTTTGACAAAAGAAACTTTAAAAGAAAATTTCATACCAAAAACGGCAAAAAATGCTCATTTAAACGCTTTTAATAGAATAATTTTACAAAAATGCTTGACAATATCTATGCAATAGTGATAGAATATCCGAGCATGATATAAAATGCTTTAATATGGGTTCAAGCGGATTTCGCTCAGAAACCGTAAAGCTATCATCAAAAATCTATGAAAGGAGATGTAGTATTTGCCTACCTTTAATCAGTTAGTCAGAAACGGAAGAAAGACTCTCGAAAAGAAGTCAACAGCTCCCGCACTTCTCAAGGGCTTGAATTCTAAGAAGAACGTTGTTACAGATCAGAATTCACCGCAGAAGAGAGGCGTATGTACAGCAGTTAAGACAGCTACACCTAAGAAGCCTAACTCAGCTCTTCGTAAGATCGCCAGAGTTCGTCTTACAAACGGTATTGAAGTTACTTCATACATTCCGGGTGTTGGTCACAACTTGCAGGAGCACAGCGTTGTACTTATCCGTGGCGGTCGTGTTAAGGACCTTCCCGGTGTTCGTTACCACATCATCCGTGGTACACTCGATACTCAGGGTGTTAACGGAAGAATGCAGTCACGTTCAAAGTACGGTGCAAAGCGTCCCAAGGCTGCTAAAAAGTAATTCCTGCTTTAAAGGAACGTTTTTTAAAAGACAGAATCTTCTTGCAGGCTGCGCAGGGTAAGGTACGCTGCGTAACAATGTGAGAGTGTATATATATTATGTATGTGCTTCTCCATTGGCGCCACAGGGTTTTGTCACTTGAGTACCTATGATATCATTAATATGAAGGAGGGAAGCGAAGTGCCAAGAAGAGGCCAGATTGCAAAACGTGATGTTTTGCCCGATCCGCTTTACAATTCTAAGTTGGTAACAAGACTTATCAACAATGTTATGTACGATGGTAAGAAGGGTGTCGCACAGAAGATCGTTTACGACGCTTTCGAAATCATCAAGGAAAAGACAGCTAAGGATCCCGTTGAGGTTTTCGAAGCTGCAATGGAGAACGTAATGCCCGTACTTGAAGTTAAGGCTCGCCGTGTTGGTGGTGCTACTTATCAGGTTCCGATGGAAGTACGTCCCGAAAGACGTCAGACCCTTGGTCTTAGATGGATTACATCTTACTCACGTCTTCGTTCAGAAAGAACAATGAAAGAGCGTCTTGCTAACGAAATCATGGATGCTGTTAACGAAACAGGTGCAGCATTCAAGAAGCGTGAAGATACTCACAGAATGGCAGAAGCAAACAAGGCTTTTGCACACTTCAGATGGTAATCTTCCTGTTTATCAGGTGTTTATTAAAGTGTTTAATTTACGGAGGTTAATATGGGAAGACAAGTGCCACTTGAATTAACCAGAAACATCGGTATCATGGCTCACATCGACGCCGGTAAAACAACAACAACTGAGCGTATCCTTTTCTACACCGGTGTTAACCACAAGATTGGTGAAACACACGACGGTGCAGCAACAATGGACTGGATGGCTCAGGAGCAGGAGCGTGGTATCACAATCACATCTGCTGCTACAACATGTTTCTGGAAGAATCACAGAATTAATATCATCGACACCCCGGGTCACGTTGACTTCACAGTTGAAGTTGAGCGTTCACTTCGTGTGCTTGACGGTTCAGTTACTGTTTTGTGCGCAAAGGGCGGTGTTGAGCCTCAGTCTGAAACAGTTTGGCGTCAGGCTGATAAATACCGTGTACCGCGTATGGTATACGTTAATAAGATGGACATCATGGGTGCAGACTTCTATCACGTTGTCGACATGATGAAAGAGCGTCTTAAATGTAACGCTGTTCCAATCCAGCTTCCTATCGGCAGAGAGCTTGAGTTCAAGGGAATCATTGACCTTGTAACAATGGAAGCTGAAGTATATTATGACGATAAGGGTCTTGATGTAAGAGTTGAGCCGATTCCTGCTGATATGGTTGAAATCGCTCAGAAGTATCATGACGAGCTTATCGAAAAGGTTGCTGAGCAGGACGAAGAGCTTATGGAGAAGTTCTTTGAAGGCGAGGAGCTCACAATTGATGAGATCAGAGCTTGCATCCGTAAGGCAACAATCGCTAACGATATGGTTCCTGTTTGCTGCGGTACTTCATACCGTAACAAGGGCGTTCAGATGCTCCTTGACAATATCGTTGCTTATATGCCCGCACCGACAGATGTTGAAGACATCAAGGGTGTAAACCCGGATACAGAAGAAGAAGAGTCACGTCCTTCATCAGACAACGCTCCGTTTGCAGCTCTTGCTTTCAAGATTGCAACAGACCCGTTCGTCGGTAAGCTTTGCTTCTTCCGCGTATATTCAGGTACAGTTAACGCAGGTGCAACTGTTTACAACTCAGTTAAGGACAACAACGAGCGTTTGGGTCGTATCGTTCAGATGCACGCAAACCACAGACAGGACCTTGACATCGTTTATTCAGGTGATATCGCTGCAGCTGTTGGTCTTAAGAACACAACAACAGGTGACACACTCTGTGACGAGAAGCATCCTATCATTCTCGAATCAATGGAGTTCCCGGAGCCTGTTATCCGCGTAGCTATTGAGCCGAAAACAAAGGCAGGTCAGGAAAAGATGGGTATCGCTCTTCAGAAGCTTGCTGAAGAAGATCCGACATTCCGTTGCTACACAGACGAAGAAACAGGTCAGACAATCATCGCAGGTATGGGTGAGCTTCACCTTGAGATCATCGTTGACCGTATGCTTCGTGAGTTTAAGGTTGAAGCTAACATCGGTAAGCCTCAGGTTGCTTACAGAGAAACAATCACTAAGGAAGCAGACGTTGACTGCAAGTACTCACGTCAGTCAGGTGGTAAGGGTCAGTACGGTCATGTTAAAATCCGTATCGAGCCGAATCCGGAGAAGGGCTTTGAGTTTGTTAACGCTGTTGTCGGCGGTGCTGTTCCGAAGGAATATATTCCTGCTGTTGAAGCAGGTGTTAAGGGTGCAATGCAGTCAGGTGTACTCGCTGGTTACCCCGTAGTTGACGTTAAGGTTACTCTTTACGATGGATCTTACCATGAAGTTGACTCATCTGAAATGGCATTTAAGATTGCCGGTTCTATGGCATTTAAGGATGCAATGAAGAAGGCAGCTGCTGTTCTTATGGAGCCCATCATGAAGGTTGCAATCATCGTTCCGTCAGATTATCTCGGCGATGTTATGGGTGACGTTAACTCACGCCGCGGTATGATTCTCGGCCAGGAACAGAGAACAGGTGCTGTTCAGGTTGACTCAAACATTCCGCTTTCAAACATGTTCGGTTATGCTACAGACCTCCGTTCTAAGACACAGGGCCGCGGTCAGTACGCTATGGAGCCGAGCCACTACGCTGCAGTACCTAAGTCAGTTTCTGACGAAATCATCAGCGCAAGAAACAAGGACTAAGTTATTTTTGAAAAAGTACTTGAATTTTGTTTCTAAAATTGGTACAATGGATTTATGCAGTATGCATTGAATATTTTTAATTAATAATTAACCAAAGGGAGGAAATTCCAAATGGCAAAGGAAAAATTTGAAAGAAGTAAGCCGCACGTTAACATTGGTACAATCGGCCACGTTGACCACGGTAAAACAACATTGACAGCTGCTATCACAAAGACACTCGCTATGAAGGGTGGCGCAGCATTCATCGACTACGCTAACATCGATAAGGCTCCTGAAGAGAGAGAGCGTGGTATCACAATCAACACAGCTCACGTTGAGTATGAGACAGAATCACGTCACTACGCTCACGTTGACTGCCCGGGCCATGCTGACTATATCAAGAACATGATCACTGGTGCTGCTCAGATGGACGGTGCTATCCTCGTTATCGCTGCAACAGACGGCCCGATGGCTCAGACTAAGGAACATCTCCTTCTTGCTCGTCAGGTTGGCGTTCCCTACATCATCGTATTCATGAACAAGTGTGACCAGGTTGACGACCCCGAACTCCTCGAGCTCGTTGAAATGGAAATCCGTGAAACACTCAGCGAGTATGAATTCCCCGGCGACGACACACCGATCATCCAGGGTTCAGCTCTTAAGGCTCTTGAGTATGCAGGTGGCGACACATCAGCTCCTGAGCTTGCACCTATCTGGGAGCTCATGGACGCAGTTGACTCTTACATCCCGACACCGGATCGTAAGGCTGACCTTCCGTTCATCATGCCTGTTGAAGACGTTTTCACAATCACAGGTCGTGGTACAGTTGCTACAGGTAGAGTTGAGCGTGGACAGCTCAAGCTTTCAGAAGAAGTTGAAATCGTTGGTCTTACAGAAGAGAAGAGAAAGACTGTTGTTACAGGTATCGAAATGTTCCGTAAGCTCCTCGATTATGCTGAGGCTGGTGACAACATCGGTGCTCTCCTTCGTGGTATCCAGAGAACAGACATCGAGCGTGGTCAGGTTCTTGCAAAGCCCGGTTCAATTCACCCGCACACAAAGTTTGCTGGTCAGGTTTACGTTCTTAATAAGGACGAAGGTGGCCGTCATACACCGTTCTTCAACAACTACCGTCCTCAGTTCTACTTCAGAACAACAGACGTTACAGGCGTTATCAGCCTTCCTGAAGGCGTTGAAATGTGTATGCCTGGTGACAACGTTACAATGAACGTTGAGCTCATCACTCCGATCGCTATCGAAGAAGGTCTTCGTTTCGCTATCCGTGAAGGTGGCCGTACAGTTGGTTCAGGCGTTGTTACAGCTATCAACGAATAATTAACCTAACTTTTAAAGAGGTAAGTCGAAAGACTTACCTCTTTTTTTGGGTGCATTTATGCGTGGAAATAAACCCCCAGTTCAACTGGGGGTGAGTAAAAGAGCGGAGCAACAATAAAAAAGGCGAGCTTAATGCGAGCCGAAGATATAGACAGAAAGAAAAACCTCCAAGTATAATGAATGTGTTTGGCGACGCATTACAAAAGTACAAGGAGGTTTTTAACAATGAATATAACTAAAAATAAGACAAACGAAATAAAGAGTTCATCTCATTCAAAGTAAAGATGTCAGTATCATATAGTCTTCGCACCGAAATATAGAAGAAAAGATATATATGGGAAATTAAGAAAAGATATCGGAGATATATTAAGAAAACTGTGTGCACAAAAGGGAGTGGAAATATTAGAAGCAGAAGCCTGCCCCGACCACATCCACATGCTTGTAAGTATACCACCGCATATAAGTGTAGCACAATTTATGGGATATCTCAAGGGAAAAAGCACATTGATGATATTTGATAGACACGCAAACTTAAAATACAAATACGGAAAAAGAAGTTTTTGGTGCAGAGGATACTATGTTGATACGGTAGGAAGAAACAAAAAGGTAATAGCAGAATATATCAAGAACCAGCTTGAAGAAGATTTTGCAGCAGACCAGATA
>JAZNPE010000067.1:0-2345 GCA_045589535.1 Acutalibacteraceae bacterium | reverse complement strand
GAACAGACTCTTGATTTATGTATAGTCGAATGCAAAAACTCCGCTTACCGATTGCTCGGTAAACGGAGTTCATTTTAAATATAGAGGTTAACTTCAATATCTCGCCAGTTTCTTACACGCTTTGTCGGGGATATGGAATAGGCATATTCCTGTGCATCCTCAAGCGTTAAAGTGAACTGAGCGAACTTGAAGAAGTTCTCCATTAGTCCTTTATTGCTGCCTGTGTAGAGTCCTGATCCGGTCAGGTGTTTGCGTCTTCCTGAGTTCATTTATTGATATCACCGAGCCGTAGCCCGGTAGGTTATCAGCAACTTCTTCGAATGTTACAACCGCTCTGTTCTTTCTTCCTTCAACCTCGGCATCGACCTCATAATCTTCATCATCTCGAAGGTTCAGATACCACCTGAATTTGTTTTTGCCGTCGGGAACAATCCTTGAAACGAATTTCTCATAAACATCTCTGTCAAGCTCGGGTTTGGAAAAATCAATCATTTCGTTGAGTGCCGCTATGATTTTGTCCCAACAAGGCTCATCTGCTTTTGATTCTTCGGCAAGTTTGCTTTTTTCATAGTATTCCGTTTCAAGATCAAGGATTTCACGGTCAAGTTTATCCTTCTGCTGAACAAATTCCTCTTTGGTGATTTCGCCTTCTGTTCTCATATCAAACAGAGTTTCTTTCTTTTTCTTCAGCCGTTCAATTGCCGATTTCAGAAGCGAGAGATTGACTTCAGCTTTCTTCTCGGTTTCGAAATTCTTCTTTATGATTTCACAAATGTTTTCAATGAGGGATTTGCGTTCTTTCCAGATGGCTTCCATAATTTTGTGACCCATTACTTCGAACTTCCATCCCGCAATCATCGGCTGGTCGCAATATCCCGTATCATCTTCGCCTGCTTCACGTCTTTTTTTAGCAGAGCCGTTGTTACGGATGTTGTAACACTGATATCCGTAGGCATCGGGGGAATTCTTATTTTTATGCCATATGTTTTTGCGGAACGATGAACCGCAGGAACATCTGAGCTTTCTTGCCCATACATCACTGCTGAGCTGACGCCCGTGTTTGTGGTTACTTTTCCTTGTCTGTATTGCTGTTTGAAGCGACTGTGTTGTACGCTTGCTTTTGAGTTTCTGAACCGCTTCCCAATCCTCTTTGCTGATTATCGGTTCAAAATTGCCCTCGACACACATATAGGTTGAAGAGTCAAAATTCTTGAAACGCTTCTGGTCGAGATAATTGTTTGTGTAGGATTTGCCGTATGCCATAACACCCATATAAGTCTGATTTGCAAGTATTCGCAGAACATTATCAGCTGTCCACTTAACCTTGCCCGAAGCATTGAGCCTGCCGAGTCTTGTCAGCTCATTTGCTATTTTCATTGAACCCATTTCACCTTTGAGATAAAGCTCATAAATCAGTCTGACCGTTTCCGCCTGTTCGGGATTGATAGCGTAAGTGTCACCGACTCTGTCATAACCGAGAATGTTACCGCAACCGTAAAGCGTTCCGTTTTCACGGCTTATCTGCTGACCCGCTCTCACTCGTTCCGAAACTTTTCGGCTTTCTTCCTGGGCAAGCGTTGCCATGATTGTCAGACGGAGTTCACCGTCACCGTCCATAGTCCATATGTTGTCCTCAACAAAATAAACCTCAACGCCGATGTTTTTCAGTTCCCTCGTTGTAACAAGCGTGTCGACCGTGTTTCTTGCGAATCGGCAAACTTCTCTGGTAACGATAAGATCGAATTTCCCGAGCTTCGCATCTTCAATCATCTGAAGGAATGCAGGTCTCTTTTTCGCCTGAGTGCCCGTTATGCCCTCATCAATATAGCGATCAACAACAGTCCAGTTCGGGTGATATTTTGCCTGGTCATCATACCACTGCATCTGATTTTTCAAAGCATCAAGCTGTGCTTCGTGTTCTGTTGAAACTCTGCCGTAAAAGACCATTTTTCTCGGTCTGTTACGGTCAAGATAATCATAGGGATTTCCGATTCTTGCAACGTTTTCATTTCTCATCTTTTTTTGCCTCCGATTTCTTAATATTTTCAAATGTGGGTTTGTTTATAAGACCTCGTTCATAGAGGATTTCAATAAGCTTCATTTCTGCAAAGTGACTGTCAATCTGCTTCAACAAATCACCCCGCATTCCGATTTTTTAAAATAAACGGTGAAATATTTGTACAGTTTAATATTATTCATAAAATTCCTTTCTTGCAAGGATGTCGATTTGCTCCTTGCGGTTGATTTTTCAACTTCTGCCCAAGTTGGGCAGAAGTTAGTTTTGTTTAACTTCCGACCCACTTGGTTGGAAGTTGTTTTCGGAACTTGTTCCCAACTTGGTAACA
>JAZNPE010000066.1:0-22658 GCA_045589535.1 Acutalibacteraceae bacterium | reverse complement strand
TGCACGAATGTGCGTGATATTATTGTATTTCAGACTTATGTGTTGCTGGCAATTAAAGTATAACTTAAATCAAAGGATGATTTTATGAATAAAAAGATTACTCCGCGCGTTATACGGATAATCGCACTTCAATCCGTTATAGTCATTATTGCCGTAACCGCACTCGGAGGTGCTGTTATAACACATCAGAAATACAAGGGTATGCTTGAAAGCCCCGGTTCGGAATCCGTCAGCACTCAGGACGGTACTACACTTCCCGTTTCGGACGAAAAAACTCCTGACGAAACAACATCGTCTTCAACAAACGGCACCGAAGCTCCGACTCAGGGCACATCAGCTCCCGACCCGAATCAGTATCCCTACGCTTATGCAGGGTTTATTCCGAAAGTCACAGACGTAAACGCTGACCTTTCAAAGTTTATTGTCAACGGTAAATATTCTTTACCTGCAGACTACAAGCCGCAGCTTGCAGAAGCTGTTAAAGGCTCCGGTGTTTATCTTGATTACCGTGTTGCTCCGTATTATCAGCAGATGTACGATGCTGCCAAGAAAGACGGAATAACTCTTACGCCCATTTCAGGCTACCGTTCATACGAACGTCAGAAAAACAACTTTGAAAACCGTATCAAGCAGCATATGAACAGCGGTATGGATAAGATTGAGGCTACAAAAAAAGCCGCAACAGTTATTATGGTTCCCGGTTCAAGCGAACACAACGCGGGTCTTGCAATGGATATCTGCTCGCTCGCAGAAAGCTTTGAAAACTATAAGGAATTCCAGTGGCTTGACGAACACGCTCACGAATACGGCTTCATTCTCCGTTATCCCAAGGATGAACGCTCAAAAGAAATAACCGGAGTGGTTTATGAACCGTGGCATTACAGATATGTCGGTGTTGATGTCGCAAAGGAAATCAAATCAAAAGGCATAACATTAGAAGAATACGTTGGTGTTGCATAATATCAAAGAGTGGAGAAATCCACTCTTTTTTATTTGTCTTTTATATCAGCGCGTTTAAGCACCTTGATAAATGTTTTGAAAATAATCTCTATGTCAAAAAGCATACTCTGTCTTTCAACATATTCTTTGTCGAGCAAGGCTTTTGTTTCGTCATCAATGTTGTCCCTACCGTTAATCTGCGCATAACCCGTAATACCCGGACGTACACTGTAAACTCCGTACTTTTCGCGAAGCTCACGTATTTCCTTTTCAGCGGGAATAAGCGGACGCGGACCGACAAGGCTCATCGTACCGTTAAGAATATTAAAAAGCTGAGGAAGCTCGTCGATGCTTGTAAGCCTGAGGAACTTTCCTGTTTTTGTAATTTTGTCATCAGCATTGTTAAGCTCTGCGGTCGCAATATCGCCGACTCCGTTTCGCATTGTGCGGAATTTATATACCGTAAAAAGCTTGTTGTCCTTGCCGACTCTTTCCTGCCTGAAAAGCACGGGTGTTCCGTCCGTCAGGAGTATCATTATCGCAACAACAAGGAAAACCGGAGAAAGAAATATCAATGCAAATATGCTTACTGTCAGGTCAAAAACACGTTTCAAAAAACGCACCTCCGATTCCGTGAGAATCAGTTAAGTTTATTCCAAAGAATATAATCGTCAATCAGCACAGCTCTTACGGGAGCACCGTCGATTGCACCCATTTTCACGGGCAGAGCGATAAGGTAATAATCACCCGGTTCAACCTGAGAAAGGTCCAGGTTTTCAAGAACAGCTACCCCGTTCTGAAGAAAAGCTTTGTGCGGCTTGAGCTGGTCGTTACCCTTGCCGATTGAATTTGCATCCGTTCCTATAAGGCAGATACCCGTATCGACAGCCTCGTATGCAGCACTTTCCATAAAGAATGATTGCGCATCGCCCTTGATAAGAAGCCTTGTGCATTTCTTTGGGAAATATCTGTTGACGTATTCGCCCGTTATAACTCCGGGCGGAACTTCAATAACCGTACACTGACCGATAAATTTATTGAGGTCGGCTTCGTCAATTGTTTCTCCGCCTTCAAGGAAGTGGTACGGGGCGTCAACGTGAGTTGCCGTATGCACGCAGGCATAAACCGCCGAAAGGTTGCAGACATCGCCGTTTTCGATTCGCTGAACGGCATCAAGCCTTGTTTCGGGGTCTCCCGGATATTCAATTGTTGTAAGCAACGGTCTTGAAATATCAACAATATTCATCTTTATTAATTCCTTAGTCTTTATTAAGCTCGGAAAGTGAAGCCTGCTTGAGGAAAGCATTGATGAAACCGTCAATCTCGCCGTCCATAACAGCATTGATGTTACCGATTTCGAAGCCTGTTCTGTGGTCCTTTGCAAGTGTGTAAGGCATAAAGACGTAAGAACGGATCTGGCTGCCCCAGCCGATTTCCTTCTGCTCACCCTTGATATCTTCAATCTTGTCAAGGTGTTCTCTTTCCTTGATTTCGATAAGCTTTGATTTAAGCATTCTCATCGCAACTTCGCGGTTCTGGTGCTGGCTTCGTTCAACCTGGCAGGAAACAACGATGTTTGTCGGGATATGGATAAGACGGACTGCAGATGAAGTTTTGTTAACCTTCTGTCCGCCTGCACCTGATGCTCGGTAAACCTCCATCTTGATATCATCGGGGCTGATGTTTACTTCAATTGTATCGTCAATTTCGGGCATAACTTCCAAAGAAGCAAAAGAAGTGTGTCTTCTTCCCGAGGAGTCGAAAGGAGAAACACGGACAAGACGGTGAACGCCTGCCTCGCTCTTCATATAGCCGTAAGCGTTTTCACCCTCAATGCGGAGAACTGCAGATTTAAGACCTGCTTCGTCGCCGTCAAGGAAGTCAATCATACTTACCTTGAAGCCGTGCTGTTCTCCCCAACGGGTATACATTCTTACAAGCATCTGGTTCCAGTCCTGAGCCTCAGTACCGCCTGCACCTGCGTGGAACGTAAGAATAGCATTTTTCATGTCATATTCGCCCGAAAGAAGTGTGCTGAGCGTCTGTTTGTCAAGCTCTTTTTCAAACTCATCAACGCTTGACTTACATTCGTCAAACATATCAAGGTCTTCTTCTTCGTCAGAAAGCTCAATCATTGTAAGCGTATCCTCAAAAGAAGCCTTAAGGTTTTCGTATTTTGAAATTTTATTTTTGAGAGCTGCGATTTTCTGAAGAACAACCTGCGTGTTTGCGATGTCATCCCAGAAACCGTCCTGAGCTGTTTTCTCTTCAAGAGAAACAACTTCTTCCTTCATAGCGTTCAATCCGAGAGCTTCGCCCAGCTCACCGAGCTTTTCCTCAAAACCGAGCAGATAAAGCCTCAATTCTTCAAACTGTACCATTATTTTTACCTCTCATGCCATAGTGCATATTTTTACTAAATAATTATACAAGAAAATTCCCTTTATGTAAAGCAAAAGATTTTAATATTCTTTTAAAAATATTCAAAATTAGTCTACACTATTGTAAAACATTGTGATATAATATAGATGTAAAAATTTACTATCCGGTGAGAAAGAATGTTTTATGACAACAAAGTGTGTGACGGTTGTTCAGATGTTATGCTTGAGGGCGACGACATCGTTGTCTGCCCCGAATGCGGAACACCACAGCACAGAGAATGTTTCAAAAAGAATAATCAGTGCGTAAACGCACATCTTCACGCTGAAGGTTTTGACTGGCGTACTGCTAATACCGAGCCCGAAAAAGAGCCCGAACCCGTTATTGAAAATTCGGCAACTCAGGAAGACGAGCAGGCTCCGCGAAATATAATTCCCGACTTTACGACTGACGGAGAAATACCCGAGATTCCGTTACCCGAATTCCATATCGACGGAATTTACGTAAACGGGCAGACCTTCGGTGCTGACGAGGATATCGGCGGTGCAACGGTCAGGGAAGTCGTGACTTACACACAGGTCAATTCGAGGCATTACCTTAAAAAATTTATCAAGAACAAAAACAAAAAGAATTTCATTTCGTGGAACTGGGGCGCATTCTTCTTCGGCCCTGCATGGTTCTTCTACCGCAAGCTTTACAAGGTAGGTGCAGTTCTTCTTGCCCTTGCAATTTCTGCAACAATCGCAGTAATGCCGCTTATGCCTAAAATTGACACAGCGACAACAAAGCTTGAACCGCTTTATGATCAGTTTCTTGCCGCGCTTGAGTCAGGAGCCGACGAAACCGACGAGGTGGCACAGGCGGAACTCGAAAAACTTTCTGAAGAGATTACGGTAACCCTCAAAGAGGCTCTGCCATATTCGCTCACAGTTCTGGGAGCAACTTATGTTGTTGCACAGATTATTCCGGCACTTATCGCCAACAGTTTTTACCGAAAAAAGATGTTGGATGATATAAAATTTGCAAAAAAAGCAACTTCTGACCCGAAGGTGCTGAAATTTTCCCTGATTCGCCGCGGCGGCGTTTCATTCCTTGCAGGACTTTTTGCAACACTTGCAGCAAGCCACCTGCCAAACATTATTATGTCTATTGTTAGTTATTTTTAAACCAGTATAGGAGGAGTTAACAATGAAAATCAAGAAAGCCATTATCCCTGCAGCAGGTCTCGGTACAAGAGTTTTGCCCGCATCAAAGGCAGTTCCGAAGGAAATGCTCAATATCGTTGATAAGCCTGCAATCCAGTACATTGTAGAAGAGGCAGCAGCAGCAGGTATCGAAGACATCCTTATCATCACAAACCGCGGTAAGGGCGTTATCGAGGATCATTTTGACCACAGCTACGAGCTTGAGGACAAGCTTTCAAAGAATCCTTCAAAGAAGGATCTTTACGAAGATGTTCTTGCTTGTTCAAATATTGCAAACGTTTATTTCATCCGTCAGAAGGAAACAAAGGGTCTTGGCCACGCTATCATGTGCGCAAAGAGCTTTGTCGGCAATGAGCCGTTCGCAATCCTTTACGGTGATGACGTTATCATCAACAACGAATACCCCGTAACAAAGCAGCTTGTTGACATTTATGAGCAGACAGGCAAGGGTGTTGTAGGAGTTAAGGAAGTGCCGAGAAAGGATGTTTCAAAGTATTGTTCACTTGACATCACACACCACGAAGATAACGAAAAGGTTATGGATGTTCACAACATCATCGAAAAGCCGACAGACGACCAGATTATGTCCTGCTACTCAATCCTCGGCCGTGTTGTTGCTCCTCCGCAGGTATTTGATTACCTTGCAGAAGACCTTGCAAATACACCCGAAGGCGAAGAGCTTTACTTCACAGATACACTCACACGTCTTGGCAAGGAAGGCAACCTTCTTGCTCTTGATTTCGACGGTATCCGTTACGATATGGGTAACAAACTCGGCATTATGAAGGCTAACTGCGAAGTTGCTCTTGACCACCACGAAATCGGCGAAGATTTCAAGGCATATATCAAGGACCTTGCAGCTAAGCTTTAATATTTAAACATAATAAAAGGACGGGTTATCCCGTCCTTTTTTATATTCTCAGAAGCTGGTTTTTAAGCTTTTTGATGAAATTCAATCTTCTGAAAAAGACTTCAGCAAAAACGATTTCAACAAAAATCATTACAAGAGCCTGCCACACTCTCGTTGCGAGAAGAGCCACAAAAGAAGAATGATACAATATCGAAAGCCACCATGTGTTAAGAAGAAAACCGCACACGGTCTGTTCAACAATAACGCTTACGGCAATCTTTGCAGTTGTACATTTCCCACCGAAGGCTATACCATAAATAAATCCCGAAAGAGCTGCTGTTACAGTAAATCCCGGAAAGAACACTCCCGAAGGGAAGAGCGTTGCACCGATAAGGTCGCTCACCGCCGCAACGATAACACCACCCGAAGCTCCGTAGAGGTAACCTGCAAACATCAACGGCACAAAAGAAAATCCGATTTTCAGGAATTGCAGATTGATTGAAAGAAATCTTGAAAGCACAACCTGCAGGGCAATCAGTATTGCCAGCGTTGCAAGCTTTACGGTATTATTTTTAAACCTTTTTGATTTTTCATTTCTGTTCAAAAAAACTACCTCCCATCATCCTTAATGAATAATAGGGAGGTAATATTAACTCGATACTATTCAGCGGGATGCGACTGCTGCACTTCCTTCCGACGGACAACTCCCCGTCCCGTCGGCGTTTAACGCACAACCGTCTACTCTGAAATTAATTTGTGAATTTATTATATATCAAAATCCTGAAAAGTAAAGACTATTTTTCAGAAAAGCCTTCAACTCTCATATAATCCTTTGATTTTGATTTGATATAAACCGTAAGAGCAACACCGAACGGAATTGCAAGAACGGTCATAAGCTTTTTCGGCGACTCCTGAATAAACCTTCCGTTTCTGCTGATGATTGAGCTTGAAACGTAATGAATACAGTTCCTGAAAATATCTTTTATGTCGTTGCTTTCTTTCATGCTTTCCTTGCGGATAAAAGCAAAACCCTTCGGATTCCTTAGATACTGCCTGAACATATTTGTGCTTGAGCCGTCCTGCTGATATTCAACAACACAAACAGGCTCGTTAAGAATAACGAGGGTGTATTCCTTATCCGCTTTTTCATATTTGTATGCAAGAGAAACATATTTTTCTCCCTCAAAAGTCGGATAGGGAGGGTATTTATTCATAACATCGTTGCGGTAAATAAGCTTTTTGTCGCCTTTGCCGCCCCTCTGATAAAAACCGCCGAGAGTTGTGTCGATACGGTCTGTTTCAAGCTCCGTACCGATTACTTTTCCGTTCTCAAGAATATCCAGGGCGATTATTCCTGCATACTTTTCATCGCGGTGCTTTTCCCAGCACGCAACAATTTTTTCAACGGCATCGTCTGTCATATAATCGTCGGAATCGATGCAGACCGAAAGCTCCGTGTCCATATTTTCGTATGCACAGTTGTGTGCCGTATGCATACCGCCGTTTTCTTTGTAAACATATTTTATTTCAAAGCCGTTATCTTTTTTCTGCCATTCTTTGATAAGCTGTGCGGTATTGTCCGTTGAGCCGTCATCAATAACAAGCCAGACGAAATCCTTGCTTGTCTGCCTTACAAGACTTTCATAGCAAAGATGGATTGAATAATCTCTGTTATATGCAGGTGTAAACACCGTCAGGGTTTTATTTTTTGTGTTCATTTAAGTAAAACTCCTCAAGCCAATCGGCATTTTCTTTGATGTCAAACTTTGCCGCAGAAATTTCTTTGAGTGTGTTTTTTCTCTCGTAGCCGTTTGCATGGTTAAGCACCTGCTCCGCCCAGAAACATGCAGGTTTTTCAAGAGAAACCGTTTCAACATTCCTTGTAATTTTACAGTCATCGGGAATTGATTCGGAAATTATGCACCTGATTCCCGAGGACTGTGCCTCAACAAGAGTAACAGGCAAACCTTCATAAAGCGACGGGAAAAGAAAAACATCGGAAGCAAGAAGGATGTCGTTAACATCATCGCGTAATCCCATAAATCTTACGTTTTCGTCGAGATTGAGTGAAGCAACCTTCTGCCTGATTTTTTCTTCAAGTTCGCCTGCACCGACAAGCAGCAGGACAGAGTTGCTGTTTCTTTCTTTTATTTCCTTAAAGATGTCAATCAAGAACGTGTGGTTTTTCTGTGAATTGAATCTGCCGACGTGGCAGACAACAAATTTGCCTTCAAGGTTAAGTTTTGCTCGAATTTCTTCTGCTCTTTGCCCGTCCCACGAAAATCTGTTTGCATCAACGGCATTGTTCATCATAACGAATTTATCGCTGTTTTTCTCACCGAAAAGCCAGTTGCCTGCTTCAATTCCGCAGATAAACATATGGTCGGTATATTTTCTTATTCTGTGCTTGAAATAGTTCCGCACAAGGTCTTTTATCTTTTCAATAAGGGTTTCGTCGCTGAAATGAGGTGCATTATGAGCATGGCAGACAGTACATTTAATTCCTCTTGACTTCGCTTCTTTAAAAACATAGTAACCAAGCTCGGACATATGGGAATGAATCACGGAATACTCCTTATGCTCGTCAAAAAACTTCGCAACCTTCGCCTTGTACTCTTTGAAATGACCCGGTTGTACGGGAGGCATACGGTAAATTCTTCCGCCGAGAGCTTCGATTTCATCGTCATAAGCACCCTTTTCTTCACGGTGCACCATAAAATCGAACTGTACCTTTGTGCGGTCGACGTTACGGTAATAATTCATTACCATTGTTTCCGCGCCGCCACGGTTCATTATTGTGAAAAGATTCAACACCCTCACAGGCTCGCTCATAAAACCCCTCCCCCAACTATATTTGTTTTATTATACATTTTTCAGCGTGTTTTGTAAAGTGGTTCACACAGACAAACACAACGGCAGAGGATTTCTCCCCTGCCGGTTAGCTTTATTGGAAAATAATTACATAAGGCTGTTGTAAAGAGCTGTGATTTCCTCAACGCTTGTGTCGCGCGGGTTACCCGGACGGCAAGCATCGTCAAATGCTGACTGTGCAAGGAACGGGATATCCTCTGCCTTAACAATTTCCTTAAGGTCTGCAGGAATACCAACATCTGCCGAAAGCTTCTTAACAGCATCAACAGCTGCCTTGCGATACTCTTCAACACTCATATTTTCTGTGCCTTCAACACCCATTGCCTTTGCGATATCTCTGTACTTCTCGCCTGTTTCGGGAGCGTTATACTCCATAATTGTCGGAAGAAGGATAGCGTTAGCAACACCGTGAGGTGTATCGTAAAGTGCACCGAGAGGATGAGCCATTGAGTGAACAATACCAAGACCTACGTTTGAGAAGCCCATACCTGCAACGTACTGACCGAGAGCCATACCCTCTCTGCCTTCGTCTGTATTTTCAACAGCACCGCGGAGGCTCTTTGCGATAATTTCGATAGCCTTGATATGGAACATATCTGAAAGCTCCCAGGCACCCTTTGTGATGTAGCCTTCGATTGCGTGTGTAAGAGCGTCCATACCTGTTGCGGCTGTAAGACCCTTGGGCATTGAAGCCATCATATCGGGGTCAACAACTGCTACAACGGGAATGTCGTGAACATCTACGCAAACCATCTTACGGTTCTTTTCAGCGTCTGTGATAACGTAGTTGATTGTAACCTCAGCTGCTGTACCTGCTGTTGTGGGAACTGCGATGATGGGAACGCACTTGTTCTTTGTGGGAGCAACACCTTCAAGAGAACGTACATCTGCAAACTCGGGATTTGTGATAATGATACCGATAGCCTTAGCTGTGTCCATTGAAGAACCGCCGCCGATTGCTACGATGCAGTCTGCGCCTGCTGCCTTGTAAGCTTCAACACCTGCCTGAACGTTTTCGATTGTCGGGTTCGGCTTGATTTCGCTGAACATTACATAATCGATTCCTGCAGCTTCAAGAACATCAGTTACCTTCTTTGAAACACCGAACTTGATAAGGTCGGGGTCAGAAGCAACAAAAGCCTTGTTAAAACCACGTGCCTTGATTTCCTCAGGGATAGCGTTGATAGCACCCTTGCCGTGGTATGATGTTTCGTTAAGTACAAATCTGTTCATTGGTTATCATTCTCCTTTTGCCTTCCGGCTAATTTAACAACTATATTATAATACCGTTTCCTGCAAATTTCCATTGACAAATTGTTAACAATCCGTATAGTTTTTATGTTTATTTTGCCGATTTTTCATAAGGGATTTTTCGAGCCACCACATCTTGTATATCATCAAACAATAAGAACTAAACTGAATTTATTTTAAGTAAAAAGATGCCGAAAATGCTTGACTTTATTCACTTTTATATGTATAATATCAAGGCTGTGAAATTTTCAACACAGCATCCTTGCCACTTCGGTGGCCAAAAGACCAGAAGGAGGTGCTTTTAGAATGGCAGTAGGTAACTATGAGGCAATGCTCGTTTTCTCTGTTAAGGAGAGTGAGGACGCTGCAAAGGCTTTGGTAGAAAAGTTCAAGGCTCTTATGGAGAAGAACGGTGCTGTTGAAAGCGTTGATGAGTGGGGCAAGAGAAAGCTTGCTTACGCAATCAACTACGAAACAGAAGGCTACTATGCTCTTTACAACTTCAGCTCTGAGCCGGAATTCCCCGCAGAGCTCGGCCGTGTTCTCAACATTACAGACGGCGTGCTTCGTTCACTTATAATCAAAAAATAAGGGAGGAAGCGACATGATTAACAATGTAGTATTAATGGGTAGACTTGTCGCAACTCCTGAGTTGCGAAATACCCAGACAGGTGTTGCCGTAACGTCTTTCACAATCGCAGTTGAGCGTTCATTCGCTCGTGCAGGTGAGCAGAGACAGGCTGATTTCATCGACTGTGTTGCATGGAGAAATACCGCTGAATTTATCTCAAGATATTTCCAGAAGGGTTCTATGATTGCAGTTACAGGTTCAATTCAGACCCGTACTTATGACGACAAAAACGGTAACAAGAGAAAGGCAACGGAAATTGTTGTTGACCAGGCAAGCTTCTGCGGCTCAAAAGCAGAAACAGGCACATCAGGTTATTCAGCACCGTCTGCTATGCCTGCAGCTCCCTCATTTGCAACAGCAACTGAGAGTGATTTCGAGGAGATCGCAGGTGACGATGATTTGCCGTTCTGAGCAAGTCATCCTGACTAAAATAGGAGGTATTTTACAATGGCTTATGATAAGAACAACGGCCGTCCGAACAGAAAGGGCCGTAAAAAGGTTTGTTCATTCTGCGTTGAGAAGGTAGAGGCTATCGACTACAAGGATATCAACAAGCTCAACAAGTACACTTCAGACAGAGGCAAGATCCTTCCCCGTCGTGTTACAGGTACTTGCGCTAAGCATCAGAGAGAGCTCACAACAGCTATCAAGCGCGCTCGTCACGTAGCTCTTATGCCTTACACAGCAGACTGATTGAATTAACAATCATCACACCGCAGTTTCTTCGGATTCTGCGGTGTTTTTATTTCCCCCTCCTCCCCTTTCGCGTTGACTTTTATGCCCGTTTTTTGTATAATCTTTGTATACTTTTCAGGAAGAGGTTTTAAAATGTCCGAAAACATCAAAGCAAGTTTATCCGCGTTATTGGAAGGTTTTTCAAATGCTGTTGATTTTACCAACGACGCACTTTACACCTACATACTCATCATTCTTCTCGTTCTTTCGGGACTTTATTTCACGGTAAGAACACGCTTTGCTCCGTTCCGCCTTTTCGGCGAGCAGATCCGTGCTGTTATGGAAAAGCCCTCTGACGGTAAAAACGTTTCATCCTTCCAGGCACTGATGGTTTCAACAGCTTCACGTGTCGGAACCGGTAACATCATAGGTGTTTCAACAGCTATCTGCCTCGGAGGTTTCGGCTCGGTTTTCTGGATGTGGGTTATCGCAATCGTCGGCAGTGCATCCGCTTTCGTTGAAAGCACACTGGCACAGATTTACAAAAAGAAAGGACCCGACGGCTGTTACGGCGGTCCTGCATATTACATTCAGGGGGCTTTAAAAAACCGTCCTCTTGCAGTAATTTTCTCTGTTCTTCTTGTTGCAACCTACGGTGTCGGATTCAATATGCTTGCATCTTATAACCTGCAGTCTACTTTCTCAGCATACAGCTTTTATAACGCAACAACAACCCCGTGGATTATCGGTGCAGTTGTTGCAGTACTTGTTGCAATCTGCCTCTTCGGCGGCGGAAAAAGAATTATTAAAATCACAAGTCTTCTTGTGCCGTTTATGGGTGTTGCATACATCCTTGTTGCGCTCGTTGTATCTATACTCAACATAAAGATGCTTCCGTCTGTTTTCGGCAGAATTTTTACCGAAGCATTTGATTTCAGCGCAATTTTCGGCGGTTTCACGGGTTCATGCGTTATGTTCGGCATCAAGCGCGGACTTTTCAGTAACGAGGCAGGTGTAGGCTCTGCTCCGAACGCTTCTGCTTCGGCTGACGTAAGCCATCCTGCAAAGCAGGGTCTCGTTCAGGTGCTTTCCGTTTTCATTGACACAATTCTTATATGCTCCGCAACAGCCTTCCTTTGTATGTGTTCAGGCGTTGAGCCGACAGAAGAACTTTCCGGTGCTCCTTTCGTTCAGGCTTCGCTAAGTGCAACTTTTGGCAAAGCTGGTCCGATTTTCATAACTGTTGCGATGATTCTTTTCGCTTTCACTACCCTTCTCGGCAATCTTTACTATGTTGACCAGGGCATCGCTTTCATCAACGGCAAAATCCCCGGTAAAAAATTCACGACATTTTACAGAATTGTCGCATCACTTCTTATCTTTATCGGTGCCGGTCTTAACGCAGGACTTCTCTGGAATATTTCAGACGTGCTTATGGGTGCGATGACCATTATCAATATTCCTGTTATTATAATCCTCGGCAAATATGCAATCCGCACACTTAAGGATTATGAAAAGCAGAAGAAAGCGGGAAAAGACCCCGTATTCAAAGCTAAAAATATCGACCTTCCGCACGAGGTTGATTGTTGGAAATAAAATTCGAAGGGATTGCTATGAGTAAGAAAAAAACAACAAAAGTTTTAACTTCTGAAGAAAAGCGGCGTTCAAGGAAATATCGTTTCTTATTAGGCTTTTTCATTGCTCTGAATTTAACTTTTTTCATATTTTACGACAGTTTAGCAACCTTTCTTGTCACTTCTTTTTACAAAACAGAATACCTATACATCTATTTCGACCTTTCAGCACCGTTCGTTTTGTTTTGTGTCTTTTTTCTGCTTAACTTTCTTTTCTCGGTTCAGCTGTTTGAAAGTGCAGGTGTAGGTGCTTCATCCTTTATTGACTTTATTTCTCAAAAAAATCACAAGAATCTGATTCGCATTATCTGCATTTTTATAATTTCTTTTTGCATATTTGTAAGTTTCATATGCATTTTACATTGCAGAGTTGTCGCAGATGACACGAGCATTACAGAAAGCTTCTTGATCAAAAAAGATGTGACTCTTTTTACTTATGATTCTGCTGACCGCGTCAGGGTTTATGTTGTTGAAGAATCCCTTCGCTATGGAGATCTGCACCACGTTTACGTTGACGTCTCTGACGGTGGCGAAACTCACACCTTCCTTTCTGAGGGTTTTGGTCGGGATCACAAAAGAATTCTGGAGTTTTTGGAAAACTTCGATAGGGAAATAATCACAGCCGACAACACAGATATGGAAGAAATTTTAACGACGAGCGAAGAACAGCAACGTCTTCTCGAACAAATCTTCAATGAATACAGCTAAACGAAAGCAGGGAGAAATCTCTGCTTTTATTTATTCACAAATAACTCTTTTATTTTTCATAAATATGGTGTATAATGCAAATATAATCTTTTAAGGAGATTTGTGTATGACTAAAAATATTCTCGTTACCGGTGGTGCCGGTTTTATCGGCAGTAATTTCATCTATTATATGCAGCGCAAGCATCCCGACTATCGTCTTGTGTGCCTTGACGCTCTGACATACGCAGGCAATCTTTACACACTCGACGACGCGAAAAGCGGTGATTTTCGCTTTGTACTCGGCGACATCTGTGACCGTAAGCTCGTTTTCGACCTTTGCGAAGAGGAAAAGTTTGATGTAATCATCAACTTTGCGGCTGAAAGCCACGTTGACCGTTCAATCGAAAACCCCGAGGTTTTCCTTAAGACAAACATCCTCGGCACGCAGGTGCTTCTTGACGCTTGTAACAAATTCAATATTCCCCGTTATCATCAGGTTTCAACGGACGAGGTTTACGGTGACCTTCCCCTTGACCGCCCTGACCTTTTCTTTACCGAAGATACACCGATTCACACATCGTCACCCTACTCTGCAAGTAAGGCTTCTGCAGACTTGCTCGTAATGGCATATCACCGCACATTCGGTACTCCCGTTACAATCTCTCGTTGTTCAAACAACTACGGTCCGTATCAGTTCCCCGAGAAGCTGATTCCCGTTATGATTGCGAAGGCACTTGCTGACGAAAAGCTCCCCGTTTACGGCGAGGGACTTAATGTCCGTGACTGGCTTTACGTTGATGACCACTGCAAGGCAATCGATATGATTGTTGAAAACGGCAGAATCGGTGAAGTTTATAACATCGGCGGACACAATGAAAAAGCTAACATTGACGTTGTAAAGACAATCCTCAAGGCTGTAGGCAAGGATGAAAGCCTTATCACATTTGTTAAAGACCGTCCGGGTCACGATATGCGCTATGCTATCGACCCTGCCAAAATCCACGCTGAGCTCGGTTGGGAGCCCGAAACACTCTTCAACGAGGGCATTCAGAAAACAATTGAGTGGTACCTCAACAACCGCGAGTGGTGGGAGAAAATCCTCAGCGGTGAATACATTAACTACAGAGGTTGATTTTATGAAAAAGATAATTTCAATTTTGCTTCTTGTTACGGTTTGCTTTACTTTCTTCGCTTGCGGTCATAAGGACGGCGACCTCGGCAAGCAGACAACGGTTGACGAGCAGAACGGATACACAATCACCAACGAAGTCAAGAATTTCCAGTTCAAGCTGGAAGAGGATGCACTTGAAGAAAACGAAAATCTTCGCAAGGACGGATTCAAAGTTCCCAAGGAAAACGCAAAGGGAAAGATTATGTCCAAGACGGGTGCATTTGACATCGCACTTCAGGAAGTTACTGTTGATTTCAACACCGTTACTGCATATTTCGACAGAACAAGAGGTATCTGGAAAGTCGTATTTTCCGACGTTACAGAAACAACGGCTGAAGACGGAAGTATTTCACGCGAAAGCGTAACGAAAGAATCCGTTTACGTTGATGAAGAAGGCTACACACTTTTCGCTTATACCGAATAATTTAAACGCCCGAAGATTCGGGCGTTTACGTTTAAAGAGGCTATTTATGAAAACTATCGCAAAAATAAGAACAGACTTCCCGACAAAGTTCGGTATACCGCGTCAAAGCGGTCTTGTTGATGAATTGAAGGGAACGGTTATATTTGAACCTGAATACAGAAACTCCGATGCAATCCGCGGACTTGAGGATTTTTCACACATCTGGCTGTTATGGAAGTTTTCAACAGGTGAAGACGAAAGCTGGTCACCCACGGTGCGTCCGCCGAAGCTTGGCGGAAACACAAGAATGGGAGTTTTTGCAACGCGTTCGCCCTTCCGTCCGAACTCAATAGGACTTTCCTGCGTCAGGCTCGAAAAAATTGAGTTTATCGAAAATTCGGGTGCTGTTCTTCACGTTTCAGGTGCCGACCTTATGGATAAAACAGAAATTGTTGATATCAAGCCGTATATTCCTTATGCCGACTGTCACCCTGATGCAACAGGCGGTTTTTCCAAAGATTCAAGCAGTCCTCAGCTTAATATTGATTTTCCTGAAGAGTTATTATCTTTAATCCCTGCAGATAAGCTTACAGCTCTTACGAAAGTGCTTGCACTTGACCCTCGTCCTGCTTACCACAATGACGAAAACCGTGTTTACGGCTTCGGCTTTGCAGGAGTTGAAGTTAAATTCACGGTCAGCGGAAACGACCTGCACGTCTGCGCAATTGAATAGGGTATCGGTAATAATCTGAACCTTCCCGAAAGCAAAAGAAAAGACCGTCGGAAATCCGACGGTCTTTAAAAATGCCATTTGAGAGAGATTATTTAATCTCGATCTGTGCGCCAACTTCTTCGATTTGTTCTATTTTCAACACTCTTCATCAGAACAACAATTATCCATACTTTTAGTTTTTATAGATTCGTTCAGTTTTGACTGAATACTATTCTTTATACGTTTCGCTACCACTTCTGGTATTTGAGAATCATTATTATTACTAGACAACCAGTAGTTTCCCGTAATCTTTCCGTAATCATTAAAATCAATCTTAAATTTCCACTCTGAAATCCCGCTTTGTGATTTAACATACGCACGAAGCGTGGTGTCACTCACCGTAAAATCTGTGATTCTCTTTATCTCTTGACACTCATTCTTTATTATTTCATTAAACTCTTCCTGTGAAATTCCATTATCAAAATTGCAAGGGGTACTTTTTCTGTCGAGTTCTTTTAATGATTCTTTTATTAATAACGCCGCTCCAACACCCACCGTACCAACTATTAAAGCCGTTGCAATAAATCCCATAGAATCACCCCTTTTCGCTTTATTTTAACACAAGGACAACAAAATAGCAATAGCAAACCGTGGCAGTTCTAACTATACATTGAACTATTATACAAATTGAGAACAGTCATGACCACCCCTAAGAGGGGTGGCATGCAAAAGCCCTATAAGGGCATATAACAGCCAGCGGTCTCAAGACCGCTGGCTTTCACTTTGTTCAAGCCTTTGTGGACTGATTACTTGCAATCCTTAAAAGGATCTTCGTATTCTTTACGATACAATTTATCTGCTATCTGATCTTCTGTCTCCTGCTCTCTTATATATTTTTGTATTGTTGCAGTATTTAATCCTACCGTACTTACATAATAACCTTCTGCCCAAAAATGTCTGTTACCAAATTTGTACTTTAAAATTGCGAGTCTCTCGAATATCATCATTGCACTTTTCCCTTTGAGATATCCCATAAACTGAGAGATACTGTATTTAGACGGTATGGATACTAACAGGTGTATGTGGTCCGGCATCATATGACCTTCAATTATTTCTACACCTTTCCACTTACACAATTGTTTTATTATTTGCTGTATATCTTTACGTAATTTGTAGTAAATAATCTTTCTTCTGTATTTGGGTGTAAAAACTATATGATACTTGCACATCCACCGTGTGTGTGATAAACTATTTGCCATAGGGGTTTCTTCCTTTCTCTACTATAATTCGGCTTGAACACCTTAATTATAGCACACGGTGGAAACTCCGACTTAAGTTTTAATCCCACCCGCATAGCGGGCGGTTGTTAAAAGAGCCATCCGAGGATGGCTCTTTTTCGTGCTTAAGCAATAATAAAAAGACCGTTGGAAAACCAACGGTCTTTAAAAATTCCATTTGAGAGAGATTACTTAATCTCGATCTGTGCGCCAACTTCTTCGAGCTTAGCCTTGATTTCCTCAGCCTCGTCCTTAGAAACGCCTTCCTTAACAGCCTTCGGTGCGCCATCAACAAGAGCCTTAGCTTCTGCAAGACCAAGACCTGTGATATCCTTAACAGCCTTAACAACCTTAATCTTCTGGTCGCCAGCGCCTGCAAGAATTACGTCGAACCCTGTCTTCTCTTCTGCTGCCGGGCCAGCTACTGCCGGACCTGCTACAACTGCTGCTGCAGCTGATACGCCGAATTCATCCTCTACTGCGTGTACGAGCTCTGAAAGCTCAAGAACTGAAAGAGTCTTCAACTCTTCAACAATTGCCATAATTTTCTCTGATGCCATGGTGATTTACCTCCATAAATTTTTGTAAATGAATTTTAAATTAAGTTTGCTGAATTAAGCCTCAGCGGGAGCCTCTGCCTTATCGGCAATAGCCTGTACAGCTCTTGCAAATCCAGCGATAGGTGCGCTGAATACATTTGCAACCATAGAGAGCAATGTCTCTCTTGACGGAAGTGTTGCGAGTTCCATGAGCTTTTCCATGCTGATAACTTCACCGTCAATATAACCTGTCTTGAGGTTGAAGTTTTCGTGATCCTCTGCATACTTGTTGAGGATACGAGCAGCTGCTACGTAATCGTCCTTACATGTAGCAATAGCTGAAGTACCGTCGAGAACATCGCTCATTGATTCAAGAGCTGTGCCCTTGATTGCGAGCTTGATAAGTGTGTTCTTAACAACAGTGTACTCAACGCCTGCTTCACGAAGCTCTCTACGAAGAGCTGTATCATCAGCAACAGAGATACCCTTGTAATCTACGATTACACCTGCGCATGAATTGCTGATTCTGTCAGCAACCTCTGCAACTATCTGCTTCTTCTGTTCCAATACGCTTGCACTTGGCATTTTTTTCACCTCTCAAAAATGGGATATGGTGCTATAACGAAAATAATCCCTGCCCACAAACCGTGGACAGGGAACAAACATACAAATATAGATTGGCAGACTTTCGCCTGAATCCTGTATGCTCCTATCCTCGGCAGGTGGTTAAAAACCGTTACGCATAAAGCACCTGCTGTCTTTGAATAAAGAACAGCTTAGATATAATACCACACGATTTTCACCGTGTCAAGTATTAACGAAAAATAAATTAGTCTGTGATAACAGCCTTAGCGGGGTTGATACGTACGCCGGGGCCCATTGTTGAAGCAACAACGCAAGATCTGATGTACTGACCCTTTGCAGCTGCCGGCTTAGCCTTTTCGATTGCGCCAAGAAGAACCTTATAGTTCTCGCCAAGCTTTTCAGCACCGAAAGAAACCTTACCGATCGGGCAGTGGATGATGTTTGTCTTGTCAAGACGGTACTCAATCTTACCAGCCTTAGCTTCTTCAACAGCCTTAGCTACGTCAGGAGTAACTGTACCTGCCTTCGGTGACGGCATAAGGCCACGGGGACCAAGAACCTTACCGAGACGGCCAACAAGACCCATCATGTTCGGAGCTGCGATAGCAACGTCGAAATCAAGGAAACCTTCGCCCTGAATCTTAGCAACGAGGTCTTCTGCACCTACGATTTCTGCGCCTGCTGCTGCTGCAGCGTCTGCAGCTTCGCCCTTAGCAAAAACTGCAACGCGTACTTTCTTACCTGTACCGTTGGGAAGTACAACAGCGCCTCTAACCTGCTGGTCAGCGTGACGTGAGTCAACACCAAGACGAACATGTACTTCTACTGTTTCATCAAATTTAGCTGATGAAGTCTTGACTGCAAGATCAAGAGCTTCCATCGGCTCATAGAGTGCTGCTCTGTCAACGAGTTTTGCACTCTCTAAATATTTCTTACCGTGTTTCATTAGTTAATTCCTCCCTACAAAGTGGTTAATCGGATGTTTCCTCCCACGCGGGAGATTAGTCTACTACAGTAACACCCATGCTGCGTGCAGTACCTGCGATCATAGACATAGCTGTGTCGATGTTTGCTGCATTCAAGTCGGGCATCTTCTGTTCAGCGATTTTTCTAACCTGCTCGCTTGTGATTGTTGCTACCTTTGTCTTGTTCGGTACACCTGAACCGCTTTCGATACCACAAGCCTTCTTGATAAGAACAGCTGCGGGCGGTGTCTTTGTAACGAATGTGAATGAACGGTCTGCATAAACTGTGATTACAACGGGGATGATAAGACCTACGTCGTTCTTTGTACGCTCGTTGAATTCCTTAGTGAATGCCATGATGTTAACACCATGCTGACCTAAAGCAGGACCAACCGGGGGAGCCGGTGTTGCCTTACCTGCAGGGATCTGAAGCTTAATAAAGCCTACTACCTTCTGAGCCATTTTTTGCACCTCCAAAATATGTGGTTCGGCGGAGCAATTGAAAAATTTTTTGCTCCTCCCACGGGGAGCCGGAGCTCCATACCCAAAGGGGTATATAATTAAAGCGAAAACGCCTAATTATCACGTAAAACTGATTTTCGATTAATCGGTAACGACTTCAACCTGATCAAGCTCAAGCTCAACCAATGTTTCCTTACCGAACAAAGCAGAAACTGTAACCTTAACCTTATTGTTATCAAGGTCGATTTCTTCAACAGTTCCTGAGAAACCTTCAAAGATTTCATCAATGATGTTGACTGTGTCGCCAACCTCGTACTTGACTTCAACAACCTTCTTTTCAACGCCGAGTCTGTAAACTTCCTCTTCTGTAAGGGGAACGGGCTTACCCTCGGGACCAACAAAACCTGTTGCGCCGCGTGTTCCGCGGATTACAAGCCAAGCCTCATCGCTGATTTTCGGCATATCGTTTTCGTCAAGGAAAGTTGCGATTTTAACCATAACATAGCCGGGGAAGATTTTACGCTCAACCTCACGGGTCTTGCCATCCTCACGAACCTCAACAACTGTTTCGGTCGGGATTTTGACTTCAAAAATCTCATCCTGCATCTTACGGTTTTCCGCAGCCTTCAAGATATTTGTAGCTACTTTATTCTCATAGCCTGAGTAGGTATGCACAACATACCATCTGGAGTCATTAGACATTGCCTTTCCTCCGTATACTCTTAATTATTCAGCAGCTGTAGGTGCTGCTGTGCTTGTTGCAGGCGCTGTTGTTGTCGTCTGAGCTGTTGTTGTAACAGTTGTTCTGTTCTCTGCTGCTTCACGAAGCGCATCGATACCGCTTGTAAGACCAAGGTCTACAAGGAAAACTGCAACACCGATTACTGCGATACAAGCAAGTGTGATCAATGTTCCCTTAACAACTTCTTTGCCTGCGGGCCAAGTGATCTTTTTAACTTCGCCCTTAAG
The DNA here is from genome assembly GCA_045589535.1 of Acutalibacteraceae bacterium. Taxonomy (GTDB): domain Bacteria; phylum Bacillota; class Clostridia; order Oscillospirales; family Acutalibacteraceae; genus CAG-488. The sequence goes on along the minus strand of JAZNPE010000066.1, from coordinate 2,453 downwards.
GTCTTTGAAGAAGCGAGCAATTGCCTTGAAGATATTCTTCTTATTCTTCTTGGGCTTCTTGGAAGTTTTTTCCTTTTCAGCGTTGGCAATCTTCTTTGCTGCTTCTGAGCTTTCTTTGTTAGCCATAGCAGTTATCCTCCCAGCTTACTTCGTTTCTTTGTGGAGAGTATGCTTTTTGCAGAATCTGCAATACTTGTTCATCTCCAACCTGTCGGGTGTGTTCTTCTTGTTTTTCATTGTGTCATAATTGCGCTGTTTGCATTCTGTACATGCAAGTGTAACTTTGACTCTCATTTCTTTCGGCACCTCCATTTTACCGGTTAATCCGGACCTTTAAAGCCTCCCTCGTAACGGACTTACACCCTGTAAGTTCCTAAAAGAGGGCACAAAAAAAGAACCCTCTACAAGAGGTACAGATATTTTAGCAGATGCATCAATGTTTGTCAATAGTTTTTGTGCATTTTTTTGGCCTGACACCTTGATTCTAAAGGCTTTGCCGCTTTTCGCAAGCGGTAGTGGACAAGCGTGTCTGTCAGCACAAAATATGCGAATTGACTTTAGTCTTTCTATTTGATAAAATGTGTCGTAAGATAAAATTTTATGTGTGGCGATAAATTTATGATAAGAATTAATGAAATAAAACTCCCTCTTGAAGCAACGGAAGAAGACGTCCTTGCCGCTGTCGCAAAGACTCTGCGTTGCCCGAAAAGAAAAATAAAAACGCTTGAAATCGCACGGAAGTCGCTCGATTCACGAAAGAAGGATAACCTTTTCTTTGTTTACAGCGTTGACATTACGGTTGACGGCGATGAAACAGAACTTCTTGAAAGAAGCGGTTGCAAGAAAGCGCTGATAACCGAACCGTTCTCATACACCTTGCCCGAAAGCAAAAGAACAAGTAATCTTCGTCCCGTTATCGCAGGCTTCGGCCCGGGCGGTATGTGGGCGGCATTGACACTCGCACGCGCAGGACTTCGCCCGATCGTTCTTGAAAGAGGCCGCGACATTGACAGGCGTACAGCTGACGTTAACAGATTCTGGACAACAAAGGTTATCGACGAATCCTCAAACGTGCAGTTCGGTGAAGGCGGTGCGGGTACATTTTCCGACGGCAAGCTGACAACGGGCATCAAGGACAAGCTATGCAGAAAAGTGTTTCTCGATTTCGTCGAATTCGGCGCACCTGAAGAAATTCTTTATTCGTGGCGACCTCACATCGGCACAGACAAGCTTGTTCAGGTCGTCAAGAATATGCGAGAAGAAATCAAAGCTCTCGGCGGCGATGTGCTTTTCTCCTGCTGTCTTACTAACGTGATTATTGCAAACGGTGTCATTCACGGTGTGACATATATAAATGAAAAGGGCGAAACAATCGACCTTGAAACGGACAGCCTGATTCTTGCAATCGGTCACTCAGCAAAAGATACTGTTGAAATGCTCTATAATAAAGGTATAGATATTATGCAGAAACCGTTTTCTGTCGGCGCGAGAATCGAGCACCCCAGAGAGATGATCAACCGTTCACAGTACGGCAAGTTCGCAGGGCATCCTGCACTCGGTGCGGCAGACTACAAGCTCGCCTGCCATCCGCCCCATGGCAGAGGCGCATATACCTTCTGTATGTGTCCCGGTGGCACTGTCGTTGCGGCGGCAAGCGAAAACGGCGGTGTTGTCGTAAACGGTATGAGCAACTTCGCTCGTGACGAGGAAAACTCAAACTCTGCACTTCTCGTCGGCATTGAACCCGAAGATTTCGGTAGTGACCATCCGCTTGCAGGCTTTAAGCTTCAGCGTGAAATTGAAGAAAAAGCATTCCGTTGCGGCGGCGGTGATTTTACCGCACCTGCACAGCTTGTAGGAGATTTCCTGCAGAATGTCAAATCCACTCAGCTCGGAAGTGTTAATCCGTCCTGCCCGACAGGGGTCCGAATGGGCGATATCCGCGAGGTGCTTCCCAAGAAGGTTACAGACACAATGGCTGATGCAATCGTGAAAATGGGTCAGCAGCTCAAGGGGTTTGACCTGCCCGATGCTGTGCTCACAGCTCCCGAAACACGCTCCTCCTCGCCCGTAAGAATTGTGCGCGATGAATTTTATCAGGCACTCAAGGTAAGAGGTCTTTACCCCTGCGGTGAAGGCGCAGGATATGCAGGCGGAATCGTTTCCGCAGCAGTTGACGGCATACGTTGTGCACACGCAGTGCTCAGTGATGAATTTTAATAATGTATAATGTATAGCAATGGACTGCCTTAACTGCGGCAGTCCGTTTTTATGGTGACGATAATATTATCGAGATATTGACAAATTCGGGGTTGTCTATTTGTTTGTTACCACCTCATCCGCCTCGTTCCTCGGCACCTTCTCCTCAAGGAGAAGGCTGAAAAACTACGCAAATCCAAGGCTTCCCCTTGAGGGGAAGCTGTCACGAAGTGACTGATGAGGTGTAGGTTGCA
>JAZNPE010000065.1:0-2433 GCA_045589535.1 Acutalibacteraceae bacterium | reverse complement strand
AAAGATTATACTCACTACGATGAACTTGAAGCAATGTATTCAGCCATGCAGGCAGAATAGGAAAGGGGTAGCTTATGGGAGTCTTTTTTGAGAGAGTAGTGGCATTTTTTACTTCGCTTGTGCTAATAATATCAAATTTTTTAGGGCTTGGCGACACTCCGTTTAATAACAAAACTGAAGATTTTAAAGTCACAACATATGTCAGAGGTGACTACATTCAAAACGAAAACAGCCTTTACGGTGAAGATTTTGACATTGTAACCGATGCAATTCTTTTTGAATGTGCATCTTTCAACAGCAACGGTGAAGTGGTATATGATGAGCATAAGCTTGAAACTGCACTCGCTAACCTTCGCAAGGCAATTGGCGAAAGAGATGTAAACATTACAGTAAATCTTCTTGGTCCGTGGGGAAACACCGACTCTGACGTGTGGGAGGAGCAGATGGAAGCCCAGAGTGATGAACACAACAAAGCTTTCACAAGCGGAGTGCTTGAAGATAATATTATAGCTTTTCTTGATAAATATGATTTTGACGGAGTTCATTTTGACTATGAATATCCTCTTTCAGACAATGCGTGGAAGTATTATAACGACTTCCTTGTTTCCCTTGATAAGAAGCTCGGTGATTACACTCTCGGTGTAGCAGGCAACTACTGGAACATTTATTTTACCCGTGAAGCCCTCAACGCTATAGATACTTTCGAGCTTATGATTTACGACATGGTAGACGGAGAAGGCAGACATGCCACATACGAGGACACTGTAGCAGCTGTTCAGAGGCTCGGTTTTCAGGGAATGATTCTTGAGAAGGTCAATATCGGTCTACCTTTCTATTCGCGACCCACGGATATGTCAGCTTATTGGTACGGCTATAACGGATGCTATGGAAAAATTGACAGTGACGGCTGGTATCATTGTGATAATACAAACAAAGATTTCTGGTTCAACACTCCCGATGTTATTGAAAAGAAAACCGAATACGCAATCAATAACGGGTTCGGAGGAGTTATGATATGGCATTATAATTGCGACCTGCCTTCAACTCACGAAGATTCCCTTCTCAGGGCGGTTGACAGTGCAATAAAAAAATGTAATTAACTAAACTAAATTGAAAGGTAATGAAAATTAGTGGAGTTTAAAACAGTTTTCGGTCCGGGTACAGGCGGACCCTCGGATTATTACAGAATACCCTCAATGATTACAACCAAAAACGGTGTTGTTGTAGCCTGCGCAGATGCCAGATTTTTTACCGGTGCAGATAACCCGAACAGAATTGATAAGGTTGTCAGAAGAAGTATGGATTCAGGTGAAACATGGGAGGGTTATCAGACTGTTGTTGAAGAATACGGCGAAGAAAAAAATCTTTCTTCCGCAGCTATTGACCCTATTCTTACATATTCAGACAAGACAGGACGAATTTTTATGCACTACTGTCATACTCCGGCAGGAGTTGGCATACTTAACTGCAATTCCTGTGTCGGCGAGGATGCCGAAGGCAACAAAATTATCAGCCGCGGACTAAAAAAGTACATTTTGAAAAACGGTGCGCTCTATACAAAAAGCGGTAAAAAAACTGTATACTCTGTTTCAGATGACGGAAATGTAAGCAACGGCAGCCAAGAATTCGGAAGCATATATACGGGCGGCAAGTTCAAAGAAGCCCACACTTCAACGCTTATGATGTGCTACAGCGATGACGACGGTTTAACCTGGTCAAAGCCCGTTTCCCTTAATTCTCATATAAAAAAGAAATATATGAGCTTTATCGGACCCGGACCCGGATGCGGAATCGTTATCAAACACGGAAAATACAGCGGCAGAATTATTGTTCCCATTTATTACGGTGTAAGAAAATTCCCCTTAGGCTTATCCTGCTGTGTAATCTACAGCGACGATAACGGAGAAACATGGTCAATGGGTGAAACACCGAACAACACAAGGAAAATTCACGGTATCAAGGCAAACCATCACTTTATCATTGAACAAAATATGCTCACGGAATCGCAGGTTATTGAACAGGAAGACGGTACGCTGAAATACTTCATGAGAAACCATGACCCCAAACGCTGCGTTGCAGTTGCATACAGCAAAAACGGCGGTGAAAGCTGGGAAAACTTCACTCATGACAAAAACCTCCCTCAGCCTATATGCCAGAGCTCGGTTATTAAAATCGAAAATGCCGAAAAGCCCTATGTGGTTTTTCTGAACGCTGCCGATAAAAAAGCAAGACAGTGCGGAACAGTAAGGCTTTCGGAGGATGACGGCGAAACCTTCCCCTACAGCCGTGTGCTTAAAGAAGACTCCTTCGTATACAGTTCAATGACACAGCTTCCCGACGGCAATATAGGAGTATTGTTTGAACCTGATTTAGAGTGTCAGAATATCTGGTTTACTAAATTTTCTTTGGAATGGATAAAAGGTAAAGATTGCT
>JAZNPE010000064.1:0-12728 GCA_045589535.1 Acutalibacteraceae bacterium | reverse complement strand
AACGACAACATCAAAACCTTTGACGGTGACGGTGAGCTTCGTCTTACCATTATGGCGACTCTTGCTCAGGATGAAAGCCGAAAAACCTCGGTACGAGTGAAAAGCGGTCAGCAGACCTCTATGAACAACGGCACATTCTACGGCAACGGCAATATCCTCGGCTACAGAAGACATCAGGAGCTTCTGCCGGACAATAAGAAAAAGGTCGATTTCATTATCGACCCGGAGCAGGCCGAAACGGTCAGGCTCATATATGATATGTATCTTGCGGGCAACGGACTTACCAAGATAAAGGAAGTGCTTGAACGCCAAGGCAGAAAAACTGCTATGAGCAAAACAAGGTGGTACGAAACCGTAATAGGCCATGTGCTGAAAAACACATTCTACTGCGGAATCATAACCTATCACAAGGAATATACTCCCGACTATCTCACACAGAAAAAGATTAAGAATTACGGTGAGGTTGAACTGATACAGGTAAAAGGGAGACACGAGCCGATTATATCTGAAGAAGACTTTGAAAGGGTGCAATTAATAATGGCAAGTAAAACAGCTCAGATGAAAAATCTTAATACAGGCAGAAGAAGTACAACAGGCAAAAGACCGAGAACCACAGTATGGGGAAAGCTCCTTATCTGCGAGTGCGGTCACAGATTCAATACGAAACTCTGGAGAAAAGAGGGAGATAAATCCGTTATCGGTTATCAGTGCTATGACTCGGTGCGTACCGGGTCATACGAGAGCCGAAAGAAAAAGGGTCTGCCTCTCGACGGAATATGCCGTGTGCCTATGATTCCCGAGTGGAAGCTGCAGATGATGGCAAACTATATTTTCCGCAATTATCTTTCGGAAAAGGATAAAGTGCTGGCTCTTGCCAACTCAATGCTTGAAGCTCACATTGACGACAAAGAGGATGATGTGGATTATGAGGCTATCATTGAGAAAAAGTGCAAAGAGGTTGAAAGGCACAGAACGAAGCTCAGTAATTTCATTGATATGAGGGCAGAGGGTGAAATTGATAAAGAATCTTATACAAAGAAAACTGCCGAGGTGAAAGAAGAGATTTCCAAACTTTCTGCCGAAATCGAGGAGCTTCAGTTAAAGCTCAATAAAGAGCCTGTAATTACAGATTACAGGGGCAAGCTGACGGTGCTTCAATATGCTCTCGAGCAGTACACAAATGCGGATGAAAGAGACATCCCCGAAAGTGTGATTGAAGCCTTTGTGGTGAAGATTGTGGCAAAGAGGGACGGTTTCGACTGGTATCTTCGTTTTGACGGCGACCCCAATGACCCTCTGCACATGAAAACCGAGGGTAAAAGAAGAAAAAACAGTTCTGTTTCTGTGGTTGGCGGTAAACTGCCAACCAAGCAGAATTGCGACACAGACAGCTATTACCTCAAAATTAAAGTTTAATCGGTCTGATTTTTCTTTTTTCGGCTCGTATAAAAAACTTTAGGGAACAAACTGACTGTAAATAAGTACAATTTGTTCCCTAAAATATTTGATCTACAAATTGGAAATTATATGTTTAATTCCTTAACAATCTCTAATGTCCTAGATGATGCCAGAGCATCTGTTCCCATTTCTAAAAGTGCAGTTTTATCTACCCACTTATAGTCAACTGTTTCTCCATCTTGTAAAATAACTGCATTTTTATCCCAATCAGTAATACATAAATATTCCACATAAAGAGAATGGTGTCCATCATGTATAATTCTTTTAAGCTCTTGCAAATTGCAAGATATAATTCCTGTTTCTTCTCTCAATTCCCTGACGGCACACTCTATTGGTGTTTCACCCTTCAATGCAGAACCACCTGCCGTCAATTCCCACATTCCGCCTAAATGTTTTTTAAAATCTCTTTGCATAAGCAGATAAGTTCCGTCATTATGCTTAACAATTATTTCACACACCAAATGGTACATACCATCAGGAACGGCTCTTCCCCTTTCTAATATAACCTTCTCTATTTTGTTAAACTGTCTATCATATGCATCCCATATCTCAACCATATAATACCTCTACAAAATGTTATTTATCGCCGTATAAAACGCCTTTATTGTTTGATGCTCGCTTGCCTTTTTTCAGATAGTTCAGAACTGTGACACCGTTTTCGATTTTTGCATTAATTGCTTCAAAGGTTGAAAGGGTGCTGTTTGTAAATAACGGCTTATCGTTTTTATCAGCAACAATGGGGACAACAACAAGGCTCAGCTCATCAATAACATCAGCTCTTTGGAAATATCCGTTTACAATACTTCCGCCCTCTAAAAGCAGAGTATCACATCCAATAATATTTTTAAGCTTGAAGAGAGCAAGCGCAACATCGATTTCGGTTTCGCCTGCGAAGATGTACGGGATTTCCATACTTTCAAGGTAACCTAAATATCGTTCATCTGCCTGTTCGGTCAGCACCTCAATAATCTGTGCACCGTCATATCCCGGGTCACCGTCAGGGTCGATAATTTTATTCGACTTCCAACCAAGCTTTCCTTTCGGGTCAAAGGCAATAGCGTAAAAGCCGGTCATATCGTCAAGAATAAAATCCATCTTTAAATCCATATCGTGACGCACGGGCTCATATTCTGAAAGGTCAGGATAATATCCACCTGTAAAGCTGCCTTCCATTGTGACTCTGCCACAGATAAATCCGTTTGATTTCAAGTTACGGTTAATCTCGTAATAGGTTTCGCAAGCAGCTGCACATTCGGGATTTCCTAAAAAATCACCTGTAACCTTCCCGTCGAGAGAGGTTACCATATGGCAAATGATGTATGGTCTGTTCATATTCTCACCTCATAAATGCACCTCATCATGGTGCCATTGGTTGTGTGTGGTTTTTGTTAATTTTGAGTTTATTAACCGTAGCTTTGGCAATCTTCTGCCAACCTGAAATAGCTGACGGTAGACTTTTATTTATCACTTAAGGTTCAAGATAATCAATCGCATCAAGGATGGTGTTGATTTTGAGCTTGTTGGCAGAATCACAGTATGCATACAGTGCTGTGTTTTCAACATATATCGCTACATTATATTTACCTAAAGAATCTAAAGAATAAATATTGTAATTTGCTATTTTATGGCTAATTTCAATCTTATTAATAGCATTATAATTTAAAATAATTCTTGTATGAGCTTGACCGTAGATATCCACAGCACTATTCTTATTGTTGAATTCAAAAAACTCAAAATGTATATCATCCTTTTCAAATGCAATGCATTTAATTACTTTGTTGTTAAAATTAGGGTCTTTAGCGCAGTAGTATTCAGTTACATCTTCAGGTTGATATCCTTGTTCCTCTAAAACAGATATTATTTGTTCCGCTGTCACTGGAGTCTTTTTGTTTTCTGTAACACCAACAGAGACACCAAACATAATCAAAAACAAGAGTACAAGCAAAATTAAACCGACCGGATTAAAGTTAGATCTAAGATTGGGTATCGGAGATTTCCAACCACCTAACATCATTCTATTACTTCTTGGTGGGCTTACCATAATATATCGCCTCTCTTATTTTTAATGATGATATTGTATCATCCCCACGATACCGTTTTCAATTTGATGTGAAAGATCCTGCAGTCGTTACTTTTTATCCGATGCTTTTTAATGACTGAAAATGAACTCCACATTTAAGTTATTATATCATAAACAAAATTAGTATGCAAACGAGTGTACTGAATTCCTTCATTTTTCGTTGCAGTCCAAGGGTGTTTTTGTATATTGCCACAACCCACGATATATGATACAATATAAAAAACACAGTAAAAGGATTGGTAAATATGCTGAAAGATTTTTTCAAAAGCTCAACTCAAAAAGAGTTAACTGAAGATGATATGATAAAAATGGTTTCTGAAGTTAATCAATTTATGAAAGACTGTGATTTTGAAAGCATTTTCAATAACACCCTTGAAGAAGGATTATCTAATCCTAAAAGTATAAATGAAATTTATATTGAAATTACGGACTACTATTTTACACTTTTGAATATCCTTGAAATCCGTGATTTTAAAAGCTTTAATTTCCCCGACTATACTGACTGTCGAAAAATCACCGTTGACGGTAAAGAATATGACTTGAATGATTGTTTTGATTCCGATGATGTTGAAGCTTCAGAATCCTTGTGTGCTATTGACTGCCTTATTGCTGATTTGCAAACAGAAACGACAGATCCTGTGTTAAATAAGATTGAAGAAGTGATAAATAACGGCTGACAGTTCAATCCTTGGATTTTTCCAAAGAGTTTTTATATTGTAGTAAAGAATTATATGTGATATAATAAGGCTAAACATAAAATTCAATTTTATTGATGACAGGAGGAACAAAAATGCAAGCCATTGCTAAATTCTTGTTTACTATCATTACCACAATTTCTGTTTTCATTTCAAACCTGCTTTTTCCTGCAACAATTTATCCTGAAAGTGAAAATTTTGATTTTACTTTTCTTGAATATCCCGAAGAAGCAATTGTCACCCTTGAAGAAGCAGGACTTACTGAAGAGGAGCTTGTCGGCAGAGCCGCAGCTACCCTCCCCGAATATGTCCAGTCCGGCGGATACGATGATATAAACGGTATTACAGTTTCACCTTATTATACTGCAAAAATCAGCGGTATCGAAATCCCCGTTTATGCATCGGTTGTTTTCATCCGTGTTGATGACACAGGCACATTGCACTCTTTTTCTGAAATTTATGTTGATGCGGATTCTGAGTTTTCGTTCAACATTGAGATAACGGGTGCTGATGTTGAGCTTAAAAACGCTGTTGTTCTCCCCGAATCTCACGGTGTTGAGGCTCGTTGTAAAGACAATACCGTAACAGCATCAATTAATAAAACAGGAGTTTATACGTTCCTTTTTAATAATGCAAATCAATATTACGGCTACACTCTTATGGTCCGCGAAAAGGTTGACGAGGATGCGGAAATTGCCGCATACATAGAAGAATACGGAGAGGATAACGTCTGGGTTATTGATAAAGGCGTGTATCAGTATGACTATGTCAACCTTGTAGGCTACAATAATCTTGTGATTTATCTTCGTGAAGGTGCATATGTTATGGCAAATCATCTTTTTGACATTGACTGTGCGGAGGATGAAAACAAATATCTTGAACCAAGCGCACCCTTTGACAATGCTTTCGGTCTTACGAGATATCCTTTCCTGAATTTTTACAAGTGCAATAATATCACCCTGACGGGCAGAGGTGTTATCGATATGACCCGTCTTGACAGAAGAGAGCGTCGCGGAGTTGTTTTCACAAGCTGCAACAACGTCAATGTCAGCGATATTAAAATCATAAACTCTCCCGAATGGTCATTTATCTCCTACTGCTGCACTGATGTCGATATTGATCAGGTAGACATTATCGGTAACCGCGGTAACTGTGACGGTTTTGCAATATGCAACAGCCACGACGTAACTGTAAATAACTGCTTTGCACGAGTTGCAGACGACACCTTTGAAGTAAAGGCTCTCGGCGGCACAATGGACAGTAAAAACATTACTTTCTCAAACTGCATCGCATGGGGCGGCTACGCAAGATGCTTCGGCATTACCGGTGAGGTAAACAAAAAGATTTCCGATGTTATCTTCCGCGACTGTGCTGTTGTTTACCGTGACGGAATCTGGGATAACGACAGAATCGGTTCTCTTGTAGTTGTTGCTGAACAGACGGAAGGAAGTATTGACGGTATCCTCTTTGAAAACATTGAAATTTTCCGCGATGAGGGCAGACCTATTCTTGTAAAAATCTATGATGAAGAAGCAGAGAATTTTGAAATTAAAAATGTTGTTTTCAGAAATATTTCTTACACATCGTATATGAAGCCTAAAATAGCCGGTACCGACAGCAGAACAAACACAGTACAGGTACAACTCGACAACATTACAATCTGCGGTGTGCATCACATATTCCCGAAAACAATGTTCAAAATAGGCAGATATTGCGAAGTAGAGCAAAGCTACAAATAAAAAATTGCGGTGCTGTAAAAACTTTCGTTTTTACAGCACCTTTTTATATTCTGTAATCCTTTATTTAATCTCAACTCTGAAAAGTCTTGCTCCGTGAGGGTTAACCTTTGCAGAAAACTCACTGTCGGTTACGGTGTATTCTTCGTGCTTCCAAATATCGTGAACGCTGTATTTAACACCGCTGATTGAAATATCGGTAATATCAAAGCTGATTTCTCTTTCTTCGTCATCCGTGTTGAAGAGAGCAACATACTTGCAGTTTTCACCATTTGATGTCCAGATAATCTCGCCTTTACCGTCTGTTTCTTCACGCTTGAACTGCCTTGCACCGCTTGAGTTTTTGAGCATATCAATAAGCTCTCTGTTCTGCAGAAGTGAAAGTGTGAATTCATCGTTTTCGCGCATTTCGCCGCCCATCATAAGCGGTGAACGGAAAATTCCCCAAAGAGTCATCATTGTTATCTGCTCATCGTGAGTAAAGCGAGTGTAACGGTTTCTGTACTCCGGAAGCTCTTCCGTAATCTGGATTCTGCCGAGCGGAAGCATATCGCAGTCAGGCCACGCACCCGGCTGAACATACTCTTGCCATGCATAACAGCGTTCAAACATCGCGTGGAGCTTGCTCCATTCATCCCAGAAATCCCCCGTCATTCGCCACATATTTGCGTGAGCAGCAAGATGCTCGTGCTCCCATACAGGTGCAGGTCCCGGAGAAAGGCTGAGAACCATATCTCTGCCGCATTTATCAATGGCTTTTCTGAGCATTTCGATTTCTTTTCTTGCTGAATACGGGTTGTGCGGAAAAATCTCCGTATTTGCGATATCGTCACACTTGATGTAATCCACACCCCAGGAAGCATAAAGCTCGAATATTGAATCGTAGTATTCCTGTGCACCTTTTTTGTCGGTGTTCAGACCGTACATATCGGGATTCCAACCGCAAATTGATGACGGGTTTGCAATATCCCTTGCCGTAACACCTTCACACTTGATTTTTGTGTTCTGATGTGCAGCCTGACGCGGAATACCTCTCATAATATGAATACCGAACTTAAGTCCGAGCGAATGTATGTAATCTGCGATTGGCTTGAAGCCTTTTCCTCCTGCAGAAGACGGAAAACGTTCAACGGACGGAATAAGACGTGAATATTCATCCATACAAAGCGGAGCAAAGTAATGATAATAAAAGCTGTTTGCCGTAGGCTCAGACCACTGGATGTCACAGACAACATATTCCCAACCGTAATCCTTAAGGTGTTCTGCCATATAGTCTGCGTTGGCAAGAAGCTGTTCTTCATTTACAGCGGCACCGTAGCAGTCCCAGCTGTTCCATCCCATAGGAGGAGTAAGTGCTAATCTTTTATGCATATAATCTACCTCTTTATAAATTCATATTTATTACGGCTATTGTACCACTCACTGAAAGTAAAAACAAGGTTATTTATCACGGTTCTTTCATAACTTTAAAAAACTTTAATCACTGTAAACTTAGAAGACGCAAAATCGTAAACGGAGAGGATTTTTCCGTTTATATTGCAAATATGACCGAACAGATTAAATCTGTTGAAACCGGTTTTGATGTGAACTATAATAAGCGTGAAAGGAGATGATAGATTGAAATGTGAAATAATAATTGATGCTGAAGGCGAAGAAAAAATCGTTATCTACGCTAAAAAAGAGAGTACCTTCACAGAAGAAATCAAGTGCATTGCAGAACAGTATTCAACTGAACTTTTGGGCTACAAAGACAGTGAAATCATCAAACTTAATCCGTTTGATGTTTATTATATCAGTGTTATTTCGGGTAAAGTTCATGCTGTTTGCGAAAAGGAAAAGTATCTTCTCAAAGAGAGGCTTTATTCACTTGAAGAAAAGCTTCCTGAAAGTTTTGTTAAAATCAATCAATCCTGTCTTGCGAACATCAATAAGGCAGAAAGATTTGACACATCCGTTTCAGGAACGCTGAAAATAAGATTTAAAAACGGCGATACAGAATATGTGTCGCGCAGGCAACTAAGAACCATTAAAGAAAGGATAGGTATTTAATATGAACAGATATCTTAAATCATTTTTACATCGAGGTCTGATTTTTGCAGGATTCGGTCCGATTATACTCGGCATAATTTATGCCGTTCTGCAGAAAACCGTTCCTGATTTTTCACTCAACGGAGTGCAGATTCTTATAGCAATAGTTTCCATCTATTTTCTCGCTTTCATTCAGGCAGGTGCTTCCGTTTTTAATCAGATTGAAAGCTTCAGTGTTCCGAAATCTCTTTTCTGCCATCTTTCAGTTTTGTATCTTGCATACACCTCATGTTACCTTATAAACAGTTGGATTCCCTTTGACCCGAAATTTTTGCTTGTTTTTACGTCAATTTTCCTGATTGTTTATTTCAGTGTATGGATAACAGTTTTTGTTGCAATAAAAATAACAAGCAGAAAGCTGAATGCAAAGCTTAAATCCTAAAAAAACACCGCTGAGTTTTCAGCGGTGTTTTACTATGTCTGTAAATTAATTAAAGCTTCTTATCCAGTTCAGCAACGAGCCGAGATGCGTATTTTCACGAACGGTACCCAACATATAATCTGTTACGGGGCCGTTTTTTCTCATTTTTTCTAAAATTGCCTCCTGAAGCTCTTCAACGGACATTTCTTCATACGGTTTGTTAAGGTCAATTGTTTTTTGAGGTGTAGTTTCTTCCTGTTTTTCTTCCTCTTCGGGTTGATTTTCTTCGGCAGTCCTTGCAGGTTCGAAAATCGGTTCTGCTTCGAAAACTTTTGTTGGTGTAACGCTTTCGTCCTCAAACTCTGCAGGAAGCCAGATTTCTCCGTAATTTGCAGACACTCTTACCTGAAGCTGTCCGTCTTTTGCGCACACCCTCTCCCCTGTCAACGCTCCGATATATTCTGTAGTATTACCGCAAGGAAGCATCATCACGACATCATTATCACTGTTATTTACCGTTACGATTACAGACTTTCCGCCAAAAGTTCTTTCATAAGTAAAATGAGTTGTCTGAAGTTGCAACTCTTTATAATCACCGTAACAAAGAGCAGGCGTGTTGCTTCTGATTCTGCCAAGAGCTGTGATAAGTTTTGTACAAGGATTTTTGTCAATTGCATCTTTATAGTCGTCAAAATTCAGCGCAGGACGCAAAGAATCATCTGAGCCGCGTTCTTTTTTTCCCTCTATGCCAAATTCCGAGCCGTAATAAATTGAAGGAATACCCGGTAAAGTATAAAGCATTATATGAACAGGCGCAAAATGAGCCTTATTCAGGAGTTTTGTATAAATACGTTCTACATCGTGATTATCAACGAAGGTATAAAGCTTAAGTCTGTCTCCTGTCATATCTCTGACATACTTGATTGTATGAGCAATCTCAAAATAATTATGGTCGTTATGTGCTGAGTAGAGTGCCTTATGAAGCATATAATTCGTTACTGAATGAAGAGTTCCGTCGTTCGCCCAGCGTGAATAATTACCGTGAATAACTTCACCCATAAGCCAGAAATCGGGTTTAACCTCGTTTGCCACCTTACGAAGTGCTTTCATATATTCAAAATCCATAACGTCGGCCGCATCAAGGCGAATTCCGTCAACGTCAAACTCTTTCACCCAGAATCTGATAACATCACAGATATAATCCCTTACATCGGGGTTGTGCTGATTGAGCTTTGCAAGAAGATCGTAACCGCCCCAGTTTTCATAGGAAAATCCGTCATTAAAGGAGTTGTTGCCCCAGAAGTTAACGTTGCAGTACCAATCTTTATACTGTGAATTTTCTCTGTTCTGCTTAATATCCTGAAAAGCAAAGAAATCACGTCCCGTATGATTGAACACACCGTCAAAAATCACCCTGACCCCTTGTCTGTGACATTCGGACACAAAATTTTTAAGGTCATCGTTGGTGCCGAGTCTGCTGTCTAGTTTTTTGTAATCCGTTGTCTCGTAGCCGTGTCCTACGGACTCAAAAAGCGGTCCGATATAAATTGCATTGCATCCGATTTCTTTGATATGAGAAATCCATGGCAGAAGCGTATTAAGCCTGTGAACAGGCTCACTGTAAGAATTAAGCTTCGGTGCACCCGTCATACCTAACGGATAAATATGATAAAATACTGCCTCGTCATACCATGCCATATTCCCGACCTCCTGATTTTGTTAGACTATGATTATATCATACGCTCGGGGTAATTTTCAATAATACTTAATTGTAAAATAAAGGAACCTTTATTGCAAAAACGAAATAATTGCATTATAATCATCTTGTTGAAGGTGGTGTTTTTATGCAGAAAAAACCTAATATATTATTCATTGTAACCGATGACCAGCGTTGGGATACGATTCACGCACTCGGTAACAAGGAAATAATTACTCCCAATCTTGATAAACTCGTACAAAGAGGCACATCCTTCGTACGTGCGCATATTGCAGGCGGAACCTGCGGTGCTGTATGTATGCCGAGCCGTGCAATGGTTCTTTCGGGTCGCAATCCGTTCCACCTTGAAGAATTGGGCGGGAATATCCCTTCCGAGCACAAAACCCTCGCAGAAACCTTCAAAAACAACGGATACGAAACTATCGGTCTCGGCAAATGGCATAATGGTTGCCCTGCCTATGCTCGCAGTTTTACTCAGGGTGCAAAAATCTTTTTCGGCGGTATGTGGGACCATTGGAATGTTCCGACCTGCAGATACGATCCGACAGGCAAATACGATAACACAATCAACTTCGTTGTAGATTTTTATAAAGATAACAATCCTCAGTCTCAGCATTGTGACGAATTTGACCCCGGTAAGCATTCAAGCACCTTGCTGACGGATGCAGCTATCAATCTGCTTCAGGAAAACATCGGCAAAGAAAAGCCGTTCTTTATGTACCTTGCATACCTTGCTCCGCACGATCCGAGGACAATGCCCGACGAATTCCGTCAGATGTACGATGCAGAAAAAATCACTCTGCCACCGAACTTTCAGGAGATTATTGACACGAATTATCCTCTTATGGTTCACCGCGACGAGCACCTGGCTTCATATCCCAGAGAAAAAGAAGAAATCAGGCGTCATATCGCAGAATATTTTGCGATGATTACTCATCTCGATTATGAAATCGGCAGACTTCTTGATGCATTGGAAAAATCGGGTGAAGCAGAAAATACAATCATCGTCTTTACAGGCGACAACGGTCTTGCCGTCGGTCAGCACGGTTGGCTCGGCAAGGAGGATATTTACGAGCACGGAGTGCGTATTCCGCTTATTCTCGCAGGGCCGGGAATTGCGCAGAACGTGAAGAATGATGCTTACGTTTACCTTTACGATATCTTCCCTACCCTATGTGAAAAAACAGGCATAGATATCCCTGATTCCGTAGACGGCAAAAGCTTTGCACATCTTCTTGACGGTCAGCACGGTGACAGTTTCCGTGATGAGTTGTATCTTATTTTTGACCAATTCGTCCGCGGCATTAAAGATAACGAATTCAAGCTCATCGAATACCGCAACGGTGACAACGAAGAAGACAAATGGACTTTTCTTTATAACATAAAAAATGACCCTTGGGAAACAGAAAATCTTGCAGACCGCGAGGAATACCAAAACAAAGTATCCGAAATGAGAGAAAAAATGCTTCGTCACCGTGACGAATGGGAAGAACAATCTCATCCGTGGGGAACAGACTTCTGGCCAAGGTTTTGAAATATTGCAATTTGTTTGTAATAGGTATATAATAAAGCCATACAGTGAAAGGAGTGTATTCTATGTTTTTTGAAAGAGTAGTTGCATTTTTCACAGCACTTATTTCTTTATTCGCAGGATTGTTCGGTGTGAGTGAAAAATACATTGATAAGGCTGAAAACTTCAGAGTAACAACATACATCCGCGGAGATTATGTGCAGAGTCCCGACAGCCTTTATCCTGAAGATTTCGACATTGTTACAGACGTTATCCTTTTTGAGTGTGCTTCTTTTGACAATGAGGGTAATGTTATACTGCGAAAAGAAATATTGGAAACTGCACTTGCAAATATCCGTAATGCAATCGGTGAAAAAGACGTTAACATCACGTTGAACCTTCTCGGACCGTCAGGTCACACCGATTCCGATGTGTGGGAAGACCAGATGGAAGCTCAGAGTGACGAGCACAACAAAGCATTCACAAGCGGTGTGCTTGAAGACAATATTATCGAAGTGCTCGACAAGTACAGTTTTGACGGTGTGCATTTCGACTATGAATACCCGCTTTCGTCAAAAGCATGGAAGTATTACAACAACTTCCTTGTTTCTCTTAATAAAAAGCTCGGTGACTACACCCTCGGTGTTGCAGGCAATGACTGGAACATAAAGTTTTCAACGAAAGCTCTTGCTGCTATCGATGTATTTGAAATTATGCTCTACGATATGAACGACGAAAACGGCAGACATTCAACATATGAAGATATGGTCAATATGGTAAGAAAGGTCGGCTTCTACGGCATACCTCTTGAAAAGGTAAATATCGGCCTCCCCTTCTATTCACGACCGACGGATATGTCAACATATTGGTACGGATACAACGGCTGTTACGGTCAAATCGATGAAAACGGCTGGTATCACTGTAATGACACAGGAAAAGATTTCTGGTTCAACACCCCCGATGTTATTGCACAGAAAACTGATTTCGCCATCAAAAACGGTTACGGCGGAGTTATGATATGGCATTATAACTGCGACCTTCCCTCAACTCACGAAGATTCTCTTTTAAGAGCAATCGGCCAAA
>JAZNPE010000063.1:0-47495 GCA_045589535.1 Acutalibacteraceae bacterium | reverse complement strand
TTTCAGAAAAGCCTTTGATTTGCGTAAATTTTGAAGCCTTCCGCTAAAAGAGGAAGGCTTCAAATTTCAAGTTATGTTATTTAATCAATACTGATAATGCAAAACCTGCTATTGTTGCCACAAGCCCTGCAACAGTTATACCTGTAAAAAGTTTTTTTGCTCCGTCAAGTGTGATTGTCTGCGGTTCTTCTTTCTGAAGTCTGCACATCAAAAGACCTCCCAAACCTAAACTTGCAAATATCGGACCAAGCGTATACAGTATTTGCAACGGTGAAGAATAACCGACTCCGTGAGAAGGTACAAGGAATGCATCCAATTTCGGCAAATTTAAACCTATCACTGCTCCAACACAAAGTGTACCGACCAGCATAGCAATTCTGACGCCTTTCGGAAGTTCACCATAGCCTGAGTTTTTAAGCGGTGATTTACCTGAGCCTTTTTCTACAGTACCGAAAATTTCAAAAATCTGCTTTTTGCTAAAATGCTTTGCATCAAGAACAACGCTGTTACCGTTGTAATCGTTGAACACCACCAGATCACGCACATCGTCAAATTTTTTCGGCATAATAATAGGAATCGGCACTCCGCCGGAGCTGAACGTAAAAATTCTTCTGTGCTGCTCATCCCGACCGCCTTTTCTTAACTCAGTTATATTGAACACACCGTATTCAGTTATTTCTGCATACTTAAACTCAAAGGTTTTGTATTTCGGAAATTTAAATTTGTTTTCACGGTTAAAGGTTTTTAAATTTTCAAAATAACGTATTTCCATACTGTTATCTTTAAGCGTTATTCTTATTGAAATCAATTCCTGCACTATCGGTTTTGCTACAAACACGCTCAACACAAGCCCAAGAGGTATACCATAGATACTACTCTCTGAAAAGCCGTTGATAATTCCGTACACAAGCAGAACAAGTGTTATGACAGGAAAAAACAGACATACTGCAATTCCGAACACGCTTATCAAACTGAACGGTTTTATTGTTTTGTTCATTTTCTTTCTCCTTTTATCAAAGAGCCTTCAATCTTTCGTATTCTTCATCCGTGATTTCAATTACTTTACCGTGTTTGAAACCATAGGGGAACGAAAAATCTTCTGTTGCACGGGTGAAATCTGCATCGCCCGGTTTAGCAGAAACAAACGGTACATAGCCCATTTTTTCCTTTTCGCAGCCGAAGAAATCAAGCATCAGACACCATCTGCCGTCAGGAAGAGTGTAAGTTGTCGGACCTTCATATGAACCGGGGTTCGGGATTTCTTTGTCCATATACTCTTCAAAGGATTCATCGTGTTTAAACGGACCGTAGAGATTCTTTGACGTCGCGTGCATATTCATCGGCGGATCGGACGAATTCTTATAAAACAAGTGGTATGTATCCCCTACCTTTGTGATGTGCGAATCAAGGATTTCGTTTTTTTTTGTAAAATACAGCCTCGGCTCCGTGAATGTTTTAAAATCCTTTGTCGTGCTGCAATAAATCGACATATGGGTAAAATTATCCTCTTTAACAGTCGAGCCCCAATGGATGAGATACTCCTCATTTTCCTTGTCAAAGAAAACCTCGGGCGCCCAAAGACAGCCAAAATCGTCCCTGCCGAAGTAAATGAATTCCTGCTCCGAGAAATTCACAAGGTCATCCGTGCGCCACATACAAAGACGCTTACTTCCCGAGGAATTAACCTTCTTCCAATCGACATTGTAGTTTTCGTCCATACGGTAGGCAATACACAGGTCGGTAGTGATTATCACAAATCCGCCCGTATGAAGCCTTACTATTTCGATATCCCGACAGCCTTTTTCACTTTTTGTGCTTGTGAGAATCGGGTTACCGTCGTTGACCTTTTCCCAATTCATTCCGTCACGGCTTATACCGAAATAAACCTGCTCGCCGTCAGGAGTTATTTTTTCTTTGAAATGAACAAATAAATACGGCATTGTATCACCTCGGATTGTTGTCGTTGTCCTTATTTCTTCAATCTGATAACATTCCAGCTGAAGGGCTTGAGCTCAACCTGAAGAAGCTTGCCGTCAAGCTCGGGTACAGGATTGTTGTGCGGTTTAACCTTTATATCACCGAAAGTATTTTCGTCTTTTCTATCGTAGCCGTCCATTGAAATGAACTCGCAGGGTGTGTATCCTTCGAAATCCATAAGATTAACATCAAGAACCATATTTTCATCAAGGCTCTTGTTTACGCAGAAAATTGCCATTTCGTCGTTTTCTTCGTCGTACGTTGCAATTGTTTCAAGATACGGCACGTCAGTAAAGTTCTTGCTGTCGTACTTTGGCGAATCAACAAGCGGAAGAAGTGCGGCACCTCTGCCAAAATTCGAAAGATGCATAAACGGGAAATATGTCGGCTGTTCAAACACACCACCGCCCGTCTGTGTAAAGATAGGTGCAATTACATTGACCAACTGTGCAAGACAGGCAATCTTCACTCTGTCACAGTGACGAAGAAGAGTTATAAGCATTGAGCCGACAAGAAGAGCATCCTCAAAGTTATAGATATCCTCAAGAAGTTTAGGTGCGACACTCCATTTTTCAAACTTAGCATTGTTTGAATGATACCATACATTCCATTCGTCGAAGGAAAGATTGATTGTTTTCTTTGAACGCTTTCTTGCCTTTATATAGTCGCAGGTGCAGATAATTGAATAAATAAAATCTTCAAGCTCCATTGTAAGCGCGAGGAAATCCATCGCATCATCGTTATGGTTTCCGTAATACTGATGAAGTGAAACGTAATCTATGCTGTCATATGCTATTTCAAGTGATTCCGCTTCCCACTTACCGAATGTGGACATATTTCTGCTTGAAGAGCCGCAAAGAACTGTTTCAATGCCGGGTGAAGTCCACTTCATAAGCTTTGAAGCCTCAAGTGCTGTTCTGCCGTATTCAACTGCAGTTTTTGCACCCATCTGCCAAGGGCCGTCCATTTCATTGCCGAGGCACCAGAGCTTGATATTGTGCGGATTTTCAACACCGTGAGAACGTCTTAAATCTGACCAGTATGTACCTGACGGATGATTGCAGTATTCTACAAGGTTACGAGCTTCATCAGGACCTCTCGTGCCGAGGTTAACCGCCATCATACACTCGGTATCGGCTTTTTTACACCAATCAAGAAATTCATTTGTTCCGAATTTATTCGGCTCGGTTGTACCCCACGCAAGGTCAAGTCTTGTCGGTCTTTTTTCAACGGGGCCAACCCCATCTTCCCAGTTGTAACCCGAAACAAAGTTTCCGCCGGGATAGCGAACAACAGGCACGTTGAGCTTTTTAACAAGGTCAATTACGTCCTTTCGCAAGCCGTTTTCATCCGCAGTCGGATGACCCGGTTCATATATACCGCCGTAAACAGCTCTTCCGAGATGTTCGATGAACGAGCCATAGATACGTTTATCAATATCGCCGATTCTGAATTCTTTTGCAAGTGTTATTTTTGCTTTCATACTGCCACCTACCATTGCTTTTTTATTCATATTAACATATTTCAGCCTGAAATCAATAGCTTATCCGTCTTTTATGAAAAAAAGAAGCAGTTTTTTCAACCACTTCTCTTAATCATTTATTTTTTAATTTTTGTGAACATTTTTACTGTTGAAAGAAGAAGCTTATAGCTGTGTCGCGAAAACAGTTCATAAACAAGCTGCCATTTCTTTTCGAGATCGGTTTTTACCAGATTCGGTTCAATGAAATTCTGATAAAACCCGTGTTCACGGATTTTTCGGAAAATCTCTATCTTTTCTTCGTCCGAAAGATTATCCTGCTGAGCTATGAGCTTAACAATATTAAGAGCAGAACGGGCAGAACGCATCGCAAAAACTCTTTTTGTTTCCTCACCGAGGATGTCCGTACCTTTAAGATAATTTTCCCATATAACCGTTCTTACCGCAAAAATGCTGTTGTATATATTAGGATCAATTTTGTGGGTAAGACTTTCCGAATGCATTCTGTAATTATAATAACATTCAGGCACAAACACAATCTTCTGAGCATTAAAGACAGGATAAAGCGACTGAAGAAAATCATCACCGTTTTTAACAAACGAATACTTTTTAGCATCTAGTGTATCGCTTTTATAAAGTTCAGTTTTAACAAACTTAGTGTTAAGAGAATTAAAATCTGCACTTGTCATCATTTCAGTATAAAAAGCTTTCTTCCCCTCACCTTCGAAAACTCTTTTTTCGCTCCAGTGAGGTGTACCTCTTTTTCTCACACCGTCATAAACGGGTTCATGAAAAAAATACAGTACATCGCATCTTTCTTCATTCAGCAAATCGTTTGCTCTTTCAAGGTATCCCTCGTCATAATAATCATCTGAATCGCAAAAAATGCAATACTCGCCGTTTGAGTGGTTCACCGCAAAAACTCTTGTTGCAAACGAACCTTGGTTTTCGTTGTGAAAAACATTGATACGGCTGTCTTTGGCAGCATATTCATCACAGATAGCACCCGACGAATCCTTCGAGCCGTCATCAACAAGATTGACTTCAAAGTCGGTAAAAGTCTGGTTTAATATTGAATCTATACATTCGCGAAGATATTTTTCTGCATTATACACAGGAACATTAACAGTAAATTTTACTCTGTTCATATTAAACCTCCTTTTATTTCCACTCCGGCGGTAATTCAAGCCACGAACCGATAAGCACATCGCTTTCCTCCGGGCTGTAGTGAGTAAATCCGCTTGCTACGAAAAAAGTAAGCTCCGAAAAATAAAGCTGAGCGTTTATTTCGTAAAAATCGACTCTGACATACGGAATGCCTTCGGAAAGGATTCGTGAATATTCAAGCATTTTTTCGTAATTCACAGGTTTTGGCGGAATCTCGTCAAAAGCTTCGTATCTTTTATGTGTAAACGGTGCATTTTCCCACTCAGGAGTGAGAAGCGAAAGACGGTCGTTTTTCTTGCCTTCAATGTTTCTTGAAACATAAATGTATTTTGGCGTACCGTTGAAACAGCTTACTTTATAATTTACAATACCCGTTTCTTCATTCTGACTTTCGTCTTTCATATATTTTTCGCAGATGATCTTACGCGGAATATCTCTGTACTGCCACTCGCGTGAAGCGGCTGAATAATCCTCCGCCATACCTTTGCGAAGTTCGTTTTTAACTTTTTCAATATCAAGCTCTGACTTGTCCTTACAAATACATAAGCCAAGACCGGAATTGTGATTGCATTTAAGGACAAACTGATCGGGTAATAAATCAAAATCAATCTCGTCCGGACTGTCCCACACACCGAGCAAAGGAACAAGGTGTTCCTCTCCTATTTTCTCAGCAATATATGGGCGGACAGCGTATTTATCCGCCATCATAGTGTAATCCGGACGTTTATAATAAAGCTTCAGCCATTGCAATTTTTCATTGAAGGTCTGCGGATTTTCAAGATTAAGTTCTTTGCCGAAAATCGCCTTATATAAACGTTTCAGATATTTTTCATCAGGCATATCATTGTACCTGCCCTTTGATGCAAGTATTCTGAAGCGGTAATCACCGTCAGAAATAAACTTTAATCCTGATTTCAACAGATGTTTTATATCCATTTAAACCTCCGAAAGAGGGTCATTCTTCCTCTTTTCCTTCTTCGTAGGTAAGAAATTCCTTTGTTATATAAATAGGTCTGTTCTTACCCTGCATATATGCACGTGCAAGGTATTCGCCGATAATACCAAGGAACACAAGATGTATGCCGCCCACAAGCAAGAGCAAGGTAATCACTGCGATATTCTCTGAAAAGTCAGCATTGACTGCACCTGCAATCAATGCAAAAACAAGGTAAAGAAGAGACGCTGCAATCATACCAAAACCTACGAATGTAGACAGTTTGAGCGGTGCGGTTGTATAACCTACAATACCCTCAACAGCATAGATAAAGAGTTTCGCAATTGACCACTTAGACTCGCCCGCGGCTCTTTGCTGTACTTCATACGGAATAAACTTTGTATTAAAACCTACGAAAGAAAACAAGCCTTTTGAAAAACGGTGATACTCTGTAAGCTTTACAACTTCATCAACCATCTTGCGTCGCATAAGTCTGAAATCACTTGCTCCCGGGTAGAACTCAACTTCACTGATAAAATTCATAAGCTTATAAAACCCTTTTTTCAGAGAAGAAACACCTTTTTTTTCTTTTCTTTCTGCCTGGTATGCTGCAACGCAATCCACCGAAGAATCACCGTCAAGAATATCCATCATCTCAAGCACAACCTCGGGACGCTGCTGAAGATCCGCATCGATCACGCAGGTGTAATCGCCCACAGCTTTACAAAGACCTGCATACATCGCAGCTTCTTTACCGAAATTTCTTGAAAAGCTTATAACCTTTACATTGTCCGAAACCTTGTGGATAGCTTTAAGGATTTCAAATGTCTTATCCTTGCTTCCGTCATTGACGAAAACAAATTCATAGCTTTCTACTTTATCTTCAAAAACTCTTTTAGTTTCCTTGTAAAAATCATAAATTACATCTTCTTCATTATAACAAGGAACAACGAGTGATAATTTCATATTATTCGCTCCTTAATTCTTCAAAGTATCTTACAAGAGCATTCTGCCAGGTAGGTAAGCGACTTATACCTGCCCTGTCAAGACATGCTTTTGAAAGCCTTGAATTGAGGGGTCTTTCTGCCTTCACGGGGTACTCACTTGACGGTATCGGCTTTATTTCACAATTTCTTTCGCCGAGTTTCATAATTTCGGCGGCAAATTCAGCCCAGGAACAATAGTTTTCATTTGTTCCGTGATATATACCGTACTTATCCGTTTTTATAAGGTCGCAGATAAGACGTGCCAGGTCGGGTGTGTATGTCGGAGAGCCAATCTGATCATCAACAACATTAAGAACATCACGTTCAGCGCCGAGACGAAGCATTGTTTTGACAAAATTATTTCCGTTGATACCGAACACCCACGAAGTACGTACTACAAAGTACTTATCCAGATATTTTCTGACAACATTTTCACCTTCAAGTTTTGTTCTGCCGTAGACACTCTTCGGATCGGTTTCATCTGTTGTTTCAAACGGAGTTTCACCTTTACCGCCGTAAACATAATCCGTACTTACATAAAGCATCTTTGCATCAATCTCTTTGCAGACTATTGCAAGATTTTCGCTTCCGATTACATTTACCCTGTAACAGTTTTCTTCGTCATCCTCTGCCCTGTCAACAGCGGTATATGCGGCACAATGAATAACTGCATCCGGATTATAACTCTTAACATATTCCATTGTCTGAGCTTTGTCGGTAATATCAAAATCCTGCAAATCAACACCCTTACACTCAATGCTTCGGGAATTCAATGCCTTGATGACATCATAACCCAACTGACCGTTATAGCCTGTTACAAGTACTTTCATATAATACTCCTGAATCAATATGTAAACTCAACGTCGCTGTCCTTAAGAAGCGGTGCATTCATATCCTTCTGTGAAAGAATCGGATTTTCAATTCCCCATTCAACTCCGAGGTCAGGGTCATCAAACCTTACACTTCGGTCATTTGCAGGTGAATAGAATTCATCAACCTTGTACATTACTTCAACATCATCCGTTAAAGTAACAAAACCGTGAAGACAGCCCTTCGGAATAAAAAAAGATTTCTTATTCTCGCCTGAAAGCTCAACCGAAACCCACTGCATATATGTAGGTGAGCCTTTTCTTATGTCAACTGCAACATCGAGAATTGTTCCTCTGATACAGGTAATCAATTTGGTCTGCGCAGCAGGATTAAGCTGACAGTGAAGACCTCTTAACGTACCCTTTTCTGCCGAAAAAGAACGGTTATCCTGCACGAAATCAATCTCTATGCCGACTTCAGCAAGCTTTTTCTTTGAGTATGACTCCATAAACCAGCCTCTGTTGTCACCAAAAATGTCAGGCTCGATAATAACAGCACCGTCAACCTTTGTCTTTATAGCATTCATTGCTTTATCCTTATCCGTTGTTCGGATTTTCCTTTCCCCATCTCGGACGCTCGCCCGATTCCGAATACATAATCTTACCCTCTGCTACCTTGAGAAGATGCTGACCGTAAGCTGATTTTCCGTACTTCTTTGCCGATTCAAGAAGAGCCTTCTTTGAAATCCAACGCATATTGTATGCAATTTCTTCGGGTGCCGAAATTTTGATACCCTGAAGCTTTTCAACAGTTTTAATGAAGTTACAGGCATCAGTAAGTGCATCAACCGTTCCTGTATCAAGCCAGGCAAAACCACGTCCCATAAGCTTGATATCAAGCGCACCGTTATCAAGATAAATCTGATTTATATCGGTAATTTCAAGCTCTCCTCTGGGTGAGGGCTTAAGATTCTTTGCATATTCAACTACCTTATTGTCGTAGAAATAAAGTCCCGTAACAGCATAATTTGATTTTGGCTCGCTCGGTTTTTCCACGATTGAAACGGGTTTTCCTTCCTTGTCAAACTCAACAACACCGAACTGTTCGGGATTATCAACGTAATAGCCGAAAATTGTTGCTCTGTTCTTATTCTTTGCAGCCTGTCTGAGCATATGGCCAAGACCGCTTCCGTAGAAGATATTATC
This sequence comes from Acutalibacteraceae bacterium, assembly GCA_045589535.1. GTDB lineage: Bacteria > Bacillota > Clostridia > Oscillospirales > Acutalibacteraceae > CAG-488. The sequence continues at coordinate 38,936 of JAZNPE010000063.1, read as the reverse complement.
GCCGAGAACCATCGCAACACTGTCCTTGCCGATAAATTCCTCACCGATAATAAAAGCCTGAGCAAGACCGTCAGGGCTTTCCTGTACAGCATAGGAAAGTTTGAGACCGAACTGAGCACCGTCACCGAGAAGTGTTTTGAACTTCGGTGTATCATCGGGAGTGGAGATTATAAGAATCTCTCTGATTCCTGCAAGCATAAGCGTTGACAGCGGATAATAAATCATCGGTTTATCATAAACCGGAAGAAGCTGCTTACTGGTTACCATTGTTAACGGATAAAGTCTTGTACCGGAACCACCGGCAAGAATAATACCTTTCATTCACTTTTACCTCCGTTGTTTTTACACTTTGAATATTGTACCGCCATGGCAGTCGATTCCGACTATCAGCGGGAAATTTTTTATTTCAATACGTTTTACGGATTCGCATCCGAGGTCAAAAAACGCGATTTCTTCACATTTTTCAACGCATTTCGCGGCAAGCGCACCTGCACCGCCGATTGCACAAAGATAAACTGCACCGTTACGGCAGATAGCTTCGCAGACAGCCTTATCACGTTCACCCTTACCTATCATCGCTGACAGTCCCTTGTCGAGCAAGGTCGGAGCATACGGATCCATTCTTCCCGATGTTGTCGGTCCGCAGGAGCCTATCGGCATACCGTCAGGAGCAGGAGTCGGCCCTGCATAATAAATGCATCCTCCGTCAAGCTCAAACGGAAGCTCTTCTCCAGATTTGATAAGAGTCATCAACCTTTTATGAGCGGCATCGCGTGATGTGTAAACTGTACCTGAAAGAAGAACCCTGTCTCCTGCGTGAAGAGTTGCCGCCTTTTCTTTTAGTTCAGCCGTATCAAGAAAAATTTCTGCCATTATTTTAACTCCTTGAGAAGCTTTTTGAGAAGTTTCTGTGCATCTTCAGGCTTCGTTTTATCGTTGTTTTCAAGCTTTTCGATTACTTTATTGATTCGTTTCTGTGCATCGTTGAGCTTATCCTCTGCGGCACCGACCAGTTTTTTTGCTGTTTCGGATGCTGTTTCAACAAGATCGTCACACATTTTTACTGTTTCGGAAACAAACTCCGTACCGTCCTCCGGCACTTCTGCAGCCGTATTTTTAAGCTGTTCGTTTTCGTCACGGAGCTTAGCAAGCTGCATCTGCAACTCAGAAACAGTTTTTTCGTTTTCTTTTATATCCTTACGCAACTGCTCAACCTGGATTTCCCTGTCCTCAAGATCGCGGGCAAGTTTTGCATTTGACTTTTCTTTTTCATCAAGAAGAACCTTATATTTCTGCTGAGTACTTTTAAGCTGATGAATATAGCTGATTACTTCAACACGGTCAAAACCACCGAATGGGGTCTTTTTAAACAAAACATCTTCCTTCAAAGCAAAACCTCCTTTATGATTTGTTAACATAGTAAATCGCAGTAACATCGCTTTGAATCTGCTGAACACCGTTTTCAGGCGAATAAGCGTACATGTCACCCGAGCTGTAGGTATCATAAGCACCTACATTCTTGATATAAGCAATGTTTTTACCGTTATATACGAAATTATTCAAGCTGACATCTTTATCTATTTCAGCGTACTTACCTTTTTCAAAAACAGCAACGCTCATAAGCTCTGTGCCGTCGTTCTGTCCTGACAGAATAAGCACATAATCATCTTCAATCACAAAATAGTCGTAAAGATTATCCGCAAGGTGCTGTATCCCGTCGCTTACTGAATATCTGTAAAGTGAAGTATTTCCCGCTTCATCTTCCTTCGTATAATAAACATATCCGTTTTTGTACTCGAATGACGAAACATCGTTGTCCACAAGTTCAGCGTCAACAACTTTGTTTTCAGTAATCTCGTTATAATAAAGCATTCCGCCCGATACAGCAAATACATAATCCTTTGAACCGAACACGAACTTTGCCCTTTTGAGATTGTACTTTTCGAACTCAAGCTCGGTAACCTTTGAAGAATCGTACCATGCATAGATTGATTCATCCGAAAGTTCATCTGTACCGCCTACAACTTCAACAACATAATCAGCCGCTGCAGTTGCGTTTTCTTCCTTAACAATACTGACAAGCTCATCCATTTCGATTTGTTCTTCAACCTCAAGAACTGACTTTGCATAAAGAATTCGCGGTGTGCCCTCTGTTGAGTAGCAAAGAACGCTGTCAAGCAGAATTCCCGAAGCAAGCTCTTTTGACTTGCCGTTATATACAAAGCACGAATAAGTCTTATCAACAGCAAGCCCGAGATCAATGCTGTCAAGTTCCTCTCTTATGCTGTCTCGGAGGAGCTTTGCATCATAAACCTTTTTAGCAGCATTGTAAGCGTTATAATCAACAACGTAGCGGTCAAAAATGAAACCAACATTCTTCATATAATCGCCTTCCGACGGACGTTCAAGGGTTGCATCCTTCTCGTAATAAGGATCGTTTATAAAATCTCTCCAATCGATTGAAGATGTGTTCTTTTTGAAGTAATAGAGGTTACCGTTGACCGAATAGTCATTGATATAAACCTCGCTGACATCCTCACAGACTGTTGTCGGCATTTCAAAATTCTTAACACTGAAAATATCAACTTCCGTTCCTTTTCCTGTTTCGGCAGTATAAAGAACCTCAAAGCCTTCTTTTGAATCATAGAACGAAACGTGACTTATTTTACTTGCGACATTCTGTGAATCTTCGCCGATACGTTTTCTGTGCAGCGAATAAACAGAGCTGATACGTCGCGTGAAATAAACAACATCACCTTTCTGAGGAAGGAAAACTTCCTCAATATTAGTTGAAACAAGCTCTGTTGTACCTTTATGAGCATCGTAAATATAATGGTTCTTTAAGCCTTCTTCAGTCTTGCTGTAGCACAAAAAGCTTCCGTCAGAATTGATTTTCCAACCTTCGTCAACACCGCGGTCGACATAAGAACCTTCTTTGTCAAGGGAATCTTTCTTGCTTATATTTACAACCTTTATATCAAACTTGCCTGTTTTTGATGCCGTGTTTGTGCTGTAATAAAGCATCATTCCGTCTTTTGAAATCTTGATTTCTTCAGCTTCGGGTAAGGAATAAACCTTTGAGTTCTGAAGAACCAGCTCGTTTTTTTCGTCCGCCATATAGACAGACTGTACAGGTGAAGTGTTCGTACCGCTTCTTATCGCAACAGCAACAGCACCTGCAATAACCGATACAACTATCACAATACTGAGCGCGGCAACAATGATCTTCTTAAGCTTCTTGTTCAATTTAATTTTTCTATTCAAAACCGGTAAAAACGGTATTTTTTTCTTTTTTGAATCAGTTTTCTGACCATCTGTCCTGTCGTCAGAATATTCTGAAATATCATAATCAGGGATTGAAACATCCTCGACGGGCTGAATATCGCCCGAAAAATTCATAGTGTCATAAATTGGCAAAAGCTCAGACTCATCCACAGCCCGAGCATCATCGTTATATTCATTATTGTAAATATTGAGTTCTTCTTTGTTTTTCATTTTATCTGCACTCCGGATTGAATAAAACGAACGGATAACTTTCAACCTGACTGCTCCGCAAAAGCGGAACAGTCAGATAGTAAAAACTTATTTCATTGAAATTGCTTTCTTTGCCTTCTCGACAATGTTTGAAGCACAAAGACCGTAAATCTTAAGCATCTCAACTGCAGGACCTGATGCACCGAACTTATCCTCTACACCGACCTTGACAACAGGTACAGGATATTCTTCACATACAACTTCTGCAACAGCTGAACCGAGACCGCCGATAACGTTATGCTCTTCAGCAGTAACGAGTGCTCCTGTTTCCTTAGCAGCCTTGAGTATGATTTCTTTATCGATAGGCTTGATTGTGTGGATATTGATAACTCTTGCAGAGATTCCCTCTTCCTTGAGCATATCCTTTGCAATCATTGCTTCGTTTACCATAAGGCCTGTTGCGATGATTGTTACATCGTTGCCGTCAGCCATTTCGATACCCTTGCCGATTTCGAAAGTATAGTTGTCTGGATCGTTGAATCTCGGCACTGCGAGTCTGCCGAATCGAAGGTAAACGGGACCTTCATACTCTGCTGCTGCAAGAACAGCCGCACGAGCTTCTACGTCGTCTGCAGGGTTGATGATAACCATACCCGGAATTGTTCTCATAAGTGCGATATCTTCACAGCACTGATGGCTTGCACCGTCTTCACCAACAGAAATACCTGCGTGTGTTGCACCGAGCTTCACGTTAAGGTGAGGATAACCGATTGTGTTGCGCACCTGCTCAAAAGCACGTCCTGCAAGGAACATTGCAAATGAGCTTGCGAATACTGTATGACCTGTTGTTGCAAGACCTGCTGCTACACCGACAAGGTTTGCTTCAGCGATACCTGCATCATAGAATCTTTCAGGAAAAGCTTTTTTGAAAGCACCTGTCTTTGTTGCTGCTGCAAGGTCGGCGTCCATAACGATAAGACTTTTATCTTTTTCGCCCAATTCAACCAAAGCCTTGCCGTAAGCATCTCTGGTTGCGGTTTTAATTACATCTGCCATGATTTAAGCCTCCAATTCTGCAAGTTTTGCCTGAAGTTCAGCCATTGCCTGCTCGTACTGCTCAGCATTGGGAGCTGTACCGTGCCATGAACACTGATCTTCCATAAATGAAACTCCGCAGCCCTTTACTGTCTTTACGATAATAGCTGTCGGCTTGCCCTTTGTTTCTGCTGCAGCTCTGAATGCTGCATCGATTTCATCAAATGAGTGACCGTAAATTTCGATTACATTCCAACCGAATGCGCGGAACTTTTCAGGAATCGGATAAGGTGAGTTAACTTCTGCAACCGAGCCGTCGATCTGAAGATTATTGTTATCGATTACAGCACAGAGATTGTCAAGTCCCTTTGCAGAAGCAAACATTGCAGCTTCCCAAACCTGACCTTCCTGAATTTCACCGTCGCCGAGAACTGTATAAACTCTGTAATCCTTACCGTCGATCTTTCCGCCGAGAGCCATACCGACTGCCGTTGAAATACCCTGACCGAGTGAGCCTGTGCTCATATCAACACCCGGAGTAAGCTTCATACTCGGATGACCCTGAAGCATTGAGCCCGGCTTACGAAGATTCTTGAGCTCTGATACAGGGAAGAAGCCCTTATGAGCAAGAACTGCGTAAAGTGCGGGAGCTGTGTGTCCCTTTGAAAGAACAAAACGGTCTCTGTTCTCATCTTTCGGATTTTTCGGGTCAACGTTGATGTGTTCAAAATAGAGATAGGTAAGAACATCTGCTATTGATAATGAGCCACCCGGATGACCTGATTTTGCATTGAAAACGCCTTCAATTACACCCATGCGAACATTGCATGCTTTAATCTGTAACTGTTTTTTTGTTGCTGCGTCCAAAATAACACCTCCAATTAAGATAAACAGGTTGACTATTCGTCACCCAATGATTGACTTTTTAAAAAGCCTTTGAAATATTCGGGCAATTCTGCCTCGAGCTCAATGTATCTGCCGTCGCGAGGATGATTGAAACCAATCAGACCCGCATGAAGGCACTGACCATTAAGCGAAACAACTCCGTTCTTCGGGCCGTAGACCATATCCCCTGCAACCGGGTGACCGATATGCGACATATGGACTCTTATCTGATGAGTACGTCCCGTTTCAAGAGTTACTTTTAAAAAGGAAAATTTGTCACCCTGCGAAATCACTTCGTAATGAGTGACGGCTGAGCGTGAGTTTTTTTGTGTCACGCACATTTTTTTGCGATCCTTCGGACTTCTTCCGATCGGAGCATCAACAGTTCCTCTGAGTTCCTTGAACTTGCCGTGGACAACTGTCCGGTACTGTCTTTTAAAGGAATGCTCCTTAATCTGTGCGGCAAGCTTTTCGTGTGCAAAATCGTTCTTTGCAACTATCAGAAGACCGCTTGTATCTTTATCAATTCTGTGGACGATTCCCGGTCGGATAACTCCGTTAATTCCCGAAAGGCTGTCTCCGCAATGGTAAAGAAGCGCATTTACAAGCGTTCCGTTGTAATTCCCTGCGGCAGGGTGAACAACCATACCTCTCGGCTTATTTACAACAAGAAGGTCATCGTCCTCATACACAACGTCAAGCGGAATATTTTCGGGCTTTGCCTCAATTTCGACGGGTTCGGGAGGCACGAAAGCTACCTCATCCCCTGCCGAAAGCTTATAACCCTTTGAAACAACCTTTGAATTAACGGTAACCTCACCGTCATCAAGAATTTTCTGGATATGTGAACGTGAATATTCCGTAAGTGAGGATAAAGCCTTGTCTATTCTCTGCCCCGAAAACTCATCGGGCACAATGATTACGATTTCATCCATTACCCTCACCTGCTTTTTTATCCTTCTGCTCTTTTATAATGTCATAAACCGTATAGCCTATTATCATAAAAGCTCCGCAGGTTACAAGAATATCGGCAAAATTGAACACAGCGAAATCCATAAACTGAACTTCAATGTAATCAATCACGAAGCCGCGGAAAATTCGGTCAATAAGATTTCCCAAACCGCCTGCAATCACCATTACGGCACAGACCTTATAGAACTTATTTTTGATTTTTCCTGCAACCAGTGCAATTATTCCCGCAAGAAGAAAAACTGCCGTGAAGACTGTCAGAAGCAAGGTATTATCGCTGAATGAGCCGAATGCAGCTCCTGTATTCCTTACATACTGCCAACCGATAAAGCCTTCAATAAAAGCCTTTTCTCCGACAGGCTGTAAATCACGTTCGACAAAGATTTTTATAATCTGGTCAGCGGCTGTAAGAACCGCTATAAAAAACAGGCTTAATATGCTTCCCATTATTTTTTGAAGAAGCTCTTGAACTTTGAAGCAAGGTTGTCGCCACCGTTGTTATCGTCGTCAAACTCTTCGTCGAATTCGTCTGCTTCAAACTCTGTATCAGCTGTTGTATCATAAGAAGAAATCTTGTCAACGTCAAGGCTGAAGCCACCTGATTTTTCTTTGGTTTCGGGCTTTGTGAACATTACATCGCCACTGTTTTTATCCGAGAAATAACCAACGATTTCATCAAGGTCTGCGCTTGCACCGTCATCAACCTCAGGGATAACCAATTCTTCGTCTGATAATTCTTCAAGAACCTCAGACTCTTCTTCATAAGCGAGGTGCTCATCTTCAAGGTCTGTGTCTTCTGTTTCTGTAATCATCTGCTGCAATGTCTCAACATCAACACCTGCATTTTCCTCTTCAGCAGGAATCTCTTCGAGCTCTTCTTCATATGTTTCAAAAGCTGATACTGCAGCAATTTCTTCAACAGGAACAGTTTCTTCAGCCACAGACTCTTCAACAGGAGCTTCAGTTACTTCTTCGGGAGTTTCAACTGCAGGCTCTTCCTCAACAACTGCAATCTCTTCTTCAGCTTCCTTCTCAGCATCAATCTGTGCATAGACGATCTCGGGAAGAGTTTCGATTAGTTCGAGCTGTTGTGCATATGAATCAAGAATCTGCTTTTTGAACTTTGTAACTTCAATCTTCATCATCTCGAGAGTTGCTTCTTCCTTGATCATCCAGTCTCTTGCAGAAATTGCAGCTTCCTTCGACTCTCGTGTTGCATCATCGATAATCTTTGCAGCCTGCTTATTAGCTTCTGCAATGATTGACTGAGCCTGATATGTTGCAGCTGTAAGCATTTCAGTTGTCTGTGCATCAACTCTTGCATTTTCAGCAACAGCTCTTGCCTGAGCTTCTGAAATCAATGCGTCTGACTTTTCTCTCGCTTCGCGCTGAATCTGCTCAGCCATACGCTGTGCGGTAAGAAGAGCGTTACGGATGTTATCTTCATCGTTTCTGTACTCTTCAAGTCTTTCAGCAAGAAGGCTTATTTTCTTATACATCTCTCCGTTCTCTCGGAACATCTGCTCGTATGAATCTGCAACTTCTTCAAAAAAACGATCTACTCCGTCCGCTTTGTAAGCGTTGCGACCTGATGCTTCAAAATGATGATTTTTAATCTTTGCCGGTGTTAACATAAGCTTAACCTCCTGTATTTTAAACTGAGTGTATTATTAATAATTTGAATAATCAAAGCCGTCAAGAAGCTCGCCCGTAAGCGGAACGTTGTACGGTGTGATGATATATGCTCTGCCGGCAACTCTCTTGATTTCGCCGCCGTTTGCGTAAGCAACACCGCTTAAGAAATCGATAACTCTTACAGATACATCATTCGGGCAGGTTTCAAGGTTGAGAATTACAATTCTCTTTTCGTTAAGAACGTCTGCAACCGAACCTACATCCTCGTATCTGTCAAGCTTTTTGAAAACTACGTGAGCCTTTGCAGAAGGTGCCGCGGGAGCTGTTGAACGCATTTCAACCACCTTTGATTCGCCTGAGTCGTTACGTGAACGGTTGAAGCCGAAATTGTTGCTTCTTACATCCTTTGAGTAGTCGTCATCTCTGCGGTCTCTTTCGTCGATGTCCATATCATCAAAGTATTCCTCTTCGGAAACATTGAAAATATTCTTAAATTTATCGCTGAATCCCATATAATAATCCTCCGTTTTAAATTTTAATATACTCTTCTGCCAAAAAGCGATGAGCCGACTCTGACCATTGTTGAGCCTTCAAGAATCGCACTCACATAGTCATCGGACATTCCCATAGACAGAATATTCATATTAACATTATCTAATTTTTTTGCCTTTATGTCAAGGAACATTGTATACATATTTGAAAAAAATTTGCGATTTTCTTCTTCATCTGTACAAATTGGCGGAATTGCCATCAGACCGTTTATTTTTATGCCTTCAATTTCCGACATTTCACAGATTGTTTCATCAAGCTTCACGGGGTCAAGGCCGAATTTGCTTTCTTCCCCACCAATATTAACTTCTACAAGCACATCGGTTATTATTCCCTTTTTCTGCGAAACCTTGCCGATTTCTTTTGCAACTTTTATGCTGTCCACACCGTCAATCATTTCGACTTCGCCAACAATCTGACGGACTTTGTTCGTCTGCAAGTGACCTATAAGATGCTTTTCAACACCGTCAAGGTTCAGTTCATCGCGTTTGCCGAGAAATTCCTGAACTCTGTTTTCACCGATGAGATCAACCCCCAACGAAAGCGCATGATTGATATAAAGACTGTCAACGGTTTTTGTTACTGCCATAAACCTTACATCTTCGGGTTTTCTTCCGCTTTTCAGTGCCGCTTCAGCTATGTTCCCGGTAATTACCTTATAATTTTCTTCTATGTCGTGAAAACGCTGTTTAACCAATGCTTCGTCCATTTCTGAGGTCCCTGCCTTTCACAATTACTTCGTCATATCTGCGGATAGGCTTTATTCCTTGGGAAGATTCCGAATTATTCTTCACAATTGAATAATCGCCGTCCGTGTATATTACCTCTACTCTTCGCGCGTTCATCACATTTGCTCTGAGGATATAAACCACTGTTATATTTTCGGGCTTTACTGTGGTATTGGTCTGTGTTGTTTCGTCTGACTTGTTATCCGTCGTCATTTCCTTTGACGGGTCATAGGTGTGGATTGCACTTGTTTTCACTTTGAATCCCGTATACTCATTTACCACAAGCTCGACATTTTCTGTTCGCATATTTGCGTAGGTTTCGTTCATAGCGTTACACGAAAGTGCAACCGCAATTTTGCCGTCCTTTACAGCCGAAAGATGTTCAACAACCACTGTTACATTTTCGTAGCCGTATTCAGGTATATTTACCTTAAGAAAGTTACCTTCTTCAAGAAGCCTTGAATACTTGCTTTCGATATTCGCAACGATATACCATTTGTAGCTCGCTACGATTTTCCCCATCATTCCTTTAACTTCTTTCGGAGTTTTCTTCAAAGCACACTCAACATCTTCAACAGTAAGCTTTGAAAGCTCGCTGTAGTTCAGGGTACCTTCGTGGCCGTCGATATTGCTGATAAAGTAACCCGAACGCGGAGCCGGAACATCTTCAGCTGATATCTTCTTTGCCTCAAGCTCTGCAATACGTTTGTCGAGAGCTTCGATTTTTGAACTGATGTCAATTGTTCCGTCCCTCAAAACCTGCTTGCTGGCAAGAGAGTCTTCAAGCTCATTGATGCTGTCATCAAGATCTTTATAATCCCTTGAGCTGATAACCTTGAGAAACTGAGAGTATGCACTGTCAATATCCTTATTCAGCTTCTGCATATCAAGGGCATCAAGCTCCGTCTGTTCGTTAAGCCTGACATAACGGTCACGGATTTTTTTTGATTCCTCAAGCTCTGCATAATCTGCAGCATCCTGTTCCTGTTTGCAGATTCTTGCAACAGCATCACCGCTTGCAACTCTGTCACCGTCGGAAACAAGAGGAACGATAGTTTTGTCTGTTGTTCCGCTGATGTACTGTTCGTCACGTACGATAAACGCATCAAGATTTACGGTATCCTGAACTGTTACCTCTTCCGCAATCTCGGTTTCATACTTGTTCATATTAGTTTTAAAAACATCCTGGAAAAGGTAAACCATAACAGCCACAATGATAACCATGCAAATCATATTCATCCATTTTCTGTCTTTTATCACGGTCTTATTCCCCTTTCCATTTCTTTATTATTTCAAATGCTGCGTTCTGCACTTCAGTTTTCGAATTGAATCTATCAATCATAATCCAATTGATTTCTTTGTTTCGTCTGAACCAGGTCAGCTGTCTTTTGGCATATCTGCGTGTTGCCTGACGAAGATTATCAGCGGCTTCTGCAAGCGTTATTTCACCGTCGAAATACGTTTTGAGCTCTTTACAGCCTATAGCCTGAGATGAAGTTGCTGTATTTTTCTGTGAAAGATAATCCTTCGCCTCGGCTTCAAGTCCGTTCTGAAGCATTATTCCCACACGGTGGTTGATTCTTTCGTACAGGAAATCTCTGTCCTCGGCATCAAGACCGATAAAACAGACATCATACGGGCTTTCTTCATGAGATTCCTCAATCTGCCGGGTCATTGTAACTCCCGATGAATACCACACTTCAAGCGCACGGACAATCCTTTTCATATTGTTCGGGTGCATTTTTTCAGCATATTCGGGATCAATTCCGCGAAGCTCATCAAGAAGATTTTCAATTCCTTCTTTTTCAACTCTTTCAAGAAGCTTTTCACGAACAGCTTCGTCAAAAGAATCTTCCTTGAGCTGAATATTGTTAAGCAGAGTGTCGATATAAAGTCCCGTTCCGCCTACGATTACAGGAAGCTTACCTCTTGAATGAATATCACGGATACATTCTCCTGCCATTTTCTGATACTCAGCAACGCTGAAAGATTCGGTATTGTCAAGGAAATCCATCATATGATGTGGGACACCTTTTTTCTCTTCCTCTGTCGGCTTTGCTGTTGAAATATCAAGCCCTTTATAAATCTGCATAGAATCTGCCGATACGACTTCACCACCGAATTCAAGGCAGATTTCAACTGCGAGATCGGATTTGCCCGAAGCGGTCGGGCCGACAACGGCTACAACGGGTATTCTGTTCAGTCCGATCATCTCCTTTAGTAACCGCTGATTAAATCGGGTACTTTAATTTAAATTCGTCCGAAATTCTTTTCGATATCGCGTTTTGTAAGCTCAATAAGAACAGGTCTGCCGTGAGGACAATAACGGATATCGGGATTATTAAGAAGCTTTTCAACGAATGAATTGAGCTCAAACGCTGAAGTTTTGTCCCCTGCTTTTATCGCTGCCCTGCAAGCCGTTGAATGATAAATCCAATCAAGCTTTTCGGGAATAATTTCTTTTCTGTTATCTGCAAGATAGCCTGCAAGCTCCATAACAATGCCTGCAAGGTCCGCATCTGCAACAGCCGTCGGGCATTCATTCAGAATAACCATTCCGTTGCCGAAATCTTCGATACCGTAGCCTGCTTTCGACAGCACTTCAAGGTTATCGAGTACAGCTGAATACTCTTCCTTGCTGAGCGTAACCGTCACGGGCACAAGGAGCATTTGTGTTTCTATTGAATCCTGCGAAGCTCTGTATTTTTCAAAAAGCATTCTTTCATGCGCCGCATGTTTATCTATAAGAAGAAGCTTTTCGCCCTGCTCAACAAGGATATAGGTTTTGAAGGCTTCACCAATCACTCTGTACGGTTCAGTTTCGGGGATTTCCTTTTCCTCAACAACTTCAAATTTTACAACTTCCGTTTCTTCAACTACATTCGGTTCGGGAAGCTGAGTTTCAACTTTGGTTTCTTCAATAACTGAAGAGGGTTCAACCGTTTCCTCTATGACTTCAAACTTAACCGTTTCTTTTTCGGGAATAAGGTTAAAATCTTCTTTCTCAACCCTGAACACAGACTCGTCACGAAGAACAAGTTTTGAAGGAACGTTCAGCGGCTCAGGCTTTTTTTCAGGTGCAACTCGGAATTCATCCGCAGTTGTTTTCTGCCAGAAATCTTCCTTCGAAACCTTTTCAAGCTGTTGCTCGTAAATTCTAATCTGCTGACCGCTGACCGGCTGAGGCATATACTGCTTCTGCACAAACTGCTTTTGTTTCTGCTGAATATTCGCCTGCACCCTGCTGTCACCTTCAGTAAGAGCAGACTTTGCACAGTAATAAACAGCATTAAAAATCAGCTTTTCGTTAGCGAAACGTACTTCTGTTTTAGCAGGGTGAACGTTAACGTCAACACTCTGCGCATTCACCTGAATATTCAGGACACAAGCAGGGAATTTGCCTGCCATAATCTGATTTTTATAAGCTTCCTCAAGAGCGACAAGACCTGTACGTGTTTTGATAAATCTGCTGTTAAGGAAGAAAAACTGCATTGTTCTGTTCGGTCTTGCATTGAATGGTTTTGAAATAAAACCGCTGACCTTTATTCCCTCAAGCTCATACTCCGCTGGAATCAGAGTTGAAGCAAATTCCTTACCGAGCACGTTATAAATCGCGCTTTCGAGCTTGCCGTCACCCGTTGTAAAAAGTGCATCCTTGCCGTCACGGATGAAACGGATGCTCACCTCGGGATGAGAGAGTGCAATTCTGTCCACAACGCCTGCAACGGCATTTGCTTCCGTTACGTCCTTTTTAAGGAATTTCATTCTTGCAGGGGTGTTATAGAAAATATCCCTTACAATAAGAGTTGTTCCTTCGGGACAGCCTGCATCGTCAAGGAGTATTTCCTCTCCGCCTTCAATACAGTAACGGGTACCCATTACCTCTCCCTTGGCTCTTGTCATCATTTCGACTCTTGAAACCGCCGCAATTGATGCGAGAGCTTCACCGCGGAAGCCGAGGGTCAGTATTGAGTTAAGGTCGTTTTCGTTTGCAATTTTACTTGTTGCGTGGCTTATGAAAGCTTTTCTTATTTCCGAACGCTCAATTCCGCAACCATTATCTGTTATACGGATATATGTCACACCGCCGCGCTGAATTTCAAGAGTGATTTTATCAGCGCCTGCGTCAATGGCGTTTTCCATTATTTCTTTTACAATTGAAGCCGGTCTTTCGACAACCTCTCCTGCCGCGATAAGCTCGGCAAGATGCTTCGGTAATACATTAATCTGAGGCACTGAATCACCACCTTATATTTTTTCTGCTTCTTTTTTAAGTTCGTAGAGCATCTGCAAGGCTTCGATCGGAGTAAGTGTATTGACATCAACAGTCTTTAACTTTTCAACAATTTCGTTGCCTGCATTTGAACCGAACGAAAGCTGGAAATCATCCTCTTTTGGTGATTCAACAGTTCTTACAACCGTTACAACACCCTTTTCCTCAAGCTCTTTGAGAATTGCTTTTGCTCTGTTGACAACGGCATTCGGTACACCTGCAAGCTTTGCAACCTCGATACCGTAGCTTCCGTCTGCACCGCCTCTTACGATACGTCGTAGGAATGTTATATCATCGCCGCGTTTTTTAACGGCGATATTGTAATTCTTTGCACCGTCGATTTCACTTTCAAGCTCTGTAAGCTCGTGATAGTGAGTTGCAAAGAGAGTTTTTGCACCGAGCTTCTTTGCATCTGCCGAATATTCAAGCACCGCACGTGCGATACTCATACCGTCAAAGGTAGATGTACCTCTGCCGATTTCGTCGAAGATAAGAAGGCTGTTCTGCGTTGCATTTGAAAGAATGTTTGCAACCTCACTCATTTCGACCATAAACGTTGACTGACCCGATGCAAGGTCGTCCGATGCACCAACACGGGTGAAGATACTGTCCACAATGCCTATCTGTGCACTTGAGGCAGGAACAAAGCTTCCGCACTGTGCCATAAGCACGATAAGAGCTACCTGTCGCATATAAGTCGATTTACCTGCCATATTCGGACCGGTGATAATCGCGCATCTGTTTTCACGGCAATCAAGGTTTGTGTCGTTCGGGACAAACGGAGTATCCTTGACCATTTTTTCAACAACAGGATGTCTGCCGTCTTTTATGATTATTTCGTGTCCGTCAGTCATCTGCGGACAGGTGTAATTGTTTTTAAGTGCAACATTTGCAAAAGAGCAAAGTGCATCAATTGTTGCGACCGCGTGTGCTGTTTTCTGGATTCTGTAAAGCTCCTGAGCCACACGGTTTCTTACCTGAACGAAGATTTCATATTCAAGCTTGACGATTCTTTCCTGAGCGCCGAGCACCTTTGACTCAAGCTCCTTAAGCTCGCTTGTTATGTATCTTTCGCAGTTTGCAAGAGTCTGTTTTCTGATATATTCTTCAGGCACAAGCTCCTTGAATGAATTCGGGATTTCAATATAGTAGCCGAAAACACGGTTATAACCGATTTTGAGCTTTTTGATACCTGTTTTTTCCTGTTCCGTTTGCTGAACGGCTGCGATATAGCCTTTGCCGTTCTTAACAATATCACGAAGAGAATCAAGCTCTTCGTTGAAGCCGTCCCTGATCATTCCGCCTTCTCTTACGGTAAAGGGAGGTTCTTCATCAATAGCACCGTCAATAAGAGCTTCAATATCCTGAAGCAGGTCGATATTACCACACATTTCTTCAAGTAAAGCTGATTTACAGCCTGAGATACAGGATCTGATATCCGGCAGAAGTCTTATTGTTGCAAGAAGTGCACGGAGCTCCTTTGCATTGGCAGTTTCGTAAACGATTCGTGCCATAAGTCTTTCCATATCGCTGACGTTTGCTATGTTTTCAATTTCGTTGTTCAAGAGAAGTGAATCTGCACAAAGCTCTGCAACGGCATTGTGCCTTTTGCTAATCTTTGCAATGTTCATAAGAGGCTGTTCAAGCCAGCTTCTTATAAGGCGCTTACCCATTGCTGTTTTTGTTTTGTCAAGAACCCACAGAAGTGTACCGCGTTTTTCACGGTTACGCATTGTTTCCGTAAGTTCAAGGTTTCTTCTTGACGAAAAGTCAAGCTTCATAAACTGATTGTCTGAATAAAATTCAATTTCTTTGATGTTATCAAGCCCTGATTTCTGAACCTCGGTGAGGTAGTCAATCGTTGCACCGAGAGCACAGACAGCCTCGTCGCTGCCTTCAAGTCCCAATTCGGTGAGGCTTTTTCCGAAATGATTGATTATAACCTGACGGCTGTAATCAACGGTAATTTTTGCAGAATCTATTTCGTCCGCCGTGCATTCGACACGGTTTCTTACGAAATCACGGATTTTATCACTTTTTGTTACTTCTGCATTGTAACGGATTTCCGTCGGCATATATCTGCCGATTTCATTTACGATTTTGTTTGCGGGATTTTTCTCGTTAATCTGGGTAAGATTGAGTTCACCCGTTGACACATCGGCAAAGCAGACGCCTGCCGATGCACCGTTAAGCCAGACTGAGCAAAGGAAATTGTTTTTTGACTCATCAAGCATACTGCTTTCAATAACAGTACCCGGAGTAAGAATACGGACAACGTCACGCTTGACAATTCCCTTTGCAGTTGCGGGATCTTCGGTCTGTTCACAGATGGCAACCTTGTAGCCTCTTGAAACAAGACGGGCAATATATGAATCAACGCTGTGGAAAGGCACACCGCACATCGGTGCACGCTCCTCCTGACCGCAGTCCCTGCCTGTTAAAACAAGCTCAAGCTCACGGGATGCAGTCTTCGCGTCTTCAAAAAACATCTCATAAAAATCGCCCAGTCTGAACATGAGAATAGTATCCTGATAATTCTTTTTAATTTCAAGATACTGCCTCATCATCGGCGTCATTTCAGCCATCTGTTTTCACCTCAGTAAATTTTATCTTCCTTGATTTTAAAGATTAATGGCAACCGCCGCATGAGCTGCATTCGCCTGAGCAGTTATGCTCGTGAGCTGCTGCAGGGTCGCATGTTGCAGGATCTTCACCCTGAACGCACATTGCAAGAATCTGTGTGAGATAGTTCATCATATCATCAACAGCCTTTCTTGCTGCTTCATACTTCTGCATATTTTCGTTTGCCATTACAGCTGCGTAAACTTCTGAGAATTCCTTGTCATAAGCCTGAAGCTTCTCTTCGTTTGCGTCGTCCTTTGCAGCCTCGTGCTGGTATGACATATGGATAAGCTGAATCTTGTTAATGAGGTCATTAAGGTCTGTGTCAGCCTCGTTTACTCTTCTTGCCTCGTGGAATGCAAGATAACGCTCGTCCTTCTGAATTGCAGCACCAAGCTGTCTTGTGAGTTCAATTACGTCCATTTTAAAAATCTCCTTGAAAATAAATTTTTATAATAATTAAAATTATAACCTTTTGATTATTCGGCAAGCTCGCCTCTTACTATCCAGGTAAGCGGCTCTGTTACTTTGACTTCACAGAACTTGCCTATAAGCTCTTTCCCCTCAACCTCAGGGAATTCAATCATAACATTTCCCTGCGTTCTGCCGTTGAGGATACCCTCTTTGGCATAACCTTCACAAAGAACCTTGAAGGTTTCGCCTTTCATTTTCGCCGTTCTTTCGCCTGCGATTTTCTCCTGCAAATCGGTCAGTTCCCTGAACCATACACCCTTTTCTTCGCGGGAAACAGGGTCAGGCATTGACGCCGCCTTCGTGCCCGGCCTTGAAGAGAAAATAAAAGTATAAAGCGAAGTGAATTTAACTTCATCAATCAGAGTCAGAGTGTCTTTAAACTCTTCGTATGTTTCGCCCGGAAAGCCGACAATAACATCGCTTGTCATTGAAAGATCCGGCATAACCTGACGTGCATAGTGTGCGAGTTCAAGATACTGCTCTCGCGTATATCCTCTGTTCATTTCCTTAAGCACACGGTTATTACCGCTTTGGAAAGGAAGATGAAGGTGCTTTGCAACCTTTTTGCACTCAGCCATTGTATCAAGCAATTCCTTAGTACAGTCCTTCGGATGCGAAGTCATAAAGCGGATTATAAAATCGCCGTCAATATCGTTTATCTCGCGAAGAAGATTTGAAAAATTGATATCGCAGTCAAGATTTTTACCGTAGGAATTTACGTTCTGTCCAAGAAGAGTTATATCCTTACAGCCCATAGCGACAAGCTCTTTCGCTTCCTTGATAACGTCCTCGGGTCTGCGGCTTCTTTCTCGTCCTCTTACATAGGGCACGATACAATAACTGCAGAAGTTATTGCAACCGTACATTATCGGAAGCCATCCCTTGATATTGCCGTCACGTCTTACCGGAAGATTCTCGGCAATAACACCGTCGCTGTCCGCACATTCAAAAACGCGCTTACCTGTGCAGAGAACCCTGTAAAGCAACTCGGGAATTTTGTGAATAACGTGAGTACCGAAAACAAGGTTTACGAACGGATAGCTCTTTTTGATTTTCTCTGCAACTCTCTGCTGCTGCATCATACATCCGCAAAGGGCAATAATGAGATTCGGATTATCCTTTTTCAGCTTTTTTATTGCACCTACGTTGCCGTAGATTCTGTCCTCCGCGTGTTCACGGATAGCACAGGTGTTGTAAAGAATCAGGTCAGCCTCTTCAACATTTTCAGTGAAGCCGTAACCAACAGACTCCAGAATACCTTTAATTCTCTCGCCGTCAGAAACGTTTCCCTGACAGCCGTAAGTATGCACAAAAGCGAGAGGCTTATCCGTAAAACGTGAGGATAAAACCGAGCCGACAAGGGATGCATATTCACTTTGCTTTGCAAGCTCTTCGTCCGGAACAAAGCAGCTTTTCGAATGCTTCTCTGTGCTCAAAAACAAACACCTCTCTTTATAATCATATAATCGATTTATTATACCTCATTTCGTTTTATAATGCAATAAAAAAAGATACAAATTCACACTTTGGTAAAAAATAATTCTCCGACCGACAATTTGTCAATCGGAGATTAATCTTATTCAATTGATTTAAGCGTTTCCGCCATTTTAACCTTGTTGATTTTAAAGAGAACCGGCAATGCCGCAAGGAACGCAACTGCAATTATAATTCCTGCTGCAGCAAAGAAGCTCCACCACGAAATGCTGCTTCCGTACATAACGTTTTCAACAGAAATCAGATTAACAAGAGTGTTGTGCAGGAAGATACCTGACACGAGGCCAATCAAAATTCCTATTGCCGTGGAAATTATATTCTCACGGGTAACATAAAGGAGCACTTCTCCGTCGCCAAAACCGATTACCTTGATATTAGCAATTTCGTGCGTTCTTTCACTTATATTTACGTTGGATGTCGTGTACATAACAATCATTGCAAGAAGACATGCCGAAAGTATGAAAATCACAACAAGCAGCATAACCTGATTGATCGCAGTATCCGCCATACGCGACATCATCTGAGCCGTAGATGCCGCGGCAACATCTTCAGTTTTAAGGAATTGAGTAGTAAATTCGGAGATTTCATCGGAAGTGAGATAATCCTTTACCGCACAGATAATGTATTTGTACTGCGGTGCTTCAAAGAACGTGCCTTCAAAGGTTTCATCCGACATATAAGCATAGTGCTCAATATAATTCTTAACAATTCCGCTGACTTTTACCGGGTGCACAATTTCATTTGAATCAGTAAAGTAAGCCGTCTCTCCCGTACTGATATCCATATTCTGTGCAAGCTTCTCGGAAAGCACGACACCGCCCTTTGAAATATCCGCAGAGCCTTCGATAATTTCCAGATTGATATAACTCGAAAGATTATCAGTTTCGCTCGGTACAATTACGTGTACATTTTCGGACACTGTCTTTTTCTCGTCCTTTGAAGCTGTCATTGAAATGTTTGAAATAAGCATCGCAGAAGTAACATTTTCGTTGCCTTTTACATTTTCAAGAGCAGCACTTTCCTCAGGATTCTGTTGTGCATTAAGGACAAACTGGACGTCATAGCTGAAGATACCGTCTTTACCGTACTGTGAGTCTGAAACATCGGTAACTGAATTTAAAAGGCCCAAAGAAGAAAGAATAAGTGCAGTACAGCATGCAATCGCTATTGAACCGACAGCAACTCTCTTTCTGCTTCTGATAACCGTACGGATAAGCAATACTATACCGTAAGGTAATCTGTCCCAGAAATCCGGCAGTCTTTCAAGAACCGAACGACGGTTATAGCCAATCATCCTTGGCCGCATCAGCGCCGCGGGGTGCATTTTCAATTCACGTACAACTGCTAGGAATGTTGCAACTATCGTAGTTGCAAATGAAACGCTGAGACCGATAAGAATATACTTAAGGTCAAAACGTGCGCCGACATTCGGCACCGTGTAAACAACGTCAAAAATTGAATAGACAAGCGACGGAACAACGCAGGTACCAAGCACACCGCCAACAAAGGCACCTCCGAGCCACGCAAAAAGAGAATAAAGCGCATACTTGCCTGTTATCGTAAAATTCGAATAACCGAAGGCTTTCAGAAGACCGATTGAGCCCCTGCCCTCTTCAACGTTTTTCATCATAATTACAAAGCAGGCAATCATCGCTGTTACGAAGAAGATTATAGGGAATATATTCGACATTGAAAGAATATTTTCCATACTCTTTTCAAACGCGGAATGACCGACAAGCTGAGGCTGTGTCGTTGTCTGCCACGTGATACTGTCGATATTATTAAGGGTATTCTGCAGCTTTTTAAGATCAGTCTCAAGTGCCGTTTTCTTCTTTTCAATAGATGTCTTCAGCTCTGTGAGTTCATTATCAATTGTGTAATAACGGCTTTTGGCAATATCCAGGTCATACTGTTCCTTCTGGATTTCACGGCTACCGTTTCTCACATTGAGCGAATAGCGTATCTGTGCCTGTGTAACACTGATCTTGAGAGATTCAACTTCTTTTTTCTGTTCTTCAATTGTCTTTGCCAGCTTAAGAAGATTCGTCTGACCTGAAGTCAGCTTTTCCATTGAAGTTTTGTATTGACTGAGAGTTGCAGCGTCTGCATCGTAAGCCTTTTTCGCTTCGTCGTAATTCTTTTTTTCACTATCGTACAAAATCTGTGCCGAATTCAAATCCGCCTCTGCCATAACAAGCTCAGATTCGTCATTTTTTAATTTTGTCTTCAAAGCATTTGCCGAATCAGTTTTACTTTTTATACTGTCGTTGTTTGAAGCGATTTTATTTTTGTTTTCGGTAACCTTGCTTTCAGCATTTTCAAGTTCCTTCTCTTTGTTGCGAAGGTTCTCTCTGAGGTTTCTCAGGTTTACTGATTCCGAAAAAGAAAGTTCACCTTTGCTTTCAAGCTCAGCAATCTGAGTCCTGAGCGTATCTATCTGATTTTTAAGACTCGGTATGGTTTCACTCTCATATTTACTGATATCATTTTCTGACTGAGTATTAGATTTTTTAAGATCGGCAATCTCTGAATTGAGCTTATTGAGTTCATTGGTATGCGAAGTTTTTCTTTTTGAAATCTCCTCACGTGCTGATTTTTTTGCATCGAGATCAGCTTTTGCAGACTTCATCAAACCTTCTTTTTCATCAAGCTTCAGCTTATCCGCTGCATGCTTTTCGTTAAGATCGTCATAAAGATTCTTAAGGTCACTGTACCCCTTGATTTCAGAACTCTGACTTTCAAAAGCCTTTACGTTTCCGTCATAGGTTGACTGAATCGTATTAAGCTGCGCGGCCTTAGCATCAAGGTCAGCTTTGAGGCGTTTTATCTCCGCATCATTCTGTTCCTTTTTCTTCGCAAGAATTTCATCTTCACTGTCTACATACTTTTTGAAATCATCGATTTCCTTCTGCTTATTATCAATCTCAATCGCACTTGATTTTTCATAATCTGAAATTTCAAGCTGTTTTTTGAAAATCTTTGTGTTGTATTCCGTCTTGATTTCGGCAAGATTTGAATTTATTGATTCCGAAGAAATATTCTTTATTTCCCCGGCAATTGTATCTACGATATTCTCATACTCAGAATCAAATTTATCGTATATATCGTCATATTTTATCTTGACAAAAAGTTCATTTATCTCGTTTGTTTTAAAATCGTTTCCATCGACATAAACAAAGCAGCCGAGCGCACCTGAGCCAACATCAGTTGTTCCTCTTTCTGTTGAAATATACATCGGTGAATCAACTGTTCCGACTACGGTAAGCTCCTGCACTTTAAGTGAATCCCTGAGAGCAGAATCCTCTGCAGAAATACGGATAACTGAACCTATATCAAGGCTTTCGTAAGTTTTAACCGCAGTTGCATCAACAAGACATTCCCCCGTTTTTTCAGGGTAACGTCCGTCTTTAAGAACAACTCGGTTCACATACGAAGCATCAGCCTCTCCCGTCTGAGTAAATTTCTTCGCTTCAGAAATATCAAGAGAGGATATGCGGCAGCTGAGTTCCATTCCGTTGATGTCAACAAGTGTTGAATCACCGACACTGACCACGGCATCAACAAACTTCGACCTGACAACGTAATCCACTTTTTTTATCTTTTCAATTTTTTCAACATCTTCATCCGAAAAAGGTATTTTTGATGTTACCCTGATATCAAGAAGATTGTTGATTCTGAAATACTCGTTTGCAGAATATCCCATTGCCGGTGAGGAAGATTTTATGCCTATAAAAAAGCTTATTCCGAGTGCGACAATTATTATAATCGACAGGAATCTCAGCCTGTTAGCGGATATGCTGCGAAGAGTTTCCTTTAAAAGGGTCTTCTTCATTTTACCATTCAATCCTTTCAACAGGCATCGGTGTGTCGTTGATTTCAATTTTACTTATTTTACCGTTTTTCATTGTAACAACACGGTTAGCAATCGGGGAAATTGCATTGTTATGAGTAATCAGAAGCACTGTCATATTCATAACTTCACTTGCTGTTTTGATAAGCTTGAGAATCTGGATACCCGTTTCATAGTCAAGAGCACCTGTAGGCTCGTCACACAAAAGAACTTTAGGCTTTTTTACAAGCGCACGCGCGATTGCAACACGCTGCTGCTCACCTCCGGAAAGCTGTGACGGAAAAAGATTTGCACGTTTTTCAAGACCTACAAGACGCATAAGCTCCATACAGTCAACAGCTCTGTTGCTAAGATTAGCAACAAGTTCTAGATTTTCAAGTGCAGTAAGATTCGGAACAAGGTTGTACGACTGAAAAATGAAGCCGACATCGTTACGTCTGTAATTCATAAGCATACGTTTTTTGAAATCTGTAATAACCCGATTTTCTACGGCAATATGGCCTGATGTGCACGAATCCATTCCTCCGAGAACATTGAGGAGAGTTGTTTTTCCTGCACCACTCGGACCGACAACAACACAGATTTCACCCTGTTCAATATCAAAGCTGACATTGGAAAGAGCGTGAATTTCCGTATCTCCTACCTTATAGATTTTTGAAACGTTTGCAAACTGAATGTACGACATAAACGCACCGCTTCCTTGGTTGATTTCATATATATCCATTTGGCATTATACAACAAAACCGTTTATTTTGCAATATGTGACAGAGATTGTTTTTATTTGGAAGAAAACCGTTTTGGGTATTCTTTCTTTCCGGACAAAAACACTTGCAACACCTCAAAGTGTCGCAAGTGTTTTTTATGCTTTACTCTTAAACAATTCGTTCTTTTTGAACTCTTTTCCATCGTTGCCGTGGCTGAAAACAGGTATCAGTTTTTTACGTGTTTTTTCATCAAGAAGATAGTAATTAATGCCCTTACTCCTGAGATAGAGTTTATAGAATTTCTGTCTTTGGCTGAAATCCTTGAAGTTTCTTTTTTCAAGCTTAACCCATGCAACCTCTGCTAGTGCGGAAAGTCTCGGATAAAGACTGTATTCCACAGCTTCGGGAGTATCAATCCATTCTGTCCAGAGCTCACCTTCTATACCCTTGACACGTACGCCCTTCTTTTGAAAACCTTTTTTCTTTTCGTTGAATTTATATGTCTTCTTTAAGGGAATTGAACCGTAGCTGTAATTGAAATAAAAATCAAGCATCGGGGAAAGGATAACCTCGCGTTTCTTCGCCTGTTTTTTAACAGTTAAGGCATTCTGGAACGTCCAGTAGTGGCAGATGATGCTCTTATCAAGCTCATCACCGAGGCAGTCATTCCACGCGATACAGGTTTTACCCCTGTGTCTGAGCATTTCGTTGACTCTGCCCATAAAGTACATCTGAAGATGCTTTTCGTTCTTAATAGCATTTTCCTTCATCTTTTCCTGACACTTCGGACATCTGCGCCATTTGCCGTATCTTGCCTCATCACCGCCTATATGGAAATATCGCGACTGAAACAACGGACAAACCTCATCGAAAAGCTTTTCAAGGAAAGCATAGGTGTTTTCATTTCCTGCGCAGAGTATTGCAGGCATTATACCTGTTGAAACATTGACATCAATCTTTTCTCCGTCGCACGAAAGCTCGGGATAAGCCGCAATCATTGCCGTTGCATGACCCGGAATATCAATTTCGGGAATAACCCTCACGTGCTTTGAGGCAGCATACTTAACTATCTCGCGGATTTCATCGTGTGTATAGTAAAACGGGCCGTATTCGGGCTGTGATTCATCCTGACCGCGTTTCCCGAGATAGGCATAACGTCTTTTGGAAGCGACTTCGTTAAGAAGCGGAAATGCCTTTGATTCAATCCTGTACCCCTGGTCATCCGCAAGGTGCCAATGAAAAACATTGAGTTTGAGCATTGACATATTATCAATAAGTTTTTTGACATTATCCGTTCCGAAGAAGTGTCTGCATTCATCAAGCATCATTCCGCGGTGACGGTAACACGGCTTATCTTCAATAAGAAAACCTGTTATATTCTTTTTACCGTCAACCTTTTTAACCTGCATCAAAATCCATTTAAGGGTTACAAACGCATAGTACGCACCGGTAGCGGTTGACGCTTTGATATGGATATTGCCGTTTTCTGTATAAAGGGCATAGCCCTCCGGGGCGATGCTTTTCGCCATTGATATGATTATTTCATTTTCGCCTGCATCACTACGCGTATGGAGATATTCTGAAAGTGCATTACCCACGCTCAAAAATGAGCGCACACAATTAACTGCTGTCATATCGGAAACAACAACGTTTTCATTATCTTTAACATCATAGCGTACGGGACGCGGGATTATCGAATATTTCATATTACTCGCCCTTTATATCCTCAAGGTATTCGTCGTAAGTGATTTCTTTATCGTAGAAACTGCCGGGTGTTACATCGATTATTCTGTTTGCGATTGTCTGCACGAACTGATGGTCGTGCGATGTAAAAAGAACAGTTTCGGGGAATTTGATTATTCCTTCGTTAAGCGATGCAATTGATTCAAGGTCAAGATGGTTTGTAGGCTCATCAAAAATAAGGACATTCGCACCCGAAAGCATCATCTTACAGAGCATACAGCGTACTCTCTCGCCACCTGAAAGTACCTTTGCTTTCTTTGTTGCTTCTTCGCCCGAGAACATCATTCTGCCGAGCCAACCGCGGACATCTGTTTCAAAGATAAGGTCGGAATAGCGACGAATCCAGTCTATAAGCGAATCCTCACAGCCGTCAAAGAACTCCGAGTTATCTGACGGGAAATATGCCTGAGAGGTTGTAACGCCCCACTTGAATGTGCCTTCATCGGGCTCGATTTCACCCATAAGAATCTGGAAAAGAGTTGTCTTTGCAAGTGAGTCTGTGCCGACAAAAGCAACCTTTTCGTCAGGCTTGATTGTAAAGCTGACGTTATCAAGGACCTTACGGTCGCCGATAGTCTTGCTGATTCCGCTGACTGTAAGAAGCTCGTTACCTACTTCTCGGTCAGGCTTGAATGAAACGAACGGAAAACGTCGTGAAGAAACAGGCATATCCTCAATTACCAGATTATCAAGAAGCTTTTTACGGCTCGTTGCCTGCTTTGATTTTGAAGCATTTGCACTGAACCGCGCGATGAATTCCTGCAATTCCTTTGCCTTCTGTTCAGCCTTCTTATTCTGTTCACGGAGCTGACGCTGTGCAAGCTGAGTATAATCGTACCAGAAGTCGTAGTTGCCGACATACATACCTATCTTACCAAAGTCAATATCGACAATGTGAGTACATACTTTATTAAGAAAGTGACGATCATGTGAAACAACGATAACCGTACTGTCAAGCTCAATAAGGAACTCTTCGAGCCACGCGATTGCATCAATATCAAGGTGGTTTGTCGGCTCGTCCATAAGAAGGATATCGGGATTTCCGAAAAGTGCCTGAGCAAGAAGCACCTTAACCTTGATTTCGTTGTCAAGCTCACTCATCTGCTGATAGTGATACTCGTTTGTTACACCAAGGCCGTTGAGAAGAATCTCGGCATCGCTTTCTGCACTCCAACCACCCATTTCGGCAAACTCTTCTTCAAGCTCGCTGACACGGATTCCGTCCTCTTCGGAAAAATCCTCTTTCATATAAAGAGCTTCTTTTTCGTCCATAATCTCGCAAAGCTTCGGATTACCCATAAGCACAGTGCGGATTACGTCATATTCATCAAATGCAAAGTGATCCTGACGAAGAACAGACATTCTTTCACCCGGAGTGATTATAACCTCACCTTTGTTAGGCTCAATTTCTCCTGAAAGGATTTTGAGGAAGGTTGACTTACCCGCACCGTTAGCACCGATAAGGCCGTAACAGTTACCGTTTGTAAATTTTAAATCTGCGCCCTTGAAGAGCTCTCTGCCGCCGTACTGGAGGCTTACATTTACTGTGCTGATCAATTCAATTCTCCTTATTATAAGTTAATTAAAAAGGGACATAATTTAAGCTGTAACAGTAACTGTAAATTTACAGCTATTGTTACAACCTGAATTTAAAACCTCTTTAGAAACTGCTTGTGTAATCCCGCATATGATATCATACGATAACTTTTTTGTCAACAGCAGTGAAACCGTGGCAGAATCAAAGCCCCGTGTTTTACCACGGGGCCAAGAAAAAATATTATGCAATTCTAATGCTTAGTAATTGATATTAGTAAACAACAGTTGCATCAAGAGTTGACTCTGTTGCAGCGAAGAATGTTTCAGCTGAACGAGTTCTGATTACAAGTGAACGATAACCGAAGGGACCAAATGAGTGGTTAATTGTCCATACTCTTTCACCGTCGATATCTTCATACGGAACCTTACCTGCACCTGACCATGAAGTGTAAGTATATGTTGTACCGTCTTCAGCATAGAACTGAACCTTAACTACATCTGTACTTGTCTTGAGGATGATGTCGTGCTTACCTGCTGTGATAACACCACCGTTCTGAGCATCCGGATACATATCAGGAATCTCGATTGAGTGGATTGAAAGATCCTTCTTAACAAGACCTGTGAGAGTGAAATCTGTACCGTCTGTTACGCCAAGATCGCCGTAATCAGCATAAACTGTGCAAGCAACTTCTGCTTCAGCTACAAAGATCTCAATAGTCCATGTTTCACCGTTTTCTGTTGTTGTGATTGTAGCATCATCACGTGTGAATATCTGATAACCGTCAGGAGTTGTTACGCGAAGAGCATCAGGAGTACCTGTTACATCAACGTCAACTACTGCTGTGTCACCGATGTATGTTTCGCTTGTAACAACATCAACGATTTCGCCCTTAACTGCAGGAGCGGGTTCTTCGCCAACAGTAAGAGTTACTGTGTTAGCATTAACTGTCTGATCGAAGAATGAGTTGTAGTCAGCTACCAAGTCAAACTCATCGAGTGTCATACCTGCATAGTCAACACGGTAGACGTTCCATACAGAATACATCTTACCCATAACCTGTTCATTGTTACCTACATCCTGGAAGTTTGCTGTTACATCATCAGGAATGAAGAACTCGATTTCTGTACCTTCAGCAACGTCAGCCTTAACTTCATATGTAGCTGTGAAAAGAAGCTCGTTATCGAACTGTCTGCCGTGAACATACTCGCCCACTTTGTATGTGTTGTAGTCACCCTTTGCGTCAACAAAAGATACACCGTACTTTGCAAGGTTTTCTTCTGTGTACATTGCTTCGGGCCAGTAATAGTTTCTGAGATCCTTCTTGATAGAACCATCTTCGTTGTACTGAACAGCCTGATCGAGCTGAGTAGCACCTATCCAGCCTGTTTCAGGGCTTTCAGGAACAATGATTTCAAGCGGCTTGAGGACAGACTTATCATAGAAAATACCGCCCTGAACCCAGCCTGTTCTGAAGTTTGTTGAAATATAAACTTCAACTGTAACTATATCACCGGGTTTTGCATACGCTTTGTCTGCTACGATGTTAACATCAACAACAGCCTTTGACTCATCACGATACTCATAAGCGTAATCGTAGAAAATGTCACATTCTGTTACCATTTCTCCACCATTGTCATATGTGAAGTAGAGAATTTCGGGTGTTGCCATCTTGTTGTAAAGATTCCAATAATCTTCATTTGATGATGCTGAATTGTAGGCTTCGATGATTTCGTCATCCCAGAAATAAAGGTTCTTCTCAAGTACTTCCTGAGGAGCTGTCTCTTCTGCTGTACCATCGTACAGTTTAGAACCTGTAAGCCATCTTCTGTCGATTTCATCTTTCCAATCAACATCTGCGTCGTAATCTACATACCAAAGCTTTTCAGCTACTTCTGCTTCAGCTTCTTCGGGTGTATAACTATAATAATCACCAGCGAAAGATGCAACTGCGAAAGTACCAAGAAGCATTGCTACTGCAAGAACGATGCTTAAAACTTTCTTTGCCATAATATTTCCTCCTAAATTTTATATCTTTATCCATTGGCATGGATTAAAGCCATTAATTAAACACTGACACCCTTACCTGTTGACTGGTCAATTGTCATTGTACCATTTGCAACTGAGCCGATTACAACTGCATCCTTTGCGTTGATTGTTGCTCTTGATCCTTCAACATTAGCTGCAAGCTTTGCTGCACCTGTGAGAGGATCTGCAACACCTGTTACCGAGTTTGATACTGCAACTGCATCTCGTCCGTTGATTGTCGCTGAGCCGTCTACGTCACCGTAGATTACGATTACATACTCTGCAATCACTTCGCCGTCCTTTGTCTTGACTGTGAGTGTTGAGCCTGTTCCCAAATATCGTGCTGTTGTCATATTGTACTCAAGCACTACGTTTTCGTAATCTGCATATGTTGACTGGAACTTTGCCTTTGTAAGGCTCGGCTGAAGACCAACAATGTAGTTTACTCCACTCTGTGTCTTGACTGTTGCTCCGCCGACAATTTCAAAGCGTTCTGTCTGCGCAGGAATAAGTGAGTCAATATACCCCTGAAGAGTTGCTGTCATCTCGTTAACCTGAGCCTGATTATCAATGGTCAGGTTCATATTCTGAGATACAGTTTTCTCTCTGTAAGCTGTAATAAGGGACATTACCTCATTAAAGTTTGTATATACATTAGTATAAATCTCTGAGCCCGAATTGTCAAGTAAATCCAGGATTTTTTGAAGTTCTGTGTAATCTGCCAATTTTAACTCAAGTTTATTGGTGAATTCTACAATAGTGTTTGCATACTGCTGAACTTGCTCCTGATAAGTGATATCAAGTTCATAGTCAACCTTGTCGATTTCTGCCTGAAGGAGTGCTACCGAGTTATCCGTGTACCAACCCGTTGCGATTTTTTCATTCGCTGCGTTGATTGCATCGGTAACCGATGTGTAGTCAGCCGGCTTAATTCCAAGAGCCTGAGTTTTTGCTATAACAGACGCTGTCATATCATCAACTATGTCCTGATGTTCAATTGTGAGATCGTCAACTTCAACCAGGTTAAGCGCCTCTACAATAACATCTTCAAGCTCATCGACACTTTCGTCCGTATAAATTCCCTTTTCAATCTCAGCGCGGGCAGCTTTAATTGCTTCTGCAAGTGCGGTATAATCAGGTTTTTTATATTCGAGTTTTTCAACAGCGAGATAGATGTTTTCTTCAATAGGCTGAAGCTCATCCTGTCTGTCGATTGTTATTGTGTAATCAACCGAATCAAGAAACTCACGAAGTTCTGCAATGCTTTCGTCTGTATAAACTTCCTTTGCAATCTCACTTTCTGCGTACTCAACAGCAAGATGAACCATTGTGTAGTCTGCAAGCTTCATCACAAGGTTTCCTGTTGCTTCAGCAATTGCCTGTGCATAAGCATTGACTTCATCTTGCTTTGTAATATCAAGATCATACACAACCTTGTCAATTTCCGCCTGAAGGAGTGCTACCGAGTTATCCGTGTACCAACCCGTTGCGATTTTTTCATTCGCTACGGTGATTGCATCGGTGACCGCTGTGTAGTCAGCAGGCTTCTTTTCAAGCGTTGCTGTCAGGTCAGTTATAAGAGTTGTAAGCATATTTACATACTCTTGGTCATAGAGGTTCGGACTTTCATTTCCAATTTCCGTCTTGGCTGTTCTGACCGGAGTAAGAAGTGCATTAACGGTTTCATCTGTGTAGATACCCTTTGCAATTTCAGCCTCTGCTGCACTGATTGCCGCCTTGAGCTCATCAAGTTCAGGAGGTTTACGTTCAAGATTACCGATTGCATCGTAAATCATAGTTGCGTAAGCTTCAACCTGAGCCTGTTTATCTGCTGTAAGTGTGTAATCTACAGAATCAAGTACCGCCTGAAGTTCCGCAACACTGTCATCTGTGTAAAGACCGCTTGCAATCTCCGTATTCGCCTCCTGAACAGCAGCATTTACTGAAGTATAATCAGCAGCTTTGAACTTGAGGTTATTAACTGCATTGTTGATTGAAGTTACATATCTGTCAACCGTAGCCTGCTTATCTGCAGTGTATGTACGGTTGATATTTTTAATTGTTGCGTTGAGTGTTGCAACAGAAAGTGTCGTATAAAGTGACAGGTCAGACGGAACTTTTGCAAGTGCTTCATCAACCTGAGTGTAATCGGCAGGACCTACCTGAAGGGCCGTGATTGCACTTGAAATATCGGTAACATAACCGTCCACCGTTTCCTGATATCTGATATCAAGTGTTGTATCAACAGATGCGACTACGGTTTCAAGGTTTGCTATTGAATCTGCAGTATAATACGGATGTCCGTTGTGTGCAGCTTCAAACTCATTGTTAAGATTAATCTTTTCCTGTGCGAGTGCAAGCTG
This sequence comes from Acutalibacteraceae bacterium, assembly GCA_045589535.1. Taxonomy (GTDB): domain Bacteria; phylum Bacillota; class Clostridia; order Oscillospirales; family Acutalibacteraceae; genus CAG-488. Next base: position 8,576 of record JAZNPE010000063.1, on the reverse strand, counting down.
TTTGTTTACCTGAGTGTAATCGGCAGGAAGATATTCAAGAGCTTCGATTGCTTCGTTGATTGAAACAACATATGCATCAACCTCAGCCTGCTGACTGATCGGTCGGTTGAAAACAACGGAAGTATATGCCTGTGTAAGTCTGTCAAGACTTGCTTCGGTGTAAAGTTTTTCACCTGTTGTAACGATATTGTAAGCTTCGTCATAAACAGTTCTTACAGCTGAATAATCTGCTGTCTTTTCAACAAGAGAATTGAGTGCGTTGGTAATTGCCGTTGCATAACCGTTAACGGTTGCCTGCTGAGTGAAATCAAGACCGTATACAACTGCGTTGACTGCATTTGTTACAGCTGACCAGTTAGAATAGAACGTTTCAACAGTAAATCCGTACGTGTCCGCATATGTATCTCTGATAAGATTTTCACGTTCAGTCACGAGAGCTATCGCATCTTCTACGACAGTATAATCTGCAGTGTTTTTATTAAGGCTGTCAATTGCTGACTGAAGAGCAGAAACAGCTCTGTTGATATCGTTCTGATATCTGATATCAAGGTCAAGCTTTGATTCAAGATTTGCAACAGCCGTATCAACTGCCGACATATCTTCATACTGGCTTCTGTCAATATTGTTTGCAGTGGCAAGCAACTGCAATGCAGCCGAGATATCTGCAGGTTTATAGCTGAGGTTTGCAAGCTTTTCATTAAGGACAGCCGTTGCGGCATCAATCTGTGTCTGATAGGACAAATCTTTGCCGTCAAGTGCAACAAGGGCATTGTAAGCCGCCGTAAGATCTGTTGCACAATCCTCAGTAAGCTGAGAAAGATTTATAGCCTTATATGCTGTCTTTGCCTTTGCTGATTCCGTATAGTTTGCAGCTTTGAGTGAAAGCTGATTAATAGCTCTTTCAATTTGAAGAACATATCCGTTTACCGTTGCCTGCTCACTTTTGAGGAGAGGCTCAGCAACAATGTATCCTTCAAGTTCATCGTATATGCATCCGACCTTTGTAAGTGTCTGAACAAGATTGCTCCAGTTGTTATACGCCTCCGACGCAGGCATACCGTAGTTAGCAACGGAACGCGACATAATTGTATTAATTGTTTTAAGGTGAGCATTGAATTCCGAATAATCAGCAATTGCCTCTACAAGTGAGTTAAGTGCTGCAATAAGATCTGCCGTTACTTTGTCGAGTGCAGGCTGATAAATTGCACTATAGTTATCAACATAAGTATCAAGTATATTCTGCACCTTTGCCCATGAAGCAAGTGTATAGAAATCCTTATCCTTTGCAACTGCCTGACCGTAATATGCTGAAGCAACCGAATAGTCAGCCGTTCTCATTTCAAGACCGTTATAAGCGGCAACAACTGCATCGTATGTGGTATTGATTTCATCCTGGGTTGCAGTCGGCTTTTTGAGGCAGGAAAGAGCTGACTTGTATGCATTAAGGAAAGCTTCCCAACCTGCAGAATAGTACCATTCCTGCGGATTGTATCCCTTAAAATCACCGGAAGGAATATCAGTTGTCATAACAGTCGGGTCGGTACCCTGAATCTGTTCAACAAACGTACGCAGATTACCCTTATCGGTTGTAATAATTCTCAAGCTGTGTGAATGGCCGATGAAAACTTCGCTCCAATCTGCAGCTGTCTGATATTTGTTTGTGAAGGTGTAATCATATGTTCCTACTGCAGTGCTCGGTCCTGAACCCGTAAAATACTGCATAAACGTTGCTCCGGCACCTTTTATTGACCCACTGTAACCTGTAAGTCCGATTTCGTTTGCCGCAAAGGTATTGTTTGTCAGTGTGCTGTCGTCACTTTCACCATCATATGTGTTAACTACATTATAACTTACAAAATAATTACGAAGTGAAACGGTAACTCTTTCGTTTGAATTTGATGCTTCAGCAAGGTTTGCGGTTACGACACGGAGGTTAAGGTCCGAAAGTGTTGAATGAATACTGCGGTCAAAATAAACGTACGAAATAGGTCTGTTATCGTCAGCGTGATATGCAATGTTATAGTCACGCGATGCACTGTGTCCGTCTGACGTGTGCATCACACCGTATTCTGTTGTCCAACCGGGTTCAGAACCTGTACTACCGAAGTTTACGCTACCCTCGCCTGCACCATTGTTATAAAGTGTACCGTAAGTATTAGCACCAAGAACATATGATGCAACATATGAACGGTTCTTTGTACTCTGGCCGAAGAAGAAGTCTTCATAGGTTCTCTTTGTTGAATATTCACCTGCAGGTGAAATAATTGCATCAACGTATGAAACACCATAAGAATTGTATGTTCTTGTATAATTTTTGCCTGTTACAGCATTGTAGTCCGTATATGTATAAGTAACCGTAAATATAAGTGTTGTCCCTACCGTTGCCGTGCCACCCGTTACGCTCCACACATATGTACCGTTAGTATAGGAATAGTTGCTAAGTGTTACAGTAGTATTACTGCATGAAATTGTCGGAGCAGAAGGCAGCTCAACGCCCGGCGTGAAGGCAATCTGAGTTGCAACGGGAGTTTCACCCGCATAAGCTACTTCCGGAAACGATGTGTTCAGTTCAGGCATACCCGACGGAGTTGCCTTAACGATAACAGAATTATCTCCGGATGGTTGCTTCATTGAATTTGCAGCATATGCAACGCGTGTTACATCCGTTACGTATACCGAAGCCACCGGCCTTTTAAGAACCAGTGAAGCATCTGTTGCTCTCGGTTCTGCCGCTGAAGCCGTCATTCCGAGAGTTATCGGCAAGGATGAAAGAATGAGGGTTATTGCGATTAATAAGCTTATAACCTTTCTGCATGATTTCATTTTAACACCACCAAACAAATTTAGGCCTATGTACCCTACGATACAATTATACATATTTATTTTATCACATCATCCTTTGCAAGTCAATAAACATCCTTTTGTTTAAAACAAAAAAACAGGCGGTACTCACGTACCGCCTGAATGTGTTTAATTATAATTCTGCTGCTGCGAGAGCTACAGGGATCAAATCTCTGAACGGTTTTTCCTTACCTATGTACTGCTCAGGAGTCTGATTGATTGTTGTCTTGTAAAGGCCTGCATTTTCAACTTCCTTAGCGTCTGCAGCACTGATTGCACCGCTGAAATCAAGGTCGCCTGCATAACCGATATAGTGGTTATAGCCCTTAACTCGGAGCATTGACGCTGCATAAGCTCTCATGATAACTGCGTCCTGACCATCAACGTGACAGTCACCGTTGATGTCACCGAATCTGATCATTCTGTACTCTGTTTCAACTGAATATTCACCGTCACCGTCCGGGTCAGATGCGATCTGGATCTTAGAACCTGTACCGTAACCTGCCTCTGCCGGCTCAACAAGAATTGTGTCACCTGCTGTCGGTGCGCCGAAGTACATTGAGAAATAGAAGTAGAAGTCGTCGCCCCACATTTCTCTTTCTTCTGCGTTATAGAAGTCTTCATTGAATCCGAAGATATACTTGAACTCGTTATCGCTGAATTGTGAATAAGGATCATAGAACTCGATAATAGGAATCGGCTGAAGATTATCGATAGCATCACGAAGTGTATTTGTCATGTTATCAACATAAACCTGACCGTCGATATCCCACTTGATTTCTGCATTGAATCTTAAAGCGTTAACGAATGCATCAACAACAGCCTGAACTGACTCATCCGTGAAGAGCATTGAGTCACCAAGGTCATCAATACGATTAAGCTGGAACTGAAGTTCTGTATAGTCAGCATCGCCCTTGTTAGCCTTAAGTCCCGAAACAGCGTCACGAAGCTGAGCACGAGCCATATTAACCTTTGACTGCATATAGTCACCGAGTGTGCCGTTTCTCTCATAAACAGCGTACTCATTCATAACCTTTTCTGCAAAAGCCATTGCTGTTTCATACTCTGCCCATGAACGGTTTGTATAAATCTGATTGTCATCTGCATCAAACTTAGAATAGTTAGCAGCAAGTGCCTTCTGGTAAATCTTATTGAGCTGATAGTTGTTAGCAGTTGTCGGATAATAATCGAGAACATCCTGCTTTGTATAATAGAGTGCATAGTATGCATATGTAATATCTGCACGCAACGGAGCCTCTACATCAGGATTGTTTTCAGATTCGTTATACTGATTGATTAAGCCTTCAGCACGTTCAAGAGCTTCTTCAAAATCTTTGAATGCCCAGATTTCATAGTCAACGTCTGTAAAGTATTCGTATTCTTCGTCATAATACTTAAGACCGTCGTTATCAGGAATCTTGAGTTCATTATAGAGAGCTGTAAGTTCCTTGATTGTGTATGATGTTCCGGGAGCACAATTATCCTCATAATGAACCTTCATGAAATCGAACTGATCAAGGTCGATTATACCGAGAAGAGTTGCAAGAATATCAAGTGACTCACCGCAAAGTGTACCGGGACCTGTGATGTTTGTGATATACTGAAGAAGCATACGGGCTGTTCTCTGAAGACCTGTGCCGTTAAGAGCAGCGTTGCTGTTATATCTTGCAGGATATGAAGCACCTGTATCCGTTGTATTTCTTTCGATAAGAAGCTCATCGAGAGTTGTATAAGCGTAAGGAACGATGAGGTTGAGCTGAGTGTTGTTATTATTGATATTAGCTGCTGACTGCTTTTCGCCCGGAAGACGGAAGAGACCGTTGAGAACACGAGCGACGAGATTAACAAGAGCCTGGCTGAGAGGCTTGTTAAGCTCAGAGTCACCTCTTCTACCAATGATTCTGAGAAGACCGTTGATATCGAAGTTAAGTATGCTACCGATAATGCTGTCAACAAAGAGGTTTTCCATACCGTACTGGCTGTCTTCAACACCGTAGAAGATGTTTGTAAGAGGAAGAACCTGACCAACTGTCATATAAAGCTTATACCACGGGCTTGACATATTAGCCTCTGTCTTGTAAGAATCATCAGGATAGAGGTTAAAGAGAACTGCATACTTACCAAGAAGCTGATCGAAAACGCCGTTAAGGAGTTCGTCAAATGTCGGAGTAAGATTACCGAGGAGAGCCTGGTATGTAGGTTCTGTATCACCGGGGATGTAACCGAACTGACCAACAATGTAATATCTGAGAACTGCTGCTGCAACATCAAGACACTGCATTGAGTCAGGAATAAGCTCGCCACTTTCAATCTTTGCTTCGAAGTCTACTGAAGGAATAACCTCAGCTGCAAGGTTAACGAGTGTATATGTTGCGAGTTCCTTGATTGAGTTACAGTTGTGCGGGAAATAGAAGCCGTCAACAAATGCTTCAAGGATCATCTGAACTGCAAAAGCAAATACCTGCTCGTCGTTCATCTGCTCAAGAGCAGCTGTATCTTCCTCTGTAAGAACAGGGAAATCTGAAAGAAGAGTCGGGAGAATCGGAAGAACACCCTTAAGGAGATCACCGAGCTGAGCCATGAGGTCAGGAGCAACTGTAAGGTACTTACCGCCGACGCCGTCATCCTGAAGGTAAACATAGCTTGTAATACCTTCCTTAAGAACATATTCAAGACCGTAGTTGATCTTATCAAGGTTGTTCGGAGCTTCCGGATTCGGACAGCCTACCATTCTGAGGAAAGCTTCCATAACTTCAGCAGCCGATGCATCCTCGGGAAGACCGACTGTTTCATATGTAACGAAGAGGTTGATAACCATATCAACGTATGACATTTCCTCTGCTGTCGGGTCATCAACAGGGATTTCAAGAAGGTCGATAAGGAGTCTACCTGCGAACGGAATAACGATATCATCGATGAGAGCAATAAAAATCTCACGGCAGAAATCGTAGATAGATGCCTTTGTGATATCAACTTCGTCGTGTGTAAGTGACGGACAAAGCTGAACAAGACCCATCATATCCTTAAGAGTACCGTCCGGATTAGTTTCAAGACCGATGAAGTCTGCAACAACGTTTTCGCCTGTCTCTGCATCTGCAAGAAGATCACAGATAAACTTGATTGCACGGTTAGCAAGGAAATCGTTGATGATAGCATCAAGGTTTGAGTTAGCCTTGTCATAGTTTTCCTCAAGCATTTCAGGATCTATAAGAAGATTATAGACAGTGTATGTAAGGAAACCGTGAAGGTCATCAAGCATCGGGATCATTTCGCCGAGATCAACAAAGTTACCGATAACTCCGAGGTCAAGGTCGTTACCGATGAGCTTATAAAGCGGATCAGAGTTCACGCTGATGAACTCAAGGAACTTGCCGAAGAACTCAAGGTCACTCATAGTAGCAGAACGACGACGGAAGTTTTCGTTCTCAGGAATTGACCAGTCACAGTCCTCGATATCACCGAGGTTAAGGATGGTAGCAACACCGTAGAGTGCACTTGAAGTGATGTTATTAACTGAGTCGAAGAGAGAGTCAAGAGAATAAATCTTGATCTCGATACCAAGGAGCTCCTCGTTAACATCCAAGCCTGACAAAAGGTCGTCATCAAGGAAGTCAAGCATAGCAGAAGCACACTGGTCATTTGAGAAGTACGGGGCATTGTTTGTATCATACCCGATAGGTCTCTCGTAGTTTGTTTTGTACGCACTTGCGCCAACTGTCAGCACTGAAAGCATCATAAGCATAGCGAGCAAGACGGACAACAGTCTTTTAGATTGTTTCATCTAAAAACACCTCCAATAATTTGCCAAGTATCTCAGGAAGTGGACCAGTGAGACCCGATAGCTCACATAAAGCCCCACTAATACACTTTGGCTTATAGTAATATTAACAAATAAAAAGCAATTTGTAAATAGATTTTTACCAAAAAAAAGATAAAAAAATTAAATGAATTTTGCATTATTTAAGCAAAATAAACGAAAACTCAACCATGAAATTATACGCCGAAGCAAAGCGTACAAACATCATCCTGAAAATTTGTTAAATATGCTCTAAAATTTTTAAAATCCTGTTTTTTTCTATTTTTCTGTTAAAACAAATTGGCCTAATTTATCTATTCTGAAACTATTATCGTACTGCAATATACGACATTATTGTATGATTGTAAAGCAAATTTATCTATTTACAATTAAGAAATATGGTGTATACTTTAATTACAACCCAAAGATATTTCCGGGAGGCTTATATGAACAGAAACAGACAGAAAAAGCATTTGCGGCAGCTGACGCTCGCCTGTGTTTTCACGGCAGCGATTGCGGTTATGACCTTTTTTGTGAAAATACCCGCACATAACGGTTACATACATCTTGGCGATTCAATAATTTATCTCTCTGCTTGTTTGCTTCCGACTCCGCTTGCCTTGCTGTGCGGTGCACTCGGAGGAATGTTGGCAGACGCATTTGGCGGATACATTATATATATAGTACCTACAATGATAATCAAAGCGATTCTTCCGCTTGCCTTCACCCGTAAGAATGACAGGCTCCTTTGTAAAAGAAATATTGTTGCACTCATCCCCGCTTCACTTGTTACAATTGTCGGATATTATACTGCCGAAGTTTGCCTTCTCAGTATTTCTTCAGGTAACTTTTTCAGCTATATTATTACATCAACACCCTGGATTACTGCTGTTTATTCAATCCCGGGGAATCTCATTCAGGCTATCGGCAGTGCAGTTTCATTTATTTTCATTGCAATGGCTCTTGACAAAATCAAAATCAAGGATAGAATATAGTTTGACTATTTAATAACGGAGAAACAACTATGGCTGATATTATTTACACTTATGCCGGAAGTGCATATATGAATATAACAAACAAGTGCCCGTGCCGTTGCGTTTTCTGCATCAGGAGCAATGGTGACGGACTCGGTTCGGCTGAATCACTCTGGCTGAAGGGTGACCCGACAATCGAAGAAATCCAAGCAGAAATCGACAATTTCGATTTTTCACAGTATAACGAAGTTGTTTTCTGCGGTTACGGCGAGCCGACCGAAGCTCTTGACAACCTTATTGATGCTGCAAAATATCTTAAAGAAAAACACTCTTTAAAAATCCGTCTTAACTCGAACGGGCTTTCTGACCTCATAAACGGCAAACCGACAGCCCATCTTCTTGAAGGCATCATTGACAGCATTTCAATAAGTCTCAACGCTCCCGATGCTGAAAGCTATCACAGAGTAACCCGTTCAAAGTTCGGTACGGAAGCCTACCCTGCTCTTCTTAAATTTGCAGAAGATTGCAAAAAATATATACCGAACGTTAAATTTACGGTGGTCGATGTTCTCTCTGAAGAAGAAATTAAACGTTGTGAAAAACTCTCTGATGATATGGGTATACCTTTGAGAGTCAGAGAATGGATCAAATAAGATAAAACAAATAATAAATGCCATTGCAGATTAATTGAGCTGCAATGGCTTCTTTATTTATAGGATATGACTTATCTAAAGCACCGACAAATTCGGGTTTGTAGAGGTGTTATAATTATTCACCAATCTTAATTTATGCGTAGCTCCTTCTGATGAGGGAGCTGTCGAGCGTCAGCGAGACTGAGGGAGAGAAAACCGAAAAATAGTTGTTTATCAACATTTCACTAAACTACCCCTCCGAGTTTTGCTACGCAAAACCCACCTCCCCTGACAAGTGGAGGTTCGCAACGTTCAAGCAAAAATGTAAACCCA
>JAZNPE010000062.1:0-36977 GCA_045589535.1 Acutalibacteraceae bacterium | reverse complement strand
CTGTTTTAGTCAACTACGTAGGGACGGGCGTCCTCGACCGTCCGTTAACTCAGCAGAATCTGCGGATGGTCCGGGAGGCCCATCCCTACGCACACAGAGTAAGATTGTGCGAAATAAATGAACCCGACAAACCCGAATTTGTCAGGCTGTTTAAAACCTTCTTGTAGGGTGTGACGCTTGCGACACACCGTTAAATACAGAAGAATATCAGCACGTCGTAAACGTCGTGCCCTACGAAACAGATTTAATCGTGTCCGTAGAGAAGCCGTTTCAGTTCCCATGAATTAACGCTGCTTTTTCGGGACAGGCATCCTTGCTCGACAGTTAAATTTTTTAATCTGCGGTCGATGTAAGCTTTAATAAAAAATCGCAGCAGAAAAACTGCTGCGATTTTATCTGCCTTTAAAAATTTTGTCAAGAATCTTATGCACTGTTTTTTCAATAAAACCATTTGGCGCAACGTGTACAGGCTTTCCTCCGTTCGTTCTGTATTCAGCTTCCTTATTTTTCAAAGATGAAATTATATGTTCATCTGAAAAAGAAGACTTCAGATATCTTAACTTTTTGAAGCTCGGAACAGTGAAAAAGATGAGTAAAAATGCTATTACTATTACATTCCAAAAAGACCCGTAATAAATCATGTTTATAACTAACGGAATTACAGCCCACAATAGTGAAGCAAGGAAAAGCAGATAACGTCTGCTTTTTCGCTGTTGCTTGTCGGTATTCGTTGGGATGTACCGAGTACCTAAAACTTCCACATTTTCTGAATTGAGATATACTGAATATAAAAGAATCAATTCCGAATCATTCCGCTTTTCAAGCGTTTCAAAAGAAATCTTTTTAACATTTTCTGTATCAGAAGCAATTATATCAAATTCGGCATCACAATAAACTATATTTACTATACTGTTTTCATCGACAAAGCCATCTATCAGCAGAAACAGCCAATTGAGCATTGTACGGTTCTTTTCTTCGGTAAATACTTTCAGATTAAACCTTTCACATACATTTATAGTTACCGTCTCATTCTGTGTGATAAAAATTTCTCTGCCATCACAAAGAACCTTTATTTTTTTGTATTCGGTATTGTTAAGTAATTCTACAAGCATTCCGTCACCTCATTTTCAGAAGCATATCGCTTGATATAATAATCAACTGTTAATACCCTACTGCCAAGCCAAAAAGAAGGATTGCACTTGTAAGAACGATATTCATAAGCTGGAACTTCCAGCTGAATTTAACCCATTTGCTGTAGCTGACATCGGCAAGTCCGAGGCTTATGAGAAGTACGGGATTTGTCGGATAGAATACGTTTGAAAAACCGTCGCCGAATGCGAATGCAACAACGCAAAGCTGAGCAGAAAGTCCGAAAATCTGTGCCATCGGTACAATCAGCGGAATGAGCATAAATGCCTTCGCCGAACCTGACGGAATAAAGAAATTCATTACAAGAACAATGAGATAAATGAAAAGTATTACTGCCCATTTCGGCATTGAACCTGCAATACCGACCGCCTCGTGAAGGATTGTATCAAGAACATTTGCCTCTTCAAGAGTGTACTTGATTGACGAAGCCATAAGAATCATAATAACCGCAGGGAAGATACTTGTCACACCCTGCCAGGATGTTTTGGCAAGCTCCTTGCCTTTCATTCCCGAAACAAGGGTTGAAACAATACCTGCAATCAAAAACATTACGGCTACGATAATCATTATATAATCCTGCAAAGCAGGGATAAAGCCTGAGCAAAGGATTGTCAGCAAACCTGCACCGAGAATTGAAGCAAAGCAGATAAGACCTTTATCCATCTTCTTGTCTGCAACAAACGAATCAAGCTCATTACTCTTCGCTATCGGTTTTTCGTGCTTCTTTGCATAAAAAGTGAGAAAAACAATCAAAAAAGCATAAATAAGCACAAACGAAATGATACGAAGCCATGCGCCCGAGAACATCGGCAAACCTGCAAGTTCCTGTGCAACACCTATTGTGAACGGATTGCATACACCCGCGGCGAAACCGCAACCTGCGGCAAGGATACTCATTCCTACGCCTGTCAGTGCATCCCAACCGAGATTTATCGCAAGCGCAACAACAATCGGAACAAGCGGAACGACTTCTTCAAAAGACCCGATCATAGAACCCATGGCCATAAAGAAAAATGTTATCACAGCCATAAGTCTGTAACGGATCCCGCCAAAACGCTTGACCATTTTGTCGAGCATATATTTCATAATTCCCGACTTATCAAGGCTGTTGAAAATACCGCCGATTACAAGGAGAAATGCGATAACGGCAATCAACGTGCCGTTGCCCTCGGCTCCGAGCACAAGGAACGGAGAAAGCACCCACTTCCCAAAAGGAATTCCGCCTTCAACGGAAGAATATCCGTTAACATCGATAATCGTGTTTCCGTTCGGGTCAAGAGCATAAGCGTACTCACCGCCCGGGATTATCATAGTAAGAATATACGTGCCGACCATAAGAGCAAAAATAACAATTATTGCAGTGATAAAGGACTTGACGTTTATGTTAAGTCCGCCTTTTTCTTTTTCAGTCATATTAAACTTCCTTCATTACATATTTGTAAAAATCAACTGCCGGAGCAAGTGATTTGATTTCGACATATTCGTTGATACCGTGAATGCTTTCTACCTGCTCGTCTTTCATAAGGAAAGGAACAAAACGCACACAGTGGTCGCTGATACGGCACATATAACGGCTGTCGCTCGCTCCTGTCATTATCCACGGCGAAGTCCTGACACCGTCAAAAATATTTTCCACGGCTTTTTCAATCAGTCTGAACTGTTCCGAACGATAATCCGTAACACCTGAATCCATTCCCGGGTCAAGGATTTCCGTTTCGATATCGAATTTTTCCGCCAGATGTGTTATTTCTTCGATGCTTGATTTTCCACCCTGATGAGGAGAAAATCTCATATTGCCGATTACCCACGCTTCCTGCGGAAGGACGTTTGTGCCCTCCGAGCCTGATGCCATTGTGAAAGCAACGGTTGTGCGAAGCATCGCATTACCGGGTGCTGATACCATCGGCATAACTTTTTTGAGTAACGGAGAGAACAGACGTGAATTTGCAAGAACAAACTTCAACGGGCCCGACATCGTTTCGGCAACACTTGAAAATGTTTTTTCAACCGTGGGCGAAATCTTCGCTTCGAAGAGATTCTTTTTCTCAACCGCAGCCATAAACTGACCAAGGCGGACAAGCGGTGTATTCTTGCCCGGTGTTGATGCATGACCGCCCGATGAACGTGCAATAAATTTCAGATCCGCACATCCTTTTTCACCGACGCCGATCATCGCATAAGTGCCCTTTGCACCGCCGATAGGCTCTTCAAGGATCATGCCGCCCTCGTCAAGCACCATATAAAAATGAATTCCGTGAAGCAGAAGCTCGTGCGAAATCATATCCGCACCCGAGCCGTCACATTCTTCCGTACAGGCTGAAACGAAGTATGTATCTCTCTGCGGAACGAAGCCTTCCGCAGCAAGCTCATCAGCCGCCTGAAGCATAGCCCAAAGACCGCCTTTTGTGTCAAGTGTTCCGCGACCCCAGACTCTGCCTTCGGCAATCGCACCCGAAAACGGAGGATACTTCCATTCGCCTGAAGCTTCAACAACATCGTGATGATTCATAAACATTACAGGCTGTTCGTCAGTACTGCCTTTCCACTTCATCATAAAACTGCCGTTGAAATCCTCGAAGGAGCAGACTGCAAAAAGAGAAGGAAACATTTCACGGAGAATATCGTGAAAACGGTAGAATTTTGTTCTGTCCGTCTGGTTATAAGTAGAAATTGTTTCCGCCTGAATAAGCCTTGAAAGCCTCTCTGCATAGAATCTGTTTCTTTTGTCAGACATACCGCCACTCCTTTTAAGTATAATACCGAGGTATTATATCATAAGTTTTCGGTGTTGTGAATATAATTATCAATCTTTCCCTTTTCTTTTTTCAAATTAAGATAAAAAATCCACGTTGCAACAACATCAACGCAGTAAACAAACTGAAAAATAATCAGCAGATAATACTTTTTAGAAAGTTGAGGATTCTGATTGACAGCTAGAATCACAGCTGAACTTGTCATCAACCCACTCATAACAAGTAAAAGATAATCAAAAACTGCCAGTAAAATTGTAAACGGCAACGAAAAAACCGTCAATGCACAAAACGCACCAACAATAAAAATTGCAATGTACGCAGGAATATGTATAAGCTTTATTATTGCCATTGTTTTTACAAGCGCGTAGGCATCCCATTTATTTTTCAGGCTTAAAACAAAACATACCGCCGTGAGAATTCCTGTAAGAATGATAAACAACGCAACATGAATAAACAAATTATATGCGTTGTTTCCGAACACCTGCCATAATTCATCCGAACCGACAAACGTAAGAAGCAACGGTATAACCGCAAGATACGGAGTTACGGCAAGCATAATGAAATAAACTATACTTTTTTTACTCATTTCAAATCACCTCACCCTGTATTATACAACCGTGCAAATACAAAAACAATCAACCAGACTTTACATCGATAAAAATCTTTGTAAAATCTGGTTGACGGTTGAATAATAACAGGAGTATCTAAATACAAAGATTTAAATATCTCCGCCAAATTCGGGTTTGTGTGGGTTCTTGAAGGTGTGTTTTCAAGGCTCCTTTGTGTAAAATAATTAGCATAAACACTTCATCACCGCATAACCGCAGACAGGGAGATTGAGAGAAAAAACCTTTTCTTCGTTTAATATGTCTTCGTATTCACGGTCGAGAGTGATGAGTTTTTCGTCATCTGCAAAGTTCATAACGAAAATATAATCTCCACGTTTAACAACGCTGACACCTTCGGGTGTAGCGAACGGTGAAGCGCCGAGGTCGATTTTTGCTGAGATTTCATCGATAAAATCATCAAAGAAGCTGCCTTCGTTTGAGAATGCAGCATAATATGCCTTGCCTTTGCCGTAGCTGTTAACCGTAACGGCAGGTGAACCGCAGTAAAAATCATCTTCGTATGTGCCGAGGATTTCAGCTGTATTCGCGTGAAGAATATCGCAGAAATTGATTGCATCGTAACGCTTGCCTTTATATGAAACTGAATTTTTCATTCCTTCGGGGATAGAATCTGTTTCCTCGCACCAGACGCCGAAAACGTCCTTAAGGTTGCCGGCAGGGAAACCGCCGAGGTAGCATAAATCATCCTTGTCAACAATGCCCGTCAGGTAACCTGAGACGAAATTACCGCCGTTTCGAACGTATTCTTCTATGCGTTCAATTGTGCCGTCCTTCAGCATGTAGAGGAACGGTGCAATTACAAGGTCGTATTTCCTGTAATCTGCATCCATCGGGATGATATCAACAGCGATACCTTTTTCCCACAAAGGTTTGTACCACTTCAGACATTCGCCGAAATAATTGCGCTCAATGTTGTTGTATCCGCAGAAAACGCTTGTTGCCCATTTGTTCTGCCAATCGTAAATGATTGCAGCCTTACCGTTGTATCCCTTGCCGACAACATCGCCAAGCTTTTTTAGTACAGAACCGAGATGTGAAACTTCCTTGAAAACTCTCGTGTTTTCGTGTCCGCAATGGTCAACGACGGCACCGTGAAATTTCTCGTGTCCGCCGCGGCTCTTTCTCCATTGGAAGTATTGTACGCTGTCTGCACCGTGGGCAACTGCCTGAATTGAAGACTGTTCCTGCCTGAAAGGCTTCGGGATTTTGTTTATATCGTGCCAGTTAACAATTGACGGTGTGCTTTCCATAAGAAAGAAGGGTTGACCGTCCTTGAGCGAACGGAAATTATCGTGAACAAACGCTGCTTCAACAGCTTCGCTATGTGTTGCACCCTTGTCCCATGCAGGATAGTTATCCCAGGAAATAAGGTCAAGATGCTTTGCAAAGTCCTGATAGTCGATTCCGTCATACATTCTCATAAAGTTAGTTGTAATCGGGATGTTAGGAGTGATTTCACGAAGCGGAGCAATCTCGTTTTCGTAGAATGAAATGTGGCTGTCGGAAACAAAACGCTTCCACGCAAGCTTCATTGCAACAACGTGGTTTTCGCCCCTGTCTTTCGGGGAATTTATCTGTGACCAGTCCGTCATTTTATGGCTCCAGAAACCGTTCCACCATTTGAAATTCAGCTCATCAAGGTCTTTGTAGTGCTCCTTCAACCAATTCCTGAAAGCTTCCTGGCAAAGCTCACAATGGCACTCGCCGCTGTATTCGTTTGAGATATGCCACATCTTAACGGCAGGATGGTCTTTGTATCTTTCTGCAAGAAGTGTGTTGATGTTTCTTACCTTTTCGCGGTAAATCGGTGATGTCATACAATGGTTGTGACGCACGCCGTATTCGTTTCTGATTCCGTTTTCATTAACGCGTAAAACTTCGGGATATTTCTGTGCAAGCCACGCAGGTCTTGCGCCCGACGGAGTTGCGAGAATGGCATCCTTACCGTTTTCATGAAGCTTATCAAGGATTTCGTCGAGCCATTCAAAGTTATAAACGCCCTCTTCAGGCTCAAGCATTGACCACGCAAAAATGCCGACGGTTGCGCTGTTGACGTTAGCGAGATTCATAAGACGCATATCTTCGTCCCAAATCTCGGGAGTGTCAATCCATTGGTCGGGATTGTAGTCGCCGCCGTGAATAAAATAATCAAAAAACTTTTTATCCATAAAATCAACCCTTAATATTTTTTAATATTCTAACAAATTGAACATAATTTTTCAATAATGAAAGATAAATGTTATTGAAAATATAAAATTATTATGCTAAAATGAAAACATAAACTGAGGGGAGGAGATGCAATGAAGAAATTTATAGCTGTTCTTTTAAGTGTAATTGTTCTTTTGACCTGTTTTGCGATGCCTTCTTCGGCAGAAGAATACCCGATAAAAAGAGAAAATCTGCAGGTGCGTGACCCGTTTGTTCTTGCATATGAAGGAAAGTATTATATGTACGGCACCTGCCTTAGTCAGGGTGAGGGTTACGGATGTGTTGTGAGCGAAGATCTTGAGAATTGGTCCGAAAAAATTCAGATTTTTTCTCCCGATGAAAACTTCGACGGCTACGCTGATTTCTGGGCACCTGAGTGCCATTATTATAAAGGTGCGTTTTATCTGTTTGCAACCTATCGCTCAAGAGTCAGCGAAAAAAGAGGTACGGCGATTTTTAAATCCGATTCTCCTACAGGTCCTTTTGTGCAGATTTCTGACGGTCATGTTACTCCGAAAAATACGGATTGCATTGACGGTACGCTCTACGTTGACGAAGACGGTCAGCCCTGGATGGTTTTCGTAAATGAATGGACATCAAGTCCTGACGGAATGGGTGAGATGTCCGTTGCAAAACTCAGCGATGATCTGACACATTTTGTTTCCGAGCCGAAAATGATTTTCAGGTCGAACAAGCATATCTGGACAAACGGCGGAGTTACCGATGGTCCGTTTGTTTATAAAACTTCAAAGGGTAAGCTTATTATGCTTTGGTCAAACCATGCCCGTTCAGGCGGATATGCCGTAGGAATGGCAGTTTCAGATAACGGAAAAATCGACGGTAACTGGCTTCATCATCCGAAAGCTTTTTATAAAAAGACAAAAAAACAGCTCAATGGCGGACACCCGATGATTTTTGAAACCTTTGAAGGTCAGCTTATGATGTCAATACATTCGCCTAACGAGTATTCGGAAGAGCTTTTCGAAACAGCAAAGTTTATCCCTCTTGAAGACACGGGAAGTTATATACAGTTCGAAAAAGATGAATTCCTTGGCGGAATACGGACGGTTATTTCAAATACATTTTATAATGTATATTTCTTTGTCCTTGAAATCTTAAATGATGTTTACAGATTTATTTTCAAATAAACGGGAGGTCTTGAAATGAAAAAGCTTGTATCAGTTTTATTGGCAATTGCAATCGTTTTTTCACTTTCTGTTTTTGCAAGCGCAGAGAGTGACGACTTCAGGGTTGCAGATGCGGTAATCGTTGTTGGTAAAAATGCCGTATCAACAGATTTGTATGCGGCTGAAAAGCTCGAATACTACCTTGAAAAAATAACGGGTGCGGATATCGCTGTTGTGACAGATGATGCTCCGGTAAATGCGAAGGAAATTGTTGTCGGCGAAACAAACAGAGCCACGGTTGAATTCGAAAATCCGAAAAACGGAAGCTATGTTATCCAGTCAGATGAAAACAAACTCATCATAGCAGGCTACGACACAAGAGGAACAATTTACGGTGTATATGCTTTCCTTGAAGATTTCTGCGGCTGCAGATGGTATGAAACGAACATCATCAAAATTCCCGAAAACGCAGACCTTACAGTTGAAAGCGGAATAGGTGTGAAATATACTCCGTATTTCGAGTACACCGAAACTGACACAACGTCTTCAAGGGATCCTGAATTTTCAATTGCAAACGGTCAGAATGGCGGAGTTTACCGTTATCTTTCAGATGAACAGGGCGGATATGTCGGATATATCGGCTCGTTTGCACACACACTTGTAACATATTATTGCAAGGCTGAAACATATTTTGAAATACATCCCGAATACTATGCTCTTCACGGCGGTGAGAGAGTGCCGAAACAGCTCTGCCTTACTAATCCTGATACGATTGACGTCGTTTATAACGAGGTTATCGAAAACCTTGAAAGAGAGCATGATCCTGCAAAGAGTATGCAGATTCTTTCACTCACACAGCACGATAATCAGGAATACTGCGAATGTGAAAACTGTAAAGCAATTGACGATGCAAACGGTTCGCACGCAGGCACAATGATTACTTTTGTAAACACAATTGCTGAGAGAGTTAAGGCAACGGGCAAATATGACAATGTTGTTTTTGATACTTTTGCTTATCAGTACACACGAAAAGCTCCGACAAAGGTTGTTCCGAGAGAAGATGTTATCGTAAGACTCTGTTCAATAGAATGTTGCTTCGGTCACACTCTTGACGATGAAAAGTGCGACCTTAATAAAGATTTTATGAAGGATCTTTCCGACTGGGGCAAAATCTGTGAACGTGTTTACATCTGGGATTACGTAACAAATTACAGCGAAACCTGCTGTATTTTCCCGAACTTCGGTGTTATGCAAAGAAATGTGCAGATTTTTGCCGAGAACAACGTAAAGGGTGTTTACGAAGAGGGTACATATTACATTGCAGACTGTGATGCTGAGTTCGGCGAAATGAGAACATACCTTCTTTCTCAGCTTCTTAAAGACCCGTACATGGATTATGAAGCAGAAATGCTTGGTTATCTTGAGGCTGTTTACGGACCGGGCGGTAAGTATATCAAAGAATTTATCGATATTATGACAGAGCATGCCGTAACAAACCGCAAGCATCTTTCAATTTATCAGAAATCGGGCGATACCCTTTACAATATGAGAATTAAGGATATCAAACATTGCGATGAGCTTTGGGCAAAGGCTTATGAAGAGGCCGAAACAGCAGCTCAGACTGCTGAAATCAAGCGTTCGGAAATTTCGTGGAGATATTGGAAATGTGCAAATCAGAAACGAGAATTTTCACGCCTTCGTCCGATGTACGAGTGGATGACAGCTCAGGACGACCTTTACGATGATATTATCGAGTTGGACATCAAAGTGCTTGGTGAGGGCACACGACAGAGAGATTTCTCCGATTGTCAGATACTTCATTACATTCGCGCTCCGTTCAAATGGACAACGCTTTACGATGAGGTTTATTGGGATTTCATCGACCCGTATTTTATGAAGCTCTTCAACGTAATCGAGCTTGTTTATTGGTTCTTCCATTAAGATTAAACGCACCGCGTCAGCGGTGCGTTACTTTTGTCGTTATTTCAGATAAACTCCTAATTTGAAATCATCGTAATTCTTACATTCATCCGTTAATGTGATTTTAATTCTGTAACACCAGCCGATCGGTTTTTCAAATACAGCTTTTATTACTGAATCGGAGTAGGTTACGGTTGCATTACATGGCTCAAAATCAAAACCGTTGTAAAGGCTGATGTTGCACTTTTTACATCCGGGAGCTTCAATTGTAATAAGATTAAATGGAATAATTCCGCCGAGGTGCAGGTCAAATTCGTTTCCTTCACGCTTTATTTTTGCTGTTGAGCTGTCGAGTATATTCTCGTCGCTTAAAGCATATTCTTTTTCTAAAAGTAAGCTTTCGTCAAATTTGTGAAGGCTGAATTTACGCAGTACGGGTGCATGAAGTGCATCCGTAATTTTTATTTTGACTTTATCCGTTGTAACCGTCGGGAAGTGCTGAGCACTGCGGTAGCCGATGCACTCTCCCTTGTAAAGCTGTTTCCAGCTTTCATCGACAAATGCACTTGCTTCAAAGCCTGTAACACGGTGGCCGAGTTCAATCACTTCTTCAAGGATGAAAGTGTTGAATGTTTTTTCACCGTCAAGCTCAAAAATAATCTCAGGAGTTGTGCAGCTGTCTTCTGAAGCATAGAACTCGTTTTCATCGTCACTGAGAAGATTTTCAGGGGAGCAGTCAGTACTCCTTACATTATCGGCTGTCACGGTTGCTCCTTTTGCAAAGTCGAGGCTGAGAGATTCTTCAAGAACCTCGTTGAATTTAAGCAGGCTCGCAACATCGTTTTCATGGATGAGCCCTCGTCTGTCGGGAGGAAGATTAAGAAGAATACTTGCGTTTCTTCCACAGGATAAAAACCAAAGTTTCAGCAGATTTTTTACGTCACGAACTTCGTTGTCTTGTTCTTTGTGGTAAAACCAGCCGGGACGGATTGAAACATCAGCCTCTGCAGGAAGAAAACGGTTACCGTCGATTTTTCCGCTGTTGAGCTCGCTTGTGGTTTCTTTTACTATTGTTTCCGAGTCAACCGTTGACCAGCACGGGTCTCCGGCAAAACCGCTTTCGTTACCAACCCAACGAGCTTCGATATACGGTTCGGCACCGAGCGAGCCGAAAATGACTGCATCAGGCTGAAGCTCACGGATTGTGTCTGTATATCGTTTCCAATCATATGTAATGTTTTTGCTCTGTGAGCCGTCCCACCATATTTCCCATATCTTGCCGTAGTTGGTAAGAAGTTCTGTAAGCTGACCGACATAAAAATCGTCGTAATCAGGGGTGCTCCATGTTTTTTCGTGTCTGTCCCAAGGAGAAAGGTAAATACCTGCCTTGATACCGAATTCGGCACACGCATCCGTAAATTCCTTTACAATATCACCGTTACCGTTTTTGTACGGTGAATTTTTGACGGAATGCTCTGTCAATTTACTTGGCCAGAGGCAGAAACCGTCGTGGTGCTTTGCCGTAAGAATTGCCGCCTTGAAGCCTGCGTCTTTAACAGTTTTTATCCACTGCCTGCAGTCAAGCTGTTCGGGGTTAAAGATTGACGGGTTTTCCGTGCCGTCGCCCCATTCCATATTGGTGAATGTATTCATACCGAAATGGAAGAAAATCGATCTTTCGCGTCTGAGCCATTCTGCCTGACGGTAGCTTGGTGCAGGCGACATCGCTTTTAATCCGAGTGAATTGAGTTTTTCTTGCAATCTGTTCATAATCAGCCCTCCGATATTTTCTATAATATCACGATTGTGAAATAAAAACAATGTTTTAATTGAACAAGAAAGATTTTTGTGCTATAATAACAATATATTTTACGAGAGGTGAGGTAAGTTGAGCTATAAATGGTATTCAGGTGTTCCGCATTCGCATACAAACGCTTCGGACGGCAAGCATACGCTTGAGGAACTTGTTAAAAAAGCAAAAAGGAATAAGCTTGATTTCCTCATCATCACCGATCACAATTAGAACTGCAAGGAGGAGCTTCCGAAGGTTGACGGTCTGACACTGATTTACGGAGCAGAGCTGACAAAGCACGGCGGACACACTAACCTTTGGGGTGTCAAGAACGTTGTTGATAATTACTCAAACTGCGAAACCTACGAAGAATGGAAAGCTATTAAAAACGAAGCAAAGCATAGAGGTGCAATCGTTTGTATGAACCACCCTCTTTGCTCAAAATGTCCCTGGCGTTGGGAAAAGGATGTCAGCGAGGTTGATGTTCTTGAAGTCTGGAACGGGCCGATGCACTACGATAACCTCGTTTGTACAGATTGGTGGATTGAACAGCTTAAGGCAGGGCACAAATTGCCGATTGTGGGAGGCAGTGATTACCATAGGGACTATGTTGTAACAAATCTTGTAGCTAATCCTGCAACATATGTTTATGCAAAGTCAGATTCCCCCGAGGATATCCTTGAAGGTATCGTAAAAGGTAGAACGACAATCAGCAACAGTGTCGGAAAAACATTCATAAACATAACATACGGCGGTGCTATGCTCGGAGATACGGTATCGGTTCAGCGCGGAGTTAAAGCACGGGTAAGCGCAAAGAGAATGAAGAGAAATCATACCCTGCATGTTTTCAATCAGGACGGAGAATGCTTTACTTTCAAAGCTAAAAAGGCAGGAGATTATTCTTTTGAAATTCCTGCTCCCGAAAAAGGATTCCTTTGCGCTTATGTGACGTTTGAACTGTCACCGGTTTATGCATTAGGTTATGATGTTGTCATCGGCTCAAAAATTCCCGAGCAGAAGGGTATGAAGATGCCTCCGTTTATATATGCGCAAAGCGGTGCAATTTACTTTGAATAAAAAGAAATCGGCTTACAGGTTTGCTGTAAGCCGATTAGTTTTATGTTGAATTATACAAGGCCGATAGCGAATTCGTAGAAGCCGTACCATCTTGAAGTATTGAATTTTCTTGCTCTGAAGATAACCTCGTCCTCGTAAACTTCCATCTGGAAGCCCATACCGTTCCAGGGGATACCGTAACGGTTAACGATACCGTATGTGGGAAGGTTAACGTAAGTTACACCGTTTTCAGTTTCAACGCAGGAAACGTCGAAAAGCTCCTTTGAAATGTAACCGTTGATACCTGTGTGAACGTGACCGCTGATAAAGAAAACGTTTTCATACTTTTCCATTGTGCTCTTAACAACGTCTGAATACTCGTCAAGACCGCCGTCTTCGTAGATGATATCCTGACCGTTTGCACCTTCAACGGGAACGTGACAAACAACAAAAACGGGTTTGCCTTCTGCTGTACCTCTTGCAAGCTCAGCGTCAAGAAAAGCTACCTGATCTTCGTAGATATCGCAGCTGTCCCAGTTGTCTTCGCTCTGGTCACAAAGCACGATGAATGTGTAACCGTCAACGTCTATGCTGTAGTAAGCATTTTCAATGCCCTGACCTGTATATTCGTTGTGATACTTGATGAAGTTCTGTCTTGCTTCTTCGTTGGTGAATTCTTCAGGATGACCGATTTCGTGGTTACCTGTTGCAACAACCCAGTTTTCAGCATCGCAGGTGTCTCTCATAATATCGTAGAAATACTTAACAGAAGCTTCGTCACCGTAGTTTGTTATATCACCGACATGAACAATTGCATCGTTGTCAAACTTGTTCATATCTCGAAGACCTCTTTCAAGATTGAGCTTTCCACCGGGAAACCGTGCATCAAGATGAGTGTCTGAAATGATTGAAACATTAAGCAAAGCCTCGTCGGGGTTCTTTGCGTCTCTGCCAACAAAAGGCACGAGTGTCATAATAAGTGCCATAATGAATGAAAAAATCTGCATAACAATGAATTCCTTTCATTTTTGATGAAATAAGTATACACAAAAATTTCTTATTTAGCAAGTGAAAAAGAAAATTTATTGAAAAAGCAGATTCTGTCTGTTATAATTTAAAACGAAAAGGGGGAAAATCCTATGTTTATAAGACAGAAAGCATTTACAGGCGAAAACAAGCTTCTTAAAGGTGCTTTGCACTGCCATACAACACGTTCAGACGGAAAGGTTACACCCGATGATGTTATCCGACTTCACAAAGCTAACGGATACGATTTTATGGCAATAACAGACCATAATATATATAACTATAAAAACTACGCTGAAGACGTTGAAATAACAATTATTCCCGGAATGGAGGTTGATAATACCTTTGAAAGAATCAAGGGCTTCCGCACTTTCCATCACGTATGTCTCGGTCCTGATGACGAAACCAACGGATACGAGCAGGATCAGCGACTTCCGAACGGTGCGGCAAGGGACCAGTTTGAATATCAGCCGTATCTTGACGAAATCCACGAAAACAATAACATCACATTTTATTGTCATCCCGAATGGAGCTCAACTCCGCCGAGATATTTTGACAAGCTCAAGGGCAATATTGCAATGGAAATATGGAATTCAGGCGGTGCAGATGAGAATTATATGGATACAAACGCACTCTACTGGGATGATCTTCTCGGTCAGGGTATAAAGCTCTGGGGTGTTGCTACGGATGACGGACATCAACCTCACCATCACTGTAAGGGTTGGGTAATGGTTAATGCAGAGAATAATGTGAAGTCTATTCTGGAAGCAATCAAGGAAGGAAAGTTCTATTCATCCTGCGGTCCTGTTATCAGAGATTTCTATTTTGAAAACGGCAACATCTATCTTGACTGTGAACCGTGCAAGGAAATTCGCTTCATAAGCGACTGTCACCCGACAGAGATTTTTAAAAATGAGGGCGGACAGATTACACACGCAGAAACGGATATTGACCCCGAAAATTATAACTACATCCGTGCATATGTTATAGACAATGATGGCAAACAGGCATGGACAAACCCGATTTTCTTTGAAGATTGAGAAGAAGGACTGAAAAAAGTATAGACTGCATAAAACAAGCCGGGAAAGGGAGATCAGTATGACGCAGGAGTGTTTTTTTCATAATGCAAAATGGGTTGGCGCGAAAGAGCGCACAAAGGACAGCTTTGCAGTCCTGAAAGGCAGTTTTGAGGCAGAGTCTGCCAAAAAGGTGACTTTAAACGCCTTAGGGCTTGGCTTTTTCAAGTGTTACATCAACGGCGAATGTATCAATCCCGATACATTTCTTCCGCTTTCATCCGACTTTGAGGCAGGTTGCGACCCTGTTGACGAGGTTATCTCGGGTCACCGTATTTATGTTCCGCAGTTTGATATAACTCCTTTTGTAAAATCGGGCAAAAACGACATTGAAATTCATTACGGCGGTGGTTGGTATACGCATATAAACCGTACTTTCGGTTTGCCGAAAGCAATTTACTGCATAACTGTTGAAAAAGAAAACGGCATTGAATATTTTGTTTCCGATGAGAATTGTAAAATCCGCAAAAGCTCCGTTTGCCAATATAACTTCACGTGGGAGGAGCATCACGATTTTTCTGCACTTGACAGTTATTCGTGGGAAAATGCGGTTCTGACAGAAGGTATTGAAACAGAATACTGTTCAACGGATTGCCCGTGGGATAAGCTTATTAAAAAGCTACCTGTAATGAAAATCAGGGAAACAGAAAACGGTACCGTATACGATTGCGGTGAGAATACAACGGGTTATCCCGTATTGAAAGTTACGGCAGAAAAGGGCGAAAAAATCTGCGTTAATTTTGCTGAAGAATTAGCAGAGGACGGTTCTCTTGACCCGACGCACGTCCACGGTCAGCAGTTCACGGTTGTTTCCGACGGAAAAGAAGCTATCGTTCAGCCCGAATTCACCTGGTTCGGATTCCGATATTTTGAGGTGATCGGTAAAGCTGAACCCGAATGTGTAAAGGTTATTTATGCCGATGTACCTGTTTCTTCAACCTTTGAGTGCGACAACGAAACGCTCAACTGGATTTATAAAACCTTTATGCACACGATGCTTTGCAATATGCACACGGGTCATCCTTCTGACTGTCCGCACCTTGAAAGAAGAGGCTACACGGGCGACGGTCAGCTTACCTGCAACGCGGCATTAACCGTATTTGACGCTAAAGCATTCTATGAAAAATGGATGCAGGACATAGGCGACTGTCAGGATGTTTTAAGCGGACATATTCAGTACACAGCTCCGTATCTTCGCAGTGGCGGAGGCCCGGGCGGTTGGGGTTGCGCAATTGTCGAAGTGCCGTATCAACTTTATAAGCATTACGGCGAGAAAGAAATCCTCCACAAATATTATCCGCAGATGCGCCGTTACATAGATTATCTTGAAGCACACTCGGAATACGGTGTTGTTACGAGCGACAAAAAGGGCGAATGGTGCCTTGGTGACTGGTGCGGACCGAATATTCTTTATCCTGAAAAGGATATCACGTCACACAATCAGCAGGTTGTTCTTCCTGCACCTATGGTCAACACTTACTTTATGGTGAAATCTCTTCAGCAGATGTGCGAAATCGCGAAGATTATCGGCAAGGATGAGGATATCGCTGAGTATGAGGAAAAGATAAAATACCGCAAAGGTGCAATTACTGCGGCATATTTCAACACCTTTGACGACAACTTTATAATGAATGTCCAGGGTGCAAATTCATTTGCGCTTGATATTGGTTTGGGCAATGAGAAAACATATGAAAATATGAAAAGCTACTACAAAAAGCTCGGTCATTACGACACGGGAATTTTTGCGACGGATATTGTGACGCGTCAGTTTTTCAAGAAAGGTGACAGCGACCTTGCCGTTGATTTGCTTACCCACAACGGTGACCAGGGATTTGAGCATTGGCGAAGAAACGGTGCAACAACATTCCACGAATATTGGGACAGTAATCGCAGCCGTTCACACAGTCACCCGATGTTCGGTGCACCTGTTGCATATCTTTTTGAATATCTTCTCGGAATAAGACAGACTGAAGATTCGGCAGGTTACAAGTCAATTATAATTGAGCCGGTGAGCGTTGACAGATTCAACTGGATGAAAGGCAGTATCACCACACCGAACGGTGTTATTGCGGTCAGCTACGAAAACAAAAACGGCAAAGTGAAATTCAATGTTTCAGTTCCCGAAAACACTGAGGCGGTATTCCGTTACAAAGATACAAACACAAAGCTTATTCAGAGTGAAAATGAATTTGAGGTGTGAAAGCGAAATGAAGTTTAAAAATGAAAACCCGTTTGATAAAACGGTCGAAGGCTACAAGGTACGCTGTCAGTTTTTTAGCGGATTGTTAGGGGCGATTTTGGTTTCACATGTTTATCTTGCCTGGGTTTTTGGTTGGTTCGTGTTGTGGGGAATCTGGTCGTTAGAGGATATTGTGCAAGGACTTGATGGGATATTTGTCGGAACGCTTTTGCTTTTTGGTACGTTGTTTGTGTTGTCGGTTATCAATCGGTTTATAGGTCCTGTTGTTTGTATATTAGCAGATGACGGTATTCATCATAAGGGTGGATTTGTTAAATGGACAGACATTTTAAGTATAGAATACTGTCCTGATACTTTCAGTAAAACACAATTCAGTCGTATTGTTATACACACAAGAAATGATGAGTTTACAATAACTCACGCGCCGCTGTATATGATTATAAGAATAAAACGGATGCAACCGCAGATAAAAATCAGACTCAACAAATTCACAAAGTATTCTGTTATAATTATTATGGTTATTTGCCTGATTATGGGTGCGTTTTTGCCTGCTGTTATTTGATGAAAACACAGTTCAGCCGGCATAATCTTAAACTAAATTTTCTAAAAAAAATCTTTACTCTTATACAATTTAACCAATGACAAACACTCTCCTTTGTGCTATACTAACAGCCGCAAAGGAGATGTATTTTTTATGCAAACTTTAATGAGCTTATCTGTCTGCCTTTTTGCAGGCCTTGTGCTCTCTCGTGTAGCTAAACTTGTAAAACTTCCTGCTGTTACGGCTTACCTTGTTGCAGGTATTCTTGTCGGTCCGTATGTGCTCGGTTCTTTCGGCGTACCGGGTCTCGGCTTTATCAGTATGGAAGATATTAAATCATATGAACTTATTCCCGATGTTGCTCTCGGTTTTATCGCTTTTCTTATCGGTAACGAATTCCGCCTTGCTCAGCTTAAAGCAACGGGCAAGCAGGCAACGGTTATCGGTATCGTGCAGGCAGTGTTTACAACTCTTGTTGTTGATGCGGCTCTTATCGGTCTTCATTTTATTATTCCCGATAAGCTTCCGCTTCCTGCGGCAATTGTACTCGGTGCGGTCGCATCCGCAACAGCTCCTGCGGCAACACTTATGGTTGTTAAGCAGTATAAGGCAAAGGGTCCCTTGACGGACATCCTTCTTCCGATTGTTGCTCTTGACGATGCAGTCGGTCTTGTCCTTTTTGCAATATCTTTCGGTGTTGCAAAGGCACTTATCCACGGTTCGGTTGACGTTCTTTCAATCGTTATTGAACCGATTCTTGAGGTTGTTTTGTCAGTCCTTCTCGGTTTTGTTATGGGTGTGGTGTTTACTTTCACAGAAAAGTTTTTCCATTCACGTTCAAAGCGTCTTGCGGTTTCTGTTGCATTCGTATTTTTTACCGTTGCACTTTCAATGATGGAGTTCAAAATCGGCGGTGTACATATTGCGTTCTCATCTCTTCTTTCCTGTATGATGCTCGGTACGGTCTTCTGCAATATGTGTGATTTCTCCGAAGAGCTTATGGACAGAATCGACCGTTGGACGGCTCCGCTTTTCGTTCTCTTCTTTGTAATCAGCGGTGCAGAGCTTGAACTCTCAACGTTCAAAGAGCTTGTTGTTGTATGCATTGGTGTTGCATACATTGCGTTCCGTTCTCTCGGTAAATACTTCGGCGCAAGATTCAGCTCAAAGGCTGTTAAGTGTGACGAGCATATCGTCAAGTATCTCGGCATCACCCTTCTTCCGCAGGCAGGTGTTGCCCTTGGTATGGCTCTCAAGGCGGAAACACTCGGCGAGGAAGGTATGATAGTAACAAACATTATCTTGTTCTCAGTTCTTATCTATGAGCTTGTCGGCCCGTTCCTTACAAAGATTGCCCTTACAAAAGCAGGCGAAATCAAGCCTGAAGGCGCAGTCAGCGCAAGAACCCCAGACACAATCCAACCCGAGCTTAAAAAGAACAAAGCAAAATAAACGAAAAAATGCCACAAAATATATACAAGAATATTTGTCAGCAAAACCTCTTAATCACTCTGCTTTGATGTGCTGTCTTTGTTTTTATAACTAGATATCCCTCAAAAAAATGATAACAACCCTATAAAAATTAAATTTAAAAATATACTTGATTTTTAGGTTGTTGTTGGTTATAATGATATGGCTGTAAGGCAGATACGGAGAGTTGTCCGAGCTGGCCGAAGGAGCACGACTGGAAATCGTGTAACAGGCTATAACCTGTTCGAGGGTGCGAATCCCTTGCTCTCCGCCAAAAATGAAAGGTAGTACCGACAGGTGCTACCTTTTATTTTTTGATATTTTCAGAAGCAAGGGATTCGAACAAGGAGGGAGCAAATGAAGTTTGCGGAAAGAAACAGTCCGGTGGACTGTTTCTGCCGACGGGGCAACGAGCGAAGCGAGGCGATATGCGCGGGTAGCGCCGGGACAAAATCCCTTGCTCTCCGCCAAAAAAAGAAAATTCGCACCCCAAAATGTTCTTTACTTGTTTTTTCATCACTTATACATTATAATAATTAAAAATAATATTTAAGGGATGATAATATGCTTGGTGCAGCGAGATTCTGGAGTACGGTTGTTGCAATACTGTATTATATTGCTTCTCTCGGAGGATTGATTCCGATTGACGAGGGCTATATAAATACGTTTGAATCCAAGAGGGCTATTCTGTTTGAAAGTATCAGCGCAGAAGAAATAAAGCTCACCGACAAAGAAAAAGAGCTTTGTGAAAATTGGTTCAGTAATAATCTTTCAACTACGGCAGAAAATTATCCGTTCACATTCAAGGTTAACGGCAGAGGATTCAAACCTGATGAATGGGAAAAGAAGCTTGATGATTCAGCCGAATTCGGATCTGTCTATCGTGGCGGAAAAACAGAATATCTGATTCTCACAAATAATGACGAGGGTCTTGAGGTTACTGTTGAAGCAACTGTTTTCCCTGAAAATGCTGCTTGTCAATGGACGGTTTACATAAAAAACAACGGCAGCGGCAAATCGGGCGTTATCAGCGATTTCTGTGCGATTGATTCATCCTTACAAACAGGAAAAGCAAAGCTGTATTATTCAATGGGAAGCAACACAGCACAAAGCGATTTTTCATTGATAGAGAAAAATCTTAACGGTATCGGAAAAACATTTACAGGTGTTGACGGCAAGCCGACTGAAAACTATCTGCCTTATTTCAATCTGAACGGAGAGGATTTCAGCGTAATCCTCGGCGTTGGCTGGACAGGACAGTGGAAAGCAAAACTTTCGGAACTTAACGGCAAATCCAATATTATGGTTAAGCAGGAAACGCTGAGAGGATATCTTCTTCCGGGCGAAACAATACGCTCTCCGTTGGTTTCTCTCAATTTTTATAAAAACGATAATCCTCTTAAGGGTTTCAATCTTTTCAGAAATTGGATAACGGATTGTGTTTATTCCGAAAATATTACTAAAAAAACTTACACCGCAATGCAGGTTGCAGGTCCTGAATCAACACTGACAGCTGACGAGATAATTGATGTTCTGGATAGCCTTGATGAGTCTGTTTACGAGCAGTGTGATCTTTTCTGGATGGATGCAGGCTGGTACAAATATAACGAAGGTTGGCACGACGGAGTCGGAAGTTGGATACCGGACGAATCGCGCTACGACAACGGTATTTCAGAGCTTTCGGACTATGCGGCCCAAAAAGGTCTAGGATATGTGCTCTGGTATGAACCTGAAAGGGTATACGAGGGATCACAGTTCTATATGATCGGTTCTCAGAATGAAGGTTGGTTGATAAGAACCGAACACGCCGACCTGATGTGGAACCTTGCAAATGAAGATGCTTTTGAATTCTTCTGCGAATATATCCTGAATTCTCTCAGGGAAAACGGAGCCACGGTTTACCGTCAGGATTTTAATTTTGCTCCGCTTGATTTCTGGAAGACAGCAGACAAAGAATTATACGGCGGAAGAAAGGGAATCTGCGAAAATCACTACGTTACAAACCTTTACAGGTTCCTTGATTTCCTGACAGATAACATTGACGGACTGATAATTGACAACTGTGCCTCGGGCGGAAAAAGGCTTGATCTTGAAATGACCTACCGTAGTGTTCCGTTCTGGAGAAGTGACTATAACTGCAGTTATCACCCCGATTTATTCAACGCAACCCAATCGCATAATTACGGAATTTCATTCTGGTTGCCCATTCACGGTTCAGCCCTTTACATGAAAGATGAATATGCCTCAAGGTCTGATATAATGCCATTTATGCTTATGGACTTTTATTCTCATCAGCATCCTGAGTTCGGCTTCTACAAGGAGCAGAGAGCATTGATGACTGCTAACTATTATCCGCTTGATTTCGGCAGTTACGACAGCGACAGAATGATGGCAATGCAGTACTCTTTGCAGGATGCTTCAGAGGGAACGGTATTGATTTATAAACGTGCAGATGTTGCGGACGATGAATATACCGTTAAACTCAACGGGCTTGTGACGTCAGAAGTATACAATGTTTATGACATCGATAATCCCGGAACAATCCGCAGTTTTACGGGCGAAGAGCTTATGAATAACGGTATAACACTTCCGCTTCCCGAAGGAGAAAAAGCAATTATACTTATGTTCAGTGTTCAATAATTTCAAAATCTATATTATGAAGCCCTTGAGAAAAATCTCTTCTCAAGGGCTTTAAACAATTTTCACTTTGTTGATTATGCTGAATTTACAGGTGCTTTTTAGTGGATTTGATTATATTGTTTTTTTCGCTTTATTGTAGTAAAATATTACTGTTAAAGAAAAAAGGAGATGGAAAGACTATGGTGAAAAATAAAAAGGCTTCCGCCAAAGCTCCTGCAAATGCTCTGCCGTCAGGTATGGGCAACAGCGTTACAAAATTTGAATATGTCTGCCTGATGCTTGCACGTATCGGTGGAATGTTCGGAACAACTCTTACAGGTACACTTGCTGCAGCCTTCCTGCACGAGCTTTATTATGGTCCTGTAGGCGTCAATTCGGATGAGATTGCAGAAATCCTTGCTGTTCAGACAACACTTACAACTGTTCTCGGTATAGTGGTCGGTCTTATATCAGCCACAATTGTACAGAAGTGGAAAACACGTTGGGGTCGTTACCGTCAGTGGTACATCATCTGCCTTTTGCCGATGTTTGCACTTACGGTTCTCTACTTCTATGTTCCGCAGGGTTGGACTGTCCAGCAGATGACATTGTTCCGTTACGGAATTGCTTGCTGTCAGACAATCTTCAATGCATTCAACAACCTCGGACAGAATGTTGCTCAGGTTATTTCTCCTAATCCAAAAGAAAAGAAAACTGTTGCAACAATCTGGCAACTTTCATACTATATCGGTTACGGCGGAGCATACATTGCAACAGCTGTTTACGGAATATTCAGTGATGATAAGAATCAGATGTATATGACACTCGGTGTTGTTGCAGGTGTAGTTACATTGTTCGGTAACCTTATGTGCGGTCTTTTCTGTAAGGAAAGAATCGAGCTTCCGAAGAAAGAAAAGGTCAAGATTTCAAAGACTCTTCTCACCCTTTTCAAATACAGAAACTATCGTGCATATCAGTATATGGCATGGGTTAACAACTTCGCGATGCTCGGCAAGATGTCAACATTTCTTGCGGCAATTACCGTCGGTTCAGCAAACAACCTTCTTCTCACACTACCGACTGCAGTCGGTACGGTTGTGGGTAATCTTATAACAACAAAGCTTTCCAAGAAACATGAGCCCACAAAGCTTCTTAAATTCTGCGGACCATACTCTATGGTTTCGGCAGGCATACTTTTTGCAATCTGTTTTGTTGAAGCAAAAATGGGTATTAGGTTCTTCTCAGGCTGGAACAGTATTTTCTTCTATGTATTCTATTTCCTCTTCGGTGTAGGTATCGGTGTTCAGGAGCTTTCAAAATCTCATTTTGATGTTGAATACTACGACTATCTTGAGTGGCAGACCGGTGACCGTATCGAAGCCATTCAGGGCGTTATTCCGGGTTGGATCAATACAGCAATCAACTATGCAAGAGAATTGATTATTCCGTTTATGATCGCATGGGTTGGTTATGAGTCTTCATCAGAGGGTAACCTCGTTGCAACAATGCAGGCAAAACCGGACTATCTGAATACTTGTCTGTGGATTCTCGGTTTCCTTCTCTTCGGTTATACTCTCAGTAATGTACTCAAAGCAATTATCCTTAAAACACTTTATGACGTTGAAGGAGAAAAGAAAGAGCAGATGTATCGTGAGCTTGAAGAAATCCGTGCGAAGCGTCACGAGGAAAACAAAGCTATTGCAGGCAAATAAAGAAAATGAGGAATTTTTATGGAAATGTATGATGTATTAATTGTCGGCGGTTCTACAACAGGCTGTTGGTTTGCAGAAAAAATGGCTGAAAACGGCAGCAAAGTTCTTGTTATTGAAAAACAGCTACCCGATGATGTTTCCAGAACATACGATATCTTCCATATGGGTGAAGGAGAAATGGAGCGTTTCGGGCTTGATCCCCTCAGTGAAAATAACCCCGTGCGCGAATTCCGTTTTGAGCATTCATCAATGATTTCGCCTTACGGTACATATTATAAAAGAGGTGCTGACTCGCCCGTAATCGGTCTCCATAAGCACGATTATATTATGCTTATGGCTGAAAAAGCAAAATCAAAGGGTGCAGAGATTATTTACGGTGCAGACTTCACGGATTTCGTTTACGATGCTAACGGAAAAATCGCAGGTGCAAAATTCACAACAGCTGACGGTGAGCAGACAGCTTACGCAAAAATAGTTGCAGACTGTTCGGGTATTCCGTCCGTTGCAAGACGTAAGCTTCCCGATTCATCACCCGTGTGTAACTTCACTATCACGCCAAAAGATATACTTTACGTTGTGCTTTATTACATCAAGTATCTTGACGAAAACGTAAAGCCGCGTGAATACGACGGTTTCTTTATGCAGTATAAATCATGGTCTGCTCCTGCAGGTAAAGACTATGATTCAATATTGGGTATCGGCGGCAGCTATTCTTATGAATACGCTGAGGAAGTTTTCAATACGCAGTATTCAAAAAACGTGAAGTATCCCGAATACGAAATCAAAAAGGTTGAAAAAGGAATGACACCGTATCACCGCTCGGTTTATTCTTTTGTTGACGACGGATTCATCGTAATGGGTGATGCGGCTTGCCTTACAAAGCCGACCTGCGGTGAGGGTTGCACATCCTCTCTTGTGCAGGGTGAAATCGCCGTTGAAGTTATCTCCAAGCTTCTTAAAGAAAATCTTCCGCTTACAAAAGATAATATGTGGAGCATCAACTCAAGATATATGAAGGCTCAGGGTAAAGACTTTGACTTTATGCGACCGCTTCTTATGGGTGTAGTTTCCCTTACCTATGACGAAGCTGAGTATATGTTTGCAAACGATATCGTTTTCAGTGAAGCCCTTTTCGGCGGAATGGAAGACAACAACCTTACCCTCAAAGGAAGTGACGTTGTTTCGTGGCTCGGCAAAATTGCCACAGCTGTAGCAAAGAAAAAAATCAGCACTGCTTCAATCGGCAGTATAATTAAAGGACTCAAACAGGCTGTAGAAATCGGTGCTCTTTACGATAAATACCCCGAACTTCCCGAGGATTTCCCTGCATGGAAAGAAAAAGCAGACAAAAAATGGGCAGAAATCGGAACTCTTGCCGACACCTGTGACCCTGAAATTCTAAAAAAATTAGGTATAGCATAAAGTAAAGCACTTGCTTCAGTCGAAGCAAGTGCTTTTAATATTAAAGAACACTTTTCAAAAACTCATAGCCTTTCGGAACACCCGTAAGCGGACTTTCCTGTCCTTCGTATTCAAGAGTTACCCAACCGTCATAACCGACACCTTTGATTAACTCCAGACATTCCTTAACGGGCACAACACCGTCTCCGAGAACCGAACCGCAGAGGTGGTTGTCTGCTCTTGTACGGAAATATCCATCAGGACGTTCTTCGGACTTGTCTTTATAATAAAAATCCTTAACGTGTGCATATGCGATGTAATTCACACCGACCTTAACGGCATCAAGCGGATTTTCATCGGCACACATAAAGTTTCCGATATCAACAAGCCAACCGAAATTTTCGTGATCAACCGCTTTCATAAGAGCTTCAACACGGTCGCTCTGCTGACAGTAGTAGCCGTGATTTTCAACGGAAGTCTTAATTCCCTTTGTTGCCGCATATTCCGTAACTGCTCTGCAACCCTTTGCAAGTGTCGGGAGATATTTTTCGAATCCGTCAAGAGAGAATCTTTCTTCTTCGGGACCGCCCGTTGCATCGTGGCGCATAACCTTTACACCGAGGATTTCCGCGATATCGATTTCACCCTTGAGGCGTTCAATCTCGCTGTCGCAATCCTTGTTGATAAAATCCGCACCGATTGCATAGTTTGTTATCGGAAGTGAAAGCTCATCCGAAAGAGCCTTCAATGCCTTCGCGTGGTCGATTTTTGCTACGCCCTCGGGAGGATTGATTTCGGCAAATTCAATGCCGTCAAAGCCCATTTCCTTTGCGAGGTGCATACGGCTGAAATCATCAGTACCTAATGCTGAATAACTGTAACTGCTGACAGAAACCTTCATAATTATACACCCATCTTACCGTTGAGGAACTCAACTGCTTTTCTGATGTCACGTGCAGGATCGTCGCCTACCTCACGCTCAATTGTAAGGAAGCCCTTATAGCCGATATCCTCAAGAGCCTTGAGGTATTCGTCCCAGTTTACGCTGCCCTCGCCGAGAGGAACTTCGATGAATGAATCGTGAGTAACGATGTGGGATTCAACCATACCGTAAACGATTTCAGGGTCAACAAAGAAATTCTGTTTTCCGTCCTTTGCGTGTGTATGTACGATATAATCCTTGAGGTTATGAACAGCTTTTGCAGGGTCGTCGCCCGTTACCATAACGAGGTTTGCCGGGTCAAGGTTTACGCCGACACCTGTTGAACCGAGAGAATCAAGGAAAGTCTTAAGAGTTGCAGATGTTTCGGGACCTGTTTCGATTGCGAAGTGAGCATCAATACTGTCTGCATAACGGCTGAGCTCGAAACAAGCCTCCTGCAAAACCTTGTATCTGTCGTGATTTGGGTCAGAGGGAACAACACCGATGTGAGTTGTAACAACGTCTGTTTCAAGCTCTTTAGCAAGGTCAAGAATACGCTTTGATTTTTCAATCTTTGCAGGATTGCGGTCTGCAAATGCGAAACCGCCACCGCCAAGGTCACCGCAGAGAGCAGAAATTACAAGACCGTTATCCTTAACAAGATTAAGGAAATCTTTTCTCTGCTGAGCTGAAAGATTTTCGGGTGCCATTTCACCGCTTGTTGAATAAACCTGAATACCCTGAGCACCAACCTCAGCAGCCTTTACAACCGCCTCTTTGATTGGCACACGGAAGCTGTCTATAATTACACCGATAGGAAATTTGTACATATTAATTACTCCTTTTACATTTTTTATTATTATATAAAAAGTAAAAAGAAAATTCAATATAAAAGTGAAACAAAAATAAAAACAAAATCGCTTTGAAAACACCTGTGTGCAAATGAGAAAATTAGATAACAGTTGAATTTAAAGTTAAAATGTGCTATTATACTTTCATTAGATTGTTTTTTGGGGACATTTTAATGAATAAAATCAAAGTTTATAACAAAATAGATCAAATCAAAAGTATTTGGAAAAACATATATTGCTGTAGCGATGATTTAACCTTATACCAATCATATGAATGGAATCGCAATATAGAAAATTATTACAAAACAAATTTGTATACCTTCAAAACATTTCATTTGAAATATTTTGTTTATTTTAAAGACGATGTTCCCTTGATTATTGCTCCTTTAGCAATTCCTCGTAAAAGCAGTTTATATATACAACTATTAGGTCAATATTCGAAAAGCGGCGCACTGAATTTTATTTATTCAAAAAATGTCGAATATTCGGATTTTGAGTTTTTAATTATGCACATAAAAAACAAGTATAAAAATAAAGAAATGCGTTTTTATGAAATTGGGGACTATACAAAATTCGGTGACTTTTTAAAAAATAACGAAAATGCCGAAATAATTTCTCAACGTCAATGCATACGATCCAAATTAGATTTAGATGTTGAAAACTATTATGATAGCCTTTCAAAAAGCACCAGACAAACAATCCGAACCAGCTATAACAGACTTGCTACTGATAATAAATGTGGGAAAATAGAAATAAATTACGTTTGCGATTCTCTAGAGTCTTTTAAAAATTCAGAACTAAATGAATTATATTGTAAAAGAAACCGTGAGAAAAATCATACAGAAAGCATTACGGATATTCCAATCACTGAAAAAAGCAACAAACTTCTGAAGATTGTTGAATCTTTGGTTCACACTGTCTTCCCTGCAACTGATCCGTTCAGCACATTTGCAACAAATAACGGATTCGTTTTAGTTAAGTATTTCATTGATGGAAAATTATCTGCATATTTTATAGCACTGTTAAATGACGCTGGATACTGTATTGTACCTACACTTTTTTATGATTCTTCGTTTAAAAGATACAGTCCTGGTTTACTAATGGTCTATGAATTTATTTGCGATGCTATAAAAACTAAAAAAGTAAAGGTTTTTGATTTGTCCAGAGGTGCAGAAACATATAAAGCAAGATATATACCTTATCCTGAAGTTTATTTAAATAATGATTACCGTATAAAATCATAACCACAGTAAACTAGTGATTTGCATAGCCCCACAAAGGGCACCTACAGGCCCACCTGAAATAGGCATAGAGGTTTGACTATTACTATCACAAACAGCCGCACGGAGCGGCTGTTTATTTTTTCATGCATTAACGCTTCGGATTGGATTTTTAACGATTCTGTGTGCTTTTTTTCATAATTAAAAGTTGCACAAAAAACAAAAACCGTTGAAACCCTTGGGATTTCAACGATTCTTATTGGCGTGCTGCAAGGGATACACCTGCTACGCAGGTTGCGTCCTCGGCGACCGTTGCCTTGCAACAGTACCCGCCTCAGACTTCGCGACTAAAAACAGTCCACCGGACTGTTTTCTTAACGTCGCTCACCCCCTCGGTGTTCGAATCCCTGACATCTGAACAAAAAAATAACAGAGCAGACTCTGTTGAGTCCACTCTGTTATTGGCGTGCTGCAAGGGATTCGAACCCCTGACCTTTTGGTTCGTAGCCAAACACTCTATCCAGCTGAGCTAGCAGCACATTTCTTAATGCTCAGGTATTATATCACCAAGCTAAACAAAAATCAAGTGCTTTTTGAAAGTTTTTTAAAAAATCTGATTTTTTATTTTTTAATCCTAATATTTATGCTGTATAAATACATTAACTCTTGTTTATTTTTTCAAAAGGCTATTGACCGTAACGTTACGTTATGGTTTATAATGTGTTCAGAGGTGATAATCGTGCATATAAAAGATTTCGCTGAGCTGACGGGTGTCAGCGTCCGAACACTGCATTATTACGATGAAATCGGTTTGCTCAAGCCTGCATCCACAGATGAGCAAAACGGATACAGGGATTATGACGAAAAGTCGCTTGAAAGGATGACGGAAATTCTCTTTTTCCGTGAACTTGACTTCCCTCTTAAAGACATTGCCGAAATTATCTCATCCGAAAACTATGACAAAAAGTCAGCACTCAGCAAGCAAAAGGAACTTCTTATCCTAAAAAAAGAACGTCTTGAAAATCTCATTTGCGCAATTGAAAAATTTGAAAAAGGAGAAATACCGATGAATACATTTAACAACAATAAATATGAATCGGCACGAAAAGAATATGAAACCGAAGCAAAACAGCGTTGGGGAAATACGGAAGCTTACAAAGAAAGTGAAAGAAAAACCGCAGGTTATTCAGAAGAAAAAATGAACGACGTCAACGCGGGGCTCAAAGCAGTTCTTGCAGAATTTGCCGAGGCACTCAAAAACGGTGCAACCCCCGAAAGTGAATCTGCTCAGGCTCTTGTTAAAAAGCTTCAGGCTTATATCACCGAAAATTTTTATACCTGCACAAAAGAAATTCTTGCAGAACTCGGTCAGATGTATGTTGCAGACGAGCGTTTTAAAGAAAATATCGACAAAAACGGTAACGGCACAGCAGAATTTATCTCTGCCTCAATTGAAATTTTTTGCAAACAAACATAAAATTATGTTAACAATAATATTGTAGTTTTTATTATTATGTGCTATAATCGGACGCGCTGTCTGACGAAATAATTTTCGCAGACCGTGCGTTATTTTTTTGTAATCAGGTTTAGTTTTATCAGGTGATATAAATGAAAGCTTTTAAAATCAATAAAGAGAAAACAACAGACCGGATAAAACAGAGTACGAAATGGGTGCTTCTTATCCTCGCAGCTTTTGCTGTCGGTCTTCTGTGCGGAGCAATCGGCGGATCTTTTGCACGTTGTATCAGCCTTGTAACAGCCTTGCGAAGCCAAAACCCCTGGCTTGTTTTTCTTCTGCCCTTTGGCGGTCTTGCTTCTGTCGGACTTTACAAACTGACAAAGACAGAAGGACTTGGCACAGACAGAGCTCTTGAATCTGTCCAGGGACGTAAAAATGTTCCGATTCTTCTGGTCCCCGTTATTTTTGTTGCTTCCGTCATCACTCACCTTTTCGGCGGTTCTGCAGGTAAAGAAGGTGCCGCTCTTCAGCTCGGAAGCGGAATTGCAGAATTTGTTTCAAAAATTATCAAAGCGGGAGAAAGAACGCACGCAGTAATGACAATCTGCGGTATGGCAGCTCTTTTTTCTGCTGTTTTCGGAACACCCGTCGGAGCGTGCGTTTTTGCTCTTGAGGTTGCGGTTATCGGAAGGATGAATGCAGTTGCAGTTTTTCCTGCCTTCATTTCAAGCATCACAGCTTACTTCATTTCAACCGCAATCGGTGTTCATCCCGAAAGATTTCACGTTGAAGCTGTTCCCGATTTCACTATAATCAACCTTCTGAAAACATTCGGAGTTGCTGTTATTGTATCTTTGGCAGCATATTTCTTCTGTCATACTCTTCACGGAAGTGAGAAGCTTTTTGAGCGTATTTTCAAAAACCCGTTTATCCGCATATTTGTCGGTGGTTGCGTAGTTATTATTCTTACACTTATATTCGGTACCGATTACAACGGTGGCGGTGTTTTCGTTATAGAACGAATTTTTGAAGAAGGTACCGTCCGACCCGAAGCATTCCTTCTGAAAATTATCTTCACAGTTATAACCGTTTCCGCAGGCTACAAAGGCGGAGAAATTGTTCCTTCATTTTTCATCGGTGCAACTCTCGGTGCCGCTTTAGCATCCGTTTTCGGTCTGCCGATAGGCTTCTGTGCCGCAATCGGTATGACCGTATTCTTCGGCGGAGTTACAAACTGTCCGATCGCCTCTGCAGTACTTGCAGTTGAGCTTTTCGGCACAAACGGATTTATTCTTTTCGCTGCGGCGGCTTTTTCATCACGTGTTTTCTCGGGCAAGGTCAGCCTTTACCATAAGCAAAAAGCAAAGGAACTTAAATGCTGATTAAATGAACAGGAGTGAAAAATATGTTTAAATCAATTGTTGCAATATTTACTGCGATTGTAAGCTTCATCGGCGGTTGTTTTTCAAATATAAACGATGCAATCTTCTTCCCCGAGGGTCCGCAGACAGAGTCCGTTGTCTTTGCCGAAAAAATCGGTAACGGTTGGAACCTTGGCAACACACTTGATGCCTGTAACCTTGATAAAGAGGAAAAGATGGGCCTTGAAAGCGAGGTCTATTGGGGCAATCCGTACACTACAAAAGAAATGATCGAATCTGTCAAAGCGGCCGGTTTCAGCTCTGTTCGTATCCCGATAACCTGGACACCGCATATGGACGAAAACCATACAATCGACAAAGCCTGGCTTAACCGAGTGAAAGAAATTGCAGATATGGTTCTTGACTGCGGAATGTATGCCATCATCAACGTGCATCACGATGACAGATTCTGGCTCATAACGGACGAGGAGCACGAGGAACGGGCAACACTTATACTGACAACACTCTGGGCACAGGTCAGCGAGCATTTTAAAGATTATGACGAGCATCTTGTTTTTGAAACAATGAACGAACCGAGGGTTATCGGTGACGAAAACGAATGGTCGGGCACGGATGAATATTTCGAAGTTGTAAACCGTCTTAACCATGCTGTTCTTGATGTAATCCGTAAAAGTGGCGGCAACAACACAACACGTTTTGTAATGATGCCTGCCTACGCCGCAAGATGCGAAAAGGAAACGATTTCTGAAGTCAGACTTCCTGATGATGAGCATATTCTCTTTTCTGTACATTTTTATCCCGGCACAGCTCACAGAAGCGAATTTCTCGACTGTGAAAAGAAGCTCTCATTGAAAGAGAAATCCGAGATATATCATACCCTCAGAAACTTTTACAAGTTTTTCATCAAAAAAGGCTACGGTGTTGTGCTCGGTGAATACGGTTGGACAGAC
Source organism: Acutalibacteraceae bacterium (assembly GCA_045589535.1). Classification (GTDB taxonomy): domain Bacteria; phylum Bacillota; class Clostridia; order Oscillospirales; family Acutalibacteraceae; genus CAG-488. The sequence goes on along the minus strand of JAZNPE010000062.1, from coordinate 5,514 downwards.
AGAACAAACCTTGAAAACCTTGCCGAAAGAGCAGAATTCTTACTCAGTACTGCAAACAGTTTCGGCGTACCCTGCATCGTCTGGGATAACGGTGCAGACTTCCGTCTTTTTGACAGACAGACACAAACCCTTGAATTTCCCGACTACGTTAAACCTTAAACACAAAACAGCTCTACAGATTTTAACTGTCTGTAGGGCATTTTCTTTTTTATATTATTTTTTGAAAATGTGCACAAATCCTCTTTACTTTTTTTGTGAAAAATAATATAATCGTCTTCGGCAAAAAAGGAGATGTTTTAATTGAAAAGCTTTTATCTTAAACCGAAATTCTTTTCGGTAATGAAAAACTATTCTGTACAGCAATTCACAAAAGATCTTACGGCAGGTATTATTGTTGCAATTATCGCTTTACCGTTGTCAATCGCGTTGGCACTCGCATCAGGCGTTGAGCCTGCTTGCGGTATTTACACTGCAATTGCGGCTGGCTTCTGTGTTTCTCTTTTCGGCGGCAGCCGTATACAGATTGCGGGTCCGACAGCCGCTTTCGCATCAATTGTTGCAGGTATCGTCGCAACTCAGGGTATGGACGGTCTTTTCATCGCAACGATTATTGCAGGTATCCTGCTTATTGCTATGGGTATTTTCCGCTTCGGTTCACTCATTAAGTTTATTCCCCATACAATAACAACAGGTTTCACCTCAGGTATCGCCCTCACAATTTTTATCGGGCAAATCAAGGACTTCCTCGGTCTTACATACGCTGACGGTGTTAAGCCTATTGAAACAATCGAGAAAATCGAAGCTAACATTGAATTTATCGGAAGCTTTTCCTGGCAGTCACTTGTTGTCGGTGCGATCAGTCTTGCGATACTTATAATTTATCCGAAGTTTGAAAAAAGAATCCCGCCTTCGCTTATCGCAGTTTTTGCAGGCGCTCTTATGGTTGCTTTTATTCCGGGATTTGAAGACGGAGTTTACACAATCCGTGACCTTTATACAATCCCCTCTGGTCTTCCTGTAATCAACTTCAGCGGTATAGATTTCAGCTTTGAAAAGATATCTGCCGTTCTGCCCGACGCATTTACCATTGCGGTTCTTGCGGCAATCGAATCGCTTCTTTCTTGTGTTGTTGCTGACGGTATGGTTAACTCACGTCACAATTCCAACGCTGAATTGGTCGGTCAGGGTATTGGTAACATTGCATCTGTTCTTTTCGGCGGTATCCCCGCAACAGGTGCCATTGCAAGAACAGCAGCAAACGCTAAAAACGGAGGCCGAACACCCGTTGCAGGTATGATTCACGCAGTTGTTCTTCTTTTCGTGCTTCTTTTCCTTATGCCGTATGCAGGCCTTATTCCGATGCCGACTATCGCAGCAATTCTCTTTATGGTTGCATACAATATGAGCGAATGGAAAAAATTCCTTCACATAGCTAAAACTGCACCAAAGAACGATATCCTTATTCTCCTTGTAACATTTATTCTTACTGTTGTTTTCGACCTTGTCGTTGCTATTGCCGTAGGTATGGTTCTCACAGCAATGCTCTTTATGAAGAGAATGAGCGACGAAACATCCGTCAACGGTTGGAAATATATTGACCCCGACACGGACAAAGACAGCATCGACCTTCGTGAAGTTCCGAAAGATATCCGAGTTTACGAAATCAGCGGTCCCCTCTTCTTCGGTGCAGCAGACAAAATTCCCGAAATCATCCTTAAGGATTACACCCGCTGTCTTATTCTCAGAATGAGAGCTGTTCCTTCGCTTGATTCAACAGCACTCAGCGCATTAGAGCTTCTTCACAAAAAATGCGAAAAACAGGGCGTACAGCTCATTCTTTCACACGTTAACGGTCAGCCGTTACAGGTTATGAAGAAGTCAGGTTTCTACAAAGCCGTAGGTAAAGATAACTTCTGTCCGCATATTGACGATGCCCTTAGAAGAGCTGAATATATATCAAAATAACATAAAACTGCAAAAACCGCTTCTTTTTGAAAGAAGCGGTTTTTCTTAACCTTTAATTAAGGATTAAAGGTTATAGTACTTATCAAACTCTGCGGGATGAGGAATAGCAGAAAGCTGGCTACACTCTGCTCGTTTAGTCTTGATAAAGTTACGGATAAGCTCTTCAGGGAATACTCCGCCCTCTGTGAGGTAATCGAAGTCCTTTTCAAGACAGTCAAGAGCATCCTCAAGACATACGGGCAAGCCCTGAAGCTTTGCCTCCTCCTCTTCAGGAAGATTGTAGAGGCTCATATCGTAGGGACCCCAACCGTTTGCACGCGGGTCAATCTTATTCTTAACGCCGTCAAGACCTGCCATAAGGATTGCTGCATAGCAGAAATACGGATTACATGTAGCATCGGGGTTACGAAGCTCAAAGCGACGCTTGTCCGGGCTCTTAGCGTATGCAGGAATACGGATAACAGCACTTCTGTTTGATGTTGCATAACCAACAGTAACGGGAGCTTCATAGCCGGGAACAAGACGCTTGAATGAGTTTGTGCTCGGATTTGTGATAGCACAAAGTGAACCGATGTGCTTAAGAAGACCGCCGATGAAGTAGTGAGCTGTTTCGCTGAGGTGTGAATAGCCGTTATCGTCAGAGAATACAGGCTCGCCGTCCTTGAAGAGAATCATATGAACGTGCATACCACTGCCTGCTTCGCCGTAAATCGGCTTCGGCATAAATGTAGCGCTCTTACCGTACTTGAGAGCTGTGTTATGAATGATGTATTTAATCATCATAGTAGCATCTGCCATATGTACAACTTCGCCGAGCTGAGGCTCGATTTCGTACTGACCTGATGCAGCAACTTCGGGATGATGATAGTTAATTTCGATACCGCAATCCTTCATAAGCATACACATTTCGCTGCGGCATTCGTAAGAAGTGTCAAACGGCTTTGCAATATGGTAATTCTTCTGCTTCGGAACAACAACGCCGTGACCGTCTGTTGCAGAATTCCAGTAAGACTGGCTTGCGTCAACTGTAGCACCGATGTATCTGCCGTCAACGTTCCATGTAACGTCGTCGAAAAGATAGAACTCGAATTCAGGAAGAATCTTCATCTCGTCAGCAATACCGCTGTTCTTCATATATTCAACAGCAGCCTTGATGATATTGCGGGGATACTGAGCAAGAGGACGGTTTTCAGGAGTGTCAATGATCATCGCGTTACCTGTCATTGAAAGCGTCGGAATTTCGCAGAACGGGTCGATGTTTGCTGTGTCAGGGTCAGGAATAAACACCATGTCACTCTTCTCAACAACAGCGTATCCGTAGTTTGAAGCGTCAAAGCCGATACCACTCTTCATTGTGTCCTCAGAGAAGTTCTCTGCAGGGATTGTAACGTGACGGTACTGACCGTTGATATCAACCATTTTAAAGTCAACCATACGGATATTTTTTTCCTTGATAATATCAAGAATATCCTGAATTGTTTTTGCCATAGACAACACCTCTGTTATATAATATTTGCACTTTATAATGTAACAGAGATTTTGGTTTTTGTCAATAAAATATGAAATAACCGTGCGATTTACAAAAAGATATAAAAAAGTAAAAGCAAAAAAGCACCTGCTATGCAGATGCTTTTTTGCTGGTGGGTGAGGGTGGATTCGAACCACCGAAGTCACTGACGACAGATTTACAGTCTGTTCCCTTTGGCCACTCGGGAACTCACCCATATAAAAATAATGGAGCTGGTGGACGGACTCGAACCCCCGACCTGCTGATTACAAATCAGCTGCTCTACCAACTGAGCTACACCAGCGTCTCAACGCTCGTATACTATACCATACGAAAACCTTTTTGTCAACACTTTTTTCGAAAAAATTTGAGTATTTTTTCGATTTATTTTTTGCGTTTATTTTTATTGATTTATATGCAGATTTGTGGGACTTTAATGGGTCGTTATTCCCTGCGTGATTGCCTGAAATCGGGCTATAATATGAATATATCATCATCTGTCATCTGAAAACAAATCTCCCTCTTCAGCTTTCACTGAAGAGGGAGAAAAACATCAATCAGTTGTTGTAGAGGCTACGCTTAACGTATGATGTGTGGAGAATTTCGTGTGCCTTGTGGCTACCCGGCTCGCCGAAGAACTCACTATAAACGCGCTTGATAGCTTCGTTTTCATGTGACTTACGGTTAGCATTGTTAGCATCTGATGTGTAAAGAGCAGATGCACGCTTTGCCTTGAAATCTTCGAAGTTGCGTGTTGTTGCATCTACGATCGGCTGACCGCCACCGTTGATACAACCACCGGGACAACCCATGATCTCGATGAACTGATACTCGCTTGTACCGTTCTTAACCTGCTCCATAAGTGTCTTTGCATTTGCTGTACCGCTTGCAACAGCAACCTTAACCTGAAGGTCACCAACTGCATAAGTTGCTTCCTTAACGCCTTCCATACCGCGTACTTCTGCGAAGTCTACGCTGTCAAGAGTTTTACCTGTGATCTTCTCAACTGCTGTACGGAGCGCTGCCTCCATAACACCGCCTGTTGCACCGAAGATAACTGCAGCACCTGAACCCTCACCGAGAGGACTGTCGAATGCTTCCTCCGGAAGGATGTTGAAGTTGATACCAGCGCCCTTAATCATTCTTGCAAGCTCACGAGTTGTGATTGAATAATCAACATCTGCAACGCCTGCTGCGTTCTGATCGTCACGGCCGATTTCAAACTTCTTAGCTGTACAAGGCATTACGCTGACAGAAACAATCTTTGCCGGGTCAATGCCCATCTTCTCAGCGTACCATGTCTTGAGTGTTGCACCGAACATCTGCTGCGGTGACTTACATGTTGAAAGGTGATCAAGCTGCTCAGGATAGTAGAACTCACAGTATCTGATCCAACCCGGTGAGCAAGATGTGATCATCGGAAGTGCACCACCGTTTGTGATTCTTTCGATAAGCTCCTGTGACTCTTCCATAATTGTAAGGTCAGCAGCAAAGTTTGTATCGAATACCTTGTCAAAGCCAAGGCGACGAAGAGCTGTTACCATCTTACCTTCAACGTTTGTACCGATTTCGTAGCCGAACTCTTCACCGAGAGCTGCACGAACAGCGGGAGCTGTCTGAACAACAACGTACTTCTCGGGATCATTGATAGCTGCAAGAACGTCTGCTGTGCTGTCCTTTTCATAGAGAGCACCTGTCGGGCAGCTTACAATACACTGACCGCAGGAAATACATGAGTATTCCTGGATCTTCTTCTCAAACGGAGAAGTGATGCATGTGTCGAAACCACGAGCGTTTGCGCCGATAACTGAGATGCCCTGGTTGTCACAAGCTGCTACGCAACGACGGCAAAGAATACACTTGCTGTTGTCACGTACCATGTGAGCCATTGAATCGTCAAAGTTGAACTCAGGAAGAACACCGTCAAAACGGCCTTCATCCTCAACGCCATACTCTTTGCAGAGCTTCTGGAGTTCGCAGTCGCCACTTCTTACGCAAGAAAGGCACTTACGGTTATGTGTTGAGAGGATGAGCTCAAGAGT
>JAZNPE010000061.1:0-17400 GCA_045589535.1 Acutalibacteraceae bacterium | reverse complement strand
GCAGAATGAACAAACTGAGCCAAAACAAAGCTTAACTTTGTTTTGGATACCCGAAGACGTACAAAGGTACGTCGAGTGGCGAAGTCTGTTTATAGCATAAAACACTATTTTATAAAACCTATTTATATTTTAATAAATTTAGGAGTTCCTTCAGAGCTTTAATACTCCAAAGGAACCCTCTACTTAATTTCGTTTTATGCGGTCTGCACTTTTTTAACAGCCACTTATTTATTAATCGTTATTGTCTATAAAGAGCTTATCGTTATCCGAATAAATTTCATATGCGTTGTGGATTACGCTGACTTCTGCATCACCGTGGTCTCCGCCGTATTCACCGTCAAGAGTCCATGGAATCTTATCTTCACAAGTAATTTTAACGTGCTTTGTCTTTGTGAAAACGATATGATCTCCGCTGTAGTCCTTTTTGATAACCTTGTTGAGAATTCCGAGAATATCGATGTTTCTCTTGAGTCCGTGAACAAGAAGGAGTTCAAACTCACCGTCGTTGAGCTTGATGTTGTCATACTTGAACACACCTGCAACCGATGTTGTGTTTGAAACAGCACCGAAATAAACGTTACCTTCAACAACACCTCCGTCATATTCAACCTTCATATAAGTCGGTTTAAAGCCGAAAAGCATCGGGAAAAGACGTACACCGACACCATAAAGCACATATGCTTCATGACCGAAAAGGTTCTTCCACTTCTGCGGAGTTGCATAAGAAAGGTCTGTCGCAGCACCGAATGAAGCGATATAGTTAAAGTGTCTGTTCTGGAAAAGACCTACGTCATATCCGTTGGTCTTGCCGTTGAGGATGAGGTCAGTTGCAGGACCTACACCAACGGGAATACCCAAAGTGCTTGCAAGGTCATTGGTTGAACCTGAGGGAATATAACCTACGGGAATCTTTTTATCGAGAGCCATAAGACCGTTGATTGTTTCGTTGAGCGTACCGTCACCGCCGCAACAAAGAACAAGGTCAAAATCACTACCCTTTTCTTTTACAATGGCAGTAGCATCTTCGGGACCTTTGGTTGTTTCAACAAAGAACTCAAAATCAGCAGGAGAAAGCTTATTTATTATATCAACTGCGCTGACACGTTTACGGTCAACACCTGCACACGGGTTAATTATAAGTAAAACCTTTTTCTTTGCCAACTCATCACTTCCGTTTCTTTAAAATATTGATATGAGTATATCAAAACGTTAAATTCACGTCAATACACTTAACATAAATATTACGAAAAAGGAAAATTGTAACAAAATTATATAATGTTCAAATCAAAAATTTGGTATATTTCGGAGTAGTCCGCAACATAAAAATCAGCAACTTCCCTGATATGTTCGCGTTCATCTTCAGCAGAGTAGTCTTCAATTGCTACAACCTTGTAACCTGCTTTTTTGGCTGTATCAATAGCATATGCAGCATCTTCAAAGATAAACGTATTTTCATCTGCTCCAAGAAAGTCACGTGCCATATTATATACATCAGGCTCGTGCTTGCTTATACCAATCTCTCTTGTTGAAAAAACAGCTTCAAAATATTCGAGCAAGCCGTTTCTTTCAAGCGCAGGCTCCATAAGATATCGGTCAGTTGCTGTTGCTACGACACAACGCACGCCGTTAGCTCTTAAGGTCTGCAGGAATTCGCGGACACCTTCTTTCGCTTTCGCAACATTTTCGTAATAATACTCAAGGATTTTCATTATATCCGCACGGATTTCTTCGGCAGTCATATCCAGCTCATAATTCTCAAGGAAATACTTAATTGCGTTGACATAGCCGTATTTTCTGAAAATTCTGCTTTCCTTAGGCTCAATGCCGCGCATCATAAGAAACGCACTGTCGAGTGTATCCCAGATATGCATTGAGTCCATAAGAGTACCGTCAGCATCAAAAATTGCATACTTTATTTTTTCCATAGCTTTTTCCTTCTAAAAAACTGAGGCGGAACTTTCGTCCGCCTCGTTAAAATTTAAAAAATAATCAGATATAGAGGAACCATTCAAGGATGCTTACAATGAAGTCAATAACATCCAACCAGAATCCTTCAGCGCCCCAGGTATACATCCAGTCAATAAGCTTTTCAATCGGCTTTGTTGAAACGTGCTCAACATCAAGAGCTTCAACGATTTCATTACCTGAAATACTGAATGTGTACTCTTCGCTGAGAGCGCCGTCTTCATTAACAAATGTGCCTTCAGCAAAATAGAAATTATACGTTTCAGCGTGATTGATGTAGCTATTTAACGAAATGATGATTGTAGCACTTCCGCCACCCGGAGTAAGTGCGTAACCAATATCAGCAATCTTAGCTGTAAGAATGTTTGCTACATCTTCACCTGTGCCGACAGACACAGAAGCTTCTTCAGCAAATTTAGCGATTTCACCCTTCACTTCAATTGCAATTGTTTGTACATAGTCATCATGCCAGTTGCCTTCAACACCGTAGAGCTTACCGTTAACAGCAAATGTTGCTGTTTCCTCTGCACTTGTCATTACAGGCACAGCGAAGAGAACTGCCAATGAAAGGATTACTGCCAATACTTTAGAAAAAGTTTTTGTCATAATAACACCTCATTTAAAATAGTTTGCGGGCTTACACCCACTTGTTGATATAATTCTACCACAATATAGCAATTTGTCAATAAACACTATTACTAAAATATCAGGTAGTCAGTTTGGCATAGTTTGCCATAAGCTTCTTTGTGCCTGATTTATCAAATGCGATTTCAAGCAAGGTATCATTACCCACCGCCTGTGCAGAAAGAACAACACCTGTTCCGAAAACCTTGTGTTTAACCGTATCGCCAACCTTGAATGAAGCTGATGATGCAGGTGCGGACTGTGCAGGCCTTGCAAAAGAAGACTGACCTGAGAAACCGCGTTTGATAGGTCTGCCGCTTGTAAAGTCTTCGCCGAAATCTTTGTACGGTTCGCTTTCAGCACTTCTTTTGAACGAGCTGTACGACGTGACGCCTGTCTTTTCGGTCAGATCTGATGGGATTTCGTTAAGGAATCTCGATGGAGGATTATGTGAAGTTGAGCCGAAGATAAGTCTTGTTCTTGTGTTGGTAAGATAAAGCTTTTCTTTCGCTCTTGTTATACCGACATAAGCAAGTCTGCGTTCTTCTTCCATATCCTCGGGATTGTAAATTGACTGTGAACCAGGGAAAACGCCGTCTTCCATACCGATTATGAAAACCTCGGGGAATTCGAGACCTTTAGCCGAGTGCATCGTCATCATAACAACAGCATCGACATCTGCATTGTAATTATCAATATCCGTCATAAGAGCAATTTCTTCAAGGAAGCCGTTGAGTGTCGGATCCTCAGACTCTTCCTCATAACGCATAAGGTTTGCTTTGAGCTCGTTAAGGTTTTCTTTTCTGTCCTGAGCCGTATCTTTATCCTCATTAAGTGAAATATAATAACCAGTCTTATTAAGCACAAGTTCAAGAAGCTGTGACGGTTTGAGTTCCTGTGCTTCTTCAGTAATCTCGTTAATCATCTGAGTGAAAGAATCAAGTTTCTGTGCGGCTCTGCTGAGTGCAGGATATTCCGAAGCATTGGATATAACTTCATACATACTCACTCCGAGACCTGCCGCAATTTCCGATGCGTTGTTAAGGGTAGTATCGCCTATTCCCCTTTTCGGTTCGTTGATAATACGGCGAAGACGCACATTATCTGACGGATTGTTAACAACGGTAAGATATGCAAGAGCATCCTTGATTTCTTTTCGTTCGTAGAAGCGAAGACCGCCGATAATACGGTAAGGCACACCTGCACGGACAAAAGCATTTTCAATAAGACTTGACTGCGCATTCATTCTGTAAAGAACGGCGTGGTCACCCATTTTTCTGCCACCCGCAACGTTTTTCATAACTGTGTCTGCAACAAAACGCGCTTCTTCTCTTTCATCGTAAGAAGTGTTGACAACAATTTTGTCGCCCAATCCGTTATCTGTCCAAAGATTTTTACCCTTTCTCTGCTGATTGTTTGCAATAACAGCATTAGCGGCATCAAGAATCGTCTGGGTTGATCGGTAGTTCTGCTCAAGGCGTATAACCTTCGCTTCAGGATAACGTTCCTCAAAGCTAAGTATATTTTCAATTGTTGCGCCTCTGAACTTATAAATACTCTGGTCATCATCACCGACTACGCATATATTTCTGTACTTGTCGGCAAGAAGGCTTGTCAACACATACTGCGCGTGGTTGGTATCCTGATACTCGTCAACAAGGATGTACTTGAACTTGTTCTGATAATAAACTCTTACTTCCTCGTTGTTTTCAAGAAGCTCAACGGTCTTAAAAATAATATCGTCAAAGTCGAGAGCGTCTGCGGTTTTGAGAAGCTTCTGATAACATTCATAAGCTCTGCCGATAGTTTTAAGTCTGACGTCTGAGCCGGCCTGCTCAATAAACTCCTGCGGTGTTATGAGCCTGTCCTTCGCTTTGCTGATTTCTTTTAAAATCATTTTATGCGAAAGCATTTTGTCATTGATTTCAAGAAGGCGCTGAACCTCCTTCATAACACGCTTTGAATCATCAGTATCGTAGATTGTAAAATGATTTGTATAGCCGAGCAAATCACCGTGACGGCGCAGAATACGCGAGCAAGCAGAGTGGAATGTGCTTGCCCATATATCGTTTGCCGCATCACCGAGAAGCTTTGCAAGACGTGCCTTAAGCTCGTTTGCCGCTTTATTTGTAAAGGTGATAGCAAGAATTTCCCACGGCTGAGGTGCATCGACTGTCAGAAGGTCGTACACATCAAAAAGATCAACCGTAGGGTCATTCAGATATTCTTTCATTATGGCAACGTCTGTCTGGGTCGGCTCGAAATCGCACTTATCAGAATTATAGGCATTGCCGTACTTTATCATATTTGCAATTCGGTTAACAAGAACCGTAGTTTTTCCGCTGCCTGCACCTGCAAGAAGCAGCAAGGGGCCTCTTACTGTATAAATAGCCTCTTGCTGCTTGTCGTTCATTTTTGAAAAATCTTTTGCAATTATACGGCGGCGAAGTTCTAAAAATTCGTCTCTAAGCATAATTTATGTCCTTTTAGATAGAAATAACCTTAGCCATCTCATAGAGATCCATATCAATGTGCTTCTTCATATTGAGAGCCTCAAAGATATCAAGATCAACTACCTGCTCCTTCTGCATAGCAACAACTCTGTTGCCGATACCGTTCATAAGAAGCTTAACTGCGTGGTAACCCATACGACTTGCATTCACACGGTCACGGACTGTCGGTGAACCGCCGCGCTGAACGTGTGCAAGCACCATAGCTCTTGATTCAACACCTGTTTCAGCTTCAATAGCCTTTGCAAGCTCATCAACAGAAATGATTCCGTCAGCAGGAATACCCTCAGCAACAATAACAAGGAAGTGAGTCTTACCTGTCTTCTGTGTACGGCGGATTCTGTCGAAAACATCACGCTTGAGGTCAAACTCAACCTCGGGAATGAGGATAGCTGTTGCGCCGACTGCAATGCCTGCATTAAGTGCAAGATAACCTGCACGTCTGCCCATTACCTCGATAACTGAGCAACGGTCGTGTGAAGCTGATGTGTCACGGATACGGTCAACCATTTCCATAATTGTGTTCATACATGTATCGTAACCGATTGTGTAGTCACAGCAAGCGATGTCGTTGTCGATTGTACCGGGAACACCTACGCACGGAATACCTCTTTCTGAAAGGTCACGTGCGCCTCTGAATGAGCCGTCACCGCCGATAACAACTATACCTTCGATACCGTATGCATTACACATTTCGATAGCCTTGTTCATACCCTCTTCAGTCGCAAACTCCTTGCTTCTTGCTGAACGAAGGAATGTACCGCCCTTATGGATAATATCGCAGACCGAACGTATCTCCATAGGCTTGAGGTCACCCTCCATAAGGCCCTGGAAACCGCGGTTGATTGCATAAACCTTAATATTATTTTCACAAGCTGTACGAACAACTGCACGAACTGCCGCGTTCATACCCGGTGCGTCACCGCCACTTGTCAATACGCCGATAGTCTTCATTTCAAACTTCCTCCTAAACAGTTAAATTAATAACATAACATTCCGTATAATACACCAGAATGAAAAAAATGTCAATTAAAATAGTATTTTTTACCTGAACACAACGTTTTCTTCACCAAGAACCCTCCTAAGTTCATCAAGAAGCGGTTCATTGACATCGACAAAACGTTCAAATGGCATATTTCTGTATTCTTTCTTATCTGCAAAGTAATAATAAAGCGGTGTTCTACCATCAAAGATTGCCAGGAGCTTTTCAGCCTGAAGCTGCTCGGGACAGCCTTCCGACGGAAATCTTAAGAACAATCCGATTCTTTTCTTTTTAGCGGTCTGCTCCTGAGTTGCTTCAGCGGTTTTTACAGGCTGTGCCTGCTCCTTCTGAGCATTTTCGGGAGTAGATATAAACTCACAGATAAGCTTAGGTGGCTCATCATCACGGACATCGAGTCTGCCTTTGATAACCACAACATTACCCTCAGCGATAAGCGTTGAATTCTGGATAAGAGTTTTCGGAAAAACAATTACTTCAATTGAGCCTGTTATATCCTCAAGGTCAACAAATGCCATTGTTGTATCGCTCTTTGTGACTTTTTTCTTCACATGGGTTATGATACCCATAGACTTAACTCGTTCTCCGTCTTTGTAGACTGCATTGTCACTGTCCGACATATTCAGGTCAGAAACCTTTGCACAGTGAAGTTTTGCCGCCATATCAGTATATTCAGACATCGGATGTCCTGAGAGATAAAGACCCGTTGTTTCTTTTTCCATACTGAGAAGCTCATATAACGGGAACTCATCGTAATACCTGAGTTCAGGTTCACCGTGGTTGGAAAGGTTGCCTCCCATATCAAAAAGACCGAGCTGGCCTTCAACATTGCGTTTTTTCTTATTATCAAGCTCATCTATAATTTCATTCATTCCCATCAGCATCTGACGGCGGTTTGCACCCAGAGAATCGAGAGCACCGCAGCGGATAAGGCTTTCAACTGCACGTTTATTAAAATCTGCACCGTGCATTCTTGAACAGAAATCATAGAACGATGTGAATTTACCGAGTCTTCTTTCGGCAATTATATTTTTAATAAAGTTTCTTCCGAGATTCTTGATTGCAAGAAGTCCGAAACGGATGTTGCCGTCGCTGACTGTAAAGCCTTCAAGGCTTTCGTTAACGTGCGGCGGAAGCACCTTTATACCAAGATTATTACATTCGTTGGTATACTCGGAAACCTTTGCTGAGTTATCAAGCACACTTGAAAGAAGTGCCGCCATAAACTCGCACGGATAATGGCATTTGAGATATGCCGTCTGATACGAAACATAGGCATAGGCTGCCGCGTGGGATTTGTTGAAAGCATAGGATGCAAACGAGGACATATCGTCAAAGATATCATTGGCAATTTCAGCAGGTATTCCCCTCTTTACACAGCCTTCACATTCTACGGTGCCGTCTTCACGAATCATACCGTAAATGAAATTATGCCTCTCTTTTTCCATTACATCGTGTTTTTTCTTTGACATAGCACGTCGCACGATATCAGCACGACCGTAGGAATAGCCTGCAAGAGAACGGAAAATCTGCATTACCTGCTCCTGATAAACCATACACCCGTTAGTAACCTCAAGGATATCGCGGAGCTTTTCGGTTTTATAAACCGTATCCTCAGGATGGTGACGGTTGTTGATATAAGTGTCGATTGAATCCATCGGGCCGGGTCTGTAAAGCGAAATAACGGCTATAAGGTCTTCAATATTGACGGGTTTGAGCCCGACAAGCACTGATTTCATACCTGCAGATTCAAACTGGAACACGCCCTCAGTCTGACCCTTTGACATCATTCTGAAGGTTTCTTCGTCCGAAGTACTCACTTTATAGATGTCAAAATCTTTATTCTTAAGACGTATCATCTTCTCAGCATCGCTGATAACCGTTAATGTACGAAGTCCGAGGAAGTCCATTTTAAGAAGTCCGAGTTCTTCGAGCGTTGTCATCGTGTACTGAGTTACGGGTGAATTATCGTTAAGCGCCAAAGGAACATAGCTTGCAACAGGATCGCGTGTAATAACAACACCTGCCGCGTGAGTTGAAGAATGACGCGGCATACCCTCAACCTTCATTGAAGTATCAATGAGTTCTTTTATCTGCTCATCGGATTCGTAAAGCTCTTTAAATTCAGGTGATTTTTTAAGAGCCTTCTGAATTGTTATGTTGAGCTCTCTGGGCACCTGCTTTGAAACATTGTCAACAACGTTGTACGGAATTCCCATCGCACGTCCTACATCACGGATAGCTGCCCTTGCGGCAAGTGTTCCGAATGTAACAATCTGTGCAACGTGATCTGCGCCGTATTTATTGATAACATAATCGATTACTTCTTCTCGTCTTTCATAACAGAAGTCAACGTCGAAATCGGGCATACTGACTCGCTCCGGATTAAGGAAACGTTCGAAAAGAAGATTGTATTTCATAGGGTCAATTCCCGTTATACCGATACAGTATGCCGCTAGACTGCCTGCACCCGAGCCTCTGCCGGGACCGACGGGAATACCCTTGCTTTTTGCATATCTTATAAAATCGTGGACTATAAGGAAATAGTCAACATAGCCCATTTTATTGATTACATCAAGCTCATAATCGAGCCTTTCGTAATACTCCTGAGGTGGATTTTCTCCGTAATTGCGAAGCATTCCCTCATAGCACTGCTCTTTAAACCATTCAAAATGGTCTTTGCCGTCAGGAACTTCAAAGTGCGGCAATTTAGTGTTGCCGAACTCAAAGTCAAAATTACACATATCTGCAATTTTCTGAGTATTTTCTATCGCTTGCGGAACATGAGAAAACAGATCTGCCATTTCTTCTTCGGACTTGAGATAAAACTCATCCGTCTGAAATTCAAGGGAATTTTCCTGACCAATCGTAGTATTGGTTGCTACACATATGAGCACCTGCTGTGTTTTGCTGTCCTCACGGTTGACATAGTGCGTGTCGTTGGTTGCAACAAGAGGAATACCCGTCTCATTTGAAAGCCTGATAAGTAAAGGTTCAATCTGCTTCTGCTCGCCGATGCCGTGATTCTGCAATTCAAGGTAGAAATTACCTTCGCCGAAAACTGAGTTGTACCAGAGTGCAGTTTCCTTTGCTTTTTCATAGTTTCCTGCGGTCAACGCTCTGGGTATTTCACCTGCAAGGCAAGCTGAAAGAGCAATAAGACCTTCGCTGTGCTTTTCAAGAAGCTCTTTATCGATTCTCGGCTTTGTGTAAAAGCCTTCTGTCCAGGCCTTTGAAACCATAGCAATAAGATTCTGATAGCCCGTTGCATTTTTACAAAGCAGAACAAGGTGATATCTCTCGCTGTCGAGTGCATGAACCTTATCAAATCTTGTTCTTGAAGCAACGTAGCATTCACAGCCTATAATCGGTTTAATACCCTTCGCTTTAGCTTTTTTATAAAAATCCACAGCGCCGTACATAACGCCGTGGTCCGTAATCGCTATTGAGGTCTGACCTAGCTCTATCGCTCTGTCAAGAACATTATCAAGGCGGCACGCACCGTCGAGCAGACTGTATTCGGTATGAAGATGTAAATGAGTAAACCCGGACATTGCCCCGCCTCCTTTTTATTTGTTTTATCTGTATTTTTCTGCAATACTTATAAGTTTCGCAAGTCGGTGATTAACACCTGACCTTGAAATCGGAACACTCAATGAAGCTCCCAGCTCCTTGAGTGACATATCGGGATTTTCTTTTCTTAAAACTGCGAGTTCTTTGAGTTCATCTGTAAGAGAATCAAGCCCCTGCTTTTTTTCTATTATTTCAATTGCTTTAACCTGCGCAAGGCCTGCTTCAATAGCACGGCTCATATTGGCAGATTCAAAATTCATTTTTCGATTAATTTTATTGCGGACATCCTTCTGCACCTTGATTCCCATAAGCTGAAGACTTGAGTTCGGTGCTCCCATCATCGTAAGAAGGTCCTCAATATCCTCACTGCCTTTAATGTATATAACATGAGAATATTTTCGTAATATGTATTTTGCGCCGAGACTGAAATCCGTAAGAATTTTAAGAAAATCACCGCTGAGCTTATTATGCTGAACAACAAATTCAAGATGATAACCTTTATTGGGATCAGAAAGCGAGCCACAGGACTGAAAAGCTCCGCACAAAAAAGCAAAATAACAGTCATCGTCCTCAAAATTACCGTGATTGATTCTCAGCGAAATTTCATTTACGGAATGGTCAAAAAACTCAAGCAGTCTTTTTCTGTCATCCGCCGTTTGGATTTTCAGCACCCATTTTCCGCTTTTAAGGTTAGAAACAACAGGCTTGATTCCTGTTAATTCGGTTATTACCGAAGCAAAAGAATCAATTACACATTTATAATCTGAAGCACAGGAAACAGAACGTACACCAAAGCTTTTGCCGAACAACAAAAAACCGTACGCATATGCACGCTTCTGCGCCGCAGAGAAACGGTCAATTTCAGATAATTCAGTTTTTACTTCTGCGGTAAAGGACATAATCTCACCTGTTATTTTTCGATATCTCTGTGTTTAATTGAAACTGAATAACCAAGACCCGCAAGACCGTCTTTAACCTGTTCTGCAAAGCATACGGAACGGTGTCTTCCGCCCGTACAGCCGATTGCGATTATCAGCTGGCTCTTACCCTCCTGCACATAAAGAGGGACTGAATACTGCACAAGGTCATTGATTTTCTTCAGCAACATCTTTGACTGTTCAAATTTCATTACGAAATCGCAAACATCTTTTTCGAGTCCTGTATGATATTTAAGCTCGGGAATATAGAAAGGATTCGGCAAACAGCGGACATCAAAAACAAGGTCTGCATCCGTAGGAATTCCGTATTTGAATCCGAAAGACATACATGAAATTTTAATTGCTGACTCAGGATTTTCAAGAAAAAGATCAATTACTCTTTGCTTACACTCAGAAACAGTTGACTTTGATGTATCAATAGTATAGTCGGCAATTGCACGGATATCGCGAAGTATCTCACGCTCATATGCAAGACAAGCTGACAGTGAACCCTCACACTTTTCAAGCAAGGAATGCTTTCTTCTTGTCTGATTATAGCGACTGATAATAACATCGTCCGCCGCATCTATGAAGAGAATCTTGTATTCATAGTTCATTTTTTCAAGAGCTTCAAAAGTCTTTTTGAAATCATTGAGATAGTTTTCACCCACACGGATATCCGTTACCGTTGCGACTTTCTGGTTTGTTTCGTGCGAAGTATGCATAAACTGTGCAATTGTGGGAATAAGCGCAGGTGGCATATTGTCTGCACAAAAATAGCCTAAATCCTCAAGCGCATCGGTAACGGCAGATTTTCCTGAACCCGACATCCCCGTTACAATTAAAAGTTCCATTTTTAACTCCCCTTATACTTTTCCCTAAACTTCTTCTATAAGTCTGACCTCGGGTTCAATAACAACACCCTTCTTTTCGAGAACGGTTTTCTGAACGAGAGTGATGAGCTTCATAACATCATCGGAAGTTGCGCCGCCTTTATTGATAATAAATCCGGCATGCTTTTCACTAACCTGTGCACCGCCAACGGATGCACCTTTGAGTCCGCACTCATCAATAAGAGCTGCAGCAAAATAGCCGACAGGTCTTTTGAACGTGCTTCCGGCACTCGGATATTCAAGAGGCTGTTTATCCTTTCTTCGCTGAAGAAGCTCCTGCATTCTTGCTTTGATTGCAGCCTTATCACCCTTTTTGAGCTTCAAAATAAGCTTTGTGATAATATATCCGTTATGCTCATAGGCACTTGTACGATAAGAAAGTCCGAGTTCATCACCGTTGAGCTGACCGAAATTCCCATCCGAATCAATATGGATGCATGAAACAAGCACATCCTTCATTTCGCCGTCATAGGCACCTGCATTCATATAGGCCGCACCGCCTGCACTGCCGGGAATACCGAAAGCAAATTCAAGCCCCGTAAGCTCTTTGTCAAGTGCAAAGTTACAAACTTTTGAAAGAGTAACTCCTGCGTCGCATTCAATAATGCCGTCACCGAGATAACGCACCTCCGCATTACTGCGACACATATTTATTACAACGGTATTAAGTCCTTTATCGGAAATAAGCATATTGCTGCCGTTGCCGATAATCATAGGCTTTATACCTTCGGCTGTGCAAGCTTTGATAACTTGAGCAAGACTATCGTCCGAGGACGGTGTTATCATAAGACGTGCATTTCCGCCGATTTTAAACGTCGTATAATCACACATAGGAACATCCCACTCAGCCTTACAGCCGAGGGATGTTGCCAATTCATATACTTTATCGAAATTCATAAAATGACCTCGTAATATTATTCAGCGAGTGCAGCTCCGATAATACCTGCATCGTTTCCGAGAACAGCCTTACAGATCTTAGTCTGCTTCCAAGCGTATTTTGTATAACACTCTTTTCTTACAAACTCTCTGATCGGATCAAGAATATTATCGCCTTCATTGCTGATACCGCCGCCGATACAGATCACATCAGGTTGGAAGATATTTACAATATTGGTTACACCGATTGCAACATACTTGATGTACTGATCAACAACCTGCTTAGCAGCTTCGTCACCTTCGTACATAGCGCTGAAAGCTGTTCTGCCGCTTGCATTGTCAATGTTACCGTCGCAGAGCGTCCACATTTTGCTGTCAGGACATTCGAGCATCTTAGCCTTAGTCTGAGAAATAAGTGCAGTTGCAGAAGCATAACGCTCCCAACAGCCCTTTCTGCCGCAGTTGCACTGCTCACCGTCAACAACGATTGTTGTGTGACCCATTTCACCTGCAGCATCGTTTGTACCGCCAAGCACCTTGCCGCCGATGATGATACCGCTTCCTACGCCTGTACCAAGGGTAACCGCAACAAGATTCTTGACACCGTTACCTGCACCTGCATATGCTTCACCGAGCGCCGCAGCATTAGCATCGTTTTCAAATACGCAAGCCTTGCCGATTCTTTCTTCAAGAAGCTTGTTTGCAGGAACGTTATTAAAATCAAGGTTGTTTGAAAATTCAATCAGACCCTTTTCTTTGTTGACTGAGCCGGGTGTGCCGACACCGACAAAAGAAATATCATCCATTGTAAGACCTGCATCTTCAACAGCCATCCGGATTGCCTTTGCAATATCGTCAAAAATCTCTTCGGCAGGACGGGGTGCGTTTGTCTTCACCTTGCCCCTGCCTATAATTTTATAATTTTCATCAACTACACCTACAGCGATATTTGTACCGCCAAGATCAACACCGATTCTGTACATTATAAATTCCTCCAAAATTAAAAATTATGCCAAATTTCAAGTTCGTCTTCCTCGGGAACGATATCGTCCGTCATTCCGAGATTGTGAAGAAGCTGTCTTGCAGCGTTATAGCCCATCTTTTTCTGACGGTTATTCATTGCAGCCGCCTCAATAATAATGGAAATATTCCGTCCCGGAGTAACAGGCACAACCGAAATCGGAACACTTACACCGAGTATATCCATTGTTTCGTTGTCCAGACCAAGTCGGTCATAGCTCTTTTCAGGATTCCACTGTTCCAACTGAATAACCATATCGATCTTATCTGAAACCTTAACCGAGCCGACACCGAAAAGTCGTCTTGCGTTAACGACACCGACACCTCTGAGTTCAATGAAGTGGCGGATATTTTCCGGAGCAGAGCCGACAAGAGTTTTATGAGAAACCTGCCTTATTTCAACAGCATCGTCAGCAATAAGACGATGGCCCCTCTTAATAAGTTCAAGCGCAATTTCACTCTTACCCACACCGCTGTCACCAAGAATAAGAACACCTTCGCCGTAAACCTCAACAAAAACACCGTGACGTGTTATACGCGGTGCAAGTTCGGCACTCAGATACGAGATAAGACTTGACATACAGCTTGATGTACCGTCAGAAGTTCTTAAAAGCGGAACCCCGTATTTTTCAGCAAGTTCAAGAAATTCAGGTGCAAACTCCTGATTTCTTGTAATAACAACTGCAACAGGTTTCTTTGATAACAGTCTTTTTATCTTCCTGCTTCTTTCGTCATCCTTACTGCCATTCAGATACTCAACTTCTGTTATTCCGAGGAACTGTATTCTTTCGGGTGCAAAGTACTTTGTGAAGCCCGTAAGAAGCAATCCCGGACGGTTTACGTCGGGTGACGTTACCATAATTTCCGAAAGATCTCTCGGCGCATAAACCGTTTCAAGACCGTGCATTTTTGCGATTTTTGAAAGAGAAATAGAATATTTTGCTGACAAACTCTTCCCTCCAGACATAAAAAGGCATTATCTTTTATATATACTAATTAATTATACTATAATTCTTTTTCAGTTCCAATAGTTTTTTTCAAAAAAATAGAAAATTTTAGAAAAAAAACAGCCCTGTTCGGGCTGTTTTACCGATATCAAACTGTTGTATTGAAAATTGTTTCGGATATTGTCATTATCAAAGAATGAAAGTCAAACCAGACTTCGTTTGAAAAAATCAGAAGCAAAAGAATAATCAACAAAGAAATTGCCGGAATAATAAACCTCATCACCCTGAATTTTGAAAGAAGCATGCAAACAACAACTATAAATGAAATCACAAATGAACCGACAACAACGATA
Source organism: Acutalibacteraceae bacterium (assembly GCA_045589535.1). Lineage (GTDB taxonomy): Bacteria > Bacillota > Clostridia > Oscillospirales > Acutalibacteraceae > CAG-488. The sequence goes on along the minus strand of JAZNPE010000061.1, from coordinate 2,722 downwards.
AAAATGACTTTGTATAATGTTCTTACATCGGCATAGGTTGCAAGTGTTGCACAAAGAATCGAGCTGAAAATCAAAAGCAGAATTGACAGAACAGTTATGCAACTAATCGAAAGCGGAAGAAGCATTTTAGTTGCCGAGCTTTTGTATTTAGTCATCGAGGCTTCATCAAAAACAAACTCTCTTACTCTTTCAACATTAAAACTGTTTTTTCTTTCCTTTGTTTCTTTCTTTTCAAACTTAGGACAGGCAACCTCGGGAGATGCGGTATTGTGACGGTAGAGTTTGCAATAACCCTTGTCGCCGATATCATCTGTATAGTGTTTGCAGTCAAGACAGGCGTTATTTCTGCCCATTGTCTCACCTCTTTGCTGATTATTTAAGACACAGATCTATAAGTTCATTCACATCGGCTGTCGCAAGACATTCAACCGTATCAGAAGCACCGTAATAAATCTTTACCTCACCGTTATCCTCAAGTATCATTCCGCCCGGGAAGATAACATCCTGCCTGAATCCGTTTTCGTTCTCATACGGAAGATCGGCAATGATAAGTGGTTTATCGTAAATACCGATAACCTTTGAAGGATCTTCAAGATCAAGAAGAGCTATACCTGCAGTATATCGCTTCTGCCATCTGTCCTCCCAGCCGTTTTTACCTCTCGAATAATCAATATCTACTGCATGAAAAGTTGTAAGCCAACCTTTTTCAGTTCTTACGGGAGGTGCAGCAGGACCGATTTTATCATTTGCAAAAGGAACATCCTCAACGCCCATAACAAGCTCTGAATTACCCCAGAACTTAAGGTCAGGTGACTGAGAAAGCCAGATGTCAAATGTATCCTTGTGACTTCTTGAATAAACAGGCATCGGTCTTTCAAGCCTTGTAAACAAACCGTTTATTTTCTCCGGGAAAAGAACCATATTGCGGTTATCGGGCACAGAAAGATACTTGATATCAAAGTTTTCAAAATCTGTTGTAGAAGCTATTCCGGCACGAAGTCCGTGCTTCGTATCAGTTGCAAAGCAAACATAGCAGACACCGTCAATTACCGTAAGACGCGGATCATATGCACGTTCAACCTCATCATCCTGCATGGTAAAACAAGGTTTATCCGACACTTCCCAGTTGACTCCGTCATTTGAAAATGCAAGACCGATATTGGTTCCGTAAAGCTTTTTGTTTTCTAAATCACCATAATCGTTTCTAAAAAGCATTACGTATCTGCCGTTATATTTTGCAACACCTGCATTAAAAATAAGTGTAGCCGGATAAGGAATATCCTTGTAAGTAAGAATCGGTTTTTCAAGTTTTTTAATTATCGAAGCTGAAGTAAAATCGGACATATTGTCACCTCTTATAATTTTCTGTAAAAAAATTATATCAAAATAACTTTTCAAAGTCAAACAAAAAGCCCTCACGCGGACGCGAGGGCAAATCTTATCTTAGTTTGCGTTTGTATTTCAGTCTGTAGTTTTTGACGTAGTCTCTGCCGTATTTTGCAAGATACATAAGAAGGAAGTCGCTTTCCGTAAATGTATGCGCCCACAAACGTTCCGCAGTATCTTCAAGATATTTCTTTTCAAAGGTGTTTCTCTTGAACTTGACTTCTTCCATTGTCTGCGTTTCTGACTGATACTTATACGAAATATGAAGCTGTCCGTTTTCAGTAAAATCATTAATACCGACAGTTGAGGCTTCGTCTTTAATAATTGCATTCTTCTTAAGGGCGAAGTTTGAAGGCGTACAGCTGTTTACAAGTTCGTGGTCATAGATGACATCAATCGTTGACTGAAGCTCTTCGGGGGTTTCTGTCGGATAACACAACAAAAATGTACAAAGATTCCAAAGGCCTGCATCTCTTGAATCGGCAAGAATTTTCTTTCTGGAACCGAGATCAATTCCCTTGTTTATGAGTTTCATAATACGCTCTGATTCCGCCTCATATCCCCACATAAAGAACCTTGCGCCTGAATCGTACAGATTTTTCAGAACTTCAGGAGTAAATGCCTTTTCAAGTCGAGCAAAAGAATAAAAATAAATTTCAATATTTCGTCTTTTAATTTCCTTTGCAAATTCATTATAGAACTTCGGAGGTACTGCCTCATCAACAAAAGTAAACAACTTGCTGTTATATTTATTTGAAAGATATTCGACCTCATCAACAGCTCTTATAACTGACTTCATATCAAACTTCTGCTGACCTGTATAAAAATCGCAGAACGTACATTTTCCCCAATAGCAACCCTTGCCAAGCTGAACAGGAATTACAGTTTCCGGTGAGAGATATTTTGAAAAATCGTATGAGTCAAAATCAGGATAGTAAACGCTGTCAAGCTTAAGAAGCGGTGCCCGTTCGTTTGTACGAACAACACCGTTTTCATCCGAATAAACAAGTGAATGAACGTCTTCGATGTTTCTTTTACCCTCAATATATTCAGCCAATTCAACAATCGCCGTTTCGCCGTCACCTATTGTAAGATAATCGCAGTATTCTGAAAAAATCTGCGGAATTTTCTTAAGATCGGGTTCAACTTTAAAAATGTAATTTCCGCCGATTGCAATTTTTGCATTCGTATTCTTTTTAAGAAGGCGTGCAAGAGTAAGTCCCGGCACAAGCTGACTGAGGTCTGTTATTGAAAGAGCGATAAATGAATATTCAGAAAAATCAAGAGTTTTGATTTTCTCTTCAAAATAAGGAAGAAACATATTGACATCGGCATT
>JAZNPE010000060.1:0-19551 GCA_045589535.1 Acutalibacteraceae bacterium | reverse complement strand
ACTTCAACCATACAGATACGGCAAGCGCCGATCTCGTTCATCTTCTTAAGGTAGCAAAGTGTAGGAATTTCGATTCCTGCATAACGAGCAGCCTCAAGAATTGTAATACCGTTAGGCACACTGTAGGGCATGCCATTTATTTTAATATTAATCATTTCCATATCTGACACACTCCTTATTTCTTAATAATTGCACCGAACTTACATGAATCCATACAAACGCCGCACTTGATACACTTTGATGTGTCGATTGTATGAGCTTCTTTAACTTTACCTGAAATTGCACCAACCGGGCACTTTCTTGAGCAAAGAGTACAACCCTTACACTTATCAGCTTCAATTGTGTAGCTGAGGAGAGCCTTACATACGCCTGCAGGACACTTCTTATCAACGATATGAGCAATATACTCATCCTTAAAGAAGCGGAGTGTTGCAAGAACAGGGTTGGGAGCTGTCTGACCAAGACCGCAGAGTGAGTTTTCCTTGATATAGTAAGCAAGCTTCTCAAGCTCGTCAAGATCAGCAAGAGTTGCCTTGCCGTCTGTAATCTTTTCAAGGATTTCCATCATTCTCTTTGTACCGATACGGCACGGAGTACACTTACCGCAAGACTCATCAACTGTGAAGTCAAGGAAGAACTTAGCGATATCAACCATACAGTTGTCTTCGTCCATAACGATAAGTCCGCCTGAACCCATCATACAGCCGATAGCTGTGAGGTTGTCGTAGTCAATCGGTGTGTCCATAAGGGAAGCAGGAATACATCCGCCTGAAGGACCACCTGTCTGAGCAGCCTTGAATTTCTTGCCGTTGGGAATACCGCCACCGATATCTTCGATAACTTCACGGAGTGTTGTACCCATCGGAACTTCAACAAGACCTGTATTGTTAATCTTACCGCCGAGAGCGAATACCTTTGTACCTGCAGATTTCTCTGTACCCATTGATGAGAAGAACTCTGCACCGTTAAGGATGATCTGCGGAATGTTAGCAAATGTTTCAACGTTGTTTTCAGTTGTCGGCTTGCCGAAGAGACCCTTTACTGCCGGATACGGAGGACGGGGACGAGGCTCACCGCGGTTGCCTTCGATTGAAGTCATAAGAGCTGTTTCCTCACCGCAAACGAATGCGCCTGCACCAAGACGGATGTGAAGATCGAAGTCAAAACCTGAATTAAAGATATTTTTACCGAGAAGACCGTTTTCACGAGCATCCTTGATAGCTTTGTCAAGACGGTTAACAGCAATCGGGTACTCGGCACGAACGTAAACGTAACCTTCAGTTGCACCTGTTGCATAACCGCAGATTGTCATAGCTTCAACGATACAGTGCGGGTCACCTTCAAGAACTGAACGGTCCATGAATGCACCCGGGACACCTTCGTCAGCGTTACATACAACATACTTCTGGTCTGCTGCATTCTTAGCTGTGAAGCTCCACTTAAGACCTGTCGGGAATCCGCCGCCGCCACGGCCACGGAGACCTGAATCCTTAACTACCTGGATAACCTCTTCCGGAGTCATCTCTGTAAGAGCCTTTGCAAGAGCCTGGTAGCCGTCCATTGCGATGTATTCCTCGATGCTTTCGGGGTCGATAACACCGCAGTTACGAAGAGCGATTCTGTGCTGTTTCTTATAGAAGTTTGTTTCATTCAACGGCTTGATTTCATCCGTTGTGATTGTCTCATCATAGATAAGACGCTTAACCATACGACCTTTAAGAAGATGCTCTTCAACGATTTCGGGAACGTCCTCAACCTTAACCTCGCTGTAGAAGCAGCCTTCGGGATATACGATCATAATCGGACCTAATGCACAAAGTCCGAAGCAACCGGTTTTGATAACCTTAATCTCATTTTCGAGACCCTTAGCCTTGAGTTCTGACTCAAGAGCTTCGATGATCTCAGCACTGTGAGAGGAGGTACAACCGGTACCGCCGCAGACAAGAACATGTGAACGATACATTGTGTTTTTCCTCCTTAATTAGTTTTTAAAGTTAGCGCCAACTGTCTTTTCCATAACGGGGTTACCGTTAACGATATGGTTAGCAACGATTTCGGGTACATTTTCAGGGGTCATCTTAACATAAGTAACCTTTTCCTTGCCCGGTACAAATACTTCAACGATCGGCTCATACTGGCACATACCGATACAGCCTGTCTGAGCAACCGTAACATTTTTGAGACCTCTTTTTGCGACCTCTTCAACGAATGCGTTGAGAACGGGTCTTGCACCTGCTGCGATACCGCAAGTTGCCATACCAACAACGATACGGATGCTGTCGCCGTTACCTTCACGGTCTGTCATTGATGCTTTTGCCTTATCACGGATAGCCATCAATTCTTCAAGTGATTTCATAACGCTTACCTCCACGTATATTTTGTGTTTGTTCTTCAAGATACTCTTTAATCCACAACGAAACCGAAGGCTCCGAAAGAGGAACATCTCCCAATATGGCTTTTAATTCCTCTGTGGAAAGAGTGAATACTTCTTCGTCAATACCGAAACGGTAGATAAACTCCCTGTCGGTATTCATTGTTATCAGCATTAAAACGGTGGAATTCATATCACCTATCGGGGTAAAGTCGATACTGTCCGTTTTGAAAACAGCAGTAACCCTTGTCCCCTTGCCGAGCTCGGACACGATATCAAGATATCCGCCCGTCTGCTCTGCGGCGAGTTTAAAAAGAGGAATTCCCATTCCGACCTTACGGGTTGTCCGTGTTGTAAAAAACGGGTCTCTTACGTTCTCAACCTGCTCGGGCGTCATACCCTTTCCGTTGTCATAAATACCGATAAGAAGTTCTTTCTTAAGGGTATTTTCAAGCACCTCGATTTCAATCAGCGGTGCGTTGGCGGAAATGGAATTCTGCGCAATATCAAGAACATTCAATGATAATTCCCGCATAAGCCCCTCCGTTTTTCAAGCTGAAAATTATGCTTTATATTTTGCAAGAATACCGTCGATATCGTCTGCAACGAGCTTACCGTAAACTTCGTCATTAACAGTAAGAACGGGAGCAAGACCGCAAGCACCGATGCAACGGCAAGCTTCAACAGAGAACTTTCCGTCATCTGTGCATTCACCTGCTGCGATTCCGAGATTCTCACAGATTCTGTCGATAAGGTCCTGTGCGCCCTTAACATAGCAAGCTGTGCCAAGGCAAACAGAGATGTTGTACTCACCCTTCGGAGAGAGTGCAAACTGAGCATAGAACGTTGAAACACCGTACACCTTTTCAAGTGGGATGTTCATACCGTCTGCAATCATGGTCTGAACCTCAAAGGGAAGGTAACCGTAGATTGCCTGTGCCTGCTGCATTACGTGCATAAGCATACTTTTGTCGTCCTTGCACTCCTCAATAACAGCACGCAACTGTGCCTCCTGCTCAGGTGTTCCTTTGAACGGAATTTTGCTGATTTTCTTGAGCATTGAGTTGTTCCTCCTTTACAACAATTTCAAAATCTCAAGCGACATTTTCTTTTTCGGAAATAATTATTTTTTCGCTCCGAAAAAGAATGTTATTTTTTTAACATTCTTTAGCCGCACTTTTCACATTATAACAATGTTCATTGTATTATAACACAGTAAAATCAAATAGTAAACAGATTTCTGCAAATTTTTTAGAATTAGTCAAAAAATTAACAAGCTTTTTCTGAAAAGAAAGTCACGGCAAAAACTGCCGTGACTTTGAAACAATCAAACGCCCAAAACCTTTTTGAGTGTTCCGCCGAGTATATTTTCCTTTGCGGTGTCGGAGATGTTAAGGCTCTTGTATCTTTCAATTTCATAGTTTATATATGCAGCATCCTTGAACGGGAAGTCAAGTCCGAAAATCGAGCTTTCGTCATCTGTCTGGAAAACTATCGTTTCAAGCTGTTCGTTTGTGAGTGTCCACTCATCCTTGCCGTCACGGTCACTTACTGATGTCCAACCTGCAAACACACGCGGATGAACGTCACCTCTTGAGTTGTTGCACATTACGGCAAGGCTCTCGTTAAAGAAATGATAACCGCCGAGGTGTTCAAGGCTGAAACGGAGTTTCGGGAAGAACCAGCCGACCTCATCGTAGAGAATCGGACGTACACCCTTCAGTCGGTGCCAGTGCATTCCGCAGTGGAAAGAGATAAACAATCCCAACTCCTCTGCCCTTTCGTAAACTTTAAAAGCATCCTCGCCGTCAATGTCAAACTCCTGATACGGCGGATGCATTTTTATTCCCTTGAATCCGAAATCCGCAATTCTGTCAACCTCATCACGGAGATTTTTTGTAAAATCAACCGTTCCGAAGCCATAGAGGTCAGGGTCATTTTTAATCGCCTTTGCAAGCCATTCGTTGGGCGTGTCTGTACGCGATGACTCCTCGAATCTGTCCGGAAACGGAGCAAAGCAGACAGCCTTGTCAATTCCGCAATCGTCCATAAGGCGTTTAAGATTATCGATTGAACCTACAGGTTTTATGTCCTCGGGAAACACGTGAGCGTGGTTAGCAAAAATCATAATAACTCCTCCTTTGAAAATCGCCGAAAATCTTTAGTACTTTTAGTTTAACACGACACCTGTTTTGTGTCAATAATGCCGAAAAAGCAATCGCTTTATTGACAAAGAATGTATTAAAAATTATACTTTAATTACCAATATAAAAAGGAGTGTTAATCCTATGAAAATTACATTTATGGGTGCAGGAAGTACAGTTTTTGCACGTAACGTTTTAGGCGACTGTATGTGTACACCGGCTTTGAGAGAGGCTGAAATTGCTCTTTACGACATCGATAAACAGCGTCTTGAGGATTCGGAAATTATCCTCAAGGCTATCAATAAAAATGTCAATGAATCAAGAGCAAAGATTACAACATATCTCGGCGTAGAAAATCGCAAGGATGCGCTCCGCGGTGCAAACTTCGTTGTTAACGCAATTCAGGTCGGTCTGTATGACCCCTGCACAATTACTGACTTCGAAATTCCGAAGAAATACGGTCTTCGTCAGACTATCGCTGACACGCTCGGCATCGGCGGTATTATGCGTGGTCTTCGTACAATTCCCGTACTCGAAGATTTTGCACATGATATGCAGGAGGTCTGCCCCGACGCATGGTTTCTTAATTACACAAACCCGATGACAATTCTCACAGGCTATATGACACGTTACTCAGGTATCAAAACAGTCGGTCTCTGCCACAGCGTTCAGAGCTGTGCAAAAGATTTGCTTGACCACGTCGGTATGCTTGAAGAAGTCGGCGAAGGCAACTTCTATGACAAAATTGCAGGTATCAACCATATGGCATGGCTTCTTGAAATTCACGACAAGCAGGGCAACGACCTTTATCCGGAAATCAGACGCCGTGCACTTGAAATCAACGCTAAGGCTCTTGCTTCCGACAAGAAGGAAGACAAGCATCACGATATGGTTCGCTTTGAATACATCAAGCGCCTCGGCTACTACTGTACAGAGTCAAGTGAGCACAACGCTGAGTACAATATGTTCTATATCAAGGATAAGTACCCGAACCTTATCGCAGATTACAACATTCCTCTTGACGAGTATCCGCGCCGTTGCATCGATCAGATCGCAGGCTGGGCAAAGCAGAGAGACGAGATTCTCGCAAACGGCGAAGTAACACACACACGTTCAAAGGAATACGCTTCATACATTATGGAAGCTATGGTTACAAACAACCCGTATAAAATCGGCGGTAACGTGCTCAACACCGGTCTTATCGACAACCTTCCTGCAGATGCTTGTGTTGAGGTTCCGTGTCTTGTTGATTCAAGCGGTGTAACACCCTGCCATATGGGTAAGCTTCCCGTTCAGCTTGCAGCGATGAATATGACAAACATCAATCCGCAGTTGCTCACAATTGAAGCTGCTGTTACGAAGAAGAAAGAGCATATCTATCAGGCAGCAATGCTTGACCCGCATACAGGCTCAGAGCTCAGCATTGACGATATCGTTAAAATGGTTGATGAACTCATCGAAGTTCACGGAGATTGGATGCCGAAGTATAATTGACAGATATGGATAAAACACCGCTTCCTGACAAACACGCAATCCGTTTGAAAAACTACGATTACAATTCTCCCGGCACATATTTCATCACTATCTGTACCAAAAACAGAAAGCAAATATTATCTGAGATTCGCGTAGGGACGGGCGTCCTCGACCGTCCGAAAAACGAATTGACTTCATATGGAAAAATCGCTGATAAACAGCTGTCTTTTATGTCTGATTTTTATGATAATATTTCTGTTGATAAATATGTAATTATGCCGAATCACATTCATATTCTTCTGACAATAAAGTCTTCGCCAAGCGGACGGTCGGGGACGCCCGTCCCTACGAATTCGCTTGTTTCAAAATTTGTCGGCACATTTAAAAGATTCTGTAACAAAGAATACGGTTGCAATATTTGGCAAGAACGGTCATATGATCACATAATCAGAAATCAGGAAGATTACAATGAAAAGTGGGAGTACATTGACTGTAACCCTTTAAAATGGGAAACAGATGAACTTTTCCAAAGATAACATAGCCGCCATCAGGAAAACCTGATGGCGGTTGCTTTTACTTTTTCTTTTTTGCTTTAACTTTTTTACCATTGAGCACTTTATCAATAACATCCTGATACTGCTCCGGCGCTTTAAGCGTTGCAGATGACTTTTTGAAACCGTCAACAAACTTCACAACCCTGTAACCGTCAGCAAGTATTTTCTTATCAACGGCAATCTTGCAATCCTTACCGCCGAGTTTGAAATATGCACGGTAACCGTCCATTGTCGGAGCAAAGCGCACATCCGACACACCCTCGGTTTTCTCAAGAGCTTTTTTCATTGTAAGAACAAATCCCGTAATAATAACTGCTTCGTTGTTCTCTGTAGTCTTAGGCTGCGGAGCCTTTTTTTCTTTTTTATTCTTCATTTCTGCACCTCATTTTCAAGTGAAGTTTTGTCAGTTGATAAGAATATCCGTTTCAATGTATCTTACGCCGAGGTCATACATCATTTTTGCGTTTTCAACTGTATTTACAGTCCAATAAGATGCATTGATTCCGCTGTCGATAGCAAGCTTAACAGAACGCCTGTCATTCTGGTCAAAGTGAGCTGAAAGCCATACTTTATCCGAAATCGACTTCGCCTCTGCGATGTTTTCTTCGGTAACTCTTCCGACAAGATACCAAAGCTCAATTTTATCGTTCAGCTTATGAATTTCCCTGAGCTGCTGAAGGTCAAAGGAAATAACAATCGCACTTTCTTCAAGACCTTTTTTCACAACGGCATCGACAACCTCGTGAAGTGTATCGTAGGTTTCAGCTTTAATCTCTATCTGCGGTCTTGTTTTTGTTCCTACAAAAACATCAAGATACTCATCAAGAGTCGGAATCTTCAGGTCATCATATGCCCAGAAGTTTGAGCCGCCTTTGTAGCTGTACTTTCTTGCTTCCTCAAATGTAGCCTCTTTGATTTCACCATACTCACAGAAGTATTTGTCAACTGTATCGTTATGAAGCAACACCCACACACCGTCTTTTGTGCGCTGAATGTCGCATTCTGCAGAATAATAGCCGAGCCTTACAGCCTCTTCGTAAGCAGGGATAGTATTTTCAGGTGCAACTGAAGTAACACCGCGGTGAGCTGTCATATAAATCGGGTCATCAGGCTTGTCTACGCCTTTTCCGGCAATCGAAATAACCTCAGACGGTTTGTTGAAAAGCTTTGCGATGTGGATACACGGCAAAAACTTGCACTTGAAAATCGGAACAAGAACGTTTGTAATAAGCTTATTGTACTTTGATGTCATTTTTAAACCATTCTTTCTTTTCCAGGATGTAAAAATCATATCATATTAAGAATTCACTGTCAACGAGAAAACAAAAAAGTGAGCATCCAAAGACACTCACTTAATTGATTATTTGAACTTTCTTTTACGAGCAGCCTCAGACTTCTTCTTACGCTTAACTGACGGCTTCTCATAGTGTTCTCTTTTACGAACTTCCTGAATAACGCCGTCTCTTGAAGTCTGTCTCTTAAATCTTCTGAGAGCGTTATCTAAAGATTCGCCTTCCTTAACTTTTACCTGACTCATTGTATTCCCTCCCTCCGCTACTTGCAGGGGTAATTTTTTATATACACCCTATTCTAACACACGATTTTACGTATGTCAACAGGATTTTTCCGAGTTTACCAAAATTTCTGCGGAGAAAGGACAACATTATCTTACAACGATGTTAACAAGTCTGCCCTTAACGTAAAGCTCCTTAACAATCTGCTTGCCTTCAATTGAATCTGCAAGCTCTTTCTTTGCAAGAGCAATTGCGTCTGCAGCTTCGATTTCAGCAGGAATCATAAGCTTTGCACGAACCTTACCGTTAATCTGAGCAACGATTTCAATTTCGTCATCAACGCACTTTGCTTCGTCGAAGTCTACCCAGTTTCCGTTAGCAAGCATACCGCCGAAGCCCTGCTGAGCCCAGATTTCTTCAGTTACGTGAGGTGCAAACGGATTAAGGAGAGTGACAAAAGTCTTAAGTTCTGCCTTGTTGATTGCGCCCTTGTCGTAAATTGTGTTAAGAAGTGTCATCAAAGCAGCGATTGCTGTGTTGAACTTCATATTTTCGATATCTTCAGTAACCTTCTTGATTGTCTTGTGGAAAGCTGACTCAAGCTCCTTTGAGTATGCATCGCCGTCAACAAGAATATCCTGAAGACCCCATGTTCTGTCGATAAATCTCTTACATCCCTTAACAGATGAAGCAGACCACGGAGCAGCCTTTTCATAGTCACCCATAAAGAGAACGTATGCACGAAGAACGTCTGCACCGAATTCGTCAACGACCTCGTTCGGGTCAACAACGTTACCCTTTGACTTGCTCATCTTGTCACCGTCAGGACCAAGGATAAGACCCTGAGCAGTACGCTTTGCATAAGGCTCGTCGTTCGGAACAACACCGAGGTCATAAAGGAACTTATGCCAGAAACGTGAATAAATCATATGACGTGTAACGTGCTCCATGCCGCCGTTGTACCAGTCAACCTGACCCCAATACTTGAGCTTTTCGCTGTCTGCAAGAGCTTCGTTGTTGTTCGGGTCAATATAACGGAGGAAGTACCATGATGAACCTGCCCACTGAGGCATTGTGTCTGTTTCACGCTTTGCATCTGCACCGCACTTCGGGCACTTGCAGTTAACGTATGAATCAATCTTTGCGAGCGGGCTTTCGCCGTCCTGACCGGGTTCAAAGTTTTCAACCTGAGGAAGCTTAAGCGGAAGCTCTTCGTAAGGAACAGCAACCATACCGCACTTTTCGCAGTGAACGATAGGAATCGGCTCGCCCCAGTAACGCTGTCTGTTGAATGCCCAGTCCTTCATCTTGTACTGAACGCCCTTTTCACCGATGCCGTTCTTCTGGAGATATTCAGCCATTGTGTCGATAGCTTCACGCTTTGAAGTGATGCCGTTGAGGAACTCTGAGTTAACAAGCTCACCCTCACCTGCATAAGCAGCTTCTTCAATGTTACCGCCCTTGATAACTTCGATTATATCGATACCGAATTTCTTTGCGAAATCGTAGTCACGGTCATCGTGTGCAGGAACAGCCATAATTGCACCTGTACCGTATCCCATCATAACATAGTCAGATATGTAAATCGGGATTTCCTTACCGTTTACGGGGTTGATTGCAGAGATGCCACTGATGCAGACACCTGTCTTATCCTTGACAAGCTGAGTTCTTTCAAACTCTGTCTTCTTTGCACATTCTTTTCTGTATGCTTCGATATCTGCCATATTTGCGATACGGTCAGCATACTTGTCAATCATCGGATGCTCAGGAGCCATAACCATAAATGTTACGCCGAAGAGTGTATCCGGTCGCGTTGTATAAACCTTGAGCTTTTCGTTGTCTGAACCCTTTACTTCGAAGTCAACGAAAGCACCTGTTGATTTGCCGATCCAGTTCTGCTGCTGAAGCTTTACGTTGGGAAGGTAGTCAACCTTCTCAAGACCCTCAAGGAGCTTGTCTGCGTACTCTGTGATACGAAGATACCAAACGTCCTTTGACTTCTGCACGATGTCTGAATGACAGATATCGCACTTGCCGCCCTGAGAGTCCTCATTTGAAAGAACAACCTTACATGACGGACAGTAGTTAACAAGAGTCTTATCTCTGAAAGCAAGACCGTTTTCAAACATCTTGAGGAAAATCCACTGTGTCCACTTGTAGTAATCTTCCTGAGTAGTATCAACAACTCTTGTCCAGTCGAAAGAGAAACCTACTCTCTTAAGCTGACTTGAAAATTTTTCGATATTCATATCCGTAACCTTACGGGGATGAATGCCTGTTTTGATAGCATAGTTTTCAGTCGGAAGACCGTAAGCATCAAAGCCGATCGGGAACAAAACGTTGTAGCCCTGCATTCTTCTTTTTCTTGACACAACCTCAAGGCCTGAGTAAGCCTTGATGTGACCAACGTGCATACCTGCTCCGCTGGGATACGGGAACTCAACGAGGGCATAGAATTTCGGCTTGTCCGAAAAATCTACCGCATTGAAGACACCCTCTGCCTCCCATTTATCCTGCCATTTTTTCTCTGTTGATTTAAAATCATAACCCATTTCAATATTCCTCCGAGTTAATGCAGCATTCACTGCTTACATTAAAATTTATACAAATTCACGGGCGGATGATATCCGCCCCTACGAATTATTTACAAGTTAATCCCTTTACACAAGGGAGCCTGAGAATGTCGGTAATTTAAACTATGTGAAATCAATCCGGTGTCACGATGTCGGAAATATCCACCTTCGCGGCATCGCCCCAGAGTCTTTCGAGGTTATAATACTCTCTTGACTGCGGGTCAAATATGTGTACAAGGACACAACCGTAATCAAGAAGAATCCAACCCGTTGCTCTGCCTTCAATGTGGTCAGGCTCAACACCGAGCTTACTCATTTCTTCTTCAACCTCATCGGCAAGAGCACGTACGTGTGTGTTTGATGTACCGTTTGCGATAACGAAATAATCAGAAACGATTGTCAGCTCCTGTGTCTGGATAAGGTCGATATCCATCGCTTTTTTATTATCGAGGATTTTAACTATATTTTTTGCTGTTTCAAATGATGTCATATTCTGTTTCCTCCTTGCTTTTTTATCACCATTTCATTGTAAAGATCGAGGCTGTCGGGATGAATGACACTTCCCCTTCTTACAAGGTCAGGTATGCCGAACTCGAGAGCATAAAGCACCGCTTCGTCCATTGACTCATCGCAAAGTCTGCGCATAACGTCAACATCTTTGTAATTACGTTCGGCTGATATGTAATCCGCAAGATAAACTATTTTTTCAAGCAAAGACATTCCTGCCCTGCCCGTTGTGTGATATCGGACAGCTTTATAAATTTCCCTGTCGTCGATACCCATAACGTTTTTGATGTATGCAGCTCCTGCAATAGCGTGCCAGAGTTTTTTGTTGGCACACTCTTCGGGCAGAAGCTCAATTCCTGCCTCAGTCATAACCCCCAGCTGCTCCTCGGGTGAGGAATTTTTCATAACGTCGTGAAGAAGGCCTGCGGTGTACGCTTTGTCCGCATCACCGTCATATTTTTCGGCAAGATAGCGTGCACTTTCCGCAACATTAAGGCTGTGTTGAAAACGCCTTAACTCCAGCTTCGACCTTATGAGCTCAATGATTTTTTCATCAGTCCAGCCGTTCAAAGGTATAACTCCTTTTCTTTTATGTATTTCAGCACCTCTCGGTCAACAAGACCATCGACGCTTTCACCGTTACGGACGGTATTGCGTATCTGCGTTGAGCTGATCTCAATCGGGTCGAAACCGCAGGTGATGAATCTTTCTTTTTTTTCGGAAAAATGTTTTTCAACGTATTCCCTGAGTTCTTCTTCATTAATTTCATCGCTTCTTGTAACGGCACAAATTTTCACGTGAGATAAAATCACATCCGGATTCAACCATTGGTGAAAAGTAAAAAGCATATCCGAGCCGAGAAGAAAAATCAGCTCGTCATCAGGGTAAATCCCGTGAAGGAGAGTTACCGTTTCGTAAGTATAACTCCTGCCTCCACGAGCAATTTCCATATCACTTACTTCAACGTCCGCTTCATTTCTGAAAAGGATTTTTACCATATTCAGCCTGTCTTCGGCTGAAGCTGAATTCACCTTTTCCTTGTGCGGCGGTGTTGAAGTCGGTATAACAATAAGCCTGTCGAGCGAAAGTCTGACTTTTAGCTCATCGGCATATTTCTTGTGACCTGCGTGTGGCGGGTCAAATGTGCCGCCGAAAATTCCGATACGCATTATCTTATATTAATCTTCTTCTTCATAAGATAATGAGTTATAAAGAAGAATCCGATGCTGACGATAATCAGGAACAACGGCACAGCAAGGTCAATGTGCGCAACAGCAAGCTTTGCATTGTCGCCTACAGCGAAAGCAAGCTTCTCCGTTGAGAAATTATAATTGAAGCCAAAGAACGGCTCTTCACCGATAACTTCAGAAATCTTGATTACAACAAAGCCGATTACTGCCATAAACAACATTGCATAAAGTGAATGATGCTTTTGGAAGGGTCTTGTGTTTGAAACTGTGATTGCAAGAAAAGCAATCATTGTGAACGCAACAACCATAAAGAAAAACTCGATAATTGCCGCAATAGTCGCAACGATGATTACGGAAATGCTGAGTCCTTCCGCTGACATTGCAAGAACGGAATCAATAAGTCCGAGTGCTGTTTCGCCCATAGCCTCACCTGCTGCCCACAAAGCAATTCTTGCCGTAAGGAAGAAGCAAGCGAAAGCTGCAAGATACCAGAAAATCGAAACAATCGTTTTTGAAAATAAAACCGAGGAGCTTTTAACGGGGAGCGTAAATGTAAGATAACCCTGCTCACCGTAAAGTGTCTTCTGAAAATTTGACATTACGACAACTGCCGTAAGAATGAAATTTACAAAAGCAATAAGACAAAGAACAATGTAGCTGAGCATTTCACCGATTGAATCAAGCTCACTTCCGCTGAAATGAACGGAGCCGACGAGATAAAGAGCAACAACGGCAAAAACTGCGTAAACAACGCCCATAAATCTTCCTGTTGCAAGGAAGTCATGTTTCAAAAGCTTACCAAACATTGCTGAACACCTCCCTGAACAGATTCTCTACGGTGTTACCGTTTTCTCTGATTTTTTCAACCTCAGTGTTTACAGCAAGTGTACCACCCTTGACCATAAGAACGCGGTCAAGAATTCTTTCAATATCATAAATAAGATGTGTTGAAAGAAGGATTGTTGAATTTTCTGCGTGATTTTTGAGGATTGTTTCAAGGATGAAATCTCTTGCAACAACGTCAACACCGCCGAGAGGCTCGTCAAGAATATAAAGGTCTGCCTTACGGCACATAACAAGGATAAGATGAAGCTTCTCCTGCTGACCTTTTGACATTGTCTTGAGCTTCTGTTTCATATCAAGCTCAAAAGTCTGAGCCATTGCGATTGCTTTTTCTTTATCGAAATTACTGTAGAAATCGGCAACGTAATTGATTGCCTGTTTCGGTGTCATCCACGGTGCAAGATAATTCTTTTCCGGAAGGTATGCAACAACCTTCTTCGACTCTACGCCGGGAGCCTGACCGTTGATAAGGATTTCGCCTTCGTAGTCATTGATAAGACCAACGATTGATTTTATCATAGATGATTTACCGCATCCGTTCGGTCCGAGAAGACCGACAATCTGTCCCTGCGGAATATCAAACGAAACACCCCTGAGAACCTCGTGAGAGCCGTAGCTTTTTCTGAGGTTTTTGATTTGCAACAAGGCATTTGCCATTATTATTTCCTCCAATTAATCTTCTGACATTCTTGCTTCTTTAATCATTTCGTCCGTGATTTTCGATTCACCGTGTTTAACAAAAATCAGGAAGAAGATTGCAAACGCAAACATAATCGGGCTGTAATAGAACAGCGACATATAAGTTCCTGCAAACATTCTGATAAATCCGTAAACGATCGGAGCTGCAATCTGTGCAGAGAATGTAGCTGTGTAATAGTAACCTGTGAATGTTCCGACCTTTGCAACACCGCCGATGTCAAGAACAAGCGGAAGTGTATTAACGGTGATGAACATATTAGCAGCACCGCCAAGGATAAGAACAGGATAAATGAGAACACGGAGAATCTTTGTTATACCTGCAACTGATTCTGAGATTGCTGCAAGTGCTTCGCCGAAGTCAGCATTTTCAAGTGCAAGAACATTTTCAGCAACGCCTACAACAGCATTTTCTGTTGGCTCGCCTGCGTTCTCTGCAAAGTACTTATCAAATTCTGCGTAATACTCTGCGCCGTCAACAGTCTTGCCCTGTTTATATTCAATATAAGTATCCATTGTGATAACTTCGTTTTCAGCAACTTCTCTGCCTGCTTCTTTTGCAGCGTCGCTTACTTCAGAGTTATAGTTGTTGACCTGGTCGTTAACTGCGATGTATGCGTTGTTAACCTCAACATAATTCTTGATTGAAAGATCCTTACCGCCGAGCATTACAAGGAACACTGCGAAGAACACGATGAACGCTGCAAGGAAAACAGAGATACCGCCGAGGATAGTCTTTTTTCTGCCGAATTTTTTACCGAGCTTACCTGCGGGAAGAGCTGCAACACCTGAGCATACTGCAAAGATGAGCATGATGAATGTTGCTTCGGAAGTAATCATATGAAGGATTTCCTGAGCAAACAATGAGAAGAATGTTGTAATAGCATTTGTACCGCAGAAGAGGAAGAAAAGACAGCCAAGCATAAATATAAGGCTCTTTCTTTCAGCTCCTGTAAGCTTTTCAGCCTTGAGTGCCGCCTTGTGAGCTTTAGCAGCTTCTTTTTCTGCCTTTCTTCTTGCCTTTGCATCTGCGTACTCGTTCATTTCGCCCTTGAGCTTGATGCTTGTGTCCTCTTCCTTAACGAAGAAGAGAAGAACGAGCATACCGACAATCATAACGATTGAACCGATGAAGAATACATACGGGAACGAAAGAGTTTCATTTGCTTTGATCTGAGCCTTTGAATAGCCTGCGATAAGTGTGCAGAGTGCAATACCGATTGTACCTGCGACCATACCGACGGCTGAGCCGATACCACCCATAAGGTTAATAACTGCGTTACCTTCCGAACGAAGATGCGGCGGTGTAAGGTCAGGCATAAGCGCAACAACGGGCGCACGCCATAAGGACATTGAGAAAACGAAAAGAATAACTACTGCCATTGTTGCGGCAATTCTTGTTCCGTCTCCGGGAACATTGAGCGCAACAATAGGAATGAGTGTAAAGAGAAGTGCCGAAATCGGAGCGCAGGTTACGATAAACGGACGGCGCTTACCAAGCTTTGAATGACAGTTATCGGAAAGCTTACCGAAAGTCGGCTGGAAGATAACACCGAAGATGTTATCGAAAGTCATAATTATACCGATGAACAAAGGAACAAGCGTAAAACCGCCGTTAAGAGCAACCGTGCTTTCACCCTGAGCCTCTGCGAATTTGCCGAGCCACGGAATCGCATTGCCGAGAGCTTCACTCCATTTTGCAATCAATGAGCTTTCAGAAAGAATCTTGTTAAGAATCTTTGTGATGTACGGGTCATAAATTGCCCATGCAATTGAAGTTGCAAGGAAACCAAAACCTGTGAGTATGGTTTTGGGGTAATTAAGCTTAGTCTTTGTGTCTTTTTCAGCCATAAAAACATCCCTTTCAAAACTATTTACAATTAGCTTTTTAACTCCGACAAACAGCTTTATGTCCAAAAAAGAACATAACCCCATTTAATCGTACAGTTACAGGTTATTATATCACTTTTATGTAGGTTTGCAAAGCTTTTTAGGGTTATTTTTGCCAAAAAATTAAAAATATTTCAAAAAACTGTCCGTCTATATGATGACACTTCTTTTTTAACAGGATATAAAACAAATGTAAATAAAAAAAGAACGCCTTCACCGAAAAAAGAAAAAGCCGTCAGGGTTTCCCCCGACGGCCGAAAAATTCAGTTTACATTAGCACTCGAATTCGATTGATGCGAATGTAGCGTTTGTTCTGTCATAGATAGTCCATGTCTTGCAAAGACCAACAAGGCTGAGAACGCTGTTTTCGCCAACACCGATCTTGAGGATGCCATAAACATCTGCGTGACCGCTGATCTGAATGTCACCTTCGAAGTCCATACCTGCAGCTACTTCTGCAAGGTAGTCGATCGGCACTGCATATGTTGACTGGAATACGGGGTTACCGTTTTCGTCAACGAAACGAGCTGTTGCTTCTACCCAAGCACCAACACCGCCGAATACCTCAACGTCTACGATTGTGTAGCCGAAGAGACCGAGACCAACACCAAGACCAAGCATAATTTCGAATTCGCCGTAGATATCAACTACACGGTCGATAACCTTAGAATCGCTAACCTTGCTTACTTTGTTGTTGATAACAGAAATGCCGTGGAACTCTTCTGAAACAACTGTGATTGTCATTCTGCCGTTAACACCGATGTGAAGCATAATGTCAAAGTTGAATGTAAGAGGAGTTGTGCCGAGAGGAACAACTACTGTGAAGAGCTTGATTGATGATGAGTCAAACTCGCTGAGGATGTACTTGTTAACAAGGTCATTGAATACCTTGCCAGCTTCGAGCTTCTCGCCCTCTGTCTTTACTTCCTCACCAAACTCTTTGTAGTAAGAACCTGCGATTGTTGTTTTGTCAACGAGGTCATACTCTGCATTGAGGTATACTTCGTTGAAGCTGAGTGTCTTGATGTTAACGTCAGCCTTAGCATCTACTGAAAGGTTTGTAAGTGAATAGTCCTTAGTAACTGTTACACCGTCAACCGGAGATGTAGCAACTGAGAAATCAAGACCTGTCTTTGTAGCTTCTGCGCTGATATCGAAATCACCGATTGAGAAGCTGATATTACCGATTGTGAGAAGGATACCGTGGATGATATTGTCGATCTGATCAGCTGAGAGACCTTCTGTATCGAAGAGACCTTCACTGATAACTTCGCCGTTACCGTCCATGATCTTAGCTGTACCGAAGTTAACGTCTGTTGAACCCTCGAAGTCGATCTTTTCGATTACTTCGTTGATAGCAACGTCAGATGTTTCAACAACTTTCTGACCGTCAACTACTTCTACTGCTTCTGCCTTGAATGCAGCGTCGTCAGCAACGAAAACGTCACCTGCAACGATGTCTTCTTCTGCATCAAGAACGATTGCATCGCCTGCAACTTCGTATGTATCAACTGTCTTAACACCTTCAACGAGATCAAAATCGTCGAAAGAATCGCCTGATGTGATACGAAGGCTTGCTGCGAGTGCGATTGCTGCTGTGATCTCATTAACTGTCATAGCATCTGTGCTTACTGTGCCGTCAGCTTCAACAGGAATGATATCATTAGCAACTGCGATAGAAACCTTTTCGATATTCTCGAAATCTGCAGCGTTAGCAATTTCTACTTCTTCGTCAGTTGTGAGGTTTGCAGCATTAACAAGAACTGTTGCAACAAACTCTGTGTCTGCGAAAGCAAGTACATCGATTACTTCATAATCAACGAGAACGTCATACTGTGCCGCTGCAGCAACAGCGTCATAGTACTCGTTATCCGGTGCGACGCCGTAAAGAACCTCGTCTGTTTCCGGAACAGTGTAACCGAAAGCCACGCCAACATCTGTCAAGAAATCACCGATTTCCATTGTGTCTTCGCCCGGCCATGAGAAGCCCGGGAAAAGAGTTGTCATGATTGTCATAATGATTGACAAGATGATTGAAATGATTTTTGTGCCCATAACAATTCCTCCTATAAAATATTTGAGGTCAGGTTTTCCCCGTCCGGAAAGTGGTATAACGTTAGTACCGCTTTTAGGTTAAGCTGCTCGTGAGCAACAACTAAGAAAACACTTTTCCTCACTACGGATTATAGTATAATCAAAGCTTTTTTTCAAGTGTTTTTTTAGCACTTTAAAGCAAATTTGGCTATTTTTATCAATTTGCACAACAGATACCTTTAAATGTGTTGGTAAAAAACGTGTTTTTTGTGCAAGTTGACAACACAGTAGTGTGCAGTGTTTCACAACTATACAAAATGTAGATTCTGTCTTTATTCATATTTTTATGAATAATTCAATTTGATAAAAAGTTCACATGCTCTGCTTCGATTATTCCAATATAATATATGCAGAAACGGCAGCCGTTTTACCGACTGCCGTTAATTTTATTGAGTTTTGATTATTCCTCTGTGCCGTAGATCTTTGCGAGTCTTTCAAGGTGAGCATAACGATCCTTAGCGCCTGCTTCAGCCTTTGCGAAGAGTTCTTCAGCTCTTTCAGGGAATGAACGTGTAAGTGATGCATAACGAGCTTCGTTAAGAAGGAATGCACGGTAGCCCTCTGTTGCAGGAGCCTTTGAATCCAATGTGAACGGGTTCTTGCCTTCTGCCTTGAGTGCCGGGTTGTAACGGAACATATTCCAGTAACCGCAGTCAACAGCCTTCTTCATTTCAGCCTGGCAGTTGATCATACCGCCCTTGATTGAGTGCATTTCACACGGAGCGTAACCGATGATGATTGACGGTCCCGGATATGCTTCAGCTTCCATGATTGCCTTGAGTGTCTGGTTCATATCAGCACCCATAGCAAGCCGTGCAACGTAAACATAGCCGTATGACATTGCGATTTCTGCAAGGCTCTTCTTAGCGATTGCCTTACCTGCTGCTGCGAACTGAGCAACCTGACCTACCTGAGAAGCCTTTGATGCCTGTCCGCCTGTGTTTGAGTAAACTTCTGTATCGAATACCATGATGTTTACGTCATCACCTGATGCAAGAACGTGGTCAACACCGCCGAAGCCGATGTCGTATGCCCAACCGTCACCGCCGAAGATCCATACTGATTTCTTTGAAAGGTATTCCTTCTGAGCAAGGATTTCCTTAGAGATGTCGCAGCCGCACTTCTCAAGCTCAGCAACAAGAACTTCTGTTGCAGCGCCGTTCTTTGCACCGTCTGCTACTGTTGCAAGGTAGCCTTCGCAAGCTGCCTTGAGCTCAGCTGTTGCGTTTTCGCACTCTGCAGCAGCCTTAACCTTTTCGATGAGGCTGTTACGGATAGCGTTTTGGCCGAGGTACATACCGTAACCGTGCTCAGCATTATCTTCGAAAAGTGAGTTAGCCCATGCAGGACCCTGACCCTTGCTGTTTGTTGTATACGGTGATGTAGCTGCAGGACCACCCCAGATTGATGAACAACCTGTTGCGTTAGAGATATACATTCTGTCGCCGTAGAGCTGTGTGATAAGACGAGCATAAGCTGTTTCAGCACAACCTGCACATGAGCCTGAGAACTCGAGCAACGGCTTCTTGTACTGGCTTGAAATAACAGTCATCTTCTCTGTTGTTTCTGCCTTTTCTGTTACGTTAGCTACACAGTAGTCAAATGCTGCCTGCTGTGCATCCTGGCTCTCACGAGATACCATAACGAGTGAATTTGTCGGACAAACGCCTACGCAGACGCCGCAACCCATACAATCCATCGG
>JAZNPE010000059.1:0-5178 GCA_045589535.1 Acutalibacteraceae bacterium | reverse complement strand
TCTTTCCGTGACTAAAACAAGCAAAGATTTTTACAGAGTTATTATTCAGAAATTGTTCTACTTTCTTATTAAACTTTTCTTCGGTAGGCATAAACATACAGTGTTTGTAAATCTCATATGTTTGTAAAATATCGTTCTTGCGAGTTAATTCTATTAGGTTCATTGCACGCACCTACAAATTCTTATTTGTCGAACCCATTATACCACATCACCACCACAAATTTCAATCTGTTACATGCACCTGTTACTTCAAAAGTATCAGGTGCTTTTTTATGCCCAAAACCGTAAATTTGAGTATATGAATACTGCGTCACATTTTTTCGCAGTACAACTAAATTTTTAAAGAAAGGAGGAACCCTTCATGCAAAAACTCAACCTTACCCTTAAGCAGTTTGCAGAAATCAAGACAATAATTAAAAGCCGATGCTGTAACTGTTATCAGGGCAACTGTCTCCTTCTTGATGACGGTGGCACCCACACCTGTCCTCAGCTAATAACACCGAGTCATATTATCTGCAGATATTTTCTTGATACAGTTCTGCCTGCTGATAAGACACTTCACAGAAGCTTAATCAGTGACCTGACAGCAGAAATGCTGACCTGTGCTCTTTGCGGAAGGAAAACCGAGCGAACGGGCAGGAATCAGAAATTCTGTCCCGACTGTGCAAAGGTAAAGCAGAGAAAAAGGAATGCAGAATATATGTCTGCAAAAAGGTCTCGGGTGGATGTTTACGGTGCCTTAAAGCCGCCTAAATAAAGGCTTAAAAGGTGCCAAGCGGCAGTGGCAATATACTTTTATTCTGTTGCCGTTTAAAACATCCACACCCGTAAAAACACAATCTTAAACAAATTTCAGAAACCCGAACAACCGAACAAACCGCAGCAAAGCCCTGTGCTACTGCCTTGCGGCGTTCGTATTTGTAGCGAACACTGTGGCACATTGTACGGATAAAACCCGAACAGATAAAAGCTTTGTGCTGTTGGTTTATGTGCGTATTGTACGGATGTTCGGAAAATCATTACAAGAAAGAGGTAAAAATTTGGAGAATTATTTATACTATTCAGACCCGTTCTTTGCATATAACAACTCACTGTATATAGAAAAGACGATAAACGGTAAGCCGGTCAACATTAAGCTCAGCAATTTTCTTGCAAGGATAACCGAAGATATTACCTGCACTAACGGAGCTGAAAACGAAAGGTTCCTTTATATTGTCGGCACAGACGAGAAAGGTAATGACCTTCGCAAAATAACGGTACCCCTGAAAAACTTCGCACAGCTTGATTGGGCTCAGGAGCATTGGGGTATCAACTGTGTTATCGAATCAGGCTACGGCAACCGTGATAATCTCCGTCAGGCAATTCAGTCAACGGCAAAATATGCAGAAGCAAAAACTATTTACGGTACAACAGGCTGGTGGGAAACGGCTACGGGTTGGCAATTCTGCATGCCCGGTAACAGCAACGCAGAGGTTGAACTGACGGAAAAGACAAAGGGTTATTCATTTAAAACTGATGCTGATGTAACAGAAACAATGAACCTGATGAAAGTCTTACCGTACTCCGTTGCACCGAAAGAGATTATGTTTCCTATGCTATCTTACACATTGGTAAGCGTACTCGGTACCTTTATGGCAAAGGCAGGCAAGGAAACAAAAACAGTTATTATGCTTTACGGTAAAACAGGCTCGATGAAAACTACGCTGTCACTTTTAATCAATTCCCTTTTCGGCAGGTTCAATGAAGATAATATCCCGATGAATTTCCGTGATACACCCAAAAGTATATTGAACTATTGCTTCACACTTAAGGACTGTGCCGTTATCATTGACGACTATCATCCCGGCTCAGGCAGAGAACAGTCGGCACAGGATGCAACCACTCAGGCTCTTATCCGAGGTATCTGTAACAGAGAAGCAAGAGGTGCTCTTGATAAAAGTGGAAGACAGAGAGCAGCCAAAAGACCGCAGTGTAATGTGATAATGACTGCAGAGTATCTTCCCAATGTGGGTGAAAGCGGTGTTGCAAGATTTCTTTCTCTTGAGCTCAAGCCCGGTGACATTAACCTTAACGAGCTTACAAAGTATCAGAAGGAAGCTGAGGAAGGGACCTTATCTCACTTTACTTTCCTTGCAACTGAAATGATGAAGGCAAAATTTCTTGACAAAGAAAACGGAGTGAAAGAGCTTTTAGAAAAACTCAAAAGCGGTTTTCTTGCTAACAGAAAGTTTTACAAATCCAAAGCTGATGAAATGAATTTTCATATCAGACCGAGATTATGTGACGACCTTGCAAATTTAAGAATCGGCTTTGAGCTTTACTGTGAAACTCTTTTGTACTATGAAGGCATCACAGCAGAAACAAAAACAGCAATGTTAAATGAGCTTGATGAAATTTTATTAAGGCTCGGTGTGTCACAGCAGGCACTCACAGAAACTGAACAGCCCACAGAAATATTTATTCGTAAGCTTCGCAGTCTGATTGATGTGGGTAAAGTTAATCTTGTTGAGCGTATGATAAGACCGATTGATATGCCGAGAAACCTTATAGGATATTATGACGATGAAAACTTTTATTTCGAATCTGATGCAGCTTATGCGGCAGTTATAAAATGCTGTAATGATGTCGGTGAGCATTTCCCGTTAACACAGAAAGCCTTAATAAAAGCTCTGAAGAATGAAGGTGTCAGCATCTGTTCAAAGGGAGAATGCACAAGAAATGTCAGAGTGTTCGGTACCCCTAAGAGAGTTATATGTATATCAAAGGAAGCATTTAACAAAAGCTTACCGCCCGATGAGGATGAAGTATCCGATGATGAAGACTTACCCTTTGGTCCCGGTAAGATAATATCTACTGAAGAAAGCGAGTCCGAACAGCTCGCCTTTTCTTATGCGGCAGGTAATTAAACGAGGACAATCCAACGCTTGCTATTACTTTTTGGATTTTGGTCAGAAGTTTAGCAAGCATTGGATTTGTATCCTCAAATCCGTAAAAACAGAGCGTTTTTACCGCCACACCCAAACACAAAAATCAAAGAAAGGAGATGCCTTATGTCAAAACGTAAACGTGAAATTGATTTTCATGTCTATCTCAGTGAAGAAGAAAATGAAGTCTTAAACAAATTTTGTACTGTTATGAAAACTGACCGAAGCAAAATTATCAGAGCAATGATTTTAGGAACAAGGCTTGTTGAAGCTCCGCCTGTTGATTACAAACATTTTATTATTGAGCTTCGCAGAGTCGGTACTAATCTTAATCAGCTTACTGCTAAAGCAAATGCAATCGGTTTCATTGACCGTAATGAATGCAAGGAAGTTTTATCTGAGGTTCGTTCTCTCGAAGCTGACATCGCAAAATATTTTAAGCCCGGCAAAGGGAGGTTCCAATAATGGCAGTTACAAGAATATGGCCGATAAAAAATAACATTCATCAGGTTGTGTCTTACGCTACTAATAAAAGTAAAACGGACTTGTCAAAATACTCTGACCTCGTTTCATCACTTCACTATGCCGCCGATAAGGATAAAACAAATCTTGAAAGTGAACAGCGACTTCTTGTTGACGGCATTAACTGTGACCCTAACATTGCTGCACAGCAGATGATTGATACAAAAGAAATGTATGGAAAGACGGGAGGCATTGTTGCCTATCACGCATATATTTCTTTTAAACCGGGAGAGGTTACTCCCGAAGAAGCACAGCAGGTTGCAATGGAAGTTGCTAACAAGATGTGGGGAGCTGATTACGAAATGGTTGTTGCTACTCATCTGAATGCTAACTGTGTTCACTGTCATATAGTCATTAATTCCGTTTCAATGACTGACGGAAGAAAGATGAATGAAGACAGAGCGATGTACCGTCTGTTCAGAAAGACGAGTGATGAAATCTGTCTTGAGCACGGACTGTCTGTTATTGAAAATCCGAAAGGCAAACGAATACCCTACAATGTTTACAAGGCAATGCAGAAAGGTATCAAAACAAAATATGATTATATGCGTGAAGATATTGACTACGCTATTCAAAGAAGCAGAAGCATAAAACAGTTTTTCAGAATTATGAGTCAGAAGGGTTATTGGTTTGATGACGGAAAGATTGGTTACCGTACCGACAAGCACGGCATTAAGCTTTCAAATCTCGGTGACGAATACTCTTATGAAAGTCTTTGGGACAGGATTAATCATCAGCCTCTTTATGAGGTTGATGAAAACTTTTATAACTACACCCGTGCGAATAATTATCTTAAAAATCAAATCTTTGTTTTCAATTACAGAGGTTATGAGTTCAAAGAATCAGCACAGAGTTACCGTTACCCTGAAAATTTCAGCAGAACCGTTTCAGATTTTACAAAGCTTATTGTGGGCGGTGCCGTACTCGGTGCTCCTGTTATTTCGCTTTTGTTTATTGCTCTCTTGTTTGTAGGAGCGATAGCAGAAAAGAACAACTGCAATCCTCATCCGTTCTCACCGAAGATGAAATACTCTGCACTGAGGATTGAGTTTATGCATAAGCAGATTGAGCTTGCTATTGATGAAAAGCTTTATGACTTTGCCGAGGTTGATAAATTCATTTCAAGGACTGACATCCGTATGGAGGAGCTTAAAACCCAGCGTAACAAAATTTACAATCAGATAAGAAGATGCAAAGAGCCGACGGCTAAGGAATACCTTATTGACCGTCGGGATTTTCTTACGTCTGAAATATCTGCATTAAGAGAAAAGATTAACATTGCAAAACGCATTATCAAGGACAGACCGGGGCTTGAAGAAAGTCTTGAAGCGGAAAAGGCACTTATCCGTGAATGGTATTTTCCTGAGAAAGTTCAGGTCAAAGAAAAAAATTATGAAGGGAGGTAAATGCTATGAACGCTGAAGAATTATGCAAGAAAATGCAGGAAAAGAAAAAGGCTGATAATGAAAATTGTTACGAAGAAGAAATGTCATCAAGCGAATATGCTCATAAGTATATGGGCAGACCAGGCTATTCTGTAAGAAAACACTTGAAGCTTATACAAGCCGAACAGAAAAAGTATAAAAGAAAATATTAATTTTTATGGAGGTAAATTATGTTTAATCAAAATATCAAATCACCGGTAAATATCCCGGTATCAAAAATTCATCCCTTTGAGGGAAATCCTTACAAGGTTTTGGATAACGATGAAATGAATACTCTTATATGCAGT
>JAZNPE010000058.1:0-30715 GCA_045589535.1 Acutalibacteraceae bacterium | reverse complement strand
CTCCTCTCATAGCTTGCATTATTACTCCATTTCTTGCTGTAGGCAGTGTCGGTTGTATATACTTTTCGTCTTCATACAGTTTTTTTGAAATGGAAAGTGCATGTCTGTATAAACCTGAAACTGTTTTTGCAGGTAGATTAGTTTTATGCGGAATATATGACCTTGCAGTAGTATGTATAGGTAGTCTTATATCAGAAACTGTTTTTTATACCATTACTTTTTCTCTTATTGCTTTTTTGCTTTCGGCTACTTTTGTACTTTCAATGTGCAGTATATTCAATGTTAAATCCGTTATAGGCATATCCGCAGGAATAGTATCTGTTTTATTTGGTCTTGTAATTTCACAAAGCGAGATAACTGCAAGGGTGCAAAATTATATATTTGGATTGCCGCCGATAAGTATTGCTTTAGTATTATTTTTGCTTATTCTTTCAGCTTTGTTTATAGGTTTTATTGCAATTAAAAACTTTAAATTTGAAAGGCTGGTGAAAATGTATGAAGCTTGAAATCATTAATGTTACCAAAAAGTATGGTGATAAAAAAGCGGTTGATAATCTGAGTCTTACTCTTACAAACGGAGTTTATGCTCTTTTAGGTGCAAACGGTTCAGGAAAAACAACCCTTATGAGAATGATTGCAGATGTACTGAAGCCTACTCAAGGTGAAATTCATCTCGATGGTGAATCAATAAAAAAGCTGGATGCAGAATATCGTAACCTAATTGGTTATCTGCCGCAGAACTTTGGCTACTATAAGGATTTTACAGCAGAGGATTTTCTTTATTATTTCTGTGCACTTAAAGGTATCAACGGCACATTCAGAAAAAGTCGCACGGAAGAGCTTCTGAAATATGTAGACTTATACAGTGAAAGGAAAAAGAAAATCAAAACCTTTTCGGGCGGTATGCGACAGAGATTAGGTATAGCTCAGGCTCTTCTGAATAATCCGGCCATTCTTATACTCGACGAGCCGACAGCGGGGCTTGACCCGAAAGAGAGAATCCGTTTTCGCAACCTTATGACAGAAATGTCAAAGGACAGAATTGTAATTTACGCTACACATATTGTATCGGATATATCTTTTATAGCAGACAGAGTTCTTATTATGAAAGAAGGCAGAATTGTTGCAGACGGAACAGTTCAGAGCCTAACAGAAAGTGTAAAAGGTAAGGTTTGGCGAATAAAAGCTAAAAGAGAGGCTTTGACTGTCATACAGAAGCGTTTTATTATCGGTGAAGCTTTTACAGAAAGTGATGGTCTCGTATCTTTGCGACTTCTTTCTGTTGAAAAGCCCTGTGAAAACGCTGAACCTTGTGAGCCTGATTTAAGTGATGTTTATCTGAATTTTTTCGGGGAGGTGTCAACAAATGAAAACCATTATACAGTATGAGCTTAAAAAGATTTTTCAGAACAAGCTTTTTATAGGTGCTTTTGTTATCTGCCTTGCGGCTATGATTGCGCTGTCTTCGATTGCAGTATATCAATATAATGCCGGCACAAGAGGTCATTTTGATATGACACTTATGAAGGGAGAAAAAGCTCCTGAGGTTTTCGTATCAAATGACACTATTGACGAGCTACGAAAAGCTGTTGATGATTTTGAAAGCCGCGACGACATTTATTATGAAAGCCATGAGGAACAGCTTAAGGACTATGTTGACGGTGGAACAGTCTTTTGGGGCAAATATGATATAAATGTTTCAGATTTATTCTTCAAATTAGAAACGGGAGAAATAACTGAAGCAGAATTTGATTCTCTTATGTCAAATGCACCTAAAGTCTCAATAAAAAAGCAGTACATTCCTGAATATATAAAGCTTTGTTGGAGTGTAAAGGACTACGAAAATCTTGAAAGAAACATTGAACGTGAAGAATATTATGCAAACAGCACTGAGGAAACGCAGTATTACAGGGATTATAATGCTTTTTTAGCCAAGCAACACAGAGAGTTACTTGAAAAAGGCTTTATTTCCGGATATGACTATGGTTGGGAAAATTTCTATTCTATACTCTCTCAGGATGTGGGGATTTTTCTTGCAATTATTATAATTTTCGGTATTTGCAATGTCTTTACAGCGGAATACTCACTTTCCGTTGATGCATTTCTTCTTTCAAGCAAAAAAGGAAGAGGTACCCTTGTAAGCGGAAAAATTATTTCATCACTAATTTATACAGTAATTTGTTTTGTGGTATATGTTCTGTTGGCACTTATTATCAGCTTTATTTTTCTTGGAACAGAAGGTATTAATGTAGGCCAGGGTGAAAGTCACCTGACAAAACTTCTATCGGTTATCTCGTTTATTCTTGTCGGGTGTATTTCTCTTTGCGTTATAACTCTTGCTGTATCAGCATTCTGCAAAAAGCAGATTACATCTATAGCAATATCATCGCTTGTTTGTCTGCTTCCATTTTTTTCACAGTTTATCGGATATAACGGCAATCAATACATTTCTCAGCTTATTGAGATTATGCCTGTAAGTATGGTTTTCGGCTCATATATAACAGGGTATCCAAGGTATGCATATTTCGATGGGACTTTTATTGATATACGCTACCTTTTCCCACTTGTTGCTTTAGGGGTAATAATTGTTTGCCTACCCTTAATTTATAAGAGATATACTAACCATCAGGTAAGCAACTGACAAATAAATGTTATAATCAATATGAATCACTGCTCTCCCTGTGAGGGCAGTTTTTGCAAAAAAAACACCTACTACTTCTAAAGTAACAAGTATATGTAAACTGATTGAAATCAGTGGTGAGACTATGATATAATTAATATCAAGATAACACCTGACAAAATAATTACTATTCTGCCTTTTGATAAATGGCAATGATTTTAGAGAAGGAGTTGAAAATATGGATACCACAAAAAAATTCAATGGCATTGCAAATGAATACACACAAAGCAGGCCAAGTTATGCGACTGAATTTATTGATTGCTTGTTTGATAAATGCGGATTTTCTGCTTCGTCTGTTGTTGCTGATATCGGTTCAGGCACAGGCAAATTTGCAAAACAACTTCTTGATAAAGGCTGTAATGTTATTTGTGTTGAGCCGAACACTGATATGCGACTTGTTGCTGAAAAAGAATTATGTGAATATCCTAATTTCAAATCTGTTGCAGGCAGTGCCGAGAATACAACGCTTCCTGATAATTCTGTTGACTTTATAACTACTGCACAAGCATTTCATTGGTTTGATACTCAAAGCTTCAAAACAGAATGTTCTCGTATAATTAAGCCGGAAGGAAAAGCTTTTCTTATTTGGAACACCAGAAATAATGAGGAATTGATAAATCAGGAATTACATAGAGTTTATTCTAAATACTGCCCTGAATTCAAAGGCTTCAGCGGTGGCACAAAGCCACATGATGACCGAATTAAATATTTCTTTGACAATAATTATGAATATATAACTTTTGACAATCCGTTATATTTTGACAGAGAAAAATTTATAAACCGTAGTCTTTCAGGCTCATATTCTTTAAAAAAAGGCGATAGTAATTTTGATTTGTACATTGAAGAAATAGAAAAGATTTTTGATGAGTTTGAAACTGACGGAATTGTGAAAATTGAGAATCAGACGGTGGCTTATGTTGGCTCAGTAAAAAAAGAGGGTTAATATGAACAGACAGTATGCTGAAAACCTGATTGCAGAAGCAAAAGAGTTAAATGACGGTGTATGGATTAGTCATTCGTATAATGTTGCTCACTTGGCAGAGAAGATTGCGAGCAAAGCAAATATGGATAGTGAAAAGGCTTATATTGTTGGGCTTCTTCACGATATAGGAAGAAGAAACGGCACTATGCAAGCCCGCCATGCTTTGGAAGGATTTAATTTTTTGACGAGTATCGGATTTGAAGATGGTGCAAGAATTTGCATGACACATACTTTTCAATATAAAGATGTTGATGCTATTTATGATAGTTGGGATTGCTCTGCAGATGAAAAGCAGTTTATAAAAAATTATCTTGATAGTGTTACATACGACGACTATGATAAGCTAATTCAGTTGTGTGATGCTTTATCATTAGCAAACGGCTATTGTTATGCTGAAAAGAAAATGGTAAACAGTGTTCTTAAATTCGATTTTAAAGACACTACCGAATACAAGTGGAAAGCTATATTAGAGTTAAAAGATTACTTTGATGCTATGATTTGCGGAGATGTGTATTCTTTGTTTTGTGAGTTGAAACAAGCTAAGTGGTGAAATATAAAAACAATAGTTATTGCCCTCACATTTGTGGGGGCAATTTTAATATAAAAACACCTGCTACTTTTAGCAACAGGTGTTTTTATATTAAATAACACAATCGTCAAATATTAGTGTTCTTCAATGACACTAAAAAGCACAACACAATGTTTGCGTTGTGCTACTTTGGGTTATAAATTAAACTAAATCAGCAAGTGTTAAATTAAAAGAATTATTGTTTAGTATATCGTAAAGATTTTGCTTTTTTGTATATTCTTGCCACTGAAACATAGATAATGAAAACTGAAGATAATCAAAATCCCTTTTTAAGTAATCATTTTTCATTAACGCTATTATTGCACTAATAATAAAATTATCGTGCGTATTTGATGCCTTATAACTATACAATCTTTGTTGTGAATTTAATAAATTAATAAATTTTCTATATACCTGCAATTTATTCTTTACATTATCTGTATTAGCCTCAATTGCATCGCTTTCATAATTATCTTCAATTTCATTAATTTTTTTCTGTGCCCAAAACAGTAAATCGATAAATATAATTCCTTCAGCAACCAAAAATGCTAATTTATAATTTACATACACATTATTAATTTGCCAATTAACTTTTTCAATTTGACTCTTTTGTTTATCTTTGCTTATTTTAGCGAAGATTTTTTCAGCTTCATCAATGTCATAACGAAACGGCTTGATACCTATTATACTTCGACACATTATTGAACTCAATTTATGGAAATCCAAAATTGGGTTTTCTTCATTTGGTAAATACTCGGATTTTAGCCATTCTCGTTTACGTTTATATATTTTTTCCAATTTATTCTTGTATATCTCTAAATCTTCAACTGTAAAATTTGCCTGTTTTGCAAATTCATTGTCTAGTTCTTGTTGACATAGGGATAAAGCCTTCAAAACAATTTTTTGCCAAAAACTGTCAAAAGAAGAAACATCATTATTCATGCTGTCCTCCTAAAAAATTAGGTTCGATACCAGCTTCCTTTAATGTTTTAAACACATCTCGTGCCTTTGAGTAGGAGTTCTTATTGCTAGCGCAACACAAAAAATTGGAACGCTTATATATAGTTTTATTTTGCTGCACATCATTTTTATTTAAAATGTATAATACACTTCCGCTTATCAAAAAAGTAATAATTATTCCAATAATTAAGTTCATATTATATCTCTCCATTCTAACCGATTATTTTTCCATCAGACTCTTCGCTTTTATGCAAATTCTCGTCCTTGTTTTGCAGAACAAAAACTTTTGCAGAAAAGAAAAAAACGAAAAAAAACAAAACTAACAAGAGCCACATGTAAAGATTCAACATTGATTGAAGCCTTGCAACCATAAAGAACATGCCAACCATTGCAAAAGCAAACAACGAAATAAACAAAAATGTATTTAGAGAGGTATTCTTTCTTTTAGTAGTCTGCAATACTAGTATCGTTCCCGAAAAAGT
This sequence comes from Acutalibacteraceae bacterium, assembly GCA_045589535.1. Taxonomy (GTDB): domain Bacteria; phylum Bacillota; class Clostridia; order Oscillospirales; family Acutalibacteraceae; genus CAG-488. Next base: position 25,043 of record JAZNPE010000058.1, on the reverse strand, counting down.
CAAAGTGGTCGGAATTAGTGTCTCAAAAATTTTTGCAGTCAAATAATCCAACGCATTAAGATCATTACAATATCCGAAAGTAAAAATGTTTTGCACAGAACCAAAAAAAGACAAAAAGCTTTCGGTGTTATTAGTTGCAACCATTATGTCTTCAAAGTAATTAAAAACAACCAACAAACAAAACATGATTGTTATCAGATATGTAATTGCAAACGTAACTCCAAATTGCTCATATTTTTTTAGTCGTTTAAATTTGAAACGATTAAAAAAATTGTGAAACGATTTCAAAATCCTTTTCATTTTCCCATATCCTCTGTATTATTTACATCCACACCTAATTTATACGCATCTTGCAGCACTGAAGTATATGTCTTCAATAACACAACTATGCAAAATGTAAAGTTATGTGAAAAACCTTTCATCCTATTCAAAACAAGATGAAAGGTTAATGGTACAAACACAATTAACGAAATTCATCCTCGGTTGGAATTTTACAATACCCATATAAAAGAATAAAACCAACTGTCTTAAGAATATTTCTATTATAATACCACAACAAGTTTGATATGTCAACGGTTTCAATAGGTTTCTTAACAAAATGAAACATGGTAATTGAGGTAAGTCATAATATTAATTTTACTATTTTATGTCAAGAAAGTCAATATTTTGAAAGCGGCATTATATATAAATTAATTCTGTTGCAACAATCTCTCTTGCCCTTGCTTTAATATTTTGCATACGGCACACCCATTCCTTCTGATTTTCTTCTTTCAGTTGCTCTGTTACACCTTCTGCCTCCTTCATCTGCTCAACAATAGTATCAAACATCTCACGAGCCTGCTTTTCAACCTTCGCACAGTGCTGATAAAGTTTGCCTTGGGTGAGTAGTGTTGTAAACAGCACTTTCTTGTGTTTCAGAAGATAATGCTTGTGCATCATACCCCATTTAACGAGCCTGATATTTGCCTCTTCGGGTGGTAATTCAAGATTAGGAATGTTGTAATCTCCAACATTGCGATAACTGATAGAGTTTTTATTTGACATAAAAAGTCCTCCTTTAAATTTTGTACTTTCATTGTACAAATTAAAGAAGGATTTGTCTAATGTGCAAATAAAAGAAAAAGAGAGAAGCCGTAACTTCTCTCTGATTTTCTTTCCTTGCAACGCCCATAAGTTAGTATTTTAAAATTACTGCCTTATGTGGCGTCAGCTAAATCCGAGGTCTTTTTAGTTAGCTTTATTCATTGCCTTGTCAATTTCACCGTCAAGCATATACGGCAAAACTTCAGTTGCTTTTGCAATCGCCTTTTTCAGCTCTTCCATTTCATCCTTTTTGAATGTGGAAAGTACCCAATCTGCAAGGTTATAATCGGGATGTGGTTTTGCCCCCACACCAACTTTGATTCTCGGGAAATTATCTGAATTAAGGTGATAGATGATGCTCTTGATTCCGTTGTGTCCGCCGTCCGTTCCCTTGCGCCTTATTCTGAGCTTTCCGCAAGGAAGCGAAATATCATCGAAAATAACGATAATTTTTTCAGGCGGAATTTTATAAAACTGAGAAATTTCCCTGACTGCCTCTCCGCTGTTATTCATAAAGGTCTGTGGCTTTACAAGCAAGCATCTGTGACCTGAAATAATGGTATCCCCTATCAAAGCCTTGTACTTAAGCTTTTTAATTTCAACATTTTCTTCAACAGCAATGTGGTCAAGTGTAAGAAAACCTGCGTTGTGCCTTGTAAACTCATAATCTCTTCCCGGGTTACCGAGGCCGACAATCATAAACTCAGGTGAACCTGACGGCACTGCCGTTACTTTTTTTCTTAAAAACATTTTATACTCCTTGTCAAAACTATCGGGACGGATAACCGTCCCGAAACTTTTTTAAAATTTAACAGGCATATAAGCAGTTGTAACCTTGGACCAATCGTCAACTGAATCCGATGAGTTATCCATAAGTGTGTATGAAATCTTAATATCCATACTCTGAAGGGTTGCAACGATTTCTTCCTCAGTCTCGAACTTTGAAGTGTCAATATATGCGTCCAGAGCCACATGGTTTCCTCTGCCTGCAGGAATACCGTATTCAGTGTCAAGCTCAGTATCAATAATCAGATTTTCTGTCTGCTTCGATTTAACAAATCTAAGTGCAGAATCCTTTGAATTCGAATTAAGAACGTAAACAAAAACGCTGACATGCTTCCATGTTGTTCCGCTTTTGATCATCTTTTCAGCCTTTGCTTTGTCGATTCCTAACTCACCGGCTTTTTCCGTCAAGCGGCGTTTCATATTGTCGTTTACGCTGTCAAGAGTTTTCTGGATACTGATGTAATACAGTTCTCCTGTTTTCTCGGTAACTTTCGTTGTTGCGCCAGATTTTGTTGTTCCGTCCACCTTTTCAGGATAGACCGTAACATCAACCTTGAATGTTCCGTTTTCTGCTGAAGGCAATGCAAGCTCACCCGTAGCGTTTGTATCTGCATCTTTTGTCGGTTGCTCATCATCACCTTTTTTGCATCCGAATGATGAAAGCAGAACACCTGCAACAAGTATGAGCGACGCTGCTCTGATTAAAAAATTCTTATTCATAATCTACCTCTTATTTCTGCCATTTGTAGGGCTTTTTCTTTGAAATCCAATCTTTTTTGATTGTCTGTCTTGAACGCGCAATTGCAAGTGCATTGTCAGGAACATCCTCAGTAATAACCGAGCCCGCCGCTGTATAGCTGTTCTTACCTACACTTACGGGAGCAACAAGATACGTGCTGCAGCCAAGGAATGCGTGGTCGTCAACCTTTGTACGGTTCTTTTCCTTACCGTTATAGTTAACTGTCGCACATCCGCAACCTACGTTGATGTCTGTACCGAAGTCTGCATCACCGATATAAGAAAGATGCGAAACACTTGTTCTGTCGCCGACTTTTGCGTTTTTGAACTCAACAAAGTTACCTGCCTTAACATCCTCGCCGATAACACAGTCAGGTCGTATTCTTGCGAACGGGCCGATTGTTGTTCCGTTCTTAACCGTTGAAGAGTAGCACTGAGTGTTGTTAAGAGTAACATTGTCACCGATAACGCTGTTTTCAATCAGGCTGTTCGGACCGATAACACAGTTTTCACCGATTACGGTATCACCCTTAATGATAGTACCCGGAAGGATTTCAGTTTCTGCACCGATTTTAACATTCGGGCTTATCATTACACCGTCAGCACACGGAATTGAAACGCCGTCAAGCATAAGGTCTTCCATAACCTTTCTGCGTGCAATTTCGTTTAATTTCTGAAGCTGTACTCTGTCGTTGGCACCAAGCACAGCATCAGGATCGCCTGCCTCGTAAGCAACTGCATTCAGATTCTTATCAAGGATAACCTCAATAGCATCCGTCAGGTAATATTCCGCCTGACGCTTTTTGTCGTGCATTTCAACAATACCTTCAAGAGCTTCAAGCAAAACAGAGCAATTGAACCAATATGCACCTGAGTTGACCTCGTTAATCATCTTCTCGGCGTTGTTTGCATCGTTTTCTTCAACAATCTTCTTAAGGCACTTATCCTTGTTACGGATAATTCTGCCGTAACCTGTGGGATTGTCAATCTTTGCAGAAATGATTGTAACCGCATTCTTATGTGAAGTATGGTATTCGTATGCCGTACTGATTGTCTTTGCATCGATAAGCGGAGCATCGCCGTTAAGGATGAGAATATCGCCCGGAGTGTGAGCCTTGATGAAATCTTTAGCCTGCATAACTGCGTGACCCGTACCGAGAAGTTCCTTCTGCTCAACAGTGCTGAACTTTCCGCCAAGGTGCGCTTCAAGCTCCTCGCGTCCGTGACCGGTAACAACACAGATATCGTCAACACCGCCTGCAATTGCGGCATCGGTCACCCAGTCAATCATAGGTTTGAATAAAACTTCCGCCAAAGCCTTAGGCTTTGAGGTTTTCATACGTCTTCCCTCGCCTGCCGCGAGAATTAATGCACACTTTCTGCCCATAAACAAACCTCCGATCAGGAATTATAATTATACAAATTTATTATCGCACAAAAACTTTCAAATTACAATACCGAAATTCAGATTACTGTTCTTTTTTATAAAACAAATTATCAAAACTTACACCGTAAAATCTGTTATAATACCTGTGAGGTTTTGTTGGGTTATATCGTCTAATAAGTGAAAGGACACCTTTCAGGAAGGAGGATGCCGATGGATAACGGTGCAAGTAGCTACCGCCGTTTCCTTGACGGTGATGACAGCGGTTTTGTTGAGATAATAAAAGAATACAAAGACGGACTTATGTTTTACATCAACAGTTTTGTCCGCGATTTACATATTGCTGAAGACCTGACGGAAGATACGTTCTTTAAAATTGTGACCAAAAGACCGCGTTTTTCAGGCAAATCAAGCTTTAAAACGTGGCTTTATTCAATCGGCAGGAATGTTGCGTTGGATTATCTGAAAAAACATTCCGGACGGAAAGATATCCCGCTTGAAGACATAATATACCGGACAGATGAAGAAAAAATAATTGAATCAGAATTTTTTCATGAAGAACAAAAGATTTTGCTTCATCGCGCAATGAGCAGACTCAAGCCTGAATACAGGCAGATTCTGTGGCTTGTCTATTTCGAAAACTTCAGCAATAAAGATGCGGCAACCGTGATGAAAAAGAAGGTTCACAACATTGAAACTCTTGTTTACAGAGCAAGACTTGCTTTAAAGGAAGAACTCAAGAAGGAGGATTTTATTTATGAAGACTTATGATGAAATGGCAGAAAGTGTTTTTCGCCGCAGAGATGAATACGCACAGAAGAAAAGGGAATCAAGAAAAAAAACTGTCAAGCTCTCCGTTTCCTTTACGTGTGTAACGTTGGTTTTGTTCGCGGGTTTCGGTCTGCAGCAGAAAGAACAAATCAGCTCTCCCCTTTCACCCGAGCCATCAAAAACGGACGAACAGACTCTTGCTGATTCTGCTGTAACAGGCGAAAAGGATTATTATGAGCCTGTCAAGGACACCCCGTTTAATAATGGTCCTTGTGTTCCTTCGGATGACGAAGAGAACAACAGCGAAACCATTATCAGAACGGATATAATTGATTCTTATGAAGGTGTCGGTTCCTCAGGTTCAGCCTGCTATGCCGTGCCTAAAAACGGAACAAGCTTTTTTTCAACACCCTTGAATGCCGCATTTGAAGCATACGGAGATACCTGCGATGAAACGGGCGGCAGAATTGTTTACAGAGTTGCCGTCAGGGTTTTTGAGGATACAAAAATGATTACAGGTAAGGATGAGCTTATTAAAATATCGGAAAAGCTTCACAGAATGGGATATATACCGTCAGTTGAAGTTGCAAACGGCGATGACAACACAGCCGTGCTTTCTCTTCTTGTAACAGAAGAAGCTCTCAGAAACTTCAAGGCTGATGAAGAAACCGCATATTTCTTTTTTCTCTATAATGAGCACGACGGTGCAATCATTAACTGAACGGACGATGACAGAGTAACAGTTATAAACTGATGTTTGGCGGTGGGTACTATCCCACCGCTTTTGCAAATAAAACAAAAAAACGCCCTTTCAGGCGTAGCTTAAATATAAAAAGTGTTATAAAATTGAAATAACCCCTGACCGAATGTTTCTTTACACATTTGAGCCGGTCAAGGGTTATTTCTGTTCACTCTTGATATCTAACATCTTTTTATATACCTCTCTTTCTCAGTTTAGGACTTTCTTTAATAAAACGGAACTTTCATTTAAATGTTTTTACGGTTATTGTTTTTATTCAAGTCACCATTGGCATTTAAATTTCTATTCTGATTCATTAAAGGTTTCAGCTCAATCTTTTTAAAACTTGTTTTGTGTATTACTTAAAACTCTTTACACCACTTTCTGAGCTATCGTTATGAACACTTGGGTTTTAAGCTTTACTCTTAACTTGTTTTAATAGGATCGGAGCTTTTAGGGTTTTACCTGTTCATTGGTATCACCTGTTCCTTTCTGTGTCTATAATATAACACAGATTCAACCTTTTTTCAATCCGCAATGTTCCATAAACTTGAAAGCCCTGAATTATGCAAAACACAGAAATGTTCCGGCAAAGCTCAAAAACCGTTGACACACAAGGGTTAGTTGTGTTATGATAAATATGTTGGGCGGCTTGAAGTCGCCTGTTTTTTCTTGATAATGCAATGAACACCCGTCGGAAATGACGGGTGTTTTTCACATATTTATTATACTATAAAAAATTCATAAAAACAAGACTGTTATTTGATAAAACAATGAGCTATACTTTAAACAAATTCGTACTATTTTTCAGTTTGGAACTATTGAATGTAACAACCGTTAGTGCTATAATTTTTCCATATGTTTAAATATTCTTGGGAGGTTTATGCTATGTCTAAAAAAATCATTGTTGCAGGTCTCGGTCACGGCGGTATCGCTGCGGCTGCAATGCTTGCAGATGCAGGTTATGACGTTACTGTTTACGAAATGAAGGCTGAGGGAACACTCGGTTACGATTGGACAGATATTTTCGACCCTAAAGCACTTAAAATTGCAAAAATCCCTATGCCCGATGAAGATAAATATGAATACAAAGAAGATATGACCTTCGTTTCTTCCAACGGTGTTTCAAAGCTTTATCAGCACGTACCACATGATGAGCTTGAAATCAAGATGGAGCGTAAGGATATCTACGACCACCTTATCAAAAACGCTGTCGACAAAGGTGTTAAGATTGTTTACGAATGTGAAGTTCAGAAGCCGATTATGCTCGGTAACCGTGTTGCAGGTATCCGCACTTCAAAGGGCGATTTCTTCGCTGACCTCATTATTGATGCTTGCGGTATGAATTCACCCGTTCGCCGCAATCTCCCCTCTTCGCTTATGATTCAGAAGGAAATCACACGTCAGCAGAAGGTTACAATTTACAGAGCCTTTTACAACAAGGCAAGCGACGTTGATGTTGCCGACAAGTTTAAAGTTCTTCTCCGTCCTCAGGGCACAGAAAGCATTGCCTGGGTTGCTTCCGAAGAAGAGCACACAGATCTTCTCATCGGCAGATTTGAAGATTACGATATGGATGATGTTGAAGAATTTGCCGAGTGGCTTCGTCCCGATAATCCGCGCCTCGGCACAGAAGTTGTCCGTGGCGGTCAGTTTGTTGAAATCCCCGTGCGTCATCCGCTTTCAGTTATGGTTGCTGACGGCTACGCCGCAATAGGCGACAGTGCATTTATGACAGTACCTCTCATCGGTTCGGGTATCGCAAATTCGCTCAAGGCTGCACGTATCCTTGCAGAAACGGTTATCAATGATCCGACTCAGGGCTTCGGCGTTGAGGCACTTTGGAAATATCAGGTGCTTTTCTTCAAGCACCTCGGCACAGGCCTTGCTCCGCTTGAGTGCGTTAAAAATCTTATGTTCAAGTTCACTCCCGAAGACCTTGATTACTGTTTTACTTCCGGTCTTCTTACCGATTACAACGTTACAATGACAGCAAACTTCGGAAGCTTCTATGACGTCATTGATTTCTTTGACATCAATGACCTTCTTAACAAAGCTAAGCAGGCTTGCAGCGACATCACATTCCTTAAGAAGTTTATAAATGCGGGAAACAAAATTTCACTTGTAACTGCAACCTGCCTTGCAATCCCGAGAAGATGGGACAGAAAGCTTGTTGAAATCTGGGCAAAGGGTTACGACAAGATTTTTTAAATTAATAAAATTTTCCGCAAATATCCGCTGATTAAATCGGGCTGTGATTATCAGCGGTTACTAAGGGAGGGATTATACTGAAAGCGGTCGATTTCAAAGCAAAAGCACATATTTTCAGAAACACCGGATTTATGCTTAAATGCAGCTTCAAAAGTGCACCGATTGCGACTTTACTCATTTACCTTGCTTACATAAGCGAAAATGTTTATTATGCTGTTGTTTTCAACGTTATGTTCCTGGAAACAGCTCTTTCAATCATCGAGGGAAACGGAACTTACCGTGAATTTGTCATCAAAATCGGACTTATTATTCTCGGCAAATTAGCCGTTGACCTTTTCGGATATATCGTTTTCCACCCCGTACGTGAGAAGCAGGAAATCAAGCTTGAAGGCTACATAAACAGGATGATTTTTGAAAAAGCACAGCAGGTTGAGCTCGGATGCTATGAAAATCCTGATTTCTTTGACAGCTACAACCGTGCAACCTGGGTTGTTGAAAAAGGAGCTTATAAAAGAATAATTGAAGGTTCCGCGTGGACAATCGGCTCTATTTTCAGCATAATCACATTGGCGGTTTATCTTTATCAGATTGATCCGATTCTTCTCATCGTCCTTATCTGTCCTGTAATCGTTATGTATTTCCGCATCAAGCGAAACGGTGTTGAGTTCCAAAAAGAAAAGGAAATGACCCCTTTTGAAAGACAGAAAGATTACACCAAAAGAACTGTACTTCTCAAAGATTTTGCAAAGGAAATCAAAACGACAAGCATCTTCAAGGTTGTCAACCGTCGTTTCAAAGAAGCGGTTGACACCAACATCAAAATAATAAAAAAATACGGTTGGAAAATTGCCGTGCTTGAAATGTTCAGCGACTTTTTCGGTCAGGTTATTCCCATTGCAGGCGGATTCGGCTACGGTTGCTACCGTCTTATTGTACGCGGTGATATTCCGATTTCTGAATTTTCCGTTCTTGTTTCCGCTATCACAAACTGCAGAAACAAGCTCAATCAGCTCGGATATTATTTTACAATGCAACAGAAGCATTGCCTTTGGGTGCAGAATCTCCGCGAATTTCTCGCATACGAGCCAAAAATCCAAGGTGGCGGAATTGAACCCGGAGAATTTGAAAGTATCGAATTCAAAAACGTTTCTTTCCGTTACAGCGGAAACAAGAAGAACACACTCACAGATGTTTCTTTCAGAATCAACAAGGGGGAAAGTATTGCCGTCGTCGGCCATAACGGTGCAGGCAAAACTACCCTTTCAAAGCTTATGATGCGTCTTTATGACGTTGATGAAGGCGAAATTCTTTATAACGGAATCAACATCAAAGAATATGACCTTCTTAAATACCGTGAAAAGTTTGCAAGCGTTTTCCAGGATTACAGAATTTTTGCCATGACGGTTGCAGAAAATGTACTTATCCGGGAGGTTGACGAAAATAACATCAGCCTTGCGCAAAAAGCACTCCGTCAAAGCGGAGTTTACGATAAAATTCTTACCCTTGACGAAAAAGAAAACACGATTCTTACAAGAGAATTTATCGAAGACGGAGCGTTGCTTTCAGGCGGTGAAAGTCAGAAGGTCACAATCGCAAGAATGTTTGCAAAGGATTTTGACATCGCAATCCTTGACGAGCCGTCCTCTGCGCTTGACCCAGTTGCAGAAACAAAAATGTACGACAGCCTTATGGAAGGCACAAAAGACAAAACTGTTATTTATATTTCACACCGTCTTTCAAGCGCGACAAGAAGCGACAATATTCTCGTTTTCTCGGACGGTTATCTGACTGAAAGCGGCACTCACGAAGAGCTTATGACTCTCGGCGGTGAATACTGCGAGATGTTTACCTTGCAGGCATCGGGTTACAGAGAGGAGGAAAGCGACGATGAAGAATAAAACCAACGAAAGAGTAAACAGCTTTAAAAATTATCTGTTTATGCTCAAATTCGTTCTGAAAAACTCACCGGGGCTTCTTTTTTCCCTGATGCTTTTTGACGTACTTTCAAACCTTCCGTGGATTCTTTCAAACGTCGTTTTGCTCAAGTACATCATTGACGTTGTAATCTCGGGTGTTGCACTTTACAGAATCGCCGTTGCGTGCGTTGCTTTTGCGGCGGTCGTTGTTCTCGGCAACCTTGGAAGCACATTGTTCTACGAAGTCTACCGTCCGAAGCAGGTTGAAAAGCTTAATTATAAGCTTTATTCGATGATTTACGAAAAGGCGGCAAAAATGGACTTTCAGGCTTATGATGACCCCGCTTTTTATAACGACTTCGTTCTTGCGATGAACACTATGAGTGACCGTGTCAACAGTATACTTTCAAGCACACGTGATTTCGTTACTCATATGGTTTCGATTATTTCCATCACAGCGGTCATTATCACCATTGACCCGACGTGCTTTATTTTCATCGCACTTTGTATCGGCATAATGGTACCCGTCGGAAAGCTGATTGCAAAAGTCAATGTTGAAAAGAAAACGGCGATGACTCCGCTTGACAGAAAAAACCTTTATTTTTCGCGTGTTTTCTATCTTCAGGATTACGCGAAGGAATTACGTCTTAACCCTGCAGGCGAAATGATCGAAAAAAGATATAACGATAATCTTAAAGACCGCATCTTCACAATTTCACCTTTCCTTAAAAAACAGTGGATTCTTTATTTCAGCCAGGAAAGCCTGCCGATGACTTTGCTTATCTGCCTTGGTGTTACTCTTTTTATGGGCTACAAGGCAATTGTTACAAAGGAAATCGGCCTCGGCAGTTTCGCGGCAACATTCAACGGTGTAAGCTCCGTCAGTAACAGCGTTTTCGCGATGACAAGCTGGTTTGCACTTCAGGTCAGAGAAAACGGACTTTACGTTGAAAAGTTCAAGAAGTTTATGGCGGCTGAAGAAAAAATCAAGGACGGAGATATCGTCAGGAAATTTGACAAGCCTGTACCCATCAGGCTCGAAAACGTTTCCTTCACATATCCCGGCTGTGACGAGCCGACGCTAAAGAATATCAATCTTGAAATCAAACCTTATCAGAAGATTGCACTTGTCGGCTACAACGGTGCAGGCAAAACTACACTGACAAATCTCATTCTCCGTCTTTACGATGTAACCGAGGGTCAGATTACCGTCGGCGGTGAAAACATTAAAAACTGGAAGCTTCGTTCATATCACGATAACTATGCCGCTGTTTTCCAGGACTTCTCGCTCTTTGGTGCTACACTCGGTGAAAACGTTGCGATGAACGACAGTCCTGACAAAGAAAAGGTGCTTGAAGCTCTTAAAGAAAGTAGTTTCAACAAGCAGCTTGACAACGGTGTTGACTCAATTCTTCTTCGTGAATTTGACGATGACGGTGTTTCACTTTCAGGCGGTGAGGCGCAGAAGGTTGCCGTTGCACGAGCATTCTACAAAGACTGTCCGTTTGCAATCCTTGACGAGCCGAGCGCCAATCTTGACCCCGTTTCAGAGTATTCTCTTAACGAAGCGATGTCACGTGCCGCAAAGGACAAGACGGTTATTTTCATCTCTCACCGTCTTTCAACTACGGTTATGGCTGACGTTATCTATATGCTTGAAAACGGAGAAATTGTTGAAAGCGGTTCTCACGAAGAGCTTATGGCAAAGAACGGCAAGTATGCGTATATGTTCAACCTTCAGGCAGAAAAATATAAAGAAGAACAATAAAACAATTATAAAAAAAGAAAAAAGGTTGTTGCACAAATTGCAGCAACCTTTTATATATGTTTTAAAGCACGTAGCCACAGCAACTTGAAGAAAAGCAATTATCAAATTCGGGTTTGTGGAGCTCTTTGCTTTCCACCTCATCCGCCTCGTTCCTCGGCACCTTCTCCTCAAGGAGAAGGCTGAGAAATTGCGCAAGTCCAAAGCTTCCCCTCGAGGGGAAGCTGTCACGAAGTGACTGATGAGGTGTAGGTTGCAACGCAACCGTTATAATAAAACATACCGACAAACCCGAATTTGTCAATTCGTTTATATCAACAAAACGGGACGGAAAAATCCGTCCCGTTAATTTTATTCAGCTGTATATTCAAGTGTGCCTGCTTGTCTCCATACGTTATTGCGGTAGATGAGGATGCGGATTTCGTTGAGTCCACTTTTATTCATCCAAGCCTTGCCGGTAAAGATTTTGTTTCCGTTTTCGTCTGTTGCTTTTGATGCAACTGTGACGGTTGTGTTGTCAGGCATTTTGAACATTACCTTTTCCGTCTTTTCATCAGCAACAACTGTTGCAGGGACAGGGCCTTTTTTGCCTGAGGTAGAGGAAAGCTTCATTGAAACAATAGGATTAGCAAGAATCATCGGAAAATCGTAGGTTTCGCTCTCCCAAGTGTACTTTGCTTCTGAAAGGTACTTTGCTCTTGTTCTTATTTCAACATTCGGCATCATATTCGAATAGATGCTCCATACTTCATAAGCGACTGTTCGGTCGAGTGAATTGACCTCGTTTCCGTCTGCATCGTAGCTTTTGATTGTTACATTTTTATGGTTTCTGTCATATGTTCTCGTGCCGTTTGTCGGCTCGATAAACTGAATCATTGCAGGTCTGCCTTCAACAGTTACATTGAATGTATTTCTTATTTCAGACGACTTTTCATATTCAACATTTGTAATACTCGGTGCGACAGTTCTGCGTTGTAATGTTTTGGGTATGGGATAACCGTTATTTTCATTACCTGTGTCGATAACATAATCAGAAGATCCGAAATACCACGAAGTGTCGTTTTTTAATCGTTCCTCTGTAACTGACCACAATCCGCTATCATCCACAATTTGAGGCATACCGTACGGATCCGGTGTTACCGAATCAATATAACGCTGATAATCTTCATCAAATTGTCCGTAATAATCTACAGTATCACCGTAACGTGGGATAAAACAACATCCTTTGAAATTTTGATAAAAGCTGCTCTGTCCGGCGAAATGTGAACCACCGTATCCCGGAAAAAGCGAACCATATCCCGGATACGGATTATATTCAAGTTCAGGATATCCTACAAAATCAGACATAAAATTACTCGGATATTTTGCATAAACTTCACCCGCTGCAAAGCAATCACCACAAAAGCCGGTGATATAACCTGCAAAGTTACCCGCATAATATTCCCCATAAACTTTACCTGTGTTGGCGCATCCATATGCATCACCTATAAGCCAGCCTGCAAATCCGCCAATGTTGTCGGCTCTGTAACCGTAAACCTCCCCTGTGTTTACACAGTTTCTATAAGAATCGTAAGCCATGCCTACAACTCCGCCGATTGCCATAAAATAATTAGAAGTAATAACTTTACCGCTAAAACAGCAATCCTTCATTGTTCCGCTGAACCAACCTGCTATTCCGCCGACACCTTCACCATAATCATCACAACCAATGACAATGGCTTCAGAAAAACATTTTTCTACAGAACATGATGAACCCCAAGCACAAATTGAACCCACTGAATTGTTGCCAATAAACAGGGAATTTTCTACGGTTATATTTTTTATAGTTCCGCCTAAATCACATACTAAGCCTGCACCTTCGGCATCGTTTATGTACAGTCCATATATTATATAACCCTTACCGTCGAAAGTGCCCTCAAAAACATCAATAGCTTCTACCGATTCGGGCAGAGCATATGTACCGTTATACAACGGCTTCTGATTCTCGTCAACTGAGAAAATACCGTCGTGAATAGTTATGTCGTTTGTAAGAATGATTGTTGCTCCGCGAAACTTATCATTCATTTCCTCAAACAGTAAAAATTCTTCTGCAGTGGAAACAGAATATGTTTTTCCTGATGAAATCACACCACCACATTCTGAAATCGGGATGACCGTTTCTTCTGCTGATGCCATAACAGGCAACACAGCAAATACCATAATAACCGATAATGCTAAGAATAAAAATCTTTTCATAAAAGCACCTCCATATTTTATCTCTATTATGTAGTCAGTTTAAATTGCAAATGTAACATAAAATTTTGATTTTCTATAAAAAATATACACCTGACAGACTAAAAATCAATATACTCAGCAGAACTGCAAGAAAATTTAGCCGAAACGCAAATTTTTAACAAATCAAAACCACTGCAATCATCCCCAAAAACAAAAAGTGCGCAGCCGAAGCTACGCACGAAAAACACATAACTCCGATTGCTGCGACACAACTTTGACAAACTATAAGAGAACGTCAAACAAAGAGAATGTGTTTTTTCAAAAATAAAAACACTTCCCCTATAGTCTGCCCTGTTCAGTTGTGTCGCATAATTATTTTAACACAGAAATTTATCCATATCAATACATTTTCAAAAGAAAAACAGACCTGAAAAATCAGGTCTGCTAATTCTTTTACGTTGCACTTTTTATTATACCAAATCAAACGACCAGTCGTAGTCTGTATACCATACACCTGCGGAGAAGCTTCTTGCACGGATTTCAACCTTATCTTCATAAACTTCGAAGGTGAAGCCTGTACCGTTTGCGATTCTTCCTCTGATTGTAAGATACATATACTGAGGAAGATTGATGCTGTGGAATGAACCGTCGGATTCAACGCTGAGATATCCGTAAACATCTTCCTGACCGGGTTTTGTGAAACCGCTGTGGATGTGACCGGTGATGTAGAATACGTTGTTATATGACTTAAGAATTTTTTCTACCTCTGCCGACTTGTCTCCGATACCGCCGTCATCAGGCATCGGCTCGTCGTCGCCCCAGGTTTCGGGAAGTCCGTGGCTTTCATTGATTGGCCAATGATTGATAACAAAAATCGGAAGACCGTCTTTTGAAGCCTTTTCCATTTCGGTGCGGAGCCACTCAACCTGCTCGTCGCTGACAGTCTGGCTTGTATGGTCAGCTTCACTGCCGAGCACGATGAATGTATAGCCGTTTACCTTTGTTGAATAGTAAACATTGTCAATTTCGCGACCTGCAATCTTTTCGTTAAACTCAAAAAAGTGTTCTCTTGAAAGAGCGTAATCGTCGTCACCTGTCCATGTGTCGTGGTTACCCTGAGCAAGAATTATATTCTTTGCAGGGGTGTAGTCCGCAAAAGCATTTTCAACATTTTCCCATTCCTCACGCTCACCGTGGTCTGTGATATCACCCGACAGGATAAGAGCATCAAGAGGACTTTCAAACTCCTGCATATCCTGAAGACCGAAACGGAGCATATCTGCTCTTGCTTTTTCTTCCGTCATATGAATGTCGGAAATTACTGCAAAATTCATTTTACAATCGTCATAAAGAGGTTTTGTTTCTGCTGTGAAGTTACCGAAAATTCCGAAGCTGAAAAAGTTAAGCACGGTAAGAAGAACAGAAAGAAAACCTTTTGTCAATGCGATAAATTCAAACATTTTTAACACCATCCTTTTGCAGATATGATAGCAAAATTTTTCTGTTTTTACAATAGAAATTTATTTTTATTTGCCTTTGGAAGAAAAATATGATAAGATGATAAAAAAATGAGGTGAGGAAATATGTTTTTAATTACAACAAGAAAGATACTCAGTATTGTTATTTCTTTCATTTTCGGATTTTTTACGTATCCCGTAAGCTTTCTGCCGGTTGCAACCGATTCGGATTTTGAAATTCCGTCAGGAGATTTCAATTCTGAAAGCATCGTTTTAAACGGTGAAAACGAAAAAATCTACTTTGACGGCAATGTTGATTTTGAAAAAGATTACCTCACACTTGACGGTAAAAAAACCTTTAGCTTCAACGATATCACTCACGGATGGTATAACTACTACGGCTTTGTTTACAGCACAGATGCTTACATCAGAGGTACGCTTACATACCGTTGCGGTGCTGTTGAAAAAAGTGAAAACTTCTTCCTCGAACCGGGCGAAAATAAAATGTTCTATTCTTTCATCGACAATATGCTTAACGGCACAAAAGCAAATGCAATCTGCTGTATTTCTTTTGAGCCGTTAGATAAAGAAAATGCAAAAATAAGAATTGACGGTTTTTCAGTTTTCAACCGTGAAATACCCGATGAAGATATTTTCATTCAGACAGATACTTACAAAATCGGTGTAAATCTCCTTTGGGGCGGTGCGCTCAGCTATATGGAAGACCTTAACTCCAACGTTGAAGCTGTCGAAAAGGACGGACGTATTTTTGTTGATTCAGATGCAGGAAAAAGATATAACGCACCTGTTGTTAATTCAAACGTAAACCTCATCAACAGAGCTGATACTGGCAGGCTTGTTCAGCAGTCTTACTACGGTTCTTTCGACGGACAAGGTTACGAAAAAGGTGAGTTTATGGGCAACATCTGGGACTACAACCCTGTTCAGGGCGGCAACCAGTTTAACGAGGCCAGCAAGATTGTCGATGTCCGTTACGATGAGAATTCAATTTACATCAAATGTCAGCCGCTTGACTGGGCAAAAGAGAAGGAACACATTACGCCTTCATATATGGAAGCGACATATGCGATTGAGGACGACCTTGTGAAAGTTTCCTGCAGATTCACTGATTTTTCAGGTTATGTGGCAAACGAACGCGACCAGGAAATCCCCGCATTTTATTGCATTGAGCCGTTCAACAGATACGTTTATTACGGTGGCGACAAGCCGTGGACAAACGACGCACTCACAGTCGAACCCGAGCTGATTTTCTGGCCCGATGCAGGTTATCCGACATTCAATTCGCTTGAAAACTGGTCAGCTTTCATCGGTGAATTTGACGATAGCTTCGGTATCGGTGTTTATGTTACGGGAGAAACAGCATTCCTTTCCGGCGTATTTGAAAGAGAAAAAACAACAAACCACGATCCGTCTGTTGACGGTACTACATCATATATTGCAGTAATCCGTAAAATGGCTCTTAAGAGCTACTCACCGTTTGAATATGACTATTACCTCACAACGGGTAACACAACTGAAATCAGAGAAAATTTCAGCACAATAGCAAAATAAAACAAACCACAAAAAGAACATCGGCTTGCAGAAAACAATCTGCAAGCCGATAATTTTATTTAGCCGAGTGGCAGGAATCCTTCATTGCACATCCTGAGCATCCGCAGGAGCATGAAGACTTTCCTTTCTTTTTATCTATGATTGACTTTGCAATGATTCCTACGAACACTGCTACGACAATCGCCAAAACTATAAATGTAGGTATGTTCATAAGAACACCTCCGTTTGATTTAATTTTATTTTTTTTCGTACTTGTTCTTTCTTATAAGCATATAGAGCATAAAGACAAGCACCAAAGCGGCAACAACCGTTCCGATTATATTGCCCGTACCGATGAACCATGAACCGAACTGATATATCATCAGGGACATCGCATATGCAAACACACACATATAGGAAATTGCGCCGATTGTCCATTTGGCGTTGTTCATTTCACGTCTTATTGCTCCCATTGCAGCAAAGCACGGAGCGCAAAGAAGATTGAATACCATAAACGAGAAGCCTGCCAGCTTGCTTCCGCCGAAAATTTCATAGCCTATAAGTGCAAGCCGCGACGAATCCGCACCTTCAACCGCCGCAAAAGCAGCATCTGCATCTGCCATTGAAGAAAGAGAACCAAACACACCTACAACCTCTTCTTTTGCAACAAGACCGAGAAGCGTTGCAACAGCCGCCTGCCATGTACCGAAGCCGAGGGGTTCAAAGATAACTGCAATAACACCGCCAAGGATTTCAAGAATTGATGCGCCTGCGTTTTCTTCTGTGATGTAATGGAAACCGCCCTCGAAAGAAAGACTGTTAAGAACCCAGATAATGATACTCGCAGCAAGGATAACCGTACCTGCACGCTTGATAAATGACCAACCGCGTTCCCATGTTGTGCGCAAAATGTTGGACGGGAGAGGTGCGTGGTAAGCAGGAAGTTCCATAACGAACGGTGAAGCTTCGCCTGCAAACATTTTTGTTTTCTTAAGGATAATGCCTGAAACAACAACTGCGGCAACACCAACAAAATAAGCAAGCGTTGCAATAAGCGGACTGTTTCCGAAAAGTGCCGAAGCGATAAGGCCGACAATCGGCATCTTTGCACCGCAAGGAATGAAGCAGGTTGTCATAATTGTCATCTTTCGTTCACGGTCCTGATCAATAGTACGGCTTGCCATAACACCCGGAACACCGCAACCTGAGGAAACAAGCATCGGGATGAAGCTCTTACCCGAAAGACCGAATTTACGGAAAAGACGGTCCATAATGAACGCTACTCTGGACATATATCCGCAATCCTCCAGAAGAGAAAGAAGGAGGAAAAGAATCACCATCTGCGGAACGAAACCAAGTACGGCACCAACACCGCCGACGATACCGTCCGCAACAAGGCTGACAAGCCACGGTGCGCAACCGATTGACTCAAGGCCTGTCGTAACGGCAGGAACAATAGTTTCGCCGAAAAGTGTGTCGTTCATAAATCCGACTGTCCAATCACCGATTGTACCTATCGAAATTGTGTAAACAAGCCACATAATCAATACAAAAATCGGAAGAGCAAGAATTCGGTTTGTAACGATTCTGTCTATCTTATCCGAAATTGTAAGTCTGCCTGCGTGCTTTTTCTTGCAGCAGCCCTGCATAAGCTTTTCTATGTAAACGTAGCGGTCGTTGATAATAATGCTTTCAGCATCATCATCCATCTCTTTTTCAACATCCTGAATGTCAAATTCGATATGTTCAAGCTTTTTCTTATCAAGATTCAGAGCTTTAAGTACTTTTTCGTCACGCTCGAAAATCTTGACGGCATACCACCGCTGTTGCTCCTCGGGCATATTATGTACAGCTGCCTCTTCAATATGAGCAATCGCATGCTCAACAGCACCCGAAAAAATATGAGAAATATGTGCAGGCTCTTTTCTTTCCTCTTTTGCCGCCGCAATAGCTGCTTCAGCGGCCTCCTGAATTCCCTCACCCTTAAGAGCAGAAATTTCAATAACCGGACAGCCGAGCTTTTTTGAAAGGAGCTCAATATCAATTTTGTCGCCGTTTTTGCGAACAATATCCATCATATTGATTGCAATAACAACAGGAATGCCAAGCTCAATAAGCTGAGTTGTAAGATAAAGATTTCTTTCAATATTTGTACCGTCAACGATATTAAGAATCGCGTCGGGACGCTCACCAACAAGATAATCTCTTGCAACAACCTCTTCAAGAGTATAGGGAGAAAGTGAATAAATACCCGGAAGGTCTGTAATTACAACATCTTTCTCTTTTTTATATGAGCCTTCCTTGTGCTCAACAGTAACGCCCGGCCAGTTGCCGACGTACTGATTCGACCCCGTAAGGGCATTGAACAATGTTGTCTTACCGGAGTTCGGATTACCGGCAAGAGCAATTTTAATTGACATAATCATTCTCCTTTGGTTAGTTCACGCTAACCGACAATGTAAAAATTAACAGGGGTAATCCCCCTTTGCAGTTTTATTCAACCTCAACCATTTCAGCATCAGCTTTTCTTAATGAAAGCTCATAGCCTCGAAGATTCATTTCAATCGGGTCTCCCAAAGGAGCAACCTTACGGACATAAATCTCCACACCTTTTGTAATTCCCATATCCATAATTCTGCGCTTAAGGGCACCTGTTCCGTGAACCTTGACTACCGTGGCTTTTTTGCCGACTTTGACATCTTTGAGTGTTTTCATATCTGCGCCTCCTGAGTATCCGATAATTGCCTTCGTTAGTTAGCCTAAGCTAACTAACAGCTTTAAAAATGCAGTTAGCCTTCGCTAACCACATTAATAATAATGTAAATTTTTACATTTGTCAAGTACTTTTTTAAAAAATTTTTAGGCAGCAGTCGTTATGAACTGCCGCCCGGATTAATGTTTATCTGTCTTTTTCGTGTTTGATAACTGCGCCTGTTTCGGCATTGATTTCGTATTCGTATTCTACTCTGTCTACTCTGAACTCAACTTCGTAAATCTTCCTGCCATCATCAACGTCATACTCTGCTTTTATGAATGCCGCCTTTGATGCATCCACGCCTGCGTGCTTAAGAGCAATTTCCTTTGCTTTCGCTGCCGAAATTACCTCTGACTTAGCTGCTGTCGGCGTAGTCTGATTGTTTGCAGGCTTTCTGTAATCATCATAATCTTTTTCGTAACCGATGACTGCACCTGTTACAGCGTTGATTACGTAATCATACTCAACCTTATCAACTTTAAATTCAACTTCATACTCTCTGATTCCGTCGTCATAGTCATACTCTGCTTTAATGTATGCAACCTTATCCGCCGAAACACCTGCATGCTTAAGAGCTATTTCTTTTGCTTTTGCTGCTGAGATTGTGTTGTTTGAATTATTTGCATTGGTCGGTTTTGAAATCGTCTGTGACGGAGTGACTTTGTTACCGTCAGCCTTTTCTTTTTCTCTCTTGATGATTTTTCCGTTTGCTGCATTTATTTCATAATCATATTCAACATCGTTTGCAACAAACTCGACTTCATACTTCTTGACTCCGTCATCAAAATCACTTTCCACTCTGACGAAAGTTGCCTTCGCCGCGTCTACGCCTGCATCCTTAAGTGCAATCTCTTTTGCCTTTGCTGAAGCGATTCCGTTATTACCTGCATTCGCATTGCCTTTGTCATTTGAGTGTTCATTCACATCTTCAACTTCATCCGCAATGTTTTCCCAAATGCTGTCATCTGCATCGTAATCAACTATATCGGCGATGTTAATATTCTTAGCATTTACAATTCCTGCAATATCCTTAAGGCTGAGCTTTGCAAGCTCTTCCGCTTTAAGAGACGGATCCTTCTTTGCAAGATTAAGAACGAATGTTGCCTTGCCGACAGAAACATTGTTTGCCTTTGCGAAATCTTCAACAGATGCCGTTTCTGTTACAGTCTGATTAATAACCGGAGCTGAAACTTTATGTTCATTCAAAGAAGCATCAATATCTGAAACAACAGTATTTCTTAAATCTGCCGCTTTCTTGGCATCGTCATTTTTAACTGTGACAAGGATTCCGTTTTCGTCATCGAGATATCCGTTTTTGTGCATTGAACCGACGATTGCGTTTACGGCAACCTTGAGGTCTGTCTTTTCAAGATTCATACCGTCAAGGATTTTTTTGCCGTCTTCGTTGATTGCGTTAACTTCAAGAACAACGTCCTTTTTATTTGTCAGGAGCTCTATGCTCGGGTTTACGTCGATGTCAATAACAGACTCGACAGCCATATTGTTGCCGTAATATGAGAATCCGAAGATTCCTACTGCAAGTACAAGGCAGGCTGCAATCGCCAAACTTGCATATCTTTTTGTGTTGTTCTTCTTATTAGAATTTACAGTCTTCTTCATACTTGTCCTCTCCTTTTCGATGGGGGCAGGTGTGAGATTGAGAGAAATCCTTTCAAATGCATCTTCCGGAACCATATGAGAAACAGCTGCGGAGAGATTTTTTTCAATATTTTTTCTTTTCATCGTATCTCCTCCTGTGCCAATTCACTTCTCATTTTCTTGATTGCCCGGTGATATTTTGACAGTACCGTATTAAGAGACATTTCCATTATTGAAGCAATTTCGCGATGTTTAAGTCCGCTTATTGCGTGAAGCATAAGAATCTGTCTTTCTTCATCGTTAAGAACTCTGAATGCAGTTTCAATTACCAACCGTTGCTCAATATTCTCTATCTGTGAGAATGTAACCCCAAGCTCCGTGTCACCGTCGTCAAGTAAATGTACTTTTCCCTTTGCCTTAAGTTTTGCAAGGGCAAAGTTTTTGGCAATGGTGAAAACCCAAGCCATCGGTTTACCTGCGGGTTTGTAATCGACCGCTTTCTGAAATACTGCCAGATAGGTTTCCTGCAATACATCCTCTGCGTCATGTGAATTTTTTGTTATTGAAAGAGCAAAGCCGTAAACACTTTCCGACGTCGCTTCATACAAAGTATGTAACGCATCCGTATTTCCGTCGGCTATGTCGAGAATCAGCTGATCGTCTATCGGCCGCTTGACTTTCATTTCTGTTTCATAAACTGTAAAAATGTTTATCATAGCTTTTTGTCCTTTCACTATAATAATTCACGAAGAGAGCATTTTATTGCATTAATTTCAAAATTTTTCTAAAAATTTTTTATGAAGCAAAAAGGGACGGAAAAACCGTCCCTTCGTAGCAATAATTATAACATTATATCAAACCAACCGCGAGGTCCGTAGAACTTATAAACGAGAGCGTTTGCAATTTTCAAAGCCTTTGTAAGAATCGGATATTCTTCCTCTTCGGGAGTATATTCTGTTCCCTCTGCGTGTGCTCTTGCGATGTAGAAATTAAGCTTTGCTTCTTCAAGCGCTTCTGCATCAACGATAGTGTTTGCAAGAACAGCTTCAAGCTCTGCAATCGCTGTTTCAAGCTCTGCCGCAACCTCAGGAGCGAGAGCAGATGTGTCCATTGTTTTTGCTCTTGCGACATCGTTTATGATGTGCTTTGTGTCTCTTGCAGTGTTGAACTGCGGGAACTTTTCAGGATATGAATAAACATCCTTGAAGTTTTCGTTGGTAAGAAGCTCAACTGCAAGCTGCATAACAACGTCGTTACCGCCTGTTCTTTCGTGGTTCTGATTGTAGAAATAGAAAGTATGATCAGGAAGAAGACCTGCACGCGCGTCAACGATGTTGTGAGGGTCGATATGGTTATGGTCAGGATTTGTACATTTCGGATTTTCTGTTACATAGCCTTCGGGAAGCTCAACGTCAACACCGTAGCTTACAGCACCCATTGATGTTGATTCAAGCTGGATAACGCCGTCTGCATTTACATCGTCCCAACAATCAACAAGAGCATAGAGAGAATAGTTATATCCGCAGATGTCAAATACCTCAACACCTGAATCTATTGCATCAAGGATATTCTGATCAGCATTTACCTGTGCGTTGTAGAAGATATCGGTCTGACGTCTGATTTCCTTCATATTTTCATCGCTGAGGTATTTTTCTGCTGCTCCCGGATAGTTTTCCTGCGGACAAAGACCCCAGATTAGCGTACTGTTTTTAAGTCCGCCGTTGATAAGTCCGTCAACTGCAGAATCAAGAACGCTGTGAAGAACTTCCTTCGGGAAAAGTCTGATAACAAAATTGATAAGGTAACTGCTCCATGAATAGTCCATAAGACGGGGAATCATATAATCGTAAAGTGCCTCATCATCATCAATAAGACCGTATTCAAGGATTTCACC
The DNA here is from genome assembly GCA_045589535.1 of Acutalibacteraceae bacterium. GTDB lineage: Bacteria > Bacillota > Clostridia > Oscillospirales > Acutalibacteraceae > CAG-488. Next base: position 2,180 of record JAZNPE010000058.1, on the reverse strand, counting down.
AACGATGCTTGATCCGTTCTTTGCAGGAACAACATAAACGATTCTGTTGATATCTTCAGAAATGTCTCTGCCCTTGTCTTTATACATCTGGAGAAGAAGATTTGCAAGTGAACCGCCCTGACTGATCGGAACGATGTTGATTTTGTCGTGTCCTGTCTGCTTTTTGATAAGCTGAATGTAATCGTAAAGCTCCTCTACTGTGTCGATCATATTTCCAAGAGAGAAGAACGAGAAAAAGTAAAGGTGGTCTGCACCTGCTGTGTCAATATATTTCTGAAGAGGAACCGCATCAAGGATATGTTCTCTGTCGTGTTCTGAAAGGTATGCAACGCTTGTATTATACTTTGTTGCACGGACGTCCCTGATAACCTTACCGTTTTCGTCACACTTGATATTCTTCATAATTATATCGCCGATACCTTCGCCAAGGTTCTTTGCAAGAAGGTCAGCCACATCTCGCTGAAGAACAAGAGCCATAATAAGCGGTATAAGAGCTTTTTTGAGAGCTATTTCAACAATTTCCATTGTTGATTCAAGATAGAACGGGCCTGAATACTGCTCACCGTCAGCATTTACGGCAATTTCACCGTTTTCATCGTAAAGGAAAACCTCTGATTGGAAGATTCCGGGAATTACGAGTGACGGACACTGGCCGCAGTTGCCCTTACACTCTGTGAGGATTTCCGCATCAGGTGCTGCAAATGCAGGCACACCAACAAGGAAAACAAGAGCAAGTGCAACAAACACTGCTGTCAATTTTGAAAAAATAGTCTTTTTCATAATACTACCTCCTGAATTTTATGGAGAAAATTTACAACTTATATAATATACCAATTTAACAAAAAAGACAATAGAATTGCAAAATTTTTATGCTAAGAGCAGTAATTTTTATTTTACTAATAAGATATAATCTCAACAAAAGACTACAATAAGTTCGGGTTTGTGAAGTTCTTCTATAGTGCAGTTATCAGGCCCCCTTGCCTAAAGGGGGCTGGCACGACGGAGTCGTGGCTGGGGGATGTTTTCGGAGAAAACTATGAAATTTCAATGTTTTTTGCAAAGTATCCTCCGTCTTTTGCTTCGCAAAATCCACCTACCTTTAGTCAAGGGAGGCTTTGCTCGATTTACAATTGTGCTGAAACCATCCCCTCAAACACGAATTGGTTGAGGCTTTTTGAATAACGGTTGCGTTGCAACTTACACCTCATCAGTCACTTCGTGACAGCTTCCCCTCAGGGGAAGCCTTGGATTTGCGTAGTTTTTCAGCCTTCTCCTTGAGGAGAAGGTGCCGAGGAACGAGGCGGATGAGGTGGTAACATACAAATAGACAAACCCGAATTTATCGATATAGTTTCGTAACCTTAAAATGTACACTTTACAATTTTCTCCATTTTTCGTCAGTTAATACAAAAAAATCCTTTTTCACATCCTACAAATTTCCATAAAAAAGTATAGACATTTTGCATAAGTGTGTGATATACTACCTTATGAATGTTAGTGGGATATTATGCCTGTTAACACCCATATTAGTATATTATTATTTTGGAGGTATAAAAATGGCACACAAGTTTGTTTACCTTTTCAAAGAGGGTAACGCATCAATGCGTGAGCTCCTCGGCGGTAAGGGTGCTAACCTTGCTGAGATGACAAGTCTCGGCCTTCCCGTTCCCCAGGGCTTCACTGTTACAACAGAAGCTTGTACACAGTACTATGAGGACGGCAGAAAGATCAATGATGAAATCCAGGCTGAAATCATGGAGTACATCGACAAGATGGAAGAGATCACCGGCAAAAAGTTCGGCGATACAGAGAATCCTCTCCTCGTTTCAGTTCGTTCAGGTGCTCGTGCTTCAATGCCCGGTATGATGGACACAATCCTCAACCTCGGCCTCAACGAAGAAGTTGTTGAAGTTATGGCAGCTAAGTCAGGCAATGCTCGTTGGGCATATGACTGCTACAGAAGATTTATCCAGATGTATTCCGACGTTGTTATGGAAGTTGGTAAGAAGTATTTCGAGCAGCTTATCGACGAAATGAAGGAAGACAGAGGCGTTACACAGGACGTTGAGCTCACAGCTGATGACCTTAAGGAACTCGCTGAGCAGTTCAAGGCTGAGTACAAGTCAAAGATCGGTAAGGACTTCCCGTCAGACCCGAGAGAGCAGCTCATGGGTGCTGTT
>JAZNPE010000057.1:0-2110 GCA_045589535.1 Acutalibacteraceae bacterium | reverse complement strand
TTCAAAAAAATGTTCTCTCCGGTAAGTACCCTAATGGGGCTGAAATCATATTAAAAGTCTTTGTAAGGGGGCTCGGGGGCGAAACTTTCTTCAGAAAGGTTTCCCCCGATAAATTCATATAATGCTTTTATAAACTGCTTGCTATATTCTCGGCAGGTGGTTTTATTCGGTTTTGTCATTTCCATGACATATATTATAATTTTATTACTATATTATAAAATATTCCCGGAAAGTTATTGACAAACAACATTTGTTCAAATATAATTACCCTTGTAAATTATTTTTACGCCACATTCACACAAGGAGGTATATCCTATGATATGTTCAACCAGCAAAAAATCAAAGAAAGTTATTGCATTTTGGCTTGCATTGACAATGATAATGTCCTTGTCCGCTTGCGGTGAAAAAGACACCGACAGTGACAAAAAGGAAACCAATTCTACCGTTTCAAGCAGTATTACGGACAGCGGTGATAGCAGCGAAGATAACAGCGACAGCGAGCAATCTCCCGAAAAGGTCGCAGAAGCTTTTATGGAGGCACTTGTTTCGGCAGACTACAAGGCAATGGGCGACCTTCTGAATGACGACTATGTTGAATTTCAGATTGAAGGGTACTCAAAAACAACCGCTGAAGAAAGAATGAAAGAAAAATGGGAGCAATTCAAGGACGGCAAATATACTTACGAGCTTCTCGGAACAGTTGATTTGAACAATGAGATAGAAAGATATCAATCGGATATTTTCTCACACTTTGAAGGAGGGTTTGAAGAAGAAAACCTCGTTTATTCTGATGCAAAAATCACAGAATGCTGTGAGGTTCCTGTAAAATGCGTCATTGAGAAAGACGGAAAGCAATACTCATACGTCATTCACCTCACCCTTATCAAAACAAACAATGACGAAAACTGGTCTATAGGCTGGATGATGAAAAGTGGCTTCAGAGAACTGTTCGATACAGCTAATGACAACAGTGCAGCAATAAATAAAGCAGCAAATGATTATAGCCAGAAGTCTTTGTCTGCAGGATACTATATAACAAAAACCGAAGGTGATTGCACGGGTCTGATTGTTATCAAGGAATCCGATTTGTTAGGCAAGGTACCAGCCGACGACAGCGGCAGCAAAACTCTGACTCAGAAAACAATAGACGAGCTTTGCAAACATGTTGATTACAAGCTCGCTGACGACGGACTTTCTCTGCAAGGTACAGTATACTGCATTTTCTATGATGATATGGGTTTCCCTTCAGAAGTCTACTGGGCAGAAGATGAGACAACAGAGATTGTCGGAAAGTATCCTTCCGAAGACACTTACGCATACACAGAGGGCGGAATAAAAAGCATAATCGAAAACGGCCCCGAGGCATTCGGCAACAAGCCATTAGAATAACACCACAAAATCAAACACGCTCCCCACTTTAAAAGTGAGGAGCGTAAATTTATGCTCTGATTATTCAGTTGTGTAGTTATCGAAGTAGCCCTGAATAAATACGATTGGTGTACCCTTGTCGCCTGAGCCTGAAGTAAGGTCACAGAGTGAACCGATAAGGTCTGTCAGTCTTCTAGGAGTTGTACCCTCAGAAACCATCTGACCTACGAGGTTGCCGTCCTTCTCAGTAATCTTTTCCTTGATTGCTTCCTTAAGAGCATCGCCTGAAAGTTCAGAGAAGTCGTTATCTGCAAGATACTTGAGCTTGAGCTCGTTTGGTGTACCCTCAAGTCCCTTTGTGTAAGCAGGTGAAACTACAGGGTCAGCAAGCTCCCAAATCTTTCCCACAGGGTCCTTGAATGCGCCGTCGCCGTAAACCATAACTTCAACATTCTTGCCTGTTGCAGCCTTGAGCTTTTCTGCAATAGCATCAACTACAGGCTGGCAGTTTCTCGGGAAGAGCTTTACAGTTTCCTCTGTAGCCTTGTTTGAACCGAGAAGACCGTAGTTCTCGTTGTAGCCGCTGCCGTTTACGGAAGCATTCATAATCTCGTCAAGGCCGAATACCTTCTGGGCACCTGCAGCCTTTAAGATTCTCTTTGTTCTTGCTCTTGTGTGAATGTCGCAGTTGAGGACATTCTTTGTATAATCTAAGATTGCCTTAGGATTGTTTGCAAACACG
>JAZNPE010000056.1:0-2238 GCA_045589535.1 Acutalibacteraceae bacterium | reverse complement strand
CGGTGTTGCAGTAATTGCAATTATATTGGCAATCCTTTTCGGCACAGGCGTTCTCGGCGGCAAGGATGATGACAGCAACGATAATCTGAACGGTTATGAGCAGGAAGAAAACACCGAGAAGAATGAGCCTTCAGGTTTTGAAATCAACATAACAGATCCCGTCGAAGAAACGACAAAACAGGTTGAAACAACCGCAAAAAACGACGGTGTTCCTGCGGTCGGAAGTGTGCTGAATGTACCCCATATCACACCCGATAAAAAAGTAAACAAGGTTCACTATGATTTTACTCTTGACGAGTATACATTTGATGTTATAGTTGACGTTTCGGTTTCAGGCGAACAACTTGTTTATATCACTGACTTCGAGCTGGAAGATGGTTACTGTGACGTTTTGCTTGTAAAACATAGCGACGGTTCATGGAGTGAATATGCTGCTTATGAGGGTAATTATATTGAGTTTTCTCGTGAAAATCAGGGTGAGAACGAATTAGAACTTGCACAGATGTTTTTAGACTTATGCGGATTCGGGTTAGACCAAAAAACAAACGTTTTGCTCAAAGGTCCATACACATATAACGGAATGAAAAAATATTCAGATTACGGAATGATGTATTCATATTCTTGCACATTTGACAATATCGAGTGTGAGATTTATATCGACCCGCAAACAGGTCTTATTATCAGACTTGAAGATACCGCTGACGGTATAATCAAACTTGACTACAAAGCTTATGGCAATAGTGTTAAATATAACGATTTCAGATCAAAAGCAGAATTATATTAATAAATTCCCGAAAAACCACTGTATTGAAAGGAGAAAATATGATTTGTCCAAAATGCAACAATCAGATTCCCGATGATTCCGCTTTTTGTCCTATGTGCGGGAATATGAATTTTACAGCTCATGAAGCGGAGCAAACATCATTTGAACCCGGATATACACAGCCGCTTGTGCAGCCTCAGGATGAAACAGGTTACACGCAGCCGCTTGTGCAGCCTGCACCCTCTCAGGTTTATCCCACGCAGGCTTATCAGCCGCAGTATGCACCCGTCAGCCCTCAGCCTAAGAAAAACATATCATTTATTGTTATTGCAGCGCTTGGCGGTGTTGCAGTTATTGCAATCGTATTGGCAATCCTTTTCGGCACAGGCGTTCTCGGTGGAAATGACAACGGGAATAATCACGGCGGAGCGGGTAAAGACACCGAAGATACTATTGAAAAAGAAAAAACAACAAGTCAGCTTGACATTATTTTTAATTCTGATCCGACTCAGGCTGCAACACAGTCTGTGACAGAAAAAGAAACCGAGGCTGTCACACAACCTCCGATAGCAGAGGAACAAGCTGTTCCGGTTGTTTCTGAAAAAAAGATAGCGGTTGTATTTTCAAAATATATGGTTGACAACAACTCTGATTTTGTTATTGAATATGTCGCAGCCGATTATACCGATGAAAAAAACCCGAGCTATTATTTGGACTTTGCTTATAAAGGAAGCAGTCAATACAAAGGCATGAGCGGAGTTTATTATTTCAAGCCCAATTCCGATGGCACTTATAACGGATACATGAAGATTGAGTCAGCTCCTGACAGCTTTGCTCCGGCAGAAAAAGAGAAGCTTGAGGGAAGCGTTATGAAGGTCGATAAAGAAGATATTGACGGTTTCTTTTCAACGATCATTATGGTTCTGGATACAAAGGAAGCGCTTAAAGAAGATGTGGCTGTTTTAGAGTCGTCATATCTGCAGCTGGACAACTTTAAGGAAACAGGTGATGCCAAGAAATATGATATAGGCAACGGCGAATATATATGGATTGATGCTGATACCGGATGTCTTGTGCAAGCAGAAATGGAAGGCTTGTATATCAAGGTTTCGAAAATTATGGTCGGAGATGAATTCAGGCTTCCTGAGGTTAACATCAATGCGGCAGTCTGAATATTGTTGCTGTTTCATCAAAAAAGCAAATAACATAAAGCACACTGTATTTTCATAAAAGAGAAAAAGGCTTGAACGGAAATCCGATCCGTTCAAGCCTTTTTTCAGCATACTTATTTTCCGTTTTCGTTGAGGAGACGGTGCTTTTCATCCCAGAGCGCCTGAGAAAGGTCAACATAATAATTATGCGGATTTTCAAATCTTGTAACTTCATCCCAGAGAGTGTCAACCTGAAGCATGCAGTAATCCTTGATTTGCTGAATTGTTTTGGGCTGATAAACGCATTCACCCTTAACAAAAATA
>JAZNPE010000055.1:0-9801 GCA_045589535.1 Acutalibacteraceae bacterium | reverse complement strand
ACCTTAAAGATTGCTTCTCTTCCCTTAACGTCGGGGATATTGACGTAAATTTGTCTATCGAATCTACCGGGACGAAGAAGTGCAGGGTCAAGGATATCGGCACGGTTAGTTGCCGCCATTACGATAATACCGTCGTTGGTATCGAAACCGTCCATTTGAACGAGTAGTTGGTTTAAGGTTTGCTCTCTTTCGTCGTGGCCACCACCCATACCAGCACCTCTGTGACGACCTACAGCATCAATTTCATCAATGAAAATGATTGCTGGTGAGCTTTTCTTAGCCTGGTCAAAAAGGTCACGAACACGTGAAGCACCAACACCAACGTACATCTCAACAAAGTCAGAACCTGAAATTGAGAAGAATGGAACATCTGCTTCACCAGCAACAGCACGTGCTAAAAGGGTTTTACCTGTACCCGGAGGGCCAACGAGAAGTACGCCCTTTGGAATTCTTGCGCCGAGAGAATTGAATTTTGCGGGGCTCTTGAGGAAATCAACCATTTCGCTGAGTTCTTCCTTTTCTTCGTCCGCGCCTGCAACCTGGTCAAATGTTGTCTTATCTTTCTCGTCCTTCTGCTTTTTAGCATTAATCTTTCCGAAGTTGAGAGTTCTGTTCATATCTCCGCTTGCAGAATTCATCTTTCGCATCATAAAGAAGAACAGACCGACAAGAAGTCCCATCGTGAGAAGTGACGGAAGAAGATTTACAAGCCATGAGCCTGCTGAGCCTGAAATGAACTCGTATTCAATCATATCTTCTTTTGCAGCTGTTTTATTATGCTCACGGACAATCTCGTTTACGTCGTTGACAAAGATATTTACGTTAGGTACGCGGTATTCCTTTTGTACCTGATCTTCGCCGACAAGCTTGTATTTAAGAGTACCGCTGCTGAGGTTAAGCGAAAATTTATCCACCTTACCCTCATCAAAGTACTGAATTATCTCGTAATACTCTACCTTATCCTTACCGGTTTCCATTCCACCGTTCGCAAGGCTGATTGCGCCGAACATTATAAGAGGAATAAGAATGTACGGCAGGAAAGCAAAAATACGTTTTTTGTTTGGCTTTCTGTTTTTGTTGTTGTTTGGATTTTTGTTCAAATGATTCACTCCTGTCGGCAGAATCAGACTTCTGCCACATCTTCAATTAAAAGTATTTTTTCTGTCTTTTCTGTAATTTTTGCTCTGTCTGCACAGCCCGACTTTTCAACCCACAGAATCCCCTCGTCATCAGCAAGTATCATAAGAGAATTTCTGTTTTCAAAATTTTTTTCGTTGAAAAGCTTTTTCAGTGTTTTTGTGCAGGAGCTTTCCGCAAGGCGTATTCTGTCCCCCGCACGTCTGTTTCGCAGAACACAATTCCCCACGATCGCATCATAGTCTAACACGTTTTTGTGAATAAACTGTTTCGGCGATAAATCGTTTTTATTAAAAACTGTTGCTTTTATTTTCCTTTCACCGATTGAAGCTTCAAAATCTGAAAAATCACATTCCCATTCTTCAGCTTCCTGAGTTTGCGGATTGATAACCAGAACTGAATTTCTGACACTTATCACAGTATCACCGATAATCTGTACCGTTCCGCCTTCAAGTATGTTTTCGACCATTTTCAGGTGAACAAGTTCAGATTTCACATCCGCTTCACGGTTGATTATTTTATAAAGCACCCTTTTGCGTACCGACGGATGCTGAGCATTGATTATATCAGCATTATAACCATTCTCCGTCTTTGCACTTTCAAATACTTTTTCTGTCACTTCACGGAAGAAATCTTCGTCCTCGTTGGCAGACTCAATCAGCCTTGAAACTGCTTTTTCAAAAGAAGGGTTGATTTTCTTAAGCTCAGGAATTACATTAAGACGGATTCTGTTGCGTGAATACACATCGTCAAAATTCGTATCGTCTGTCACGAACGGTATCGAATTAAGTCTGCAGTATTCTTCAATATCTTCGCGTGTGCAATCAATAAGCGGTCTTATTATATTACCTCTTAAGGCAGGAATTGAGCAGATTCCTTTAAGCGATGCACCGCGTGTTTCGTTAAGAAGCAAAGTTTCGCATCTGTCACTGAGCGTATGCGCAGTTGCGATAAGGCAATCACCGAGGGATTCAAACGCTTCGTATCTTACCTGACGGCCGCATTCCTCAAGTCCGAGTCCCCTCTCCTTCGCAAGAGAAGGCACATCGAAATGAAACGTATGAAGAATCACATCAAGCTTTTCACACTCTGCTTTAACGAAGTTTTCGTCCCTGTCTGCATCCTCGCCCCTTATACCATGGTTGACGTGGCACGCTTCAACAGCCATACCGTATTCATCTTTCAGCTCACAAAGTGCATAAAGAAGTGCCATTGAGTCGGCACCCCCTGAAAGAGCAACAACCACTCTTTTACCGTTGACGGACATATTATGACGTGCAACGGTTTCCCTGACCTTACATATCATTTCTGAGTTTCTCCAAAGACATAAAGAGAGTATAGTCTCCGTCCCAGACCATTTCAACGGTATCTGTTCTTCCGTGACGGTTCTTAGCAACAATTACCTCAACCTTATTTGCAAGATTCTGATCCTGCTCCTGATCGTCATCCTCTTTTTCGCTTGAATAATAGTCAGGTCTGTAAAGCATCATAACGATATCTGCGTCCTGCTCGATTGAACCTGATTCACGAAGGTCTGCAAGCTGCGGACGGTGCGAACCGCCTCTGCCCTCAGTGCCACGTGAAAGCTGTGCACAGCAGATTACCGGGATTGCAAGGTCCTTTGCCATAAGCTTTAACTCTCTTGTTATTTCGCTGACTGCCTGAACACGGTTTTCCGTTCTACCTGCAGGACGGATAAGTCCGAGGTAGTCGATGATTACACATTCAACGCCTTTAAGACGGCGGATTCGCGCTTTCATTTCAGGCACCGTGATTGAGCTTGTATCGTCAAAATAAAGCTCGACATTGCTAAGCGCATTAGTTGCCATTCCGAGTCTCTGCCAATCCTCGGCATCAAGCTCGCCCGTTCTCATTTTTGCGGAGTTTACCCGTGCCTCGGTTGCAAGAACACGCATTGCAAGCTGTTCCTTTGTCATTTCAAGAGAAAACATAAGTACTCTTCTTTTTCCGATTACTGAAACGTTTCTTGCAAGGTTCAAAGCAAAGCTCGTTTTACCCATAGCAGGACGGGCACCGATCAGGATAAGGTCGGATTTATGAAGACCCGTGAGTACGTTATCAAGGTCGGAATATCCCGTCGGATAACCTTTATAAAGGTCCTTATCTGGTGAAGTGAGATGCTGAAGCGTTGTATAAACATCGCTTATAATGATATCACCGATCTTTGACGGAGCGTTTGTCTTTCTGCCCTGTCTTATGTTGTATATTTTCTGCTCTGCAGATTCAAGAAGCTCGTCCGCTGTCTGCTCCTGTGAAGTGGCTGCATCAATCGTTTCCTTTGATGCATTGATAAGCGAGCGTATGTAAAACTTCTCTTTTACGATTTTAGCGTAAGATTCAACGTTTGCGGTTGATGGTACAACCTGTGCAAGCTGGAAAAGATAATTCTTGCCCGCGGCAGTATCGTAAACCTTGTCCTTTACGAGCATATCAAGCACAATAAGCGGGTCGATTTTACCTCCCGTTGCCTCAATCGTAGCCATTGCCGTAAAGATTGCCTTATGCTGCGGAAGGTAGAAATCCTCTGCACTCAGAAGCACCTGTACCTGTGGCATACAGGCAGGGTCAACAAGGAGGGAACCAAGCACAGCCTGCTCCGCCTCGATGCTGAAAACCGAATCTGTTACGTTGTAATTATTAAGACTTTCCATAAGTCTTACCTCTCTTATTCCTCTGTTACCATTACGGTGAAGTCAGCTGTTACTCCCTGATAAAGCTTAGCTGTTACTGCATAGCTTCCGAAAGCCTTGATGTCGGGTGATGTTATCTTTCTTTTGTCGATATCGATTGAGAACTCTTTTCTGATGCACTCTGCGATTTCCTTTGAAGTAACCGAACCGAAAAGACGGCCTCCCTGACCTGCTTTTGCCTTGATTTTGATTGTCTTTCCTGCAATCTGAGATGCAGCCTTTTTTGCTGCATCTGTTTCAACGGCAATCTTATGCTTCTTTGAATCTTCTCTGTTCTTAAGCTCTGTCATTGCCTGTGAGTTTGCCTCGATTGCAAGGTTTCTCGGGAAGAGATAGTTTCTTGCATATCCGTCTGATGTGTTAACAAGCTCACCCTTTTTACCGAGTGACTTTACATCCTGCTGTAAAATAACCTTCATTGTATATTACCTCATTTCTTACTGTTTTCTTCATTGTAGCGGTCGATGCTTTCAAGGAGCTTTTCCGCCACTTTTTCAATATCTGCATCTTTAAGCTGTGCCGCAGCCATCGTCTGATGTCCGCCGCCGCCAAAGTATTCCATTATAATCTGAACATTAACGTTGCCGAGAGAGCGTGCCGAAATGCAGACCATACCGTCCATTTCAAACACCACAAACGAAGCATCAACTCCGCTTATGTTAAGGAGCTCATCCGCCGCCTGTGAGCTTACCATACGGATTTCTTCGGTCTTTTCACCGTTTATCGCGATTGCACAGTTTTTATACTTTCTTGCTCCGCTGATAATTTTATTTTTTGTATGGTAATTATCAATATCGTTCGAGAAAAGCTTCTTGACTCTTACAGTTTCGGCACCCTGACCCTTAAGGTATGCCGCCGCTTCAAAGGTTTTTGTTCCTGCTCTGAGGATAAAATTCTTTGTGTCAAGCATAATACCGGACATAAGTGCATCAGCCGTGAATGAACCGATCTGCGTGATTGCAGGAATATACTCCGTAAGCTCCGTCACCATTTCGCAGGCTGAAGAAGCACTCGGATCGTGGAAAAAAATCACCGCATCCTTGATATAATCAACTGCTTTTCTGTGATGGTCGATTACAACAACCATTTTTGCTTTTTTAAGAAGCTCTTCGCTTTCCACAAACTTCGTTATGTGAGTATCGACAACAACAAGCAGATTCTTCTTGCTCTGTGCCATTTTCTTCTTTGCTTCGTCAATTGAAACAACAAGACCCGGCATCACTTCATCCGCTTTATCGAGCAGATTTTTTGCCATTGAATTATCACGGTTAGTCGCGATATAAGCCGGTTTATCAAAAGCCTGAGCAATTTTAGCAACACCGATTGCAGCACCGATTGCATCAAAATCAGGGAATCTGTGTCCCATTACAATAAGGTTATCGCAACCGCGGATAAGCTCGGTCAATGCAGCAGCAACAGTTCTTGACTTGACCTTTGTTGTGTTTTCAACACTCTTTGAAATACCGCCAAAGAATTCGTAGTCATCCTTGTTTTTAACAACCGCCTGATCGCCGCCTCTGCCGAGAGCCATATCAAGCGCAAGCTTTGCATTCTTCTCACAGTCGGGAAGAGTTGCACCCATACCGACACCGATTGAAAGAGTAACACCGACGAATTTATCGTCATAAGTATACTCTCTTACGGAATCGAGCAGATCAAAACGGCGCTCAATCATATCGTCAAGCTCACGCTTTTCGGCAACTACGAAAAACTTTGAATCACCGAACTTGCTGATAAAGCATTTATAATCCTTGACCCATGTTTCGATAAGCTTTTCAACACCGTTTCTTATCGCCGCACAATCGCTTTCTCTGTAGTCCTGCTGAATTTCGGCCATATTGTCAATAGTCATAATAAGGATTGACGGACGTGATTTTACATACTCATCAGCTATTTTTAGATATTTTGTTACATCCACAAAATAAAGAACGATTACATCCTCGTTACCTTTTCTTGCACTGTGGGAATAAACCTTGAAATTTTTATCATCCGTATCAATTATCACACCTGTTTCAGATGCATTGATAATTGTATCCATTCCCATTTCATTGAATGTTGCAGTCAGCTCGCTGTAGCCGGTGGGATTGGAGCCTATAACCGATTTTTCGAAAAGATTATTGTACCAGATAATCTCACCGTCATTCTTGCATACGGCAATCGGAAGCGGGAAATTATTTGAAGCTTTTCCTCCGATAAAATCGAGGTTCGATGAAATGTGGCTGAGAAGCTTCTGCTTTCTTGCATTAAATACATCGAAGTAAGCAAAAGTAAGCGCCACTACTGCAACAAGAATTATAAGCTCAACGATTGCAAGCCACTTACTCGCCGCAAAAAACGTTATGATAACAAACAGTAATGCAAGCACTACTGCCACCGCAAACACAGGAAAATTGCGAAGCAGCGTTTTCAGCTTCATTCTTACACCTCCATAATTATCGTAAGAATCATGGGACTCCTCTTTGTCCTTTCATAAACAAAACGTGAAATCTCATCCCTTACAGCGGATTTGATTGTATTCCAGTCATGAGTGTTATTCGTAAGACAGTTTTCGATAGCATAACGTGCAACCTCACGTGCATCGTCGATAAGCTCTTCGGATTCCTTTACATATACAAATCCTCTTGTGAGGATATCGGGACCTGTTACGATGTAGCCCGAATAACTGTCGATTGATGCAGCAACAACAATAAGTCCGTCCTCTGCAAGTCTTTTTCTGTCGCGCAGAACAACGTCGCCAACGTCGCCGACACCTGAACCGTCAACGAATACCTGGCCAGCCGGGATACTTTCACCCTTTTTCATCCAGTGATTGTTCATTTCAACCTGAACACCGTTGTCCGCGATGAAGATGTTTTCAGACGGGATGCCCATGCTTTCGGCAAGCTGAGCGTGTTTTCTTATATGCTTCTGCTCACCGTGAACGGGTATGAAATACTTAGGCTTGATTATACCCATCATAAGCTTAAGCTCTTCCTGACAGGCGTGACCCGAAACGTGAACACCGTTTGCCTTTTCGTATATAACATCGGCACCGAGCTTGAGAAGCTCATTGATAACCTTGCCGATTGTTTTTTCGTTACCCGGAATCGGGGTTGCAGAAATGATTACGCAGTCATTCGGACCGACTGCAACCTTCCTGTGGCCCGAGAAAGCCATTCTTGAAAGAGCAGACATCGGTTCGCCCTGGCTGCCCGTTGTAACAAGCACCATCTGCTCTGCCGGATATTTATTGATAAGATCAATGCTTACAAGTGTGTTCTCGGGGATATTAAGATATCCGAGCTCGCTTCCGATTGCGACAACATTTTCAAGACTTCTGCCTGAAAGTGCAACCTTTCTGCCCATCGCGTGAGCCTGGTCAAGAATCTGCTGCACACGGTGAACGTTTGAAGCAAACGTCGCGATAATTATACGTCGCTGTCCTGCTCTTTCAAAAAGAGTACGGAGCGATTCACCGACCTTCTTTTCACTTTCCGTATAGCCGGGACGCTCTGCATTTGTTGAATCGGAGAGCATACAGAGTACACCCTTTGCACCGATTTCAGCAAAACGGTTAAGGTTTATCATATCGCCGTCGATGGGTGTGCTGTCAATTTTGAAGTCGCCCATCTGTACGATTGTACCCGCACCGCATTCAATTGCAAATGCGAGTGAATCGGGAATTGAATGGTTGACGTGAATTGCCTCTACGCTGAAGCCACCGAGTCTGATTACATCACCCGGCTTGATGACATTAAGCTTTACGGCACCCTTGAGATGATGCTCCTCGAGCTTTGCTTCAACAAGTCCGATTGTAAGACGTGTACCGTAAACAGGGATGTTCACGGTCTTGAGCATATATGCGAGTCCGCCGATATGATCCTCGTGACCGTGAGTGATTACGATACCCTTAATTTTCTCGATATTCTTTTCAAGATACGTGAAATCGGGAAGCACAAGGTCAACACCCAGCATATCGGGGTCAGGGAAAGCAAGACCGCAGTCAACGAGGATGATTTCGTTATCGTACTCGTAAACCGTGATGTTCTTTCCGATTTCGTTGATACCTCCAAGAAATCCTATTCTTACCGGCTTCAGATTTTCAGGTTTATTGGCACGTCTGTTGTTTTTGTTAACCTGTTTCTTATCTGTTTTTGGGTTCTTACGGGGATTGGATTTTTTGAAGGTTGACTGCTTTTTCTGCTGATTCGTCTTTTCAGTCTGGTTATTCTGTTTTGTCTTATTTTTAGAAGCTGACTTGCTGAAATATTTATTTTTCTTCAGCTGTTTTTTCTGCGTCTGCTTCTGACCTTTTTCGGTCTTTTCTTTGTTCGGCATTAAATAAATATTCTCCTGTTCATATATTTCGCCTGTGAATTTATGTAAAGTTCAAAATTAGTCTTTTAATAAAAATCCTGCTACTTTTCCATTGTCATTTTTATGTCATTATATAATACTATATAACACCGCGAATTGTCAACCGCTGAAAGATATTATTGGTATAAAAGTTTTGCAATAAACATTGTTTTTGATTTCTGATTGTGATAAAATATTTTCTGAAAGTTACAGAACTTTGTATTATCGGAGGTAAATTATGTTCGAAAATCTTTCAGTAGGATTGTTTACAACAGGTGCTGTAGGTTATATTTATATTGTTCCGATTTTTAGGTTTTTGGCAACCGTATTAATGCTGATTTCTACATATAAGCTTCTCAAAGTCCGTCAGGACACTCACAAAGCCCACTGGTTGGTCGGGATTGTCGTCTTCCCCATTCTGGGCAGACTTTCTTATGAAATTTATCGCAGATTTATGGAAAAGAAAGAACATCCGAGGGTAAAGGGAAGCACACCGCTGATGATAGTCTCCTTCGTTATACGCTTTATTGCTCTGATATTGCTCATTTCTTCTTTTATAACGATGGGGGCAGGTTTCATCAGAGGTCAAATTACCGGAGAAACGATCGACACCTATTACGACCTCAAGGGGAATCAATACGGCAATGTTTATGATGTCCCTTTCTATGATGAAGACGGTAACAAATACATTTATGAGTCGGAATGGTTTACTGCAGGTACTTATATCGACCAAAACGGTAATAAACTGGACGGAGATTACGCTTATATAGACGAAAACGGGTATTTCTATTACGATAAAAACAATGCGTTACAACCGTACAACGATTCGTATAACTATTACACCGACGGTAAGAATTTATATTATTCGCTATTCTTCCATGTATATTGGGACGAAAACAGTGAGATGTATGCTTTTGGTTCAAAACAAGACTACAAATTGTTTGATTTTGATAAACAACTGATTATGGAGGAACTATGAAACAGGTAGACATTTTCACCGACGGCGCATGCTCGGGTAACCCCGGACCGGGCGGTTGGGGCGCGATTTTAAGATATAAGGGTACAGACAAAGAAATCAGCGGCGGTGAGGCACAGACAACCAATAACCGTATGGAGCTGACAGGAGTTATTGAAGCATTGAAGCTTCTCAAGGAACCCTGCGAAGTTACGCTGTGGACGGATTCGAAATACGTTGCGGACGGTCTCGGAAAAGGTTGGGCTGCAGGCTGGAAGAAGAACGGTTGGAAAAAAGCAGACAAGAAGCCTGCTTTGAACCCCGATTTATGGGACGAGCTTCTCAGTCTTAACGATAAGCATACAATTACAATTCAGTGGATTAAGGGACATGCATCGCACCCCGAAAACGAGAAATGCGACAGAATGGCTGTTGCCGAATCACAGAAATATCTGTAACATCAGAAGGAGTATCCGCACGATGCTCCTTTTTTGTTTGACGAATTTGGGTTTGTCGGGCTCTTTTATTTCGCACAATCTTACTCTGTGTGCGTAGGGATGGGCCTCCCGGACCATCCGCAGATTCTGCTGAGTTAACGGACGGTCGAGGACGCCCGTCCCTACGTAGTTGACTAAAACAGGGTTCGTAGGGGCGCGCATTGCG
>JAZNPE010000054.1:0-9037 GCA_045589535.1 Acutalibacteraceae bacterium | reverse complement strand
GTTGCACTTGTTCCTCGTGCGAAGATATCCTTGTTGTCAACCTCGCCGTATTTCATAATTTTAATCATCTGTTTTCACCTGAGCTTTCAGACTGTTTTTAATGTTTTCAATCTGCTCCATTTTGAACTTGAAGCTTGATTTGTTTGCAATAAGCCTTGCGCTGATGGGAACAATCGTTTCTTTCGGCTCAAGGTCGTTTTCGAGAAGTGTTTTTCCTGTTTCAACAATATCAACAATAACGTCGGAAAGGTTAAGAATCGGAGCGATTTCGATTGAGCCGTTAAGCTTGATTATGTCGATGTCGCGGCCCTTTTTGCTGTAATAATCCTTTGCGATGTTGGGGAACTTTGTTGCAACACGGAGAGTGTTTTCTGTGTTGTCACGGAAGTCCTTTTTAGCGGCAACAGCCATTCTGCATTTGCCGAGGTTCATATCAAGAAGCTCGTAAACATCGGGCGCATATTCAAGAAGGATGTCCTTGCCTGCAACACCGATATCTGCCGCACCGCGCTCAACGTAGATTGCAACGTCGGACGGCTTAACCCAGAAGTAGCGCACGCCTGCTTCTTCGTTTTCGAAAATAAGCTTACGGTTAACCTCTTTGATGGACGGACACTCATAGCCTGATTTTTCAAACATATCGTAAACTTTTTCGCCGAGTCTTCCCTTCGGAAGGGCAACATTAATCATTGTTTTCAAGAACGTCCACCTCTTTTCCGTTGAGCTTCAGAAGCTGTCTGTATTTGATGTTTTCGGGCACGTTTCTCTGCGCCATAACAGTTTTGTCCTCTGCAATAAGGTCGTTTACTGCATTCGCAAGGTCTGCGGCTTCACAATTTTCATCGTAAAGAAGAACACAGTCAACATCAAATTTTTTCGCAGTAAGGTTAAGCCTTTCAAGTGTGTCGAGGTAAACGGCAAAGCCGATTGCACCCGATTTCCTGCCCATTTTCTTCATAAGGTTATCGTACTGACCGCCTGAAAGAACACCTGTCGGCACGTTCTCAACAAAGCCCTGAAAAACAACGCCGTTGTAGTATCTCATATCAGTTGCAATTGAGAAATCGATGTTGATTTTTTCTCCGATTTCGCTTGAAACAAGAAGAGAGCAGATGCTTTCAAATTCAGCGAGTGCAGACTTCAATTCGTCAGTATCGCAGATTGCCTTAAGCTGAGGAATCACCTTTTCAATCTTGCCGTAAGTGCCGACGAGGGAAATAATCTTTTCGCAACCCTCTTTTGAAATATCGTTTTCAGAGCAGATTTTTTCGATACCACTCTGATTTTTTTCACCGATGCAGGTGAGAATTCTTTTGCCTGTTTCTCTGTTGCAACCGAGGGAATCAAGAACTGCGGAAACAATACCTATATGAGAAAGGTCGAGAACAAAGCTTTCGCTGATTTCGCCGAGGCTTTTTGCAGCAAGTGAGATAACCTCGAAGATATCGTAAACACCGATTGCACCGATGCACTCAAGACCCGTCTGCATAATTTCCTTGAATTCGTGCGTGTTCTTTGAAACACGGTAAACGTTTTCATTATAATATACCTTCTGAACTGTGTCGGGAAGGTCCTTTGTGTTTTTTACAATTGAAAGGGTAACGTCAGGCTTCAAAGCGAGGAGCTTTCCGTTCATCCCCGTAAATGTGATAACACTGTCAGAGACGAGGAAATCCTTATTGCGTACGTAAAGGTCGTATTCCTCAAACTTGCTCATCTTGAACGGAGTGTAGCCGTATTTTCTGTAAAGAGAACGAAGGGCAAAAACAGCCTTTTCTTCGTTTTTAAGTATATTGCTGTTAAACATTCTGCCACCTCAGTCCTTTGCTGTTCTTTCAATAACCATTTTATAACCCTCGTTGCCGTACATAAGGCACTTGTTAACGCGCGTAATCGTTGTGCTTGATGCGCCCGTTGCCTTGGTTATCTCATTATAGTTTTTCTTATCTGTAAGAAGACGTGCTACCTCATAACGCTGAGCGATATCCTGAATCTCTTTGATTGTGCAGATATCCTCAAAAAAGCGGTAACATTCGTCAATGTTTTCAAGGGAAAGAATAGCCTCAAAAACCTTGTCAATATTTTCGTTTCGGATGTTCATAAATCATCACCATTTTAAAAGAATATGACGGTATGTTACCACATTAGTGTGGTAAAGTCAAGCGGTTTTAATAAGTTTTTTCAGGTATTTTTTACAATGACAAAAAACGCCCTCAAACCCTTGAAAATAAAGGGCTTGAGGACGGCTTAACTCGCGCGAGAAACCGTTGGGTGACAGTGTGTGAGGGTAACGGTTGACAAGATTCTCGATAAAACTTTTATTATTATTTTCTGAAAGCAAAAACCATAAATATACCGAACAGTCCACCGAAGCCAAGCGATGAAAACAGAAAGCTTTTCACCCAGAATCCGTCGCCGAAAAGCGAGGTGAACGGTTGCTCAACCCCGGCAAAAAGATTGATGACGAAGGCCAAAAGTATCATGCAGATTGTCATTAAAATGCCGAAAGCAAAGCCTGCCCCAAACAGACAGAAAAGGAACATTTTCAGCAATGGGAACTTTTGCATATTTGCTTTTTCGCGCTCGGTTTTTGTAAGCTTTTTAATTTCCGCTTTTTTAACGGCGATATCGACAAAGTCAATTGGGTCGTTTGATAAATAAGAAAGCGGGTCATCTCGGTCATAGACAACAAAATAAATCGTGTTTATAAGTCTGCGACCGTCTGCCTCAAACATGCACGAGTAAATATCACCCGAAGTTTCGTCTTTTCTGAGAATTTCGGTACCGCAGAAAATTTCAATAGCAATTTCATCATTCTGCAGAACTTCGGAGAAATGAATGTGAAAAACAACATTCTTTTCCATTCCGACGATATAGGATGAAAAGCCTGAGGTTACGGAATGCAATCCGTTGATTGATCCTTTTTTTGTAAAGTCAGGATAGTTTCCCGAATACCCGTGAGCTTCCATGCGCTTCTGTATTTTATCGCGTGTTTCGTGCAGTATTTCTTTGTTGCAAAGAACAGGAACAGCATCGGGGTAATCGCACTGAGAAGCTGAAATAAGCTTATAAATCTCTCTCCAAAGCGGCTCGTACTTCCGACGGTTGAGCAAAGCAAGAAGCTTGTTTGTAAGGCGGTCTCGTTTTTTCTCGTGAGTTGTATTGTTTATTTTTTCGAGAATATTTAACGGCTTTGTGTAATTATATTTTGTCAATAATTCTCTAAGAACAGAAAAGTCGGAAGCCTCGAACTCTTCAGATATATATGCCCAGGGTGTCAGACTGCAGAGGTCGGCAAGAAGCGGCAAAATAGTTTTTTCCTGCTCGTTGCAGTAATCACTGGGCAAAGAATGCTTTTGCAGAATATCGGAGGCCGCATGTGTGACAATGTCCCACGCAGAGCAAAGGCTCAATGTAGAAAGAGCATTGGTAACGGTCGTATCAATTCTTGCGTCAGAAAAGGCGATTGTGCAATCCTTAGTGGTGTCGTCCTCCCAATTTTCAAGAACGCTGACAAGTTGGTAGCTGTTGCTCGATTCGTCGAACAACAGCGTTTTGCAAACTATACAGTCAAATTTGCTTTTGGGGAGAGGGTCAGCATCAACCAAAGTCAAAACGCGTCTGAAGCTTGCGGTTTCTTCTATAATGAAATGAATGTCTTTTCCGTTTTCACTAAAAGGTTTGCAATAGTGGTCATATTCAATAAGTCCGAATACAGCATCTTTGACATTATCACTCAGTTTAGATGCATTCTGTTCGAAGGTTTCTTTCCGAGTTTCATTAATAGATGACAGTCTGTTATAACAGGCTTCTAAGAATTCAAAAAAATCTTTGTCGCTTACCTGCTTGCCCAGATATTCAGACAGGTCTTTTCTTCTCATATCAACTGGTATAAAATTTCTTTCAAGCCATTTTCTTGTTTTTTGCAGGGTTTCTGCAGAAGCAGAAACAGGGTCAGTTCCAAAACATTCCGTTGCCTGCTCATAGAAGTATGCACAAGATTCAATGTAACCGATTTCGATTGTTGAAATATCCATTGCTTTCACCTCTCAGTATAAGTTGATTGTACCACGCACAAAGAAAAAAGTAAACAAGGAAAAGGTGCTTAAGCCTGAAGTCCCGGCTTCCTTATAACTTCCTTGCGATTAAATCATAAAAGTCTCATCTTTTAACGGCAATGTTTTTTGACGTCAACTTTTGCGTAACTCCACTTGTCAGGGGCGCTTTGCTCGATTTATCTATTGAGCTAAGCCATCCCGAAAAACCCGAATTTATCAAACAAAAAGACCTCTCGATTTTTCGAGAGGTCTCAGTTTATGATACTACATCTGCCTTGCGATAAGATCGTCAAAGCTTTCTCTTTTAACTGCAACGTAATCCTTTTCGCCGTCAAGCATAATGACGGGAGGTTTGCAGATAGCGTTATAGTTTGAACTCATTGCGAAGTTGTATGCGCCCGTTGTAAGGACTGCGATTGTGTCGCCACGTTCAGGCTTCGGGATTTTAACACCTTCCTGAATAAGATCTCCGCTTTCACAGCAACGTCCTGCGATTGTGCACTCGTAGTCGGCCTCTTCGTTTGCTTTGTTAGCAACCATAACAGTGTACGGTGACTGATAAAGAGCATAACGGGGGTTGTCGGGCATACCTCCGTCGATTGAAACGTAGTTCTTGAAGCCTGTGATTTCCTTTCGTGTGCCTGCTGTGTAGAGCGTAAGTCCTGCGTCCGCAACGATGCTTCTGCCCGGTTCCATAAGGATTGTCGGCATTGTTACGCCGAGCTTTGTACACTCAGCCTTTACAAGATTTGCAATTCCTTCGATATTCTTTGCGTAATCAATTTCAGGGTCGGATTCAACGTACTTAACGCCCATACCGCCACCGAGGTTGAGAACGCTTGCCTCAAAGCCAAGCTCATTTTTCATATCGGCAAGGAATTTAATCATAATCACAGCCGCATCACAGAAGGGGTCATATTCAAAAATCTGCGAACCGATGTGGCAATGGTAACCCATAAGAGTGATGTTCTCTTTGGAAAGAGCAAGCTCAACAAGCTCCTTAGCCTGTCCTGTTTCAATAGCCGCACCGAACTTGGAGTCAACATTACCTGTGCTGATTTTTGCGTGAGTGTGAGGGTCGATACCGGGTGTAAGACGAAGAATAATCTTCTGCTTTATGCCCTTGTTTCCTGCTTCACGGTCGATCGCGTTAAGTTCCTCAACGTTATCGCAGACGAAATATCCGATGCCGTTTTCAATTGCAAAAGCAATGTCGAAATCAGTCTTGTTGTTGCCGTGGAAGAACGCGTTTTCCATCGGGAAGTCTGCCTTGACAGCTGTGTAAAGCTCGCCGGGAGAAACAACGTCGATTCCCATTTCTTCCTCTTTCATAATCTCATAAATTCGCTTGAAGCAGAGAGATTTACTTGCAAAAAGAGGCATTGAGCTTACGCCGAAAAACTCGCCCATAGCTTTTTTATAAATACGGCACTTTTCTCTTATTTTGTTTTCGTCCATTATATATGCAGGGGTCTGATACTTCTCTGCGAGTTCAACAGTATCGTGACCTGCAAAGGTAAGATGACCTTTTTCGTTAACACCAAGGTTATTGCAGATCATAATTTTACTTCCTTTCGGTGTGTATATAGATATAGCGTAGCTCCCTCTGACGAGGGAGCTGTCACGTAGTGACTGAGGGAGAGAATGATTTTGCAAAAAACACCGTTAAACAGAGTTGTTGCGAATCTCTCCCTCCGTCTTTTGCTTCGCAAAATCCACCTCCCTCGTCAGAGGGAGGTAAAAGAAATTCTGTAATTATTCAGAACCTGCTTCTGATTAAAGCATATGTGCTCTGATTTCATCGCCTGTTTTGTCGATGAGGAGTGCGGGTGCGATATCGAAAACCGTCTTACAGCCTGATTCGCCGTTTTGATTAAGTTTGTATGCCGCACGTGCATATGTCGCAAGAACACTGCCTGTAAACTCTGGGTTTGATTCGAGGTTAAGGCTGTATTCAATAGTGTGCTTTGTGTTAAGGTCAAAGCCTGTGAAGCCGCTTCGGATAACGCGTCCGCCGTGGGGGATACCCATATGGTCGCGCTGAAGCTCTTCGAGTGAGATGAAGTTTACTGTTGTGTCATAGTCTGCAAAATAGTTTGGCATTGTAACGATTTCATTTTCGATTCGTGCCTTGTCTGCGCCTTTTTCAACAACAACGTAACATTCTCTTGTGTGCTTCTGTCTTGTTGTCAGCTCGGGGTTTTCGCCGTTACGTACGCTTTCAACAGCACTTTCAACGGGAACTGTATATTGACGCGCGTCAATAACACCGTCAATTCTGCGGATTGCATCCGAGTGACCCTGGCTTACACCCTTGCCCCAGAATGTGTAATCGTTTCCGTTGGGGAGGATTGCGTTCATATAAAGACGGTTGAGCGAGAACATTCCCGGGTCCCAGCCGACTGAAATGATAGCGATTTTGTTGCCCGCTTTTGCCTTCACATCTGTGTTTGCAAAATGTTCGGGGATTTTTGCGTGAGTGTCAAAGCTATCGATGACATTGAAGTTTTCTGCAATAGCGGGAGTTGATTCGGGAAGGTCTCTTGCACTTCCGCCACAGTTAATGATAACGTCGATGTCGTCTTTATAGTCTGTGATTTTATCAAAGGGATATACCTTGACACCCTCAGTTTTAATTTTAACGGAGTCGGGGTCGCGTCTTGAAAAAACAGCGACAAGCTCCATATCGGGATTATTTTTAACGGCAGCTTCAACGCCCTTGCCGAGGTTGCCGTAACCTGCTATACCAATTCTTATCATTAAAACACCTTATTCCGTAACAATGCTGTTCATATTGTAAAGTCCTGCAGGCTTTCCGAGGATAAACTCTGCCGCAGAAACTGCACCCTCTGCAAAAAGAGCTCTTGAATGAGCCTCGTGCTTGAGGGTAATTGTCTGGCTGTCTGTTGAAACAAGCACTTCGTGAATTCCGACGATGTTTCCTCGTCTTACAGCGTGAACACCGATTTCGTTCTTCTCTCTTTTTGCCATTCCTTCACGGCCGAAAACAAACTGAGCCTTTTCGCGTACAGACTTGATTGCGTTTGCAATCATAAGCGCCGTACCGCTCGGAGCGTCAAGCTTACGGTTGTGATGTGTTTCAACAATTTCAATGTCAGCGTCGGGCATTGTTGCCGCAGCCTTGACAGCAAGCTCACAAAGAAGTGCAACACCGAGCGACATATTTGCAGAGTGGAAAACTGCAATCTTCCTGCCTGCTTCCTCAATAAGAGCAAGCTCTTCGGGGGTGTGACCTGTTGTTGCAACAACTGTCGGGATGTTTTTCTTCACGGCATAGTCAAGAAGGTCTTTTGTGCCGAGGTGGTTTGAAAAATCGATGATGATATCAGCTTCGCCGCTGAAATCGTTTATATCTGTGTAACAACCGCTTTCAGCCGCCATTTTGTCTACCTTTGCCGCAACAGTCATGTTTTCGGAAGCTTCAACGATTTTTTCAACTTCCTTACCCATTCTGCCACAAGCACCGTTAATGAGTACCTTTATCATACGTTCAACCCCTGCTCACGCATAAGAGCGAGAAGATTCTGCTTGTGTGCATCCTCCATCGGAGTAAGCGGAAGACGGAGATAATCTTCGCCGTAACCCATAGCAGCCATAGCAGCCTTAACGGGAATCGGGTTAACCTCGCAGAAAAGAGCGTTGATAAGCGGAAGATAATCAAGCTGCATCTTGAGAGCCTCGTCTGTCTTGCCTTCGAAGAACTTGTGACACATCTGTGATGTTTCCTTCGGAAGAACGTTTGAAAGAACAGAGATAACACCTGAACCGCCGAGTGAAAGAAGGGGGATGATCTGGTCGTCATTACCTGAGTAAAGATCAAGTCTGTCGCCTACGATTGCCATTGTTTCAACAATCTTTGAAATGTTACCGCTTGCTTCCTTGATACCTGTGATCATCGGGTGGTCAGCAAGAACACCGTATGTTGCAGGCTCAATGTTGCAGCCTGTTCTTGACGGAACGTTGTAAAGAAGGCAGGGCTTTGTGCTTTCGTCAGCAATAGCAGTGAATGTCTTGATAAGTCCGTTCTGAGTTGCCTTGTTGTAGTAAGGTGTAACAAGGAGCATGCCTTCGTAACCGATTTCGCAAGCAAACTTTGTAAGGTCGATTGCGTATGCAGTGTCGTTTGAGCCTGTACCTGCAATCATCGGAACTCTGCCTGCTGCGCGCTTGTAAGCGAACTCAAGCGCGTCTCTGTGCTCTTCGTCAGAAAGTGTTGAACCTTCGCCTGTTGTACCGCAGATTACAAGAGAGTCGATGCCTTCTTCAATCTGCCAGTCAATAAGCTTGCCGAAGTTTTCGTAGTCGATACCTTCTGCGTTAAGCGGTGTGATAAGGGCGGTAGCCGCACCTCTGAAAATGCTGTTTTCTGTCATTTTAAAAACTCCTTTGTGTTAGGTAATAAGCAATAAAAAATAGCCGATTTGCATCGACTACCCGAATTTATTCCGGCAATACTACCGTGAAAAAATATAAGATAGCTCTCCGCAATATGCGACAATAGGCGAGATGTTATTCCCGACTACCAGCTCAGCCTTGGCTTCGGCTGCCTTCGGCAACGATTCCTTTCGCAACTGCCGTAAGCCTTGCCACAGCCTTGAATAGCAGTTGGTACTGATAATACGATGCGCCTCTATCGTTAATTTTTTATTAACTTTGGGATATAGTATCATACTATATTATAAATTGCAAGAGTTTTTTTGTATTTTATTAATTTTTCGTTTAGTGAATATTTAACAAACAAGAAATGTTGTGTTTGTAAAAGATAGCAACAAATTCGGGTTTGTCGAGTTCTTGTAATTTTGTTCCAAGTTGAATCAATGCGTAGCTCCCTCTGACGAGGGAGCTGGCGAGCGTTAGCGAGACTGAGGGAGAGAAGTCGAAAAGCACATCGTTTCATTAAATTTTTAACTAAACTACCCCTCCGTCAAACCTACGGTTTGCCACCTCCCCTGACAAGT
>JAZNPE010000053.1:0-16115 GCA_045589535.1 Acutalibacteraceae bacterium | reverse complement strand
GACTCGAACCCCTGACCTACTGATTCGTAGTCAGTCACTCTATCCAGCTGAGCTACGAGCGCATATGGAGGCGCCACCCGGATTCGGACCGGGGGATAAAGGTTTTGCAGACCTCTGCCTTACCGCTTGGCTATGGCGCCGCATGGAGCGGGTTACGAGGCTCGAACTCGCTACCTCCACCTTGGCAAGGTGGCGCTCTACCAGATGAGCTAAACCCGCATATTTGGTGCCTTCGGTCGGAATCGAACCAACGACACGTGGATTTTCAGTCCACTGCTCTACCAACTGAGCTACAAAGGCAAATTTGGCGACCCGGAAGGGGTTCGAACCCTCGACCTCCAACGTGACAGGCTGGCGTTCTAACCAACTGAACTACCGGGCCGTATGGTGGGAACAACAGGGCTCGAACCTGTGACCCTCTGCTTGTAAGGCAGATGCTCTCCCAGCTGAGCTATGCTCCCATCAATGCCATTTTACTTTTGCATCCCCAACCTATTGGCCGAGAACATTTGCTATTATATCACAGATTTCAGAAAATGCAAGTGTTTTTTGCAAATTTTTTAAATTTTTTTCAACTTATTTTTCCAGTGCATATTAATTGGTTTTTGCGGTGAAATCATATGAAAAATACAGATAAATCTTTTTTGGGGTCAAGCAAAGCTTTTCACCTTTGCAGATAATAGATAATATCGAATAGTTGAGGGGCTACGACGCTAAAAATAGTAACGGTTGTGTTTAACCTATATCTCACCACTGCCTACAGCTAAGCCTTTTTCTTCAAAAACAGGCACAATTTTTTCGTTACTCGACAATTCCCCTAACAAGAGAAGGTGCTAGGAACAAGTTGGATGAGGTAGAAAAATAAGAACCCTACAAAACCAAATTTATTTAATTAATTTCTATATGTTAAAATTTTAAAATCGGACAATCACGAAAAGAGATGCATCACATAGAATGTTAGTGTAGGGCACGAGGCAATCCCCTCTGCCCCAATCCGAAAGGAGGTCACGACATGGGTTGCTGCAATAACTGGTTTATGATTCTCATTATCATCCTTTTATTCTCTGAGTGTGGTTGCGGTTGTAACAACAATTGCGGTTGCAATAATAACTGCGGTTGTAACAACAACGGTTTCCTCAACAACAACGGCTGTGGTTGCTAACCATTGACCATCCTGACACCTGCAGACAATAAGCCTGCGGGTGTTTTTTGTATACAAAAAAACCGACAGATTGCTCTGTCGGTCTTGATTGTTTATTGAATTTTAAAGAAATTAGTTTCTCTTTCCTCTGTTGCCGTTTCCTCTGCGACGGTCGCCTGAGGGACGACGGGGAGCATCAGAAATTTCGTTTTCGGGAACAAGACCTTCAACCTCGATAAGAGCCTCACGGCGTGAAAGGTTGATTCTGCCCTGATCGTCGATTTCGCGAACTTTAACTATAACTTCGTCACCCACGTTTACAACGTCTGTAACGTTTTCTGTTCTCTTAACGTCGAGGTGGCTTACATGTACAAGACCCTCTTTACCCGGAGCGATTTCAACGAATGCGCCGAAGTCCATAACTCTTGTAACTACGCCCTTGTAGATTGCACCAACTTCAGGATCGTTTGCAATTGTTTCAATCATAAAGATTGCACGCTTTGCATTCTCGATATCCTGAGCGCAAACAAATACGCTACCGTCTTCTTCAACATCAACCTTACAATCGCACTCTGCGCAGATCTTCTGGATAACCTTGCCCTGCTTACCGATAACTTCTGCAATCTTATCAACAGGTACCTTTGTTGAAAGCATCTTCGGAGCATACTTTGAAAGCTCTGCTCTCGGCTCTGAGATTGCAGGAAGCATAATCTCATCAAGGATATAAATACGAGCCTTGTAAGTCTTATCGAGAGCTTCGCGGATAATTTCCGGTGTAAGGCCGTGAACCTTGAGGTCCATCTGGATAGCTGTGATACCCTTATGAGTACCTGCTACCTTGAAGTCCATGTCGCCGAAGAAGTCTTCGAGGCCCTGAATATCGACCATTGTCATAAAGCGGTCGCCCTCTGTAACAAGACCGCAGGAAATACCTGCAACGGGAGCCTTGATGGGAACACCTGCTGCCATAAGTGAAAGTGTTGAACCACAGATTGAACCCTGTGATGTTGAGCCGTTTGAAGAAAGAACCTCTGATACTGTACGGATACAGTACGGGAACTCTTCAACTGAAGGAATAACAGGAAGAAGTGCTCTTTCTGCAAGTGCACCGTGACCGATTTCACGACGTCCCGGGCCTCTGCTCGGACGAGTTTCGCCAACTGAGTATGACGGGAAGTTGTAGTGGTGCATATATCTCTTTGTTTCCTCGTTATCAATGCCGTCAAGAATCTGAGCGTTGCTCATTGAACCGAGTGTTGTGATTGTAAGACACTGTGTCTGACCGCGGGTGAACATACCTGAACCGTGAACACGGCTGAGGAGGTCAACCTCTGCGTTAAGCGGACGGATTTCGTCAATACCACGTCCGTCAACACGCTTTCCTTCATCAAGAAGCCAACGACGAACGATGAACTTCTGAAGCTTGTAAAGACAATCGTCAATCTTTGCGATTTCTTCGGGATAAATCTCGTCGAACTTAGCGTGAACTGCATCGTAGATCGGGCGGAGAGCCTCATCGCGTACGCGCTTGTCGTCTGTATCAAGAGCAACCTTAACGTCTTCAATAGCGAATTCTTTGATTGCTTCGAACATCTCAGGAGCAGGATCGTTTGATTCGAATGCGATCTTTTCCTTACCTACTTCTGCTGTGATATCTTCGATAAACTTAACGATTTCCTGGTTAACCTTGTGAGCGTACATGATACCGTCAAACATATCGTCGTTTGAAACTTCGTTTGCACCTGCTTCGATCATTGCAACAAGATCCTTTGTTGAAGCAACTGTAACAGCCATTTCAGAAACTTCTCTCTGAGCCTCTGTCGGGTTGATAACATATTCGCCGTTAACAAGACCAACCGATACGCCTGAGATCGGGCCATCCCATGGAATAGCTGAAATTGAAATAGCTACAGATACACCGATCATAGCTGTGATTTCGGGTGAGCAGTCAGGGTCAACTGACATAACTGTTGCAACAACACCTACGTCGTTACGCATATCCTTCGGGAAAAGCGGACGGATAGGACGGTCGATTACACGTGAAGCAAGAGTTGCTTTTTCGCTTGCCTTGCCTTCACGGCGCTGGAATGAACCGGGGATACGGCCTACAGCATAAAGCTTCTCTTCAAAGTCAACTGAAAGCGGGAAGAAATCTACGCCTTCTCTGGGCTTGTCAGCCATTGTTGCTGTACAAAGAACTTCTGTTTCGCCGTAACGGATAAGACATGAACCGCCTGCGAGCTGAGCCATCTTACCGACTTCTACTACAAGCGGACGGCCTGCGAGTGTTGTTTCAAATGTTCTGAAATCCTTAAAAAACATCTTTTTTACCTCTCTGAAAATTTTATTTCCATGTCAGGCAAGGATTTAGCAATAAACTCATAGCTCGATTTTCAAGCTATCAATTCACTGCTAAAATCCAAATTTTTGCCTGACAACAGATTCGTTTTTAGGGTGGCGGTAGTAATCCGAATCTTGTTTTTTGTCGGACAATTCCGTCACTTTTCGTTAAAATACTTGCGCCAATCTATAGAATTAGCTTTACTCACAAAAATCTTACCGACAAAAAATCTTCAACCTGAAAGCTGAGGATTTTCAGATGATTTTTGGATGTTTCGGGTGCCGACAGGCTTACGCCTTTCAAAGCCGAAACGCCGAAAAGCGCTGAAAAAACTCGCTTTCAGGCAGGTTCGGATTGCTAACGTCACCCTTTTTACACAACAAGGCAGACAGTAAAATAGAATTTGCTGTCTGCCCCAAATGCCGTAATTATTTACGAATGCCAAGTCTTGCGATGATTGAACGGTATCTTTCGATATCAACCTTCTGCAAGTAGGAAAGAAGGTTACGTCTGTGACCAACCATCTTAAGAAGACCACGTCTTGAGTGATGGTCCTTCTTGTGCTCCTTGAGATGCTCAGTAAGATCGTTGATTCTCTTTGTAAGAACAGCAATCTGAACCTCAGGTGAACCTGTGTCACCCTCGTGAAGAGCATATTCAGCCATGATAGCCTGCTTCTCTGCCTGTGTCATTATTTTCACCTCATTTAAAATATTTTACATGCTCCTGAATCCCAGGTTAAGGCAGGTGAACACCGCATAACGGTCAAACCCAAAATCCGAGAAACGGAAACATAGCGGAAGTATTTTATCATACATTTCTCTGTTTGTAAAGGGGTATTTCAAAAAAATTGTTTCCGACAAATTTTAGAAGGCATATACTGTAACAGGATGTTAAAAATAAAATCAGCAGATATGGGTAAACGGTGGCATTTTCTGCCCACGGGGAGCCGTTACTTACAAAAAGTGTCTGCTTCAGATATTCGCTGACGGTGCAAAAGTATCGTCGGCGATTTTGGTTTTATTATTGACCGAAAACACTTTTTCTATTATTATGTTAATGAAAAAGAAAAAGGAGTAAAAATATGACAAACAGAGAAAAGCTTCATTCGGGTCAGATTTACTATCCGAGTGATGAAGATATTATGAAAGAACAGCTTTTGTGCCTTGAAAAGCTTTATGATTTCAATATGACACGTCCGCTTGAGCAGGAAAAGAGAGAAAATATGCTCAAGGAAATGTTTGCCGAAATCGGTGAGGGTTGTTACATCGAACCCCCGCTTCACGCAAACTGGGGAGGAAAACACGTGCATTTCGGGAAAATGGTTTATGCAAACTTCAACCTCACTATGGTTGATGACACGCACATTTATGTTGGTGATTACACACTCATCGGGCCGAACGTAACAATAGCTACGGCAGGACATCCGATTGACCCTGAGCTTCGCGAAAAAGCATATCAGTTCAATAAATCTGTTCGAATCGGCAAAAACTGCTGGATCGGTGCAGGCGCGGTAATTCTTCCGGGCGTTACAATCGGTGACAATACAGTCATCGGTGCAGGAAGTGTCGTAACAAAAGACATCCCGTCAGGTGTTGTTGCTGTAGGAAATCCGTGCAAGGTTTTAAGAGAAATCGGAGAATACGACAAAGAGTATTATTTCAAGGATTGCAAAATTGATTATAATAGTATATAATACTATATTGTATAAAATTGAGAGGAGTATCAGCATATGAAACACCCCGAAATAGTTAGCAAAATGAGTCTTGAACAGAAGGCAGCTTTTGTTTCAGGCTATGACTACTGGCATCTTGAGGAAGCTCCTGAGCTCGGTCTTCCGAAGATTATGATTACAGACGGCCCTCACGGTCTTCGTAAGCAGAACAAAGACAAAAAGGCTTCTCAGGGAATCGGCCTCGGCAATTCAGTTCCGTCAACCTGCTTCCCTCCTGCATCAACATCTTCATGCTCATGGGACGAAGATCTTCTTCGTGAAGAAGGCGTTGCACTTGCAGAAGAATGTCTTAAAGAAGAAGTTTCGGTTGTTCTCGGCCCCGGCACAAACATCAAACGTGCACCGACTTGCGGCAGAAACTTCGAATACTTCAGTGAAGATCCGTACCTTGCAGGTAAATGCTCTGCAAGTTTTGTAAACGGTGTTCAGTCAATGGGCGTCGGCACATCACTCAAGCACTTCGCTTGTAACTCACAGGAAGCCTTCCGTATGGTTATCAACGAGGTTGTTGACGAGCGTGCAATGCGTGAGCTTTATCTCACAGCTTTTGAAATCTGTGTTAAGGAAGCTCAGCCTTGGACAATTATGAACTCATACAACCGTATCAACGGCGTTTACTCTTCACAGAACGAATGGCTCCAGGAAAAGGTTCTCCGCGGTGAATGGGGCTTTGAGGGTCTTCTTGTAACGGACTGGGGTTCATCAGTTGACCGTATTCCCGGACTTTACAACGGCACAGACCTTGAGATGCCTTCATCAGCAAGAATCAACACAAACAAGATTATCGCAGCAGTAAACAGCGGTGAGCTTGATATTGCTGTTCTTGACAAGAGAGTTGACACAGTTGTTGACCTTATCGTTAAATCAAAGCCGGCTCTTGCAAAGAAGCATACATACGACGTTGAAGCTCATCACGCAATCGCACGCAAGGTTGCTGAAGGTTCAATGGTTCTTCTTAAGAATAACGACAGCATTCTTCCGCTTAAGAAAGGTCAGAAGGTTGCAGTTATCGGTGAGCTTGCTGCATCTCCGCGTTTCCAGGGTGCAGGCTCTTCCGTTATCAATCCGAACAAGCTTGACAATGCTCTTGATGAGCTTAAGAAGCTTGGAGTAAATGTTGTTTACGCTCCGGGTTACGTTAAGAATAAAGATGAGGTTAAGGATGACCTCTTCGCAAAAGCAGTCAATGCAGCAAAGGGTGCAGATGTTGCTCTTGTTTTTGTTGGTCTTACAGATGAATTTGAAGGTGAAGGCTACGACAGAGAGAACATCGAAATGCCTTCAAGCCATAACAAGCTTGTTTCTGAAATCGCTAAAGCAAATGCAAACACAGCTGTTGTTCTTGCCGGCGGTTCAGTTATCCATCTTCCGTGGGTAAATGAAGTAAAGGGTCTCCTCAGCACAGGCCTCGGCGGTCAGGCAGTCGGCAGTGCTACTGCAAACCTCCTCACAGGTTCAGTTAACCCGTCGGGTAAAACCTCTGAAACATACCCGCTTTCATACAACGACAACCCGACATTCGGCAACTATCCTGCAGGCCCTGTTACAAGCGAACACAGAGAGTCGGTTTATATCGGATACCGTTATTACGACAAGGCAGGCAAAGATGTTCTCTTCCCCTTCGGTTACGGTCTTTCATACACAACATTCGAATACAGCGACCTTCAGGTTTCTGCTGACAGTATCAAGGATACAGACACAGTAACAGTTTCCTTCAAGGTCAAAAATACAGGTGCTGTTTACGGTGGTGAAGTTGCACAGCTTTATGTTGCTGATAAGGAATCAACAATCTACCGTCCCGTTAAGGAGCTTCGCGGATTCAAGAAGGTATTCCTTAACCCCGGTGAAGAAACAACAGTTACACTTGAGCTTTCAAAGAGAGCATTCGCTTTCTACAACGTCAAGCTCGGTGACTGGATGGTTGAAACAGGCGAATTCGATATCCTCGTCGGTGCATCAAGTCGCGACATCAAGCTTACAAAGACAATCACTGTTGAGTCAACGGTAAACGCTGAAATTCCTGATTACAGAGCTACAGCTCCTGCTTACTACACAGCTGACGTTAACGGAATGAACGGTGCACAGTTTGAAGCTGTTCTCGGTTCAAAGCTTCCCGAAAACAAGCGCGACACTTCTTTGCCGATTGACCTCTACTGCTGTCTTAACGATGCAAGACATACAAAGTGGGGCGGCAGAATGTGTAATGCTATTGAAGGTATTATGTCTAAGTTCGGCTCAGCTGAAAACGGTGACGGAAAGATGATTGCTGCAATGGCAACACAGATTCCAATCCGTAACTTTATGGCTATGAGTATGGGTGTCTGCTCACCCGAAATTGTTGACGGTCTTCTTATGATTCTTAACGACGGACAGTCAAGCTTCAAGGGCCTTTGCAAGATTCTTGTAAGAATCCCCGGTGCTCTCACAAGACTTCCTGCTCTTCTTAAGTCAATCTAAATAAACAATTAAGGACTTCGGTTTTTCCGAAGTCCTTAAATTTTTTTAATCTGAATTCAGATTTAGATAATGCCCTGTGCCATCATAGCGTCTGCAACCTTGATAAAGCCTGCGATATTAGCACCTGCAACGAGGTTGTAACCAAGGCCGTATTCTTCTGCTGCTGCAGCTGATGAGTCGTGGATTGATTTCATAATTGACTTGAGTTTGTTGTCAACATCTTCTGCTGACCAGCTGTAACGCATTGAATTCTGTGACATTTCAAGAGCTGAAACAGCAACTCCGCCTGCGTTAACTGCCTTTGAAGGAGCAACTGCCTTGCAGTTTTCCATAAGGTACGCAAGAGCCTCGTTCGTTGTAGGCATATTTGAAACCTCGATGTAATACTTAACACCGTTTTCAACGAGCTGCTGAGCTTCTGCCATTCCGATTTCGTTCTGAGTTGCGCAAGGCATAGCGACGTCAACAGGAATTCCCCAGGGCTTCTGACCTGCAAAAAATTCAACACCGAACTTACCAGCATAATCCTGAACCTTGTCTCTGCCTGAAGAACGCATCTCAAGCATAAAGTTGATCTTCTCGTCTGTGCTGATTCCGTCGGGATCGTAAACAAAACCGTCAGGACCTGAAATTGTAACTACCTTACCGCCGAGCTCTGTAACCTTCTTAACTGTTCCCCATGCAACGTTACCGAAACCTGAAACTGCAAATGTCTTGCCTTCAACAGTTTCACCAAAATGCGCAAGAACTTCCTGTGCATAATATGTTGCACCGAAGCCTGTTGCCTCAGGTCTGATAAGTGATCCGCCGTATGAAAGACCCTTACCTGTAAGAACGCCGTTCTCAAATGTTGCCTTAAGACGTCTGTACTGACCGAAAAGGTAGCCGATTTCTCTGCCGCCTACACCGATGTCACCTGCAGGAACGTCAACATCGGGGCCGATGTGTCTGTAAAGCTCGGACATAAATGCCTGGCAGAAACGAAGAATTTCAGCATCTGACTTTCCTCTGGGATCAAAGTCTGAACCGCCCTTAGCACCGCCGATAGGAAGGCTTGTAAGGCTGTTTTTGAATGTCTGTTCAAAAGCAAGGAATTTCATAATACCGCTGTAAACAGAGGGATGGAAACGAAGTCCGCCCTTGTAAGGACCGATAGCGCCGTTGAACTGAACACGGTAACCTGTGTTAACCTGTACCTTACCGCTGTCATCAACCCATGAAACACGGAATGTGATCTGTCTTTCAGGTTCAACCATTCTTTCAAGCAAACCGGCTTTTTCATACTCGGGGTGTTTTTCAACAACCGGAGTGAGGCTTGACAAAACCTCTGTTACTGTCTGCACGAACTCAGGCTCATTTGCATGATCTTTTGCTACACGTGCAATAACTCTTTCTACATAATTCATATAAGGTCATCTCCTTAAAATAAGCGAAAACGTAAAGGTGACTGAAACAGTCAGCACAACACAAATAAATGTGTATTCATAAAAACTGAAATAATGCCCAGACAAATCCCTTATGCTACACTATAAAATACCGTCATATTATACTACCATCTTTTTTAAATTTCAACAGTAAATTCGAAAAAAATCACAAAAAAGCAGGGTGGTTTTTAGCCACCCTGCCCAAATTGTTTAATTAATACATGAACATAAATGCAACTGAAACGCCAAGAGCGATAATGAAGAAACCAACTGCAATAAATTTTGTGATTTTTGCAAGCTTCTGCTCAATTGTCTTGCCCTTAGTTTTGCCGAAGAATGTATCAGCACCGCCTGAAATTGCACCTGAAAGACCTGCAGAACGGCTCTCCTGAAGAAGAACTGAAACAATGAGGACGATAGCAAGTATGATAAGCACAGCGCCTAAAACGTACTGAATAGCAGACATAATTAAACCTCCGTTAGTATTTTTACCAAGACATTTTAACACACATTATTTAAAAATGCAATAGAAAATTTAAATCAAATCAGAAAATAGTAAGAATTTTCCGATAATTATTAAAGAAAAAGCGGTTAATATAATCTTAGCGAAAGAAAACGATTGTTTGCGTTTGTTCGTTTTTTCGCTGCCACCGTCGTGAGGAAGCTCACCCGGTGGCATTTTATATTATATAAGTGACATCTGTTCTCCCGTGTCTTCTGCACTGAGAAGTGCGCCTGCAGCAGGAAGATTTTTCGTCTTGTAGCGGTAAGGCTTCGCGAACTCGCCTTTCTTGTAGTCCCTTACTTTTTTGAGAATATGGCCTTTCTTCATTGTCATAACGGAAACGCCCTGCGTATCCTTTGTCGTTTTGGGCGAAATCGCACCCGTGTTGATAAGAAGAAGTCTGCCTGAGGTTGATTCAAGAACAAGGTCGCAGTCTTCAACAACGTGACGGATTGCACCGATGGGGAATTTGTCGCTGTAAGCCTTGATAAGCTTTTTACGGTTAGTCTTCGTTGCATAAGCTGAAAGGTCAACCTTTGCAGCCTTGCCGTTTTCAAAGAAGAACATTACATAACCCTTATAATCAAGCGTTGCAATCATATAAATCGCATTTTCTCCCGGATCCATTTCAAGCTTTGATGCTACGAAATCACCGAGCACACTTGCCTTACCAAGGTCAAACTCAGAAGCCTTTGATTTGTATACCTGACATTTGTCCGTAAAGAAAAGAAGCTCTGTGTTATTTGTTGCCTCAAGCTCAAGAAGCATTTCGTCGCCTTCCTTGAGCTTCTGCTCGCCGCTTGTGCGGAGAGCCTGAGGTGTAATCTTCTTGAAATAACCCTCCTTTGTAAAAAAGAGATTTACGGGGAAGTCGGGTTCTTCCTCTTCCTTTTCATCGAAAGCGATATCAATAGCAAAGATAATTTCAGTCTTTCTGGGCTGACCGTATTTCTTTGCAATATCGTTAAGCTCGTTGACGATAATCTTCTTTACCTTTGATTTGTGAGCAAGGATATCTTCCATTCTTTCAATATCCTCACGAAGCTTTTCAATATCCTGAGTACGCTTTAAGATATATTCGCGGTTGAGGTGACGGAGCTTGATTTCGGCAACGTAATTTGCCTGAATTTCGTCAATTCCAAAGCCTATCATCAAGTTCGGTACAACTTCGCTTTCCTCGTCAGTCTCGCGGATAATCCTGATAGCTTTGTCAATATCAAGAAGTATTTTCTGCAAACCTTCAAGCAAGTGAAGCTTTTCTTTAGCCTTTGTGAGTTCAAAGAAAACTCTGCGGCGTACGCCTTCTGTACGGAATGCAATCCACTCAAGAAGAATATCACGTACTCCGAGTACCTTCGGTACGCCTGCAATCAGCAGGTTGAAGTTACAGGAGAAGGTATCCTCAAGTGAAGTAGCTCTGTAAAGCTTCTGCATAAGCTTATCGGGGTCCGTGCCCTTCTTGAGGTCAATTGTGATTTTAAGACCGTTTTTATCGGTTTCGTCACGGATATCGCTGATTTCACGGATAGAACCTGACTTATACTTTTCGATGATTTTATCGATGATAGCCTCAGCCGTTGTCGTCGGCGGAATTTCCGTTATTTCAATGCACTTGTTGTCCTTATCATAACGGTACTTGGCTCTTACCTTGAATCCGCCGCGGCCTGTGCGGTAGATTGCATCCATGGCATCACGGTCATAAACGAGCTGACCGCCGCCGATGAAATCAGGAGCTTTGAGAGTTTCCGTTATATCTGCATCCTCATCCTTGATGAGAGCGACAGTAGTATCACAGATTTCCTGAAGGTTAAACGAACAGATTGAGCTTGCCATACCGACAGCAATACCGGTTGTCGGGTTAGTGAGCACCGTCGGAAATCTTACGGGAAGCAAAGTCGGTTCTTTTGTTGTGTTGTCATAGTTATCAACAAAGTCAACAGTATCCTTATCAATATCAGCAAAAAGCTCAGCGCAAATCGGAGCA
Source organism: Acutalibacteraceae bacterium (assembly GCA_045589535.1). Taxonomy (GTDB): domain Bacteria; phylum Bacillota; class Clostridia; order Oscillospirales; family Acutalibacteraceae; genus CAG-488. The sequence goes on along the minus strand of JAZNPE010000053.1, from coordinate 4,528 downwards.
AGCTTTGCCTCAGTATATCGCGGAGCTGCCCACTGCATATCTCGTGAATATGCTTTACCGAAGTTACCCTTTGAATCAACAAACGGATGAAGGAGAGCTTCATACCCCCTTGAAAGACGTACCATTGTATCGTAGATAGCTGCATCACCGTGAGGGTTGAGCTTCATCGTCTGTCCGACGATGTTTGCAGATTTCGTTCTCGCACCCGTAAGAAGTCCCATTTTATACATTGTATAAAGGAGCTTTCTGTGAGAAGGCTTAAAACCGTCGATTTCGGGAATCGCACGTGACAGAATAACGCTCATCGCGTAAGGCATATAGTTAGTTTCAAGAGTTTCGGTAATATTCTGTCTTAAAACCGTACCTGCACCGAGTATGTGGGTGTTAGGATTCATTTCTTCTTCAGTTTTTACAACCTCTTTTTTCTTTCTTGCCATACTGTCACCTCCCTTAGCTTAAGTCAAGCATATCGATGTACATATAACCGTTGTCGGCAATATGCTCTTTTCTGCCTGCAAGATTATCGCCGAGAAGCATATCAAAAATCTGAGCAGTGCGCTCTGCATCCTCGGGAAGAATTTCAACAAGACGTCTTGTTTTCGGATTCATAGTTGTCAGCCACATCATTTCGGCCTCGTTTTCACCAAGACCCTTTGAACGCTGAACTGTGTATTTTGCATTACCGATTTCTTCAAGAGCAGCTGTCTTTTCCTGCTCGGTATATGCAAACCACACCTGATCCTTTGTATTGATTTCATAAAGCGGGGTTTCCGCTATGAACACCTTACCCTCTTCAATAAGTGTCGGCATAAGGCGGTAAATCATTGTAAGAATGAGTGTACGGATCTGGAAACCGTCGACGTCGGCATCGGTACAGATGATAACCTTGTTGTATCTGAGAAGGTCGAGATTAAACTCTGCAAGACCTTTCATATGCTTCGATTTGGCTTCAACACCACAACCCAGAACCTTTATGAGGTCGGTAATAATTTCACTCTTGAAAATCTTATCGTATTCACACTTAAGACAGTTGAGAATCTTACCGCGGACCGGCATAAGAGCCTGAAACTCGGAATTTCGCGCCTGCTTACAGGCACCAAGAGCTGAATCACCCTCTACGATGAAGAGTTCTCTTTCTTCCGCATTCTTTGTACGGCAGTCAACAAACTTCTGAACTCTGTTTGCAAGGTCATTCGTTGTTGTGAGTGACTTTTTGATAGTCTGTCTTGTAACCTCAGCCTTAACGCGGCTGCGCATATTTATAAGAACCTGATTTGCGATTTTTTCCGCTTCGGTTCTGTTTTCGATGAAATAAATCTCAAGCTGATGCTTAAAGAAGTCAGTCATCGCTTCCTGTATAAACTTGTTTGTGATGGCCTTCTTTGTCTGATTTTCATATGAAGTTTCCGTTGAGAAAGATGAAACAACAAGCACAAGGCAGTCTTCAATGTCCTCAAACTTAATTCTCGGGTCAGACTTCGTATACTTACCGTTTGTTTTAAGGTATGAATCAATCTGATAGGTAAAAGCGTTTCTTACCGCCTTTTCAGGTGCTCCACCGTGCTCAAGCCAGCTTGAGTTATGGTAGTATTCCTTCTTCTGTGACTTGTTTGAGAAGCAGAGGGCAGAAGTTATAAGCACTTTGTAATCCTTATGGTCCTCACGGTCACGTCCGATTCTTTCTGTCTGCCAGGATTGAACGGAAGTAAGTGCAGCATCCTCTGCGATTTCCGTTACATAGTCAGTAATACCGTTTTCGTAGAAATATTCAAAAGTTTCAAACTGAGTTTTATTGAGCTGATTTTTAAGAATGAATTTGAGTCCCGAATTAACAATTGCCTGGCGCTTAAGTATATCTTTATAATACTCGAGAGGTACGGCAATATCCGTAAACACTTTGAGGTCGGGACGCCATTTGATTCGTGAGCCTGTATCTCGCTTTGAATATGGCTCTTTTTCCATCTGACCGACGAGCTTACCTTTTTTGAAGTTTAGCTTATAGCAGAAGCCGTCACGGTGAATTTCGGCCTCCATGTATTCTGACGCAAACTGAGTTGCACAAAGACCGAGACCGTTAAGACCGAGAGAATAACCGTAGCTGTTGTCGCCACCCTTTGAGTACTTACCTCCTGCGTAGAGAGTGCAGAAAACGAGCTCCCAGTTAAATTTCTTTTCCTTTGTATTGTAGTCAACAGGAATGCCTCGGCCAAAGTCCTGAATTTCGACTGAATGGTCAAGGTAACGTGTAATAACTATTTTATCGCCGAAGCCCTCACGAGCCTCGTCTATTGAGTTTGACAAAATCTCAAAAACGGAATGCTGACATCCGTCTATATCGTCAGAACCGAAAATAACAGCAGGACGTTTACGTACCTGGTCAGGTCCTTTGAGGGAAACTATGTCATCATTGCCGTAGCTTGCTTTTTTTGCCATAACTACACTCCTTTGTTTCTTCTTAATATACACCGACACTGAATCACATCGGCTACAGAAAATACCATTTTATATTTTACACTATATATTGTGGTTTAGTCAAGTTTTTTGTTGAATTTAAAGTGGTTGCAGTACTGTTTCAGGGACTTTATTGGACACATTGTTGTAATGGTCTGACGCTGACTGTACAGTTTGCTAATCCTTCTAAAATAAAAAGGATGACAAAACTGCCATCCTTCAGCTTTCAGAATATTATGTCGGCAAACGATTCGCCGTCACATTCAAACGGTATTCCAAGATAATCGGCAACAGTTGCGGCGATATCCGCAAAAGTCTGACGTGTACCGAGATTCAAAGGTTTTACCTGTTTACCGTAAAATATAAGCGGTGTGTATTCCCTGGTATGGTCCGTGTGGCTGTCACCCGGATCACATCCGTGGTCTGCCGTTATCATAAGAACATCTTCGTTCTTCATCCTATCAATAAAAGAAGGTAACCAACCATCAAACTCTGCAAAAGCCTTTGCATAACCGTCGGTGTCCTGACGGTGACCGTAGAGCATATCATAATCTACAAGATTCACAAAAGACAAACCGTCGAAATCCTTATCCAACGCCTCAAGCGCCTTCTTCATTCCCTCTTTATTCGAGTGGGTAAACACATATTTGCTGATACCGTTACCTGCAAAAATATCGTAAATTTTCCCGACCGCATAAACCGTTTTACCGTTTTTTACAAGAGCATCAAGCAATGTCTCCTTCGGCGGAGCAAGTGAAAAATCATGGCGGTTTACAGTACGACTGAAAGACGGATATTCACCCTCAAAGGGTCTTGCAATTACTCTGCCGACTGCATTTTCTCCGCAGAGGATTTCACGTGCAATTTTGCAGTATTCATACAGTGTTTCAATCGGTACAACGCTTTCGTGTGCGGCAATCTGAAAAACACTGTCTGCCGAGGTGTACACAATAAGCGCACCTGTTTTTACGTGTTCCTTACCATAATCACGAATAACGTCCGTACCCGAATATGGTTTGTTGCAGATAATTTTTCTGCCTGTCTTTTTTGAAAATTCATCAATTACAGACTGCGGAAAGCCATTCGGGTAAGTCGGAAGAGATTTTTCTGACACAATTCCTGCAATTTCCCAATGGCCGATTGTTGTGTCTTTACCTTTCGATTTCTCAGCCAGACGTGCAACGGCCGCAAGCGGATTGCCGGTTTTGTCAAGATAATCTATCCCGTCGATATTTCCGAAACCGAGTTCAAGCATATTTTCAGCCGAAAAATACTGTGATTCGGATATTCTTTTTAAGGTGTTACAGTTTTCGTCACCGAAATCACGGCAATCCGGCATAGCACCGATTCCGCACGAATCAAGAACGATAAGAAAAACACGTTTCATAAGACACCTCGCAGTTGTTTATGGAATAATTATATTTACACATAAATAAAATGTCAATGTTAAAACATAATCATTTAAGCGTCAATTATAAGCAACTCATTAAATTCGGGTTTGAGATGAATATTCAATCTACATCGTAGACCAACTATGTTAATTTAATATTCTGTTTGACATAATCAAACAAAAAACAAACGGTGATTGCTCACCGCTTCAGATTTTTGGAATATGAGAAACAAAAAATCATATTATAAAAAAGAAAAACCACACAGACCGTACGCCCATAGGTCTGTGTGGGGGCGTTATAAGTTTGGTATCAGAAGGGCCTTATCCGGAATAACGACCCTCGTGAACAAAAATTAGTCTTCCTTCTTACGAAGTGCAACGATTGCTGCACCGCTTACTGCGAGAAGTGAGAAGATAGCTGCTGTAGCTGTTACGCTGTCACCTGTATCGGGGTTAACAACTTCGCCATCAACAGGCTTCTCTGTGGGAGCCTCTGTCGGAGCATCTGTGGGCTCTTCTGAAGGCTCTGTCGGCTCTTCTGAAGGCTCTGTGGGCTCTTCAGAAGGCTCTGTGGGTTCCTCTGAAGGCTGTGTGGGCTCTTCTGAAGGCTCTGTGGGCTCTTCTGAAGGCTCTGTCGGCTCTTCTGAAGGCTCTGTCGGCTCTTCTGAAGGCTCTGTGGGTTCTTCT
>JAZNPE010000052.1:0-2308 GCA_045589535.1 Acutalibacteraceae bacterium | reverse complement strand
TCAATAGATGTATCTTGCCACATATTAGCAGATTGCTTGGTTATATCTGTATCGGATGATGGTGCAGGTTTTTCTGAAGAAGAACTGAAAACAGCGACCGCACCTTACTATACGGGAAACCCAAATGATAGTGAACATCATTTTGGACTTGGTTTGTACCTATGCAAAATACTATGCGAAAAGCATAACGGCGCATTGAAACTTACAAACAATTCCACTACCGGAGCGTGTGTAATTGCCTCGTTTTTCTGCAAATAGTTTTTGATTTATGATATTTTCTTGATATTTGAATGTTAAAATGACCTTGCTACTAACGATAGCAGGGTCATTTTTCTAATTCAAGGAGTGAAAATTATGGATAGGATACTGACTGTAAAAAACATATCCAAAAGCTACAAGGTAGGGAACACGCATGTTCAGGCTCTTAAAAGTACAAATTTAGAAATCAAAAAGGGCGAAATCGTCGTTGTTATCGGAAAAAGCGGTTCGGGCAAAAGCACCCTTTTGAATGTTCTCGGCGGTCTTATTGTTCCGGATTCGGGTGAGGTGCTGTTAGACGGCAAAAATCTTTATGCTCTGAGCGAAAAGGAACGGGCAAGAATCCGAAATCAAAAGTGCGGTTTCATTTATCAGAATTTTAATCTAATCAACGAATTGTCCGTCATAAATAATATCAGACTGCCTTTTGATATTGCAGGCAAACCGTACAACACCAAAAGAGAAAAGGAACTGCTTGACATTTTGGATTTGGGTAAAAGACGCAATTTTTACCCGACACAGTTATCCGGCGGTGAAAGACAGCGTACCGCAGTTGCACGGGCTTTGTTAATGGAGCCTTCCATTATTCTTGCAGACGAGCCAACAGGAAATCTTGACCTTGAATCAGGAAACAAGCTGATGGCATTTGTGAAGCGTACCAATAGAGAACAAGGGCAAACCTATGTTATTGTAACCCACGATCTTGAATGGCTAAAAATTGCTCATACAGTTTACAGAATGAGTGACGGAAGGCTAGTCCGCGAGGTGCAGAAATGAGACTAATAAAAATATCTTTAAAAAGTCTGCTCCGAAGAAACAGCGGAAACAAGCTATTGCTCATAGCAATATGTATTCTGACGCTTGTTCCTATGTTTCTGTATAACACAACAAACAGTATTATTGCGACCGTTAAAGAACAAAGAACAGCCGTTTACGGAATCTTTGATGAAATTTATTATCGTGAGCAAGTGTCGGAATTATCAACATTCACCGACGAAACATTTGAGGGACTACTGCCCAATTACAGATACGAAAGTTATGGTGTATTCTATACGGCTAAAAACTTACCTTTGGAGGGAAACAAAAGTCAAAACTTAGGCTTTGCAGACTCCGAAGCAATACGGATCGGTTGTATAAGCATAAAAGAAGGTCGCCTGCCGGAAACCGACAATGAAATTGCGTTGACTGAAGGTATCGCACAAGAATTAGGCGATTATAGTGTCGGGCAGGAAATTACCATTGAAAATCAAACGTATTCTCTGTGCGGAATCGTAAATGACTTCGGAAGATTATGGCCCCGTGGTGAGTTGCAGATAAAGGACAACATTACACCTGTCAATGCATTTATCACCCAAAACCGTCTTGAACAAGTTTTTGAAGAAACCCACAGCATCACACAACAAATTGTTATCATTAAAGAAGCGGGAATCGTTAATTCCAACGATGATACATCAAGGCTGTTTTCAAGCAACAAATCCTTTGATGTGAGTGAGAATTTCTCCATCCCTCAGAGCTTTATGGTCTTGATGTATGTAATATCGTTGTTGATCGTAACTACGATTCTGATTATGAACAAGACAAAGCTTCTTGCAAGAATCCGTAACTACCTCTTGATCGGTATGAATAAGGGCAGTATTTTCTTTATTCTTATGTTCGAAATGATTTGCATTTTGGTGATTGGTGCTACGGTGGGAAGTGTGTTGAGTTTCTTTGCATCAAAGGCTTGTTTGCACTTTCTTCTGAATAACGAATACAGCTCTCCGGTGTTTGATTTCAATATGCAGTTGAACACGGTGCTGATACTGTCCCTTTGCGTAGGGTTCATTATCACGTTTACAATCTATGCAGCATACATCGTAAAACAGACTGCACTTGACAGTGAGATAAGCGGAAAACATTACAAAAACACGAAGGCAAGAGTCAGCATATTCAAATTGGATATGTTCAAAAATCGCAAAGCCATTATAGCGATTGTACTGCTGATTTCATTATCGTGTACGTTATTGTCCTACGGAATCGCATATAAAAACTATTTCACCGAGGATGTAAC
>JAZNPE010000051.1:0-13209 GCA_045589535.1 Acutalibacteraceae bacterium | reverse complement strand
ACCTATTTCATCTGCACTGCTCTGATATATGATTTCCATTCTGCTTTTATCCGCTCTGTATGTGCCGTCACTGTTTTTGATTGATGCCGCGCAGGAAAATGAAAAATAATAGGTGTTTTTATCCGTTACCATATTCTTGTTGATTTCCATTGCATGGTCAATAAACATATCATATGCAGCCGTATCGGTATTATCAGGCATTGAGTTTTCAAGTCCGTAGGCTGTTGTGCCGTTATGAGGAGCAGCAAGCGAAGTAACGGAATAAATATAATCCGCCTTACCGCCCGTGAAAAGACCGCTGATTTCATCGGGTGAAGTTGCTTTCATTTCCTGTGTGTCACCCTTTGCCATAAGATGCGCGAATGTACGTACCGTTGCACCTCCGAAAGAATGACCGAGGAGATTGATTTTGTTTTCTGCATCCCACTCGTCAATGAGTGCTTTTCCCGTAAAGTCTTTACCGAATCTGTCGTGACCGCATTTTTCCGAATGAGCCTTGCCGTAATCGGTAACCGTACCCGTAAGCTGAGCGTAAAGCTCACAAGCTCTGTCCCACGCACTTGCAGTACCTGCAACGGAAGCCGCATAACACTCGAAGCCGCTGTTGTTAAGATAATTCATAAGGTTTCCGCCGAACATTCCCCAATAGGGCATAAGCGGATAATAAAAATCGTATTCGCCCCAACCCATAAGACCATGGACGAAGATGTATTTGTAATTTGTGTTCCAATCGCTTGTGTCTACTTCATAATCAGGCAGAGCAACTCCGAAAACGGAAAGTATACCCATTAAAACCGAGAGAAGCATTGATGTGATTCTGCTGAAGATACTCATAATAACCGCCCTTTTATTTCTTTTACGGAAATTATAGCAACAGAACAGTTTTGTGTCAAGAATTATAATTCTTTAATATAAAATTTATTCATCGTATTGTGCATAACAAATTCAGGTCGGGGAATTTCAAGATAACCTGCTTTTTCATAAACGTGAATCGCAGTCTGCAGATTTGTATGGGTTTCGAGATACATTTTGTCATATCCCATTTTCAAAGCTTCTTTTTCAAGCAGGTCAATAAGAAAATAACCGAGCCCGCGACCCTTGACTTCGTCCGCAAGATAAAGCTTTTGCAATTCCGCACAGCCTTCAATGTCGGGAAATTCTGCAAGACCGATTCCGCCGACAACCCTGTCCTTTTCATCGATAAGGACAAAGTATGCACGGCATTCGGGCTTTTCATCGTAAAAATCCGTAAGATGCCAGATTATTTCGTCAAAATAAACTGTACCGGGAATGTCAAGTCCGTTCGATTTTAAGTTGTATCTTATCAGCTCTGCCATTGTTGTGTTGTCACACGGCAGGAGCTTTCTGTAATTTATATTCATAAGAACACCCGTAAGAATTTTTAATCATTATATCAAAAAGAAAAATAAAAGTAAATGTTTTCCGTGTAAAGGTTGCGATTATTGACTTTTTTCGTCAAAAGATGTATGATGTTGAAAATTTTCGGCAAAGGGGTGATATTATGAAAATGAATTTCAAACGTAAGCTTCCTGTTCCTCTGGATGTTAAAACGAGCTTTCCTGTATCGGAGCAGATGGCGGCAGTCAAATCGAAAAGGGACGAAGAAATCAACGCTGCTTTTGAAGGTAAATCCGAAAAATTCATTCTCGTAATCGGCCCTTGCTCAGCTGACCTGAGAGAACCTGTTCTTGAATATATCTCCCGTCTTCGCAGGGTTGCGGACGAGGTACAGGATAAGCTTATAATCATTCCGCGTATTTATACAAATAAACCGCGCACATCGGGTCAGGGCTATATGGGTATGCTTCATCAGCCCGACCCTGACGAAAAGCCCGACATTTTCAAGGGCATCGTTGCACTTCGTGATTTGCATATGACGGCACTTCGTGATTACGGATTTTCCTGTGCGGACGAGATGCTTTACCCAGAAAATCACCGTTATCTTTCCGACCTTCTTTCTTATGTATCTGTCGGCGCAAGGTCGGTTGAAAATCAGCAGCACAGACTGACGGCAAGCGGTGTCGGCATTCCTGTCGGAATGAAAAACCCCACAAGCGGAGATTTATCCGTTATGATGAACGCGATTAAATCCGCACAGCTCAGCCACACTTTCCTTTATCGCGGTTGGGAAGTTGAAAGCGAAGGAAACCCTTATGCCCATTCGATCCTCCGCGGATATATTGGCGAAAACGTAGAAAGCGTTTCAAACTATCATTACGATGACCTTGTGAAGCTTATTGAGCTTTACGATAATTCAGGCCTTCTCAATCCGTCCGTAATCGTTGATACAAACCATAATAATTCGGGTAAAAATTATCTTGCTCAGACGGATATTGCCCTTGATGTTATTGAAAGCAGAAACCGAAACACGGACATCAGAAAGCTTGTCAAAGGTCTTATGATTGAAAGCTACCTTGAGGACGGTGTGCAGGATGTCGGAGGACACTGTTTTGGAAAATCCATCACAGACCCTTGCCTCGGTTGGGAAAAGACAGAAAAGCTCATCTTTAAAATTGCAGACAGATTATAGAAGAACAAATCCCCTTGTAATTTTTATTTTACAAGGAGATTTGTTTATTTTTTGACCGTTTTTTTTATAAATTTTAAGAAAGAAGATAAACCTCGTCCGCCTGAGTTTTGAAGGAAATGATATTGCCGTTTCTTGTGAACGGAATTTCTTCTCCGTCAGATTCTCTCTTTACAGATTTGACATAAGCGAAATCTACATTACAGTTTCTTCCTTTAAGACTCTTGATTTTAATGGAAGAAATCTTTTTGTTTTTAAGCTCTGCCGAAACAAGAAAAGCACCGTCCGCACGTAAATTTTCGAATGAAGCAGGTGACTTTTTGTCCCAACAGGGGAAAAGGCGGATAATACCTTCGTGTCCCTGAAGAAGCATTTCGTTTATTGTTGCAGGAATCGTTGTAAGGTGTTCGATTCCGCCGCCGTGATGACGGAACATTCGGTTAGGAAAAGCGAATTCCCTGATGTTCTGATGAATTCCTTCAATCAGGAAGTGTGGGTCAACTCCGATTCGTGCACCTGCAGGAAGGTAGGAGTTTGAACCGTTGTCGTCAAGGCGTCTGTCGTTGATGAAATATGTATTTTTTGCAATTTTAAGAAGCTTTTCGCCTGAATCAAAGCCTATCTGCGAAGCAGGGTAGATGTGCTGAAGTCCGACGGTGTTGTCATTTCTCCAACGGATACCTCTTTTTGAATAGCGGAAGCATTTTTTGCCCTTCTTAATGAAGGTCGGAAAATCGCTCAGATTTTCAATGATATCTTCCCAAATCGGATATTTTTCCTCGTTGAGTCCGAGTTCCTTTGCCATATCGTAAATACCGTTGAACAAAAGCTTTACGAGACCGAGCGAGTTGATTGCGTTTACTGCTTCAATCTGTCCCTTGTGGGTGATGTATCTGAATTTTTCTCCGCGATAATACGGAATTTCGTGTGCTGCATCGTTTTTGATTATGTATCTGCCGTTTTTCTTAACAAGATAATCTTCCCAGAAAGCGGCTGTGTTAAGAATAAAATCGTAATAATTTTCCAGTGCGTATTCCTTGTCGTATGCAGAGAACCAATGCATAAGCGGAATTACGCAGGCATAAGCCGCGTGGCTCTTCTGTCCGAGGAAAAGGACACCGTGCTCTTTGCAGTCGGGCTGACTGTAAACGTCGAGAGCTTTCGGTCCGAAGCTTACGGGGAATGCATAACCCTTACAGCCAAAAAATCCGGCAAACTTTGTCGCTTCTTCGCGCATCTCGTTGACGGGTGTCATATAGCCGTCAAAAAGCTCGGGATGGTTGGATGCGAATATGCAGTAATACGGAGCTTCGTAATTGTAATTCATATGATAATCTCCTGCCCAGGGGAAGAAATCATCAGTTATGAAATTTCCGAAAAGTCCCGGAGGGAATTCTTTGTTACCCATACAGCCTGCAAGGTGATAAAGGCTTGAATTGTAAAACGATTCGATTTCCTTATCCTCAAGAGTAACCTTTGAAGCTGAAAAGAATTTCTGCCACTTTTTCTGAGTTCTTTCTTTGTCAGATTCATAGTCGCAGAGGTTAACCATTGCAATTCCTTTTTCAATATACTCTTCGTTATCAAAATTCGAAACAACAGAAATACAATAACGTGCAATTTTGAAATTATCTTCTTCTTTTGATTCAATCTCACGGCAACACATTGTTACGGCAGATTCAAGCGAAAGTGCTTCGCCCTCAAACTTACGGCTGCAGCATTTGATGCCGTTTTCATCAAACGATGAATTGACAGAGTCACAGGTGTCGGGCATTTCAATGTTGACACACGGAAAAGCTTCCGAAAGAGGAGCCTTGATTTCAAAATAAATAAGGTTTTCGGGAGCGACGAAGAGTTCAATCTCCGTCTTGCCGAATTTACATTCAAGAAGTCCCTTGTCAAAGTACTGCTTTATGTTGTAATCGGTTAAATCAACATTGTCGATAAGCAGATTGCCGACGGTTTTAATTCCGCCGTCGCCGTGTGTTCCGGGTTTGAATTTCCAGAAGTCACACTTTGAAATGTGGATGATAAGGTCTTTTTCGTCGTTATCAAAAACAACGCCGAGGTCGCCGTTGCCGCACATCGCACCTGCAGGGATTTTATAAAGCACTTTGCTGTCGACAGTGTTGTTTGGTTTTGATGTTATTTCGTTAAAATAAGTATTCATTGTATCACCGTTTTGTATATTTATTGTTTCTGATATAGACAGCTGTATTTTAACACAAAGAAAATGTATTATCAATAGTGCAGAAAAAATCCCGGCATCGGTTTCGTATCCGATGCCGGGGAGATTTATTAATAATGGTATGTAATTATTTTACCTTAATCTCGTGAATCCATCCTTCGGGAGCTTCAATTCTGCCCATCTGGATGCCTGTCAATGTGTCGTAAAGCTTCTTTGTAATCGGGCCCATTTCGTCCATACCGCTGGGAAGGCAGATTTCTTCACCGTGGTCAACAATCTTGCCAACGGGAGAGATAACAGCTGCTGTACCGCAAAGACCGCATTCTGCGAAATCCTTGAGCTCTTCTTTGAATACTTCTCTTTCTTCAACTTCCATACCGAGGTACTCCTTTGCAACGTAGCAAAGTGAACGTCTTGTGATTGAAGGAAGGATTGTTTCTGACTTCGGAGTTACAAGCTTACCGTCCTTTGTAATGAAGATGAAGTTAGCACCGCCTGTTTCCTCAACCTTTGTTCTTGTAGCTGAATCAAGGTACATGTTTTCGTCAAAGCCCTTGTCGTGAGCGTCAACGATTGCGTACATACTCATCGCATAGTTAAGACCTGCCTTGATGTGGCCTGTTCCGTGAGGAGCAGCACGGTCGAAATCACAGATGCGAAGAGTGATCGGCTTTGCACCTCCCTTGAAGTACGGGCCAACGGGTGTTGCGAAAATACGGAACTGATATTCTGTTGCAGGCTTAACACCGATAACAGGGTTGCTTCCGAACATAAACGGACGAAGGTACATTGTTGCACCTGAACCGTACGGCGGAACGAAGTCTGCGTTAGCAGCAACAACCTGCTCAACAGCTTCGATGAACTTGTCTTCAGGGAAAACAGGCATCTTAAGTCTGTCTGCACTGTCTGCCATACGCTTTGCGTTAAGGTCAGGGCGGAATGTTACGATGCGGCCGTCCTGTGTACGGTAAGCCTTAAGACCCTCAAATACTGTCTGAGCGTACTGAAGAACACCTGCGCACTCGCTGATAACAACATTAGCGTCTTCTGTAAGACCGCCCTCTTCCCAAGCACCGTCTTTGAAGTTTGCAACAAATCTCTTGTCTGTCTGTATATAACCAAAACCGAGATTTGCCCAATCAATCTGTTTGTTACTCATAATATATTACTCCTTTGCGTTAAAATGCGATAGAAACATTTTAACAGATTTTATACTTTTGTCAATATTCATATAAGCCTATGGAATTGAAATATTGTCTGAAATTATGACTTATTTTTCAAAAGTTGACAGACAACTTCTGTATGGCTTGTGTGCGGAAACATGTCTACGGGTTGGATTTTTTTGACTTTGTATCCGTTTTTGATGAGATATTTGAGGTCTCTTTCCTGCGTTTCGGGATTACAGGAAACGTAGACAACTCTCTTCGGGTTAAGGGTAACAACGCTTGAAAGGAAGGCCTCGTCACTTCCTGCACGCGGCGGATCCATAAAAACAACATCCGCACTTTTTCCCTCAGCTGCCATTTTTGTCATAAATCTTCCCGCATCATCGCAGTAGAATTTTATATTCTGCGTGTCGTTTCTTCTTGCGTTGTTCTTTGCATCGAAAACAGCATCCTTGTTGACTTCGACTGCGATAACTTCCTTCGCCTTTTTTGCGGCAATAATGCCGATTGTACCGATTCCGCAGTAAGCATCAATGACTGTTTCTTCGCCTGTCAGCTCAGCATAGTCGATAGCTGTTGAATAAAGCTTTTCTGTCTGTACAGGGTTAATCTGATAGAAAGATTTTGCTGAAATTCTGAAAACACAACCGCAGAGCGTGTCCTCAATTGTGCCCTTGCCGTAGAGGACTTTTTCTGTGTTGCCGAGCACAAGGCTTGTATGCTCACGGTTGATATTCTGAATAATCGTTGTGATTTCAGGGTGCTTTTTCAGAAGCTCTTTTACAAAAGCGTTCTTGCCGGGAAACATCGGTGTACCCGTAACAAGGACAACCATAACTTCGCCGCTTGTGAAACCTCTTTTAACGAGAACATGACGAAGGAAACCGAAACCTGTATCTTCATTATACGGAATCATACGGTAGTGCTTCATCATATTGCGGATTGTTACGATTATCTCGTCTGCCTTTTTGTCTTCAAGCCTGCACTCGTCAATGCACACGATTCGGTGCGACTTTGACTGATAAACACCCGAAATAATTTTACCGCCGCGAGTTATTCCGAAGGCCGCCTGAACCTTGTTGCGGTAATTGTACGGGTTTTCCATTCCGATAATTTCGTTAACACGGCAGAACTTGCCGAGCAGACGGATAACCTTTGCTTGCTTGTAGCTGAGCTGTTTGGGATAACTCATATTCTGAAGCTGACATCCGCCGCATTTCTTTGCAACGGGGCAGAATTCAGTTTTTTTCTGAGCAGTTGTTTGTCTTTTAGCCATTTGAAACGTCCTTCGGTTTCTTCATTGTAAGTGAAATTCGCTTTTTGTTAATGTCAACGGCAATTACCCATACGGTAACAACCTGACCGACCTTAAGTACCTCTGACGGATGTTTGATATATTTATCCGTAATCTGTGAAATATGAACAAGACCGTCCTGATGAACGCCGATGTCAACAAATGCACCGAAGTCGATAACATTACGCACCGTTCCCTGAAGCTCCATTCCGGGCTTGAGGTCGTTCATATCCATAACGTCTGTGCGAAGCATGGGAGGAGGAAGCTCATCACGCGGGTCACGACCCGGCTGAAGAAGCTCCTTGACGATATCAAGCATTGTCGGAACACCGACACCGATTTTCTCTGCGACATTTTCCTGACCGAGAGCTTCGATTTTTTCTTTGAGCTCAACGAGCTTGCCGTCTGCGGCATCCTTGACGGTATAACCGCAAATCTCAAGCAATGCCTTTGCGGCATCATAGCTTTCAGGGTGAACACCTGTGTTATCAAGAAGGTTTTTGCTTTCCGCAACGCGCATAAATCCTGCGCACTGCTCAAAAGCTTTTGCACCGAGCTTCGGAACCTTTTTAAGCTGTGAACGGCTTGTGAAAGCTCCGTTTTCTTCGCGGTAAGTAACAATGTTTTTAGCAACTGTGCTGTTGATACCCGAAACTCTTGTGAGAAGTGACGGTGATGCTGTGTTGACATCAACACCGACATTGTTAACGGCGTCTTCAACAACTCCGTTGAGTGCATTGTCAAGCTCCTTCTTCGGCATATCGTGCTGATACTGACCGACACCGATAGCTTTCGGGTCAATTTTAACAAGCTCAGCCAACGGGTCCTGAAGGCGTCTTGCAATTGAAACAGCACTTCTGAGCGAAACGTCAAACTGCGGGAATTCTTCAGCCGCAAGCTTTGAAGCAGAGTAAACGGATGCACCTGCTTCGCTGACAACCATATACGCTGTGTCACCGCCGATTTCTTTAAGAAGATTTGCTGTGAAGATTTCTGTTTCCTTTGAAGCTGTACCGTTACCGATTGCAATAATCTTAACACCGTAGCGTTTGATCATATTTTTAATAAGAACCTTTGCCTGCTCCTGCTGAGCCGCAGAATGTGTAAGGTAAGCAACGCCTGTGTCAAGAACACGGCCTGTTTCGTCAACAACTGCAACCTTACAGCCTGTTCTGTAACCCGGGTCAAGACCGAGTGCAACCTTACCCTTGACGGGAGGCTGAAGAAGAAGCTCCTTGAGATTTGAAGAGAAAACCTTGATTGCGGCTGCTGCGGCATTTTCCGTAAGCATTGAACGGATTTCACGTTCAATTGACGGATAAATAAGTCTGTCGTAAGCATCGACACCTGCATCGCGTACTGTGTCTGTACAAAGTGAACCGCTGTCCGAAAGAGTGACAGATGTGATAACGTTTGAAGCCTTAACACGGTCAAGCTCAACGCTGACTTTAAGGAAGCCTTCGCGCTCACCGCGGTCGATTGCGAGTACTCTGTGACCTGCGATTTTGTCAACAGGCTGAGAGAAATCGTAATACTGTTCATAAACGCTCTGTGCAGTTTCGTCGGATGCTTTTACGTTTACTACACCGAGAACAGTGAAAAGATTACGGAGCCTGCGACGGATGTCTGCATTGTCAGAAATATCTTCTGCAATAATATCCATCGCACCCTGCAAAGCAGATTCAGCATCGGGCACTTCTTTTTCTTCGTCAATATATTCAACAGCAAGTTCAATTGCCGCAGGACTGTAGGGAAGCTGAGCATAAATTGCAGCTGCGAGAGGTTCAAGTCCTCTTTCGCGAGCAACAGATGCTCTTGTCTTCCTTTTCGGCTTGAACGGACGGTAGATATCCTCGATTTCTGCAAGTGTTGCCGCTTTGTCAAGTGCAACGGCAATTTCTTCCGTAAGCTTTTCCTGTGCCTCAATTGAAGAACGCACCTCTTCGCGACGTTTGTCAAGATTACGGAGATATTCAAGTCTTTCTGAAATCTCACGAAGCGTCTGGTCGTCAAGTGTGCCGTGAGCTTCCTTACGGTAACGTGCGATAAAGGGGATAGTGTTGCCGTCGTCGATAAGAGCGACAACGTTTTCTACCTGCCATGTTTTGAGTTTGAATTCGTTGGTAAGTGCTGAAATAATATCCATAATAACTCCTGTTAAATAGTTTTAAGCTGTCTGATGTCCGCACCGTCAAACTGAAGAATTGTGTATGCGCTGAGAATTCTTGAAGCGATACGGTCGCTGTATGTATTTTTAAGTTCATCGGGCGTGAGGTTAGTGCTGATGATTGTCGGTTTTTCCTCAAGACCGCGGCAGTTTACAATGTTATAAAGCGAAGAAACCGTAAGCTGTGAGATAAACTCACTGCCGAGATCGTCGATGATAAGAAGGTCGCAGTCAAGGATTGCCTGCTCTGTGTTTTCACCGTCGCCTCTGCCGAATTTTTCACGTTCAAGACGGTTGAAAAGATTCTGTGCTGTCATATAAATAACACCGTATCCTGATTCAACAGCCTTGCCTGCAATTGAAAGTGAAAGGTGAGTTTTGCCAAGACCTGTCTTGCCGTAAAGAAGAAGGCTCGGCGATTTCTTGCTGAAATCGTCCGCATATGCCTTGCAGTAACCAAGCACGTTTTCCATTCTCTTGCGCGGACTGATTCCTGCCCCTTCAGGATAATAATCAAGTCTGAAGTTATCAAAACGGCATTTGTTTACGGGGAGCTTTGAACAGAGCTTTTCATATTCGATTGAGCGAAGAAGAAGCTTGTAGCAATCGCACGCATAGCCTCCGGCAGAACCCTTGTCCTTACATTTCGGACAAGTGTATCTTACGTCGAGCCAATCTTCCGTAAAACCGTTCGCAACAAGAAGTTGACGACGCTTTGCCTGTGCATCAAGGTTGATTTGTGCAAGTTTTTTTATGAAATCCTCGCCGCCGTTGCCAATACCAACGGCCTTGATTGTCGCAAGACCTGCTTGAGCCATTGTGTCTTCAATTTCAAGAAGCTCAGGGATTTTTTTAACAGCTTCGCTGTGCCGCAATTCTCTCTGATAGAGAGCTTCGTCAAGTCTGCGCTTGATTTCGCGGTCGGCTTTTTCATATGTATCTTTACTGAATCCCACGGCTTATACCCCCTTTTTGTAAACTGGCAGACTTTCTGCCCTGCGGTTGAATTCCGCCATATCGTAAGATGTATCCGCATCCTTTTTCTTTTGATTTTTCTCCCTGAATGCCTGCTTGTCCTTTTCAACGTCATCGGGTGTTTTAAGTCCTTTTTCGTGCCAGTTCATAAGCACCTTGTTCATGTAAGCAAAGCTGATTTTTCCCGAATGGTCAAGCATTTCTTCGTATGCGAGGTAAATCATATCCACGCTGAATTTCAGCTCTACTGACCATGTCTGCAGATAAGCCGCCTGAGAAGATGTCGGTTTCGGATTCGGAATCCCTGCAAGGGCCGCAAACTGCTTCCATACACCGAGGCAGAGGTTAAGGTTTTTAATCTGCTCGTCAGCTTTTTCAATTGTATCAATTTCGTTTTCGCCCCAGGTTTTTCCAACCTTTGCGATATAGGCGAGGTTAGCCTTACCGATCGAAACACAGTAGCTTACAAGCATATAGATAACCTCAACGGGAAGACCGTACTGGTCGTGCATCATAAGAAGTATACACTGGCTGTCGTAGCCGAGAGTTTTGCCGAGAAGCTGTTCAATATCCGAAAACATATGTGCAATTTCGGGCGATTCCGTACAACGAGCCGCAACCTGTTCGTATGTAGGTTTAACAGGTGCGAGCTCAGGCAATTCCTTTTTCTTTTCTGTCGATGTTGCAGCGGGTACTTCGGGAAGAGGTATTTTTTTAACGGGAGTTGAATCCGAGTTGAGCACACCCCATTCGCAAAGTACCGTAAGTGCATCGCAGACGTCACTTTCGGCGTAGTTGATTTCCTTGCTGATAACGGAAGGGTCAATCGGCTCGGAAGCGTGACGGAAGACCCACAGCAGAGTTTTGAGCTGTGAGGCACTTGCAAGCTTTAAGTTATTGTCAACAACCTGCGATGGTACGGCGAACATTGAGCCAAAGACCGCAGGATTTATTGTATAAGCCATTTTTTCACTGTCCTTAATTTTATTTGGCGCCATAATTCCAAATATCATTATACACTCATTAAGGTCAAAAAGAAACAGCAAAAATCACTTTCTACACTGTGATTTTAAATCCACAATAAATTGTGTTTTTGGCACGTAAACATCACAAGTCAATTGACAAAACAACAAAATTTATAAAAAGCGAAAAGCTGAATAATGCTGCAAACATTGACTATTACTAAATCATGTGGTACAATATCCTAAATTTTAACTTTTGAAAGGAGTTAATCCATAATGGATGACTTACCCGGGATTATTATCAAGATAGTTTTACTTTTACTTCTTATTTTGGTAAACGCATTTTTCTCTATGAGTGAGATTGCGATTATATCCCTGAATGATAACAAAATGGAAAAGATGGCGGAGGAAGGCCATAAGAAAGCGAAAAAGGTTGTTAAGCTGACCTCGAATTCGAGCAGATTCCTGTCTACAATTCAGATTGGCGTAACCCTTGCAGGATTCCTTACTTCAGCAAGCGCATCACAGACCTTTGCAGATATGCTTGTCAGGGCTTTTGAAGGTACGGCAGTTGAAAAGGTGCTCGGAGCAAGCGTTATTAACGGAATTTCTGTTGTTGTTATCACACTTATAATGTCTTATTTTTCACTCGTGTTCGGTGAGCTTGTGCCCAAAAAGATAGGTATGCAGAAGCCTGAAGTAATTTCATTCAAGGTTGTCGGTGTACTTCTCTTTATCTCAAAATTCTTCAGCCCTGTTGTAAAGGTGCTTTCACTTTCAACAAACGGAGTTGTAAGGCTTCTCGGCTTCAATCCTCATGCTGATGAAGAAACCGTTACGGAAGAAGAAATTCGTATGATGGTTGATGTCGGTGGCGAAAAGGGCGTTATCGAGGACGTTCAGAAAGAGATGATTAACAACATCTTCGAATTTGACGATCTTGACGCGGGCGATATTATGACTCACCGTACAGATATGACTGCTGTTGAGCTTAACGACCCGATTATGGAGGCGGTTAATCTCAGCATTGAACACGGTTATTCACGAATTCCTGTTTTTGACGATGACCCCGATAATATCGTAGGTATCGTTTATATCAAGGACTTGCTTAAATATGTCGGCAAGGATATGCCCGAAACAACGCTTAAGGATGTTATGCGTGCTCCGATGTTCGTGCCCGAATCAAAAATCTGCGGTGACCTGTTCAAGGAAATGACGGCAACAAGAACACAGATGGCGGTTGTTGTTGATGAATACGGCGGAACAGCAGGTATTGTAACTCTTGAAGATATTGTTGAAGCAATCGTCGGCAATATTCAGGACGAATATGACCACGAGGATGAAGAATTTTCAAGAATCAACGAAACAACCTTCACGATTGAAGGTATAACGAATATTGATGAAATTGACGAGCTTACGGGTAAAAACCTTCCCGAGGGTGACTATGATACAGTTGCAGGTTTCATTATCAGCGAGCTCGGATATCTTCCGAAGGACGGCGAAATGAACGAGGTTATGTTTGAAAATCTCAAGTTTACGGTTCTTGCTGTTGATAACAGAAGAATTGAAAAAGTCCGTGTGGAAGTCCTTCCCGAAGAGAAGACTGATGACGAAGAAGACGATGACGAAGAATCCGGCTTCAGAATCCGAAAAGACAGACAGAAGGATAAAGAATAAATCAGGTGCAGTAGTTAACGCTACTGCACTTTTTGCTTGTTCGACAAATTCGGGTTTGTCGAGTTCTTGTAATTTTGTTCCAATTTTAATTATGCGTAGCTCCCTCTGACGAGGGAGCTGGCGAGCGTTAGCGAGACTGAGGGAGAGAAGTCGAAAAGCACATCGTTTCATTAAATTTTTAACTAAACTACCCCTCCGTCAAACCTACGGTTTGCCACCTCCCCTGACAAGT
>JAZNPE010000050.1:0-4201 GCA_045589535.1 Acutalibacteraceae bacterium | reverse complement strand
TGTTCGGTTTTGCGGACATGAACAGTTATCTGAATGATGTAAGAACAAGCCTTGTTTTTGTTAAAAAGTTCTACCCAGAGTTCTACCAAATTATTGTCAAATCAGTCAAAAACAGTTTTGATATGATTTTTTGATATTTGGGTAGAAAATTGGTCTAACGCCCTATTTACAAGGGTTTCAGGCGTTTCTCAAGTGGTTTAAAATAGTCTGAAATAGACCCAAGTAGTATCGATACCGAAACTGGGGGTCAAGAGGCCGTGAGTTCAAGTCTCGCCACTCGGACCATAGTGAGTATTCATAACACAAGTGAATACTCACTTTTCTTTTTACATTTCCTCATAGTTTAATTTAATATAATTCGTTATGTATCGAGCAGGTTTTGAGCCTGCTATTTTTTGTTATGCCGTGAGATATTCCACAGCAACGCCTTGCCTTGCTTCAAGGACTATATTTTCCTCTTTAACAGGATTTTCAATAACCCCGATAAAGCGGTAGTGAATAACAATCCTCTGTGTTTTGTTCTTACCTTTACCCTCAATAGAATGGACTTCGATTTTCTCAATCAGCTCATTCAAGAGTGCAGGTGTTAGTGTTTCCATCTGCATAAACTTACGGACTGCTAATGTGAATTGCTCTTTGCTTGTACGAAGATTTTCAATTTCTGAAAGTTCTTCTTGGTACTGCCTGATTTTCAGTTTCAGTTCATCACGCTCTGTTTCATACTTCTGTGATAACTGCATAAAGCTTTCTTCATTGACAATTCCGTTGATGTGCTTCTCAAAGAGTTTTTCATACATTACGGCAACTTCCTTTGTTCTTGCTGTTGCCTTATCAATACTACTTTCAAGAAACTTCTGCTGACTGAGGATACTTTTGTTGGTCTTTGCTTCAAGAATATCTGCGAACGCTTCTTCATCTTCAATGAGAAAACTTGCAAGACTTCTGAGCTCAAGCATCACAATCTGCTCCAAAGAATCAGCTCTGACATAATGTGTACCCTCACAGGTGCCCCTGCGACCTTTGTAGTTGGAGCACATAAAATATTTGATGTCAGTATTGGGATGATTGACATTGAACCATAAGGGACTTCCGCAATCGGCACAGTATAGCAATCCGCAGAACATATTCTTTTCAGCGTGTTCGGGATTAGGTGCTCTGCGTTTTCCTTTGGCTTTCATCTTCTGAACAGTTTCAAAGGTATTTCTGTCAATTATAGGCTCGTGAACATCCTTGAAAATCTTCCAGTTCTCCTCGGGATTCTGAAGTCTTTTCTTATTCTTGAAATTCTTTGAGTAGGTTTTAAAGTTGATAACATCACCGCAGTATTCCTGCTGTGCAAGAATTTTCTGAACAGTTGTCTTACACCATTTATACGGGTCATGCTGAGTTTTCTTACCGCCCTTGTTAAGACCTTTACTCTGCCAATATGCCATCGGTATCATCACTTTGTTTTCCTGTAAGATACGGGCAATAGTTTCATTGCCTTTATACTTCCGTCTTTCATATTGCTGCCGAAAAGCGTTGTCATAACAGCACCTATCTGCGATTTACCTTCACCGCCATTGCCTTTGATAACCATCATTCGCTGACCTTTATTGCTCGGTATCAGGCAATAGCCTATGAACTCCTGAAGTGTGGGAATGTCCTCGGTATACAGAAGCTCACCGAGAAAAGACAACCATAGCTTTGGCAGCGGAGCATTGGGGTTGTAGCTTATGGGGAGTCTGCTTCTTACAATCTCCGATTTACTTTCATCAAAAGTTCCGTCAATATACAGTGTGCCATTCTGCAGGTGTATTCTGTCGGTTTCAGGTGCAAAGGTTTCATCAAGTGCCTGTATTTTCAAAAGCTCAACGATATTGGAAATCTTCTGCGGTACATTAGCTACTGCACATATTTTCAGGTCATCGAACACCATTCGTTTAAGAGGTATTTCGTCAACGACTCTGCCTTCTGTAGTAAAGAACGAACCACCCGAGAAGAGAATCTTATGCTTACTAAAAAACTCTTCGCAAAATATTGCCTCGTTGATTATTTTGCCATCTGCCCATGCTGGACCCTCAACACAAACTCTTCATTTGAAAATTTATCATCTGAACCTTTTCTCATTTCTTTTTCCTCCTTTCTTCGGCTTCGTTTGTTTTTTGCTCCTTTCTTTTTTATTTAACCTCCTTGCCGCAGGGTAGGTCAGTGTATGTAGTTCTACTTATATACCGCACAAATTTCGGTGTTATGCTCACCATAATCAAGAAAAAAAATATATATGAGATTTAAGCGATTTCTCTGCGTACGTGCGTACAAGTGTACGTATGTACGCAGGAAAATGATAAAACTTGCTCTATATATAAATGGGAATTGAGAGTCTGAAAATGTTCCTGATATATCAGAAAGTTTTCAAGGTGGCTGTAGTATCCTTTATACAGGCTTCTGCTGTTTCACCCGAAATAGTTCCTGCCCCGGAATCTCACCGCAGCGTTGCCTTGCTCATATCATCGCAAAGTCGTATCACTTCCGGACGGTCATTCAGTTGTCAAGGTACACGAGAGAAAAACATCCCTCAAGGGGTAAGGATTTAGAAAGGCAAAAATGAAAGCAATTTTTAAAACTTTTTTATTTTCGTTAAAATTGCACAATAAAAAAAGCCGTCACATAGACAGCACAAATAGCGGGAGAACATTTCATCCTCTCGCACAGTTTGCACTGAAACTATGTAACGGCTTAAACTTTAAGCTCTGATTGTCCGTATGTTACTAACCGAGTATCGGACTATACTTTTTCGGTCAGATAATATGTGTTGGCATAAAGCCAATAAGTAAAAATATGTGTTTCAGATTATATTTAGTTGTATGGCAAATACATTATTTACCAATTCATTATTATACAGAACATTTGTTTACTTGTCAAGAACTTTTTCGAAAAAGAAAAGATGGTGTCGGGTTTCACCGACACCACGTAAACATATTATAAAGATATTTTCATTGTAAAATGAAGTGTTCCTTCTGTATCCCGGCTCATTGTTAATTCTGCCAAGATAGTAGTTGTATGCCCTGACAGCCTGTTCGGCTCTCATATGGTGATAATCAATGCTGTTGTTCATTTCCTGTGCAGAAAACACTTTGTTTTCCGTACCGTCAAAGAATGACTTTACTGTTCCGATATCTTCTGGCAAGATGCGCTGATAGGTTTCCTTGCCGCCCTTACCTCTGCGGACAACGACACAAAGATAACCTGATTCATCTTCCTTCAGATCGCTGCCACGAATATTCTTAAGCTCGTTCCTGCGTATTCCGATACATCTCTGTAGTTCAACCGTTCTTGAATACTTGCTGTTGTTTTCATCACCGTCCGAACGGTAATGTTTGTTAATTCGGTAATTCTTCACGATGACAGAATTGATTTTTATTTTAACTACAAAGAGGGTGCAAAAACGCTCTCTTTAAAAAAGCTCAAAAAAAGTTCGGATATGTTAACTTACTTTTCACCATAACTGCACACCTGTTTTGATACAATGCGTATCATCAAGAGTGTGCAGTTTTCTTTTGCCGAAAGGCTTGATATATGGGCGTTTGCGAACACGTTTTATATATCTTTTAACGATCGGTAGTAAGGGTGCAAATTTTTGCCGTTTTTTACCTTTCGTTAAATTGTTTGAATTGGAAAAATAAGGCGTTTGATTATTTGTTAATTGGTTTATCAGTAACCATTAATACCATATCCATCCAAAGAGGACAACTTTAATGATCCACTGCCACCATGTGTATTTTACAGTAATCTTGCAGGTATCAGTGACGGTGTTGCCGCTCTGATCGGTGACAGTAACTTTGATTTCAGCCGTGCCCTTCTTTGCGGCATAGACGTTGCCGTTGCTGTCCACCTTTGCAACATTCGGATTTGAAGATTCATATTGCACGGTATACTCCGCGCCGTCGTCAGCCGTGACTTGAGGTATGAGTGTAGTTGATTTTTTACAATTAAGTGTTACGTCTGCAACACAAACTGATTTGACGGTTTTAGGGCTTTCGGGGTTTTCAGCCGCAGCTTTCAGTTCGTCGTATTTTGTCTGGGCTGCCGCAAGAGTTGCGTGATTGTCGACAAGAGCTTTTTGCTCTGCAGTCAAAGCGTTGTAAGCAACGGCTGCGTCGTTGATCTTCTTTTTGCTTTCGGCAGAATATTCAACCGTTCCGATCGCGCTGATTTTCGC
>JAZNPE010000049.1:0-25507 GCA_045589535.1 Acutalibacteraceae bacterium | reverse complement strand
CGCTTGGCCTCCGACTTGCTGCATCAGGTGTTCGGTGTTACGCTGAAGAGGCCTTGTTCGAAAAAGAAGTTTTTGAAAGTCTGCCTGATGATGTTCTGGAGTTGTATGAAACGCTCGGAGTTGATTCACTTGATTTTGAATCGATATTCAATGTAAGCGGTTCCGATATACTTGAGCTTATTAAAAAACTCGTTACCGGAGCAGTTGAATCACCGTTGACTTCGGTTGTCAGACTGGTGGCTGCTGTTATAATTCTTGCAGTATTTGAATGCTTTATGCCGGATGATTCAAAGATAAAAGATGTTATGAATCTGGTCGGAGCTTTGTTCTGTGTACTGAGCATCATTAAGCCGCTTTCTTTTGCTGTTACCTCATCGGTTTCGTCAATTTCGGTTTCAGGAAAATTTATGCTGGTACTGATTCCTGTTCTTACCGGTGTTGTTTCGGCTTCGGGAAATCCTACGCTTGCTGTTTCATTTCAGTCAATTGCCTTTGCTGCGGCTCAATTAATTGCGTTGTTCGCATCGGAAGTTATTGTGCCGATTGTAGGTGTTGTTTTATCTTTGGATATTGTAGGTTCATTAATGCCGCGATTCAGTCTGTCTTCTTTTACTGATGTGATAAAAAAGAGTATAACAACCATACTGTCCTTTTGTGCAACGGTTTTTGTTTCGTTTCTCGGACTGAAAGCAGGTATGGCAAATACGGCAGACACACTTATGGGCAAGGGTATGAAGCTTGTTATCAGCTCGGCTGTTCCTGTTATCGGCGGTGCACTAAGCGAAGCGTACTCAGGTGTGGTCGGCAGCATGGTGCTTGTTAAAAGTACAATCGGTGTTTTTGGTATCGGGGCAATTGCTCTTATAACTTTACCCCCCTGTATTCAACTTATAGTCTGGATTTTAGCGTTGAAAATTTCATCGGGAATTGCCGGTATGTTTGAACAAAGACAGATAAGCGATTTATTAAAAGCTGTTTCTTCTTCGCTTGTGTTACTTAATGTGACGGTTGTTTTTGTTGCTGTACTGTTTATAATTTCAACATCGTTGATACTTGTGCTGAAGGCAGGATGATTATGGAATACATAAAACAATGGGCACTGGGGCTTGTTCTTACATCAATTATAGGTACTGTTGTGCTTGTTATATCACCTTCGGGTTCAATGGAAAAACAGGTAAGACTTGCAGTTTCATTGGTTCTGCTGATAATGTTTGTAAGACCGTTAGTCAGTTTGTCAGACATAAAAGAAAAGGATTTTAAAAAAGGTGGTGTTCTTACAGAAGGTACATCGTACAATACGGATGAATATTTTATTGCAGCTTTCAGGAGTGAGCTGAACAATGAAATTATGAAGTTAATTGAAGATAACGGAATCAACGTGATAAAAACAGAAACAGATGTTTCGGTTAATGATGAAAAAGAAGTTGTTATTGAGGGCGTAATTGTTTTTATCGCTGAGTATGATGAAATATCGACAGTTAAAGATTTGATTAAGAATAAATACGGTATTATTGCAGAAGTTGAGGTGAGTGATTGAAGGATGCTTTTGAAAAATTGTGTGAGAAACTGAAGAGTGACAAAAAAAGAATGTTTATTATCATTGCAGGTTTGGTCGGAGTATTGCTTCTGGTTTTGTCTGAATTCATTCCTGAAAGTAAAGAGAATGTTGAAATAAAAGAAAATGATAATGAAATGAGCTTTACTTCTTATGAAAAAGATATTGAAGAGAGATTAAAAAAGCTGTTGGAATCAATAGACGGTGCCGGAAACGTTCAGGTTATGGTTACCATTGAAAGCGGCGACGAAAAAGTTTATGCGACTGAAAGTAAAAAATCAGAGAACAACGAAGAAAAAAATTATGTGCTTGTGGACATTGAAGGCAGTGATAACGGACTTCTTCTGAAAATAGCACAGCCTGAAATACGTGGGGTTGCAATAGTGTGTCAGGGGGCAGATTCACCGACAGTACGAAATGCAGTTACCGGTGCGGTTACATCCGTTTTGGGTATAAGCAGCAATCGTGTGAATGTTTCAAAAATGAAAAACAGTAACGGAGGATGATTTTATGGTTATAAAAAAGAAGCAGATAGTTACGGCAACTCTTGCACTTGCGCTTGGTGCGGCAGTGTTTGTCAATTGGTATTATACAGGACCGCAGCCGCAGCAAACGCTGAACAGTGAAAACACAACTCAGCCGGCTGAAAGTGAAAACCTCGGTGATGCACAGTATGTGTCTGCTACAACAGGTAAGCATACTGCTGAAACTCTCGCAGATTTCAAGATGAAAAGAGATTCAGCGCGTGATGAAGCCAAGGAAACACTGAACTCTGTAATTAAGGATTCAAAATCATCACCCGATGCGATTTCTCAGGCTACGGAATCCTTAGCCATAATTGCTGACGATATAAAGGACGAAGCGGATCTTGAAAACCTTATTTTTGCTAAGACATCCTGTGAATGTGTTGTTATAATCGATACGGAAGTTTGTCAGGTGATTGTAGGTAAAGGAACTCTTTCTCAGAATGTATCGCTTCAGATTAAGGAGCTTGTGGTAAAACAGACAAAAATTCCATCAAAAAATATAACAATTATTGAATTAAAAGGTTGATGTATTCAAAAAATGTGGTATAATATGCATTAAAGTATGAATATATACAGTTAGTGCACCTTAAAAATCTG
The DNA here is from genome assembly GCA_045589535.1 of Acutalibacteraceae bacterium. GTDB lineage: Bacteria > Bacillota > Clostridia > Oscillospirales > Acutalibacteraceae > CAG-488. Next base: position 22,828 of record JAZNPE010000049.1, on the reverse strand, counting down.
CAGATATTTGCGGACAATATACCCGTTAATAAGTGCCCTCTGTATTCATACGGAGGGTTTATTTTTTGAAAGGATGATAAAAATGAGTACAATATCCGAAAAAAGACGTAAATCAAGAGAGCAGTCTTTCATCGTTCTTTTTGAAAAGTCATTTAATGAAGATCAGTCTTTTGATGAAATTGTTGAGATCGCAATTGAAACAGAAGTAATAGAAAAAGATGCGTTTATGAATAGTGTTCTTAAAGCAGCTGGGGAAAATATTGCAGAGATTGATGCTGAGATTGAAAAGAATCTGAAGGGTTGGAGCAAATCAAGAATTTCAAAGGTAAGCCTTGCACTTCTCAGAATGGCTATTGCTGAAATGAAATATATGGAAGATGTACCTGTAGGAGTTTCAATCAACGAAGCTGTTGAAATTTGTAAGATTTACGGCTCCGATGAAGATAAATCCTTTATTAACGGAGTTCTTGGTTCGGTTGCAAGAAGTATAGAGGCGTAAAATGGCTTGTTATTTAGGAATAGACACAAGTAACTATACGACTTCATGTGCAATTTATGATGATATAGCTGACACTGTTATTCAGCGTAAGAAGCTTTTGCCTGTAAAATCGGGTGAACTCGGACTCAGACAGAGTGATGCAGTGTTTCATCATACCGTACAGCTTCCCCAATTGATTTGTGATTTGTTTTCCGATTTCAACGGAGAGATTAATGCTGTCGGTGTTTCTGAAGTGCCGGTAAGACAGGAAGGCTCGTACATGCCGTGCTTTCTTCCCGGTGTAAGTGCGGCAACTGCGGTAGCCGCCGTCAATAAAATCGACTTGTATAAATATTCACATCAGCAGGGTCACATTATGGCTGCTTTGTATTCAGCAGGAAAATGTGAGCTTTACGGTAACGAGTTTCTTGCTTTTCATGTTTCAGGCGGAACAACTCAGCTTCTGAAAGTGAGTGGTGATTTGGAAGCAACTCTTATTGCTTCGTCTCTTGATCTTAAAGCGGGTCAGGCTGTTGACCGTGTGGGTGTTATGCTTGGCTTTCCGTTTCCTGCAGGCAGATATGTTGATGTGCTTGCATCAAAAAGTGATAAGAAATATAAAATTAACCTTAAACTCAACAACGGAAACTGTAATCTTTCGGGTGTTGAAAACAAATGTAAAGAATTGTTCAGAAACGGTGAAAATAAAGAAGATATTTGTCGCTATTGTATAGATTATATAATGACTGCACTGGAAAAAATGATGCTTTGTGCGATTGAAAAACACGGTGATATGCCTGTTTTATTTTCAGGCGGTGTTATGTCAAACAGTATAATTAAGAAATATTTTACCGAAAAATACGGAGCGTATTTTGCTGAACCTGAATTTTCATCAGATAATGCCGCAGGTATAGCAATTCTTGCTTCTATGAGGAAATAATTAATGTTGGAATCAACTGTTTTAAGCGTTACACAACTTAATACTTACGTTAAATCCATCCTTGAAGGTGATTTGCTTCTTCGTAATGTCTTTGTTGTCGGTGAAATTTCGAATTTCACCAATCATTACCGAACAGGACATTACTATATGACGCTTAAGGATGAAAATTCCTGCATAAAAGCTGTTATGTTCAGGTCTGCAAACCAAAAGCTTCGTTTTATGCCCGAAAGCGGAATGGGTGTAATAGTCCGCGGAAGAGTGTCACTTTATGACCGCGACGGTCAGTATCAGCTCTATATCGAGGATATGCAACCTGACGGAATAGGTGCTTTGAATCTTTCGTTTGAACAGTTAAAAAACAAACTTGCGGCTGAAGGCCTTTTTGACGAAAGCTTTAAAAAGCCTATTCCCTCAAGAGTCAGCAGGATAGGTGTTGTAACATCTGCTACGGGTGCCGTAATCCAGGATATCAAAAATGTTGTATCAAGAAGATATCCATTGGCTGAGATTATACTTGCACCTGTTGAAGTGCAGGGAGTGAATGCCGCACCGCAGATAGCTGCTGCAATTGATGATTTCAATTCGGGTGATTACGCCGATGTGCTCATTGTGGGCAGAGGAGGCGGTTCACTTGAAGACTTATGGGCTTTCAACGAAGAGGTTGTTGCGCGTGCGGTTTTCAGAAGCAGAATTCCCGTGATTTCTGCTGTAGGACACGAAACAGACTTTACAATCTGCGATTTCGTTGCTGACTTCAGAGCTCCGACACCTTCGGCTGCAGCCGAGCTTTCAGTACCTGATATGCGTGACGACATTGCTTTTGTGAACGGTGCAGTTTTATTAATTGAAAGTACACTTAATAAACGTGTTCAAAGCGAGCTCGATAAGCTTTATCTTCTTAAGGATAAACTTAATCTGTTGAGTCCGTCGAATCTTATTGATGAAAGAATCAATACAGTTTCTCTGTTATATAACGATGCATTCAACAGGATAAATGATAAATTGAATAATGAAGCAAATCGTTTTGCTGTTGCTTGTGCAAAAATTGATTCGCTCAATCCGATAAAGGTTCTCAGCAGAGGATACTCAATTGCGACTAAGGGTAACAAAATCATAAACAGTGTAAACGACATCTTTTGCGGAGACAGGATAACAGTTAAATTTTCAGACGGTGAAAAAGAATGTGAGGTGCTTTGAGTGGCTACAAAAATGACATATGAAGAGGCGATTGTGCGCCTTGAAGAAAATGTTGAAAAACTCAATGACGGAAGTCTTTCTCTTGATGAATCAATCAAGATTTTTGAAGAAAGCACAAAATTGGCTGTGTTTTGTAACGACTGTCTTGAAAAAGCTAAGCTCAGGGTTACAGAACTTTCAAAAGCAGAGTAAAGGAAGTTTTGTATGGAAAAATATATTGATTTGATTAACAATGCTCTTGATTCATATCTTCCCGAGTCGGATGATATTGTTTCACAGGCGATGAGATACAGTGTTGAAAACGGTGGAAAAAGAGTACGTCCTGCACTTTTACTTGCGTTTTGTGAGTTGTGCTCGGGCGATATAAATAAAGCGTTGCCGCTTGCGTGCGCACTTGAAATGATTCATACGTACTCGCTCATACATGATGATCTGCCTTGCATGGATAATGATGATTTCAGACGCGGTAAACCGTCGTGTCACGTGAAATTCGGTTATGAGTATGCTCTGCTTGCGGGTGATGCCTTACTTACTCTTGCGTTCGAAACGGCTTTGAAGGCGGATCTTCCTGCGGACCTTCTTGTTAAGGCAACAAAAGAACTTGCGGTTGCTTCAGGCTGGGCAGGAATGGTCGGCGGTCAGGTTATTGACCTGCAGAATGAAGGTAAAAAGGTTCAGGTTGAGGATGTTGTAAAAATGTACAGCCTTAAAACCGGTGAGCTTATTCGTGCTGCCTGTGTTATTGGTTGTATTTCGGCGGGTGCATTGTCCAAGATACCTTATGCAACCGTTTATGCACATAATATCGGTCTTTCTTTCCAAATTGTTGATGACATACTTGACGTTACGAGCGATACGCAGACACTCGGTAAACCTGTCGGCAGTGATGAAGAGAATGAAAAGTGTACGTACGTTTATCTTAAGGGGCTTGAAGAGTCTAAACGTGTTGTTTCGGTGCTGACTGGGGAAGCAAAAGCTGTTCTGGAAAATTTTGATGCCGACACAACGGCACTCAAAACTTTTGCGGATAAAATGGAATGCAGAAAAAATTAAGGTTCGATATCTTTGGAAGTGATTAAATGGAAAACGATTTCAAATATCTTAGTAACATAAAATCTCCTGATGATATAAAAAAGCTTGATGAGAATGAGTTGAATGAGCTTGCTGCAGAAATAAGACAGAAGCTTATTCAGACGGTTTCAAAAAACGGCGGACATCTTGCATCCAATCTCGGTGTTGTTGAGCTTACTCTTGCCATTCATAAGGTTTTCGATTCCCCTAAAGATAAAATAGTCTGGGACGTAGGACATCAGGCTTATACTCATAAGCTCATAACGGGCAGATTTGATGTGTTTGATACAATCCGTCAGAAGGATGGAATTTCAGGTTTTTGCCATCCCAATGAAAGTGAACATGATGTTTTTTACAGTGGTCACAGCGGAACATCGGTTTCGTCTGCATTCGGAATTGCGCAGGCAAAAAAGATTAATAATGACGATTCGTTTACCGTTGCAGTAATCGGAGACGGCTCATTTACGGGCGGTCTTGTTTATGAAGCACTTAATAATGCAGGACGTTCTAAGACAAACCTTATCGTAATTCTCAACGATAATGAGATGTCTATTTCTCCTAATGTCGGCTCGCTTGCAAAGCATCTGGCAAGAATAAGATCAAAGAAGCGCTATGTAAGCATGAAAGCTTTGCTTGAAAGTATTCTTTGTAAGATTCCTTTTGTTGGAACTAAACTTGCTGACGGGGTTTATAAAATCAAAACATCTGTTAAGAATTTCCTTTACGAAAGCACAATTTTTGAAAAGCTCGGTTTCAGATATATGGGACCGGTAGACGGACACGACATAGCTATTGTTATGGAAGCTCTTAATACAGCGAAAGAAATCGGCGGTCCGGTCGTATTACATGTTAACACGATCAAAGGTAAGGGATACGACTTTGCCGAAAAGGATCCAAGCTCTTTCCACGGAATTTCTAATTTTGATGTTGATACAGGTGAATGGGGTTCGGGTGACACAACGTTCGGCAATGAATTCGGAAAGCTTATGTGTACAATGGCAGAAAAGGATAAACGTATTTCTGTTATTACTGCTGCAATGAGCCTTGGTACGGGACTTACTGAATTTTCAGAAAAGCATTCAGACAGGTTCTTTGATGTAGGCATTGCGGAAGAACACGCCGTAACGTTTGCTTCGGGACTTTCAAAGGGCGGGATGCTTCCTGTTTTTGCCGTTTATTCAACATTCTTACAGCGTTGCTATGATGAGATTATACACGACGGTGCTCTTCAGGATCAGAAAATGGTTCTGGCGATTGACAGAGCAGGCTTTGTCGGTGATGACGGTGAAACACATAACGGTCTTTATGATGTCGCATTCCTGCAGAGTATACCTAAAGTTACAGTTTATTCTCCGACAACCTATGACGAAATGAAGGTGGCGTTCGGTAATGCGTTCTATAAAGATACGGATGTTGTTGCGGTAAGATATCCGAGAGGCTCTGAACCTCAGCTTCCGGAAGATTATGAGCCTTCTTACGGAACCTATGATTTGTACGGTCATATGTGGGCTGATACAGTAATTGTAACCTATGGCAGATTGTTCAGCGAAGCTGCAAAGGCTGCCAATATATTTCTCAAAAAAGGTAAAAAGGTAAAAATTCTTAAACTTAACAGAATTAAACCTATTGATATGGATGCAGTTGATGCAGTAATTGACTCTAAACACATTTTTTTCTACGAAGAAGGTGTCAGAAGCGGCGGAATAGGCGAAAAGTTTGCCGCGTTGCTTCTTCAGAAGGGTTATAAGGGAACCTATGATATTACTGCGGTTGAAGACTGCTTTGTAAAACAGGCAAAGATTCCAGATTTGTTGAAAGAATATAAGTTTGATTGTGACAGTATCGTTGAAAAACTCAGCGGTGAAAATTGAGGTGAAACTGTGGCTGATAAGCAAAGACTTGATATGGCTGTAACGGCAAGAGGTCTTGTTCCTTCCCGGGAAAAGGCAAAAGCACTTATTATGGCAGGACAGGTATATGAAAACGGACAGAAGGAACTGAAGGCCGGTGCAAACGTAAAGGAAGCTGACCTTATTGAAGTAAGGGGCAGTCAGAATCCTTTTGTTAGCCGTGGCGGACTCAAACTGCAGAAAGCTGCAAAGGAATTTGATATTAATCTTAACAACTGTATCTGCATGGATATCGGAGCTTCAACAGGCGGTTTTACAGACTGCATGCTTACTTACGGTGCAAAAAAAGTCTATGCCATTGATGTCGGTTACGGTCAGCTTGCGTGGAAGCTCAGAACGGATGAACGCGTTGTAAATATGGAACGGACAAATTTCAGGTATGTTACCCATGAACAGATACCCGAAGAAATTGATTTTGCAAGTGTAGACGTTTCTTTTATTTCGCTGAAAATAATTCTTCCTGTTCTTCGTGAACTCCTTAAAAATGAGGGCGAAGCGGTTTGTCTTATCAAGCCACAGTTTGAAGCAGGTAAAGAAAAAATCGGTAAAAAGGGTGTTGTACGTGAGCCTTCGGTTCATACAGAAGTTGTCGAGAATATAACACGATTTGCTGTAGAAACGGGATTTACGCTGAAAAACCTTGATTTTTCACCGATAAAAGGACCTGAAGGTAACATTGAATACCTTATGCATTTAATCAAAAATGATAATCCTGAGGTTGCTTGTGACGTTGTTCCTGCAGAACTTGTGATGCGTTCACACAGTACTTTGGATAAATGACAGGTGTGATAATATGAAAATCGCATTAATGCCTAACCTGACAAGAAAAAATGCATTGAGTGTGTCTCTTGACGTGTGTACGCAACTTGATAAGCTTAATGCTGATTACATAGTCGGAACAGAACAAAAAGAATATTTTATAAATACAAGTGCACGTTTTTTATCAAAAGAAGAGATGATTGAAGAGTGTGATGTTATTATTGCCGTCGGCGGTGACGGAACAATTATTCACGCTGCAAAAGCCGGAAAACCTATTCTCGGTATAAATGCAGGAAGAATTGCATTTATGGCAGGACTTGAACCGACTGAGCTTGATATGCTGAAAAACCTTATTGACGGCGAATATGAAAACGACAGACGTATGATGCTCAAGGCGGACGTATGCAATACAGACGGAACTGTTGTAAAAACGTGTTACTGCATTAATGACGTGGTGCTTGCAAGAGGCACACAGATTAAAATGGAAGATATTTCTGTTGAACACAACGGAAAATTGATCAATAACTATACTGCGGACGGAATTATAATTTCCACTCCGACCGGGTCTACGGCTTACAGCTTGTCCGCGGGCGGACCGGTCGTTGACCCGCAGATTGAAAGTATATTGCTTACACCGATCTGTACACATTCACTTTTCTCAAGAGCTTTGATTTTTAAACCTGATTCGGTATTTAAACTCTATTCGCCGAACCTGATTGAACTCGGACTTTCCTGTGACGGTGACGAAACGGTACCCGTTCCTAAGGGGCATTATGTGCTTGTGCGAAAGGCCGAGATGTACGGTGAATTTATACGAATTAAAAATGAAACATTCCTTGAAATTTTGAACAGTAAGCTTGCTCAGCGCAGACTGTAGGGTGACGGTAGTAGCCCGAAATCAAGTCTTTTCAGCGCTTTTCGGCGTTTCGGATTTGAAAGGCGTCAGCCTGTCGGCATCCTCAACATCCAAAAATCATCTGTAAATCCTCTGCTTTCGGGTCGGAGATTTTTTACCGAGAAGATTTTTGGCAATCCAAGGCAAAAACACAGCCAATCCTTTGTGGATTGGCGAGTATTTTAACGAAGAAGTGACGGAAATCATCCGATAAAAAACATGGTTCGGATTACTACCGTCACCCTAAGGAGAGGGTAGTATGAAGAAAAAAAGACACAGTATGATTCTGAAATTAATCAGTAAATACGAAATAGGTACTCAGGAAGAGCTTATGGAAAAATTGCGTGAGAACGGATTTGATGCAACTCAGGCAACTGTTTCACGCGATATCAAAGAACTTCGTCTTGTTAAGCAAATGGACAAAAAAGGCTCATACAGATATGTTGAGGGTAAGAGTGAAACTGACGAATATCTTTCTAAGTTTAACGCAATTTTTTCTCATTCGGTTATTTCCTGCGATTATGCACTTAATACTGTTGTTATTAAGTGTTATACCGGTATGGCTCAGGCTGCCTGTGCAACATTTGATAATATGCAGTGGGAAGGTCTTGTCGGAACAATTGCAGGTGACGATACAATATTTGCACTCTGCAGAACAGAGCAGCTTGCAAAAGAACTGAAGGGTTCTATTGAAAGATTAGTTAAGTAATTTGTGGACGTGGTACTATGCTTACAAGCCTGAAAATTGAAAATGTTGCAATAATTGAAAGTGCTGCGATAGAATTCGGTTGCGGTCTTAATGTTCTGACCGGTGAAACAGGTGCAGGTAAATCCATAATTATTGACTCGATAAATGCGGTGCTTGGCGAAAGAACACCAAAGGATATTATCAGAACCGGTGAGGATTGTGCAAAGGTTTATGCTGTTTTTGAAGATATTTCCGAACCGGCACGGGATGTACTTGTTGAAAACGGAATTGATTGTGAAGACGATGTTCTTATTGTTAACAGGGTAATCAACCGAGACGGAAAAAATTCGTGCAGAATCAACGGTATACCTGTGACAGTTAATATGCTTAAAGCTGTTACAAGAGAGCTTATTGACATTCACGGTCAGCATGATAATCAGGCATTGCTCAATCCTGACAGACATTGTGGATTTATTGACAGCTTTGCAGGCTGTGATGAGCTGATTGATTCATACAGAAATTCTTATTATGAGCTTTGTGATGTACGTAAAAAACTTAATTCATTAAAAACTGATGAGGCTACCAAGGCACAAAGAATAGATTTGCTTCAATATCAGATCAATGAAATTGAAATGGCCAATATAACCGTCGGTGAGCGTGAAGAACTCACTGAACGAAAGAATCTTATCAATAATTCTCAGAGAATAATCAAATCACTTAATTCTGCATACGATTTGCTTAAAGGTGACGGTTGCGGTATTGATTGCATTTCGGATTCCGCTTATGAGATTGAAAAAGCAGAGGAATGCTTTGCGTCACTTTCGCCGGTACTTGAAAAAATCAACAATATTAAATATGATTTGGAAGATGTTGCTGAGGAAATACGTGACAGACTTTCTGAGCTGGATTATGATGAATATGAGCTTGATGAAATAGAGTCAAGACTTGATTTGCTGTATCGTTTTTCAAGAAAATACGGTGAAACAGAAGAAGATATACTTGATTATCTTGAAAACGCAAGAAAAGAACTCGATGAAATTACTTTTTCTGAAGAAAGAATACAGATTCTTGTTGAAAAAGAAAAAGAACTTAATGATACAACAAAGAAGCTTGCAGAAAAACTTACTCAAGAGAGAATGGCGGCGGGCAATAAACTCAGTAAGCTTGTTTCGGAAGAACTTGAGTTTCTTGACATGCCGAATGTTTCGTTTGTGGTTTCAAGGAACACAATCGAGCTTTCTGAAAACGGTGCTGATGATATTGAGTTCCTTATTTCAGCAAATGCAGGTGAAACCCTGAAACCTCTTGTTAAAATTGCTTCCGGTGGCGAACTTTCCAGAATTATGCTTGCAATTAAGAATGTTCTGGCTGATGCAGATAACATCGGAACGATGATTTTTGACGAAATTGATACAGGTGTCAGCGGCAGGGCTGCGCAGAAAATTGCGATGAAGCTTCGACAGGTTTCAGAAGGCAGACAGGTTATATGTGTAACTCATCTTGCGCAGATTGCATCACAAGGTGATGTGCACTTGTATATCAGCAAATCTGTCAGAGATTCAAAGACATATACTGAGGTAACTACTTTGCTTGATGAAAAAAGAGTGTACGAGATTGCAAGAATTATGGGCGGAATTGAAATTACCGATCTTCAGCTGCAAAGTGCACGCGAAATGCTTGAAAAAGCAGGGAATTTTTGACACAATTAGATTATTGTAATGAATGCAACTATGTGATATAATCGACTGGAAGTTTATAATATATGGAGAAATATCAGATGAATAAGTATTTTATAAAAACAAGATTGAGTGCTTTTATGGCTGCGTTAGTTTTTGTTTTTACATTGTTGCTGTCAGGTTGTTCAGTGGGTAAAGAGATAGAAAACCCTGAAACAACCACAGGTAAAAAAGACGTAATCAATATTGGTGAAGGTGATCCGACAATTCCACCTGATTCACAAATTGTAATTGGTGATGACGGACAGTCGTATCTTGTGGACAGTGAAGGTAATTCAATTGTTTATAATCACTATTATCAGAATCCCGCATCACCTCAGCCTGATACTCCGCCTGTTAATACACCGGGTGTACCCGAAGAGTCAACCTCTTCAACAACGAAACCTACTGTTCCGACGCAACCATCAAGTACGGAACCTACAACGAGTATTTTTGATTTGTTGAGTGTCAAACGCAAAGTAGGTTATAATAAAGCAACTGCATCTACCGCAGGAATCCGTGACAGCTACCTTGATACACTGAGAGTTTACTTTACATACAACAACAAAGATTGGTTGATTGAATTCTGGAAAGGTGAGTACGGAAAAACGCACGTTGGCGGCGAGGTAGGTATCTATACTAACAGTACTCCGTCTTCAACGGGAACAGATCAGCTGTCTGCAAATAAGGGTGAAACAAAAGTTTTTAATGCTGCCGGTCATAGTGACCGTCTTAATTGCTCGGTGCAGTTATGGCAGTATGTCAGGTCAACGGATCCTGAGCCGATTTCTATTGTTTCAACAGCTATGAAGGTTTGTCAGAGGAACTATGGTTTTAAAGAGGGTGTTATCGAAAATCCTAATAACAGATCAACAATTGTTATGAGTGCAAAAATCGAATTCCCGACTCTTGATATGATTGAACTTTTTACGAATGCTCTTGAAGACAAAGGTTTTCAACAAGGAAATGTATCATCCTATAAGGATGTTGAAAGATATTATGTTGAAGACAGGACAGTTACGGTTAACTGGCGTTATCATAATGATGGCTGATTCAGATAGTTTAAAATTTTAAAGGTGACGGTTTCCGTCACCTTTATTTTTTGGATTGTTAATGAATATTTAACAAATTCAGCAAGTTAATGTGATATTATACTCGACAGAGTCAATTCGAGTTTTCAATTTTATTCTTTAATGTGGGCATTTGGGTGTTTTCCGGACCTGCTGGTTTTATCACATATGTGATGCCTAATGTGTTTTTAACGGCATATATTTGCCAATTGTTCTTATTGAAGCTGGTATTATTATCGGATTGATTTAGTATTGATTCAATATTTTCTGCTTTTTCTTTTGTAAGAATTGATCCTACTGCTGATATAATTTTGCAATTTTCTGAATTATTTATATCAAAAGCCGAAAGTGTACATTGAATTATTTCTCCGTTTTTGTTACAATAAAACGACAGTATGTTTTTATTGTCTGTTATTTTGTGATATATAATGTTTTCGCTTTTTTCGATTATAAAATCACTGATATTAAGCGAATATTCATATTCGGTATTCAGTGTTTTGATAAGCTCATAAATATTTTTTTCTGAATGTGATTGACATGCTGTTAAAGATAACACAATAGTAATTGCAGTTATTATAACTGTTATTTTTTTCTTCATAGTATCACCACCGATTTTTAATATATATTCATAATCATAATTTTTAGCACGAAAGAGGTTGCGTTATGGAAAAGAAAAAGCTTAGCAAGAAAACTAAAAAAATCATAGTTTCACTTGTGCTTGTAGCAGCGATTGTTGCAGGTGTATGTATTGTGGTTTTCAAACCTGAAGAAAAATTAAAGGTCGAAACTGTTAATGCATCGGTTCAGACAATAAGTGAAACGCTTGATACATCCGGAACAGTTTCTGCTGTTTCTCAGGAGGCTTTCAGTTTACCGTCAGGCGTTAAAGTTGAACACCTTAACGTAAAAGAAGGCGATATGGTTGAAGCCGGGGACATTATCGCAACTTTTGATTTATCATCACTTGATGAATCACTAAGAGATAAGAAAAATGCGTATAACAAGGCTGAGTCAGCATATAAAACTGCTCAGCAGACTGCGGTTCAGTCTAAATCAAAGGTTTCTGAGGTAAAAAAGCAGATTGCCGAACTTGAAAGTGAAGTTGAACGTCTTAGCAGTAAGGCTGAAGCTGATACTGATAAAAATAAACCTTCTGCAAATACTTCCGCCGTGTCTGATTCAATGTCAGAACGCTTTATTAAGGTTGCAAAGCTCTTTGGTGCAGACTACAGTAAGGAAGAAGCTGCAGAAATTCTTTCAGGCTTTATCGGTTCGGGAAGCAGTACAAACGATGTTTCTTCTTTGCTTGATAATCTCGGAATAATCGGTTCAAACAATGGTTCTTTTGATTTTTCTTCTTTAAGCGGAATGACGGAATCTTCGGAATTGATGTCAGCTGAAATGAGTCTTATTCAGCTCAAAGCTCAGCTCGCTACACTTGAATTGCAGTCGGATGATTCATATGTTGCAACATTCAAAACTGTTGCTGATAAAACAAAGGAATCGTATCTTTTGGCGAAAACCCAGATTGATTCAATGAGAAACGGCTGGATTGCTAAAGATAAAGGCATTGTCGCTGAAGTTAATATAACTGAAAACGGAATATCTGAAAGCAACTCTGCAAATTCTTCTGTTGATATAAGTGCAGTTCTCAGTGCGGTAACTTCGGGCGCAGATGTCACATCTATGCTTTCTTCTTTCCTCGGTCAGGGTCAGGTTGCTGTAAGAGTTTTATATTATCCGCTTGTTGCTGATGTGTCTTTAAGCAAGTACGATGTTCTTGATGTTTCTCTTAATCAGGAAGTAATCGTAAAGCCAGCAAGCGGAAATGAACTCAAGGGCAAGGTTTCTTACATCAGTGCCGTTGCAACTTCTTCAAACGGACTTGATATCGGATCGATTATGGGCAGTTCGTCGGCTTCAAGTGTTATTCCAGCTCAGGTTACGATTGAAAATGCAGACCAGTCTGTTATTGTTGGTGTAGACGTTCAGGTATCAATTATTACTGAAACAATCGAAAATGCAGTTGTTGTACCTGTTGAGGTAATCTGCATTGACGGTGAAGAAGTGTTTGTATATGTTCTTGAGGATGGTAAGGCAGTAAAACGCAATGTTGAGCTCGGTATATCAAGCGATACCCATTATCAGATACTTTCCGGTATTACTAAAGAGGATATTCTTATAAAAAACACCTTTGGCCTTGAAGAGGGAGTAAGTGTTGAATCCTAATAAGCGGAGGAAAATATTGTGGACATCAGAGAAAACATACGAATAGCTGTTTTCAGCATCAAGACAAATATGATGCGCTCTCTGCTTACAATGCTGGGTATAATAATCGGTGTTGCATCTGTTATTGCGATTATTACCGTCGGCGATGGCGGACGTGACTATATAGTCGGCATGATTGAGGATATGGGTTCCAATGCAATTCAGATTATGGTAAATACGACCAAGGCAGATTCTTCTCATTACCTTACTGAAGCTGATGTTAATGCAGTGCGCAGACTTGATAACGTCAAATACTGTTCTCCTTATGAATATTCTTTCGGTCAGATTGATACTAAGGATTATAACAGTTTTTCTTTTACTATTGCCGGTAATGAGGATGTTTTCAGAATCAACGAAATTGCAACAAAGTACGGACGCGCATGGACAAAGAAAGAATATGAGGAAGGTAAGCTTGTCTGTGTTCTGAGCACACTGACTGCTAAGGATGCTTTCGGCAGGGAAAACTGTGTCGGCGAGACTATCAATTACACGGTGAATGAAAAAACTGTTCCGCTTAAAGTTATTGGTATCGTGGATATGGCGGATATGATGCAACTTTCAGAAGAACAGTCTTCTTCAATGGATATGGCGCAGATGATGGGCGGAGTCAGTATGGGTATGATCGGTATACCGGCCAGCCTTAATGCTCAGCTTAATAATACAGTTGATCGCTACACTCAGATTTTCTTTATAACTGAAGATGGTGCAGATTTGCAGAATGTCGGCGAATCGGCCTTGAATGTAATTAAAACACGTCACGGAAGCTTTGATGATTCTGTTTACACATTAAGCATTATGGCTATGTATATTGATTTGCTTGATTCAGTTATCAACATATTTACAACATTTATTGCGGCAGTAAGTGCAATTTCACTTATAGTTGGCGGTATAGGTGTTATGAATATCATGCTTGTTTCAGTAACGGAACGGACGCGCGAAATCGGTATACGAAAAGCATTAGGCGCCAGAACGTCAACGATTATGTTCCAATTTCTTACCGAATCGGTAATATTATGCTTAATTGGTGGATTTATTGGTTTGGTTCTTGGCGTTTCTGTAGCGCTCGGTGTCGCGGGAATATTGGATATTCCTATTGCTGTTAAGGCTTCTACAGTGGTTATTGCGGTCGGTTTCTCAAGTGCAATCGGTATTTTCTTCGGAATTTATCCTGCAAAACGTGCTGCGCAACTCACACCGATTGAGGCTTTGAGAAGAGAATAAATTAAGAGGAGGCTTAGCCTCCTCTTTTTTGATGAGTTAAACATTATTCAACCGTGACGCTTTTGGCAAGATTTTTAGGCTTATCGATTTCACAGCCTTTTATGAGTGCTGTGTGATATGCTAAAAGCTGCAACGGGATAATTTCCAAAAGCGGATAGTAAATCTCGTTTGTTGTAGGTATTGTTATATTGCCGGAGTTTTCAGCGGTAACAACGGTTAGTATTTCAGCACCTCTTGCTTTTGTTTCATTTACATTACTCAGCGTTTTGCAACTTAATCTGTCAGAGCAACAAAGTGCAATTACAAGACTGTCTTTATCTATCAAAGAAATTGTTCCGTGTTTAAGTTCACCTGCGGCATAAGCTTCACACGGAATATATGAAATTTCTTTAAGTTTAAGTGAAGCTTCCATAGCAGTACAGTATTCATAATTACGTCCTATGAAACAGACATATTCAGAATTCAGTATTTTCTCAGATAAAGACCTGTAGTCAAAATTCTGATTAAGGATAGTTTCGATTTTTTCAGGAATACGTTTCAATTCGTCAATATATTTTACTGCTTCGCTTTTTTTCAGTTCTCCGCTTATTACGGCCAGATATAAAACTAATGAATAGATAGCGGCCAATTGTGCTGAATAAGCCTTGGTTGTTGCTACGGCAATTTCAGGACCGGCTTTAGTGTGAATGGTGTTTTTACTTTCTAACGAGATTGTACTGTTTTCCACATTTACGATTGAAATAACTTTAGCGTTTTTTTCTTTTGCCATACGCAAAGCCGCTAACGTGTCAGCTGTTTCACCGCTTTGACTTATTATTATAATTAAAGTGTTTTTATCAATACAAGGGTTACTGTATCTGAATTCCGATGCAATTTCTGCGGTGCTGTTTCTTTTGAAAAGCTCTGTGCAGACGTATGCTCCTACCATACCTGCATGATAAGCGGAACCGCAGGCAACAAAACGTACATTGTTAATTTGTTTAATATCATTTGCAGACCATTTCAGTCCTCTGAATTTGATTTTTCGTCCGTCAAGAATTTCACCTAATGTTTTTCGGATTGCGGCAGGTTGTTCCATAATTTCTTTAAGCATAAAGTGCTCGTAGCCGTCTTTATCGATGATGTTTTCAATGTTCTTTATCTTTACTTCGCTTTTTTTGATTCTGCAACCGTCAGTATCATAAACTTTAAAGCTCTCTTTTGAAAGTAAACCGATTTCTCCGTCGTTCAATCTGAATATTCGTCTGCTTTTTTGAGCGAGTGCAGATATGTCACTTGCAATATAAGCGCTGTTTGAACCGGTTCCGACAAAAAGGGGACTTGACTGCTTTGCACAAACAATTATGTCAGGATAATCTTTGCATAGAATTGCGAGAGCATATGAGCCTTTTAATAACGGCAATGTAGCGCTTACAGCGCCTTTCAGGTCACCTTTATAGTTATCCTCTAACAGATGCGCAATTACTTCTGTATCGGTCTCTGAAACGAAATTATAGCCTTTGTCTATCAATTCACTCTTAAGCTTTTCAAAGTTTTCAATAATACCGTTGTGTACGACTGAAAAAATTCCGTTTTTACTCAGGTGAGGATGGGCATTCAACTCATCTGCACGTCCGTGAGTTGCCCAACGGTTATGTCCTATGCCTATATTAGATTTAAGATCGGATGCTTTGACTTTCAGACCTGCAGGACTTCCCGGACATTTCACACATCTGATATCACCGTCTGAATATACTGCTATTCCTGCTGAATCATAACCTCGGTATTCAAGCGATTCAAGTCCCGAAATGATTACGTCAACTGAATTTTCTTCACCTATATATCCCATAATTCCACACATAAAACAACCACCTTTGATTTTATAAATATATTTTATGCATGGAAAAAATTTTTATCCAAAGAAAAAGGACTGCGCCGCAGTCCTTTTTGCTATCTTATTTGCGATACAAAATCAAGATATACACCATAATCAGCGGTTATCCTGTAATCATTATCGGTTACTGTTCCGTCAAAATCAACGTCCGCTGCGTATTTTTGTGCTTCGCTGAAATTGTCTGTATAATTCATTACGCAAGAAATAATAACAGCGTCCTGTCCGTTAACGGTTGTATCTCCGTTAATATCTCCAAAGATTATTATTGTATAAGTTTTAAACAGATTTCCGTAAATATCATAAATGTTCAGAACTGAACCTGTTCCTGAACCGTTTTCACCGGGAATGAATTCCAAAGTGCCTGTGCCTTCAGTTACTGTAACATATTTGGTTATGTCTGTAAAACCTTCATTCAGACCGTAAATGTATTTAAGTGTTTCGTCTTTCGTAACATTGGTATATAGATTCAGATTGATTTCCGGCTCAACTTTCCCATGTTCAAGAAGGTTATATGCCGATAATAATTTGTATTTTGATGTGTCGTTTGGTGCTGTGCTTGAATTAGCTTTAATTAAAGAGGTCGGTGAGTTTCTTATATCCTCATAAAGATCAGCTACGGTTGCATCGGGATATTCAGAGAGGTAAAGAGCAGCACAAGCGGCGACAAGGGGAGAAGCCTGTGATGTACCGCTACCGTATGCTACTTTTCCGGATTCAATACTGCAGCTAAGGATTTGGTAACCCGGTGCTACAATATCATAATAGAGACCGCTGGGATCATAGTTCGAGAAAGATGCAAGCTGATTCAAGTCTGTTTTATCACTTGCCATAACACCGATTGCGTTTTCGTATGATGCAGGTATGACCCTTGAGGTTTCGGTTGAAGTTCCTTCATTACCGGCAGCTGCAATTACTGCGATTCCTGCATCGTATGCTCTGTTAACAGCTGATTCAAGAGAATAAGCAACCGCGTGAGCACCAACTGATAAATTTATGACGTTTGCACCATTTTTTCTTGCATAGTCAATTGCTTCTACGAGATCATCAAGGTCAAAATTGGGTACGGAAGTTTCACTGTTATAATGAGCAGCGTTGATGAGCATAAGTTCAGCATTATATGCAGCACCGATGAGGTTACTGCCATTAGCAGGTGCACCGATAATACCGGCAACATGTGTGCCGTGGTCACTGTTATTGAAGGCGGTGCCATCTTTTTTGTAAATAGGGGAAATGTCGGCTGAATTCTTATATGTATTCCACCCGTGGTTGCCGTTTTCATCTGTCCAAAGATTAAGCGGAAAGTCAGTTGCATCAGTTTTGAATCCGTTGTCAATTACAGCAACAACAATGCCTTCTCCGGTTGATTCAAATTCCTGCCATGTTTCGGGTATTTTCATTAAATCAAAGTACCATTTCATGTGCTGTGAATAAAGACTGCCGTATGTGATTTCGCCGGGCATCGTGAAATCCATTGTATGGAATACGACGTTCGGTTCGGCATGTTTAACGCCCGGAAGTTTTTTTAGTTCATTACATTTTTCTAAAACATCACCTTCGACTTCAATAACATATGTTCTTTCTTCGGTGGTGTATGTGTTTAATTCTTCGGCATCGGTTATTTCTTCTTCTTCAAAGTCGATTAATGTATAATCTTCATCACCGTATGTAACAAAGGTTGAGGAAGAGTCTATAAGCTCGTCTTCGGTAGTGATAACTATTTCACCCGGAGCGTATTCGGCAGCAGTCTGAAGCGGAGAATCAATAATGGTTAAATCTTCTGCTGAAACACTTACAGGAAGACTTGTTATAACAAGAATGCAACAGAGAATAATATTAAATATTTTTTTGATTTTCATATTAACACTTCCTTGGGTAAAATAATAACGGGTGATAATTTTGAAAAGATTAATATCGTTATTTTTGATTTTTGCTGTTTTGTTTTCGTTCGCTTCATGTGTATCAAAAACAAAACAGAGCGATTACGAAGAGTTAGCGGACAATGCAGCAGCAACAACAGAAAAAAAGAAATATAACACTCACACCGGAAGAAAACCTCTTGATAAAATTCAGTTTAAGGTTAATGATCCTGAAAACAGCCGTGGATTTTCAACTAACCTTATTGAACATTCTTACGGTGTAGCCAAAGACGGAAAGGCCCACAGAATCTCGCTTGAATCACAAAGCTTTTTTGAGAGCAAAAAGTATTGCGCAGTTACGCTTGGTGATGTAACAGATAATAAGATTTATCTCACGTTTGATTGCGGTTATGAAAACGGAAATACTTCAAAGATACTTGATGTGCTGAAAGAAAAAAATATAAAAGCGGCATTTTTCTGCACTCTTGATAACATCAAGTCCGAACCTGAATTGATAGCACGGATGATAAACGAAGGTCATATTGTGGGAAATCATTCGACGACTCATCCGTCCTTTGATAAGCTCAGCAGAACAGAAATGGCACAGGAAATTGAAATGTGTGAGAATTATCTGCGTGAGAATTTTGGTTATTCGTCAAATTGGTTCCGTTTTCCAAAGGGAAATTATTCGGAGTGTGCTCTTGATCTTGTCGGTTCACTCGGAATGACCTGTGTCTTCTGGTCACTTTCATATGCAGATTGGAATACTGATAAACAAAAAGGAGCTGATTATGCATTTGAAAAAGTGACGGAGAGATTGCATCCGGGAGCAATAATTCTTCTTCATTCAGTTTCAAAGGATAATGCAGATGCAATGGGAAGAATTATAGATTATGCATTGAAAAGCGGTTATGAGTTTTCAACAATTGATAAGTTGGACATCAGTTACAATAATTATAACACACAAAATCAGTTTGTACAATCCTAAAAATCTCTGACGGTGCTTAATTTAACTTGATATTTACCTGCTAAAATGTTATAATTCAGGAAAGATTTAAAAGGAGAGATGAAAATGGCTTCACAGCTTTCTGCACCCGTAAAAGGTGACAAAATTGCAATTATGACAACCAACAAGGGTGTTATCAGGTTTAAACTGTTTGAAAAGGAATGTCCGAAAACTGTAGAGAATTTTACTACTCACGCAGTTAACGGATATTATGAGGGTATAATTTTTCACCGCGTAATCAAGGATTTTATGATTCAGGGCGGTGACCCGACAGGTACGGGCAGAGGAGGAGAGAGCATCTGGGGCAGAAACTTCCCTGATGAATTTGACATTAATCTCCATAATCTCCGCGGTGCTCTTTCAATGGCTAACGCAGGACCTAATACAAACGGCAGCCAGTTCTTCATTGTTCAGGCAGGTTCGGTGGATTCAGGACTTATGGGTCAGATGGAAGCTATCGGCGAAAAAATGTTCCCGGCTGAAACAATTGAAGACTACAAAAAAGTCGGCGGAACTCCGTGGCTTGATTTCAAACACTCGGTTTTTGGCCAGGTCTTCGAGGGAATGGACGTTGTTGATGCTATTGCCGATTCACGTGTAGATATGCTTGACAAACCTTTTGAAGATGTTGTTATTGAAAAAATTGAGATCACTGAGTTTTAAGAGGTGATTTTTTGAAGCTCGTTAAAAAGATTATTATAGGTGTTTTGGTTTTAGGTTTATTAGCTTTTACGGCGGTGTTTGTGCTGGATGCATATAACACGGGTAAAATCGGTGATAAAGCAGGAAAAACTGCCGAAGATTTTACTGAAAGCATTTTAGGAACATGGACCGGTCAGAATGCTTTGTCAAAAATTATTTTCGAAGCCGACGGAAAAGCAAGAATCACATTGCTCGGTGTCGAGCTTGATGCTGATTATACCGATAGTTATAACCTTGAAACACAAAGGCACACACTGTCACTTCGTTATAACTCTTCTCTGGGTTTGTCAGTTGAAAGATACTTCACAGCACGTATTGACGGCGACAAATTGATGTTGGTTGATACACAGTTTGAATCAGTTACTATGTGGTATACAAGGTCAACTGATGTTAATAGTGGCTCTGACGGTAAAGAAGAAAAGACTGTTTATAACCCCGGTGTTGAAGTGTATCAGAAAGAACTCCTTGGTAAATGGGTTTCATCTGTTTCTAAAAATTCGGGTTATGAATTCCGTGAAGATTCAACCGTTTATATTAAAACAATAGGTGTTGGAACAGAAGGAACTTATAATGTTAGCATTGATACGGCTACTAATGCCTGTGTTCTTAAAGTGAATTATGTCAGTATTGCAGGGATGAGTATTTCAAATTCGTATTGTGTTACAATTGAAGAAGATTTATTGACTTTAACACAGATTGGTGCAGAAAGCATCAAGACCACTTATATGAAATCAGATATATAAAATCAGCTCCGCAACCTCAACGGTTACGGAGCATTTTTAGTTCAACAAGAAGACACCGAAATTAAGGTATGCTGCAAACAATAACCATATTAAATAAGGTATTTGCAACAGACCTGCAAGCTTGTTTTCTTTGTAAAAGCTGATTATCATTGCAACGACAAAAACTAAAAGTAAAACAAGTATTATAAACGAAAGAAGATAAGCGTTAAACCCGAAAAAGAAGACTGGCCATATGAAATTTAAAGCAAGCTGAACGGCATATATTATAAAAGCGTTTCTGTTAAGATTTTTATCCTTTTCATAAATGAGGTATGTTGATATACCCATAAGGATATAAAGAATTGTCCAGACAACAGGAAAAATCCACGGTGGTGGAGATAACGCGGGTTTTGTTACCTCGGAATAGTTCTCAAAACCGTTGTTTACAATAAGTGATGCAATTCCGCCGATTACCAACGGGATAGCAACGTTGATTAAAAGTGATTTCCATTTGATATTTGAAGTTACTGTCAAAAAACCACACCTTTCAGTATATTTATACTCAAAGATGCGGTTTTTATTCTTACAAAATGATTTCCATAACTTTGCCGTCGTTCTTCATACTTTCGTCGGCTTTGAATACGGTAAGGTGTCCCTTGACAGATTCGTTAATTGATGTGCATGAAACTGAAAGTACGTCATCTCTTACATAATTTACAAAATCTTCTGTAAGAAGAAGGTCACCGCCACCGTGTGAATCGTCAGAAACTTTAACATCAACTTCAGTGTCTTTGTGCTCACAGCCCGGACGGGGATCGATAAGTGAAACTGTAAAGATGCCGCTTTCAAGCGTACCGAAGATTTCACCTTTTGTGCCTATAATATGTATTTTTCTCTGCGGAATTGCTGTTCCGCCTATCATATTATGAGTGCCTGTTGCTCCGCTTCTGAACTGAATGTTAAGGCTCTGGTGGTCAACAACATTGTTATCACATTTGTATGCACAGATGCCGTAAGGGCTTGTTTTAAGGAATTCACGCTTATCCTCAAGCGTTGGGCTGATTTTGTCCTCAAGCTTGTCCCAGACATAAAATGACCAACGGTCAGGATGGTCGAGATAAATTCTTTTTGCAGAGTAGAGACAAGTATCAACAAGCGGACAGTCGACAAGACAGCGTGTTCCTGAATTTTCCGGTGCGTTCTCTTTCCTGAACTGCATAAGACCGCCGAAACTTGAAACTTTTGCAGGAGCATCATCTCCCATAAGCCACATCATAATATCGATGTCGTGACAGCACTTGGCAAGAAGCATCGAAGCGTGACACTCTTCTTCGTTTCTCCATTTTCCTCGGATATGGCTTGTGGACATATGGTGATAGCTGACATGTTCAACAGTCTGAATATTAACGATATCGCCGATCACTCCGGTAAGAATGGTTTCCTTGATTCTTCTGTAAAAGGGAGCATAGCGAAGAACAAAACAGACCATAATTTTCCTGTTATATTCATTTGCACAGCTGACAAGTTCTCTCATTTCATTTTCATTCACTGCAAACGGTTTTTCAAGAAGAATGTCGTATCCTGCTTTCAGTATCGGAAGTGATGTTTTAACGTGGATGTGATCCATTGTACCGTTGATTACGGCATCTGCAAACTTTTCGCGTGCTACAAAATCTTCAACATTTGTAAATTTGTTTTCTTCAGGAATAGAAAATCTTTCAGCGATGCTGTTACGTCTGAATTCGTTCGGATCAACAATTCCGACAACCTGCATCATGTCAGGTTTAAGTTCACTGAGTTCAGCGTAGATAAGTGAACGGTGACCGCCACCAACGATTACAACTTTTAAGGGATTGCTCATTTTAAAGACCTCGGATTTCTTTTGAATATTTGATTCTGTTTACAAGATAAGCCGCAAGAACAATAACGGCAATAAGCGGGAGGAACGGAATAAGCACTAAAATCAACAGTATTAAAGTTGCAACAATTCCCGGACCCTTTTTGCTTTTGTTTACAGTATCTTTATATTTATTGTTACATATTTTTTCAATACCTTCAGGTGTAATTTTAAGAGGTAATGCAGCTTTTTCGTCGCAGATACCACTGTTATGTAAAAGCGGTATAACCAGCTCCGAAGGGCTGTTATAGCCTTTTAAAATTTTTGAAAAAGGAAGGCGGATAGTGTTCAGGACGCTATCGATAATATTCATAAGACCGACAGTAATTTTATATTCTGCCGTTTCGGGATTATAAGGTCCGTCACCTTCATAGAGCCTCATAACAAGATCAATAATAAAATCAACGACCTTGTTATCTTTAATGTGTATGTAGTCGTTTTTTCTGAGGCCGGTTTCTTTTTTTGTCCAGAATGCAACATTCGCTACGGTCAATTTGTTAAGGATTTTTCCGATTGGTTTAATAATCCAACCGAATTTATATGATGTACGTTTCGGGATA
>JAZNPE010000048.1:0-88404 GCA_045589535.1 Acutalibacteraceae bacterium | reverse complement strand
AGCAGTTTTGAAAGAGTAGATTTTTGTATCGGCGAGGCAAAAATCTGAAGTAATACGAGGCTATTTCAAAGATTTTTAACGAAGCCGAGGCGGAAAGATACCTTTCAAAACCTTATGGCTTGTTGGCAATTAAAGTATACTTTATAATAACATGAATTTTCGATAAAATCAATAAAAGCTATTTTACATTACCGATATTAATATTTTATGAACAAAAACGAAAAACTTATCGTTATTTTTAACAAAAACTGAGGTGATACATTTACTAATTAACAAAACTAATTTGTTGACAAAAGATGATATTGTGATAAAATAAACATATATAATGTCAAAATGTAGGCTATCTTGGCTTAGTCAATACTATCTGTTGGTGAATGAGGAATTATTTATGAAATTACTTGAAGAACGTATAATTAAAGACGGAAAGGTTTTCCCGGGAAACATCCTCAAGGTTGACCGTTTCCTCAATCATCAGGTTGATGTCAAGCTTCTTAATGAGATAGGAAAAGAATTTTACCGCCTTTTCGGTGACAAAGGCGTGAATAAGATTTTTACAATCGAAGCGTCGGGTATCGGCATAGCTTGTGTTGTTGCGCAATATTTTGATGTGCCTGTAGTTTTTGCAAAGAAAACTCTCGGCAAGAACATTTCGGCGGATGTTTATTCAACTCCGATTACATCATTTACCCACGGAAAAACATATGACGTTATCGTTTCACAGGAATTTCTGAATCCGGAGGACAGAATTCTTATTATCGACGATTTCCTTGCGCAGGGCTGTGCATTACAGGGTCTTATCAATCTTATCAGGTCTGCAGGTGCTGAGATTATCGGTGCAGGTATCGTTGTTGAAAAAGCATTTCAGCAGGGCGGTGAGCTTATCCGCTCGCAGGGCATTCACGTTGAGTCTCTCGCAAGAGTTGAGTCAATGACGGATGACGGCAGAATTACATTCTGCGAATAATTAATTCCGGTAGCAATTTTTAGCTATAAATAAAAAATAAACGGAGGAAAAAAACATGAAAAAAATTCTTGCTGTTATGCTTGCGGCTATCATGCTTTTCTCTCTTGCTGCTTGTGGTGGTAAAGAAGAAGGAAAAGAAAATGATAACAAGGGCATGAGTGAGTCACCCATCGCTGAGGTTGCTCTCAATGTTGATTACGAAGTTCCCTCAGACTTCAAAATCGGTTTTATCTGCCTTCACGATGAAAATTCAACCTATGACCTCAACTTCCTTAATGCTGTTGATAAGATTAAAGATGCTCTCAAGCTTACTGATGAGCAGGTTATAGTCAGAGTTAATATTCCTGAGGGTAATGAATGTTATGTTGCAGCTAAGGACCTTGTATCAGAAGGCTGTAAGATCGTTTTTGCCAACTCTTTCGGCCACGAAGACTTTATGATTCAGGCTGCAAAGGAATTCCCCGAGGTTCAGTTCTGTCATGCAACAGGTACAAAGGCTCATACATCCGGTCTTGATAACTTCCATAACGCTTTTGCATCAATCTATGAAGGTCGTTTCCTTGCAGGTGTTGCAGCAGGCTTGAAGCTTAACGAAATGATTGAAGCAGGTAAGTTTACAGCTGAAGAAGCAAAGATGGGTTATGTAGGTGCTTTCACATATGCTGAAGTTATCTCAGGCTACACATCATTCTATCTTGGCGCAAAGAGTGTATGTCCGACAGTTACAATGGACGTTCAGTTCACAGGCTCTTGGTATGATGCAACAGAAGAGAAAAATGCTGCTGAAGCTCTTATCGCACGTGATTGCAAGCTCATCAGCCAGCATGCTGACTCAATGGGTGCTCCCGGTGCTTGCGAAGCTGCAGGTATTCCTAACGTTTCTTACAACGGCAGCACATATGATTCATGCTACGAAACATTCATCATTTCATCCGCTATCAACTGGGCTCCTTACTACAACTACATTATCGGTCAGGTTGTTAAGGGCGAAAAGATCGATGCTGACTGGTGCGGCGGTATTGCTGAGGGTTCTGTAGTTCTTACAGGCATTAATCAGGGCGTTGCAGCTGAAGGCACATATGAGAAGATCCAGGCTCTTGTAGAGGACATCAGGGCAGGTAAGCTCAATGTATTTGATACTGCTACATTCACAGTAGGCGGAAAGAAGCTTGACAGCTATCAGGCAGATGTTGATACAGATGATGCATTCCAGCCGGATACAGAGGTTATCGCTGACGGTGTGTTCAATGAATCAGAGTACCGTTCAGCTCCTTACTTTGATCTCAGAATTGACGGTATCACTCTTCTTAACGAAAAATTCTAATTTGCCGGAAACGGTTAATCAGTTAAACTGAATAAGCGGGACAGTTATGTCCCGCTTACTCTTGTTTTAATATTGAAAAAACAACCTTGCAAAAGGGTGCTTTTTCAGTGTTAAAAGCAAAGGAGGAATATACTTTGTCAGAAACTTCAGCAATTGAACTCAGAAATATAAGTAAGTATTTTGGCGGAAAGGCAGCAAATAAAAATGTCAGTCTGTCTATTAACAGAGGTGAAATTCTGTCAATTCTCGGTGAAAACGGAAGCGGCAAAACCACACTTATGAATATGATTGCCGGTATCTATTTCCCTGATGAAGGTCAGATTTTTATTGACGGCAAAGAGGTTGTCATCCGTTCTCCAAAAGATGCTTTCAAATATAAAATCGGTATGATACATCAGCATTTCAAGCTTGTTGATGTTTTCTCGGCAACGGAAAATATTATTCTCGGCATTGATAAAAAAGAAAAGTTTGATCATAAAGCCGCTGCTAATAAGGTTAAGGAAATCAGCGAGCGTTACGGTTTTGATATCGATCCGATGAAAAAAATCCATGAGATGTCCGTTTCTGAAAAGCAGACAGTTGAAATTATTAAGGTGCTTTACAGAGGTGCAGATATACTTATACTCGATGAGCCGACAGCTGTTCTTACCCCTCAGGAAACACAGAAATTATTCAGTGTTCTCCGTAAAATGAGAGACGACGGCAAGTCAATTATAATTATCACACATAAGCTTCACGAGGTGCTTTCACTTTCTGATAGGGTTGCGGTACTTCGTAAAGGTGAGTATATCGGAACAGTTCTTACCGCAACTACAGATGAGGGTCAACTGACGGAAATGATGGTAGGAAAAAAAGTCAGCCTCAATATTGAGCGTAGTGATCCTGAAAACTGCGAGGAAAGACTTGTGGTCAGAAATCTTAATTGCATTGACCGAGAGGGTGTTAAAATCCTCAACAATGTTTCCTTTACTGCTCGTTCGGGTGAGATTCTCGGAATTGCAGGAATTGCGGGCTCAGGTCAGCGAGAGTTGCTTGAGGCAATAGCAGGTCTTCAAAAGGTAAACGAAGGTGAGATAATCTACAATAATCCCAAAACCGGAGAAAGCGATAACCTTCGTGATAAAACTCCCATGCAGATACGTGATCTTGGTGTACGTCTTTCTTTTGTTCCTGAAGACAGACTTGGTATGGGTCTTGTAGGAAATATGGATATCATTGATAATATGATGCTCCGTTCCTACCGCAAAGGCCGTTCAGTCTTTTTGGAAAGAAAAGGACCGAGAGACCTTGCGGAAAAAATTATCAAGGATCTTGAGGTTGTAACACCTGATGCGAAAACTCCCGTCAGAAGACTTTCAGGCGGAAATATACAGAAAATTCTTGTCGGTCGTGAAATTGCTGCTGCGCCTACAGTTCTTATGGCGGCGTACCCTGTAAGAGGTCTTGATATCGGTGCCTCCTACACAATCTATAATCTTCTCAATGCGCAGAAGGAAAAAGGAGTAGCTGTTATTTTTGTCGGCGAGGATCTGGATGTGCTTCTTGAGCTTTGCGACAGAATTATCGTAATCGGCTCAGGCAGTGTTACGGGTACAGTTGACGCAAGAACGGCTACAAAGGAAGAAATAGGTTTGCTTATGACAAAGAGCGTTGAGCATGGAGGTGAAGCATAATGAAAAAATCGAGTTTTCATTTGGTTAAGCGTGAACCGATGGTGTGGTACAAGAATGTGTTTGTGCGTGCAATAGCAATAATCGCTTCATTGATTGTTTCTGCAGTAGTAATTACAATCCTCACCGGTAAAAATCCCTTAGAGATTTATGCTTCAATGATTTCCGGTGCTTTCGGTTCATCGCTTCGTATATGGAGTCTTGTACAGAATGTTGCAATTCTTCTCTGTATATCCTTGGCAGTTACGCCTGCTTTTAAAATGAAGTTCTGGAACTGCGGTGCAGAGGGACAGGTGCTTATCAGCGGATTAGCTACTACGGCAGTTATGATGTTCCTTGGCGACAGCTTGCCGTATCCCGTGCTTATTGCGGTAATGTTGCTCGCTTCAATACTCGCAGGCATTATATGGGCAGTTATTCCTGCTGTTTTTAAGGCACTGTGGAATACTAACGAAACCTTGTTCACTCTTATGATGAACTATGTAGCAATTCAGTCTGTTGCGTTCTTTCTTAAATATTTTGTCAAGAGCGGTTCGGGCGTTCTTGCTCCTATGTCCGAGCATGGTTTGCCGGTGCTTTTTGGTCAGTCATACCTGCTTAATATTATAATTGTTGCTGTGCTTACTGTGCTTGTTTATATCTACCTTAAAAAGACAAAACACGGTTATGAAATTTCTGTTGTAGGCGAAAGCGAAAATACTGCCAAGTATATCGGTATCAACGTTCGTAAGGTTGTTATACGCACACTTGTTGTTTCGGGTGCTCTTTGCGGAATTGCCGGACTTCTTCTTGTCGGCGGAACAAACCACACAATAAGCACAACGACCGTTGACGGCAGAGGCTTTACTGCGATTATGGTTTCGTGGCTTGGTAAATTTAACCCTGTTTATATGGTTTTAACATCTTTCCTTATTGTTTTTCTTCAAAGAGGCGCAGGCCAGGTTTCGACAGATTTCCGTCTTCCAAGCGCAATATCTGATATAGTAACGGGTATAATCCTGTTCTTTATTATCGGTTGTGAATTTTTCCTTCAGTATAAAATTGTTTCAACAAAAAGCGGAAAGGAGAATGGTTGATGTTAGCGTTTATTGTCAGTTCAATAAGACTTGGCATGGCATTCCTTTTCGGCTCAACAGGTGAGACTATTACAGAAAAGTCAGGTCACCTTAACCTTGGCATTCCGGGTGTTATGTGTGTCGGTGCGTCCTGCGGTTGCTTTGCTGAATATCTGTATCTTTCTGAGGTCGGTCCGGATGCGAATTATTTTCTTGCCGTTCTTATTCCTATTATCGCCACGATGATAGGCGGTGCAGTTATGGGCTTTATTTTCAGCTTCCTTACGGTCACTCTCAGAGCGAACCAGAACGTAACAGGTCTTGCTCTTACAACATTCGGTGTTGGTGTTTCAGATTATATGATCGCGGAAACAGGTCCTGTATACAGCAAGGGCAGTCGTTTCTTTACAATGACATTTCCGTTTGCTGAAGATCTTGGTTGGTTCGGTGAAATATTTTTCTCTCACGGTATTCTGATTTATCTTGCGATTATCATAGCCTTGGTTTCATCTTTTGTTCTTACAAAAACAAGAGTTGGTCTTAATCTCAGATCAGTTGGTGAAAATCCGGCTACAGCAGATGCTGCAGGTATCAACGTTTCACGCTACAGATATGCGGCAACCTGTATCGGGTGTGCCATAGCGGGTCTCGGAGGACTTTCATTTATTATGGACTATCTTAACGGTAACTGGGAATACTGTATTGATGCTATCGGTTGGCTTGCGATTGCACTTGTTATTTTTACAGTGTGGAAACCAAACCTTGCAATTATAGGATCAATTATTTTCGGCGGCCTTTATATTGCAAGCAGTTACATCACGGGTGTAAGCTTTGCAAGTAAGGAGATTTTTAAAATGCTGCCTTACGTGGTTACGATAGTTGTACTTGTCTTTACAAGTATTCGTGATAAGCGTGAAAATCAGCCTCCTCAGAGTCTCGGACTTTCATATTTCCGAGAGGAAAGATAAAACCGGATAAATATGAAAAGGACGGTCATGCCGTCCTTTTTGTTGCTTTTTTGAGATAATATGGTATAATATGAATATAAAATCTTGGAAGTAAGGTAAACTCTATGGTGAGTAAATTGATAAAAAAACTATCAAGAGTACAAATAATTGCATTCGGATTTCTCGCTGTGATTTTTGCAGGTTCGTTGTTGCTGATGTTGCCTTTTGCAACAAGGGCAGGACAAACCACAAGCTATGTGGATGCACTTTTTACCGCAACAAGCGCAACATGTGTTACGGGGCTTACTCCGTTTGATACGTATACCCATTGGACACTTTTCGGGCAGCTGGTCATTCTTTTTATGATTCAGCTTGGCGGTATAGGATTTATGACAGTAATAACAATGGCAACGTTATTTATGCGCCATAAAATCGGGTTGCAGAACAGAATGCTTATTATGGAATCCGCGGGAACAATAGCTCTTTCAGGCATCGGACAGCTTGTCAGAAGAATTGTTGCAGGAACAGCGATAATCGAAACAACGGGTGCTGTGATTCTTGCAACACAGTTTGTTCCGAAGTTCGGTTGGTTGAGAGGTTTGTATTATTCTTTCTTTCACGCAATTTCAGCTTTCTGTAATGCCGGCTTTGATCTTATGGGACGGATTGAGCCGGGTTCGTCAATGATAAAATTTAACAACAATGCCGTTGTTATGGTTACGCTTGCTTTTCTGATTCTTATCGGCGGTATCGGATTTTTTGTATGGGACGATATTCTCGTTTGCAAAGCAAAGTTCAAAAATTATAAAATTCATACTAAGTTAGTGTTGGTTTTGACAGCAATTCTTACGGTGATTCCCTTTGCAATGTTTTTCTTTTTTGAATATGATCATGCATTCAAAGGAATGGGTATTTTTGATAAAATACTGAACTCGTTTTTTCAGACGGTGACGCCTCGAACGGCAGGCTTTTCGGGAATAGATATGACAACGCTGTCTGAACCCGGCGGAATGCTGACTATTGTTCTGATGTTTATAGGCGGCAATCCGGGCTCAACGGCAGGCGGTGTAAAAACAACAACAATTGCGGTTATACTTCTTTCAACGGTTGCATATCTGCAGGAAGACAACAACGTGACTGTGTTCAAAAAGAGGATTGAAGATAAAATGGTAAGGCGTGCTTGTGCAATTGCTTTTATTTACTTTATGATGATTTTTGCAGCATCTTTGGTAATAAGCTGGATTGAACCGTTGAATCTCCGCGAAGTGCTTTTTGAAGTAGTGTCAGCGGTTGCAACAGTCGGTCTTTCGATGAATGTTACGGCAACTCTTTCGGCGGCTTCAAAGGTGATCGTTATTGTTTTGATGTATGCAGGACGAATAGGCGCACTGTCTTTTATAATGCTTCTTTCAAAACGGAACAAAACGGCTATCCTCAAACGCCCGACGGGCAAAATTATGATAGGTTAGGACGGATTAGTATGAAATCAATTCTTGTAATAGGTATGGGAAGGCTCGGAAGACACTTGTCAACAAAAATGCTGGAGCTTGGCAATGAGGTTATGGTTATTGACAAAGAGCCGGAAATAATTGAAAGTCTTTCACCGATACACGGTGATGCCAATATCGGTGACTGCACAAATGAAAATGTTATTATGGCTCTCGGAGTAGAGAATTTTGATATCTGCTTTGTTACAATTGATTCTGATTTTGAAGCTTCACTTGTTGTAACATCGTTATTGAAAACTCATCATGCACAGAAAATAGTAGCAACGGCTAAGCGTGATATACAAGCAGATTTGTTAAAACAAATCGGTGCAGATGAAGTCGTATATCCTGAACGTGAAATTGCTGAAAAGCTTGCTGTCAGGTACAATGCGGACAACATTTTTGATTTTATAAAGCTTACTCCCGAGTATGCAATTTATGAAATACCGGCTCCCGCGGCATGGACAGGAAAAACAATTGCGAACCTTGGCGTCAGACAGCACTACAAGGTGAATATAATCGCAATCAAAAAAGGCAGTTTGCTGAACACAATGCCCGGACCGGATTATGTGTTCGGAACGGATGATCATATTATGGTTATCGGTAAAGCAGGGGATGTGTTCAGACTTTCTTCAGAAAGGTGATAGTTATGACAGTTAAAGAACGTTTACAGGCATTGAATGTTCCGTCACCGCTTGAGGTTACGGGGAAAAGAGCAAAAACGGTCGAAGAGTGGGAAAAGCTAAAATCCCTCGTCAGGGAAATGATGTATAAATGCGAGTATGGCTATCTTCCCGAAAAGCCTGAAAGTGTATCATTTAAGTATGTGAGTGAGCCTGATAGTCGCTTCTGCGCGGGTAAGGCTTCCATAGCTCAGGTTGAAATAACGTCAAAGGTATACGGAGAGGAATTTACTTTTCCGATTACATATGTTTGTCCCACCAAGGCTCAGGGTAAAATCAGAACCTTTGTCTGTATCAATTTCCGTCCCGATATTCCCGACAAGTATATCCCGACAGAAGAAATTGTTGATAACGGTTTTGCGGTTGCATCGTTCTGCTATAAGGACGTAACGAGTGATGACGGTGACTTTACAAACGGACTTGCAGGCGTGATTTATAAAAATCAGGAAAGAACACTCTATTCACCCGGAAAAATCGCAATGTGGGCATGGGCGGCTATGCGTGTTATGGACTTCCTTGAAACACGTGAAGAAGTTGACCTCGACTGCGTAACTGTCTGCGGTCACTCAAGGCTCGGCAAAACTGCGCTTCTTGCAGGCATCTCCGATGAACGTTTTTCCTGCGTTCATTCTAACTGCGCAGGCTGCAGCGGTGACTCCCTTAACAGAGGTGCACAGCCGGGAACGGAAACAATAGGTAATATTATCGATTGCTTTGAATTCTGGTTCTGTGAAAACTATAAGAATTATTACGGCAAGGATAATGAAACCGAGTTTGAACAGCACTTTATGCACGCCTTGATTGCACCAAGACCCGTTCATATCGGTTCTGCGGAAGAGGACAAGTGGGCAGGACCCGAGCTGCAGTTCCTTTGCTGTGCGGCGGCATCCGAAGTCTACGAGCTTTACGGCAAAAAAGGCTTTGTTTACGAAGAGGACGATTACCTCAACTGCGGTAAAATGTTACATGACGGAAGCATAGGATTATACTTCCGCCACGGTAAACACTATTTTGCCCGTGATGACTGGCACGGTATGTTTGATTTCATCAATAGACACTTTCGTGATTGATGTTTTTATTTAAAAACTCTGTAAGTTCATCCGATCTTAAACCCAACGAGCAACCAATAACAGCTTTTGCATAAACCATTTCGTTTGACATATCGCTTACGGGAATAACTCCGTTTTCAAGTGCTGATGCAGTTGAAACATAAGAATATGAATTTTTATCACAAGGTGTAAGTATAAGGCTTACACCTTCTTTTTTGCACCTTTTTGCAAATTCTGCGAATGAATTGGTGTCACCGTCAACACAGACAGTCTGAGAATGATAGGTCGTATGCACAACAGCAGAAACATTTTCAAGATTAATGCTGTTATAATCCAAACCAACAAAAGGGTTTATCAGAAGAACTTTCGCATCAAGTGCTTTAATTTCATTTAATAAATTGTTGTTTACCTCAAAAGCCTTACTTTCTGCACAGACAGCTTCAATATCGTCAACGGCAATCATATCCTTGCTGAAAAAGTCGTTACTGTAATTTCCGCATTGGAGCAGATGTGCACCGTAATGAAGATAAGTCCTGCCGTCAGAATTCTGATAAACCGCGTAAACATTCGGTTTCAGCCCGTTCATAATCAGCTCAACTGATGTTCTGAAATTGATGTTTGCATTCGTGCCTTCACAGTCAACAGGTGAGTGGCTCGAAACAAGGCAGACAGGCAGATTCTTTTCACTCATAACAAGTGATAAAAGAGAAGCAGAGTAAGCCAATGTGTCCGTCCCGTGAAGAATGATGATTCCCTTGTGCTTTTCGCTTTCAACTTTTCTCAATTCATCAAGCAGAATGTCCCACTTGTTAACAGTCATATTTTCACTCAGTGTGTCAAGCGGCATAACGGTATCAAACTCAACACCATTAAAAGGGGAGTCGCTTTTAATGAATTCAGATATAATCTTGTATTTTGCACTTTCAGCACAGACATCTCTCTTGCCGTCAGCGTTTTCAAAAGAGCAGATTGTTCCGCCCGTGAGGATTAAAAGTATCTTGTTCATAGCTGTATCCTTTAAAAACTAATTCTATTATAATTATACCACCTGTGACGATAAAATCAATCAATAAATCGATGCCGTAAGTCAAATTGACAAAATACGAATTATAGTTTAGAATCTGAAAAAAGAGACTTAATTGTTATTGTTGTGGTGATTTAAATGAATGATTGGGCAACAGAAACTCTAAGGGAAGTGCCTTTCTGGAGAGATGATATGACCCCTGAA
This sequence comes from Acutalibacteraceae bacterium, assembly GCA_045589535.1. Lineage (GTDB taxonomy): Bacteria > Bacillota > Clostridia > Oscillospirales > Acutalibacteraceae > CAG-488. Next base: position 77,997 of record JAZNPE010000048.1, on the reverse strand, counting down.
GAATATGAGGTCGAAAGAACATATTTTATTGAACATTGGGATGATTATACCAAAGGTAAGTACACACCACTTTGGAAGCAGAATCAAAGTGAAGCGATTTTGATGAAGGTTAAGTATATAGGTCAATCTGATGTATCCTTGACGAATGGAAAAATATACAATGTTGTTTCGATTGAAAATGGGTGGTATAGGATAGTAGATGATACAGAAGAGTACGATCTTTTTTCTCCATATGAGTTTGTTGCGACAGATATATAGCTTGATTAAGTAGTGTTAGAAGTTTTTGTAAAGAGTCGGAGATTCAATATGAGTAATGATAGATTATATAGAAACGAGTGTCCTGAGTTAATAACGGAATATCCGTTCTTTAGAGATGGAATGACTTGTAAACAGTTTGAAAAAGAGCAAATTCTTTTTTGCGAATATATGAATAATGGTGGAAACGCTAAAGATTATGTTCCATCCTTTGAAAAACAGATGTAGCGTGTTGGGACGGTGTATCTGTCATTTGCACAGCTGCCTGAATCGTGGTTGGTAGGGCACGACGCTTGCGACGTGTCGATATTATGTTGTACTTTTCTTGATTGAGAAAGCTCCAAAGTACAGAATACCACGAGTGGAAACAGAAAAAGTTCTTGAACATTATGAAAATTTATTGAAAGAATATAGAAAGGGCAATGGTAATGGCTAAGATAATCAGCGAATTAAAAATTGGCGAGTATTCACTGTTAAAGATTGATGAAACTACTGATTCACCTTGCAATAAGGTTGTTGTTGATGGCTGTGAGTGTGACATCGTTCCTTCTTACAACCTCGGTGATTACAATATTGTAGTCAAGTCTCCGAAATTTCTAAACAATAAAGATATTGAGCTTGTAATGCAATGGTGATAATTTAACATCGGATATCAAAAAGGAGGGTGCCTGTCTCTACGATCTCGTTAGAATTGGGTTCGTAGGGGAGCATAATATGCTCCCGCCATTTTTTGTGCCAAACCCGCGGGTAGATGATATGAAGTACGATGTTGATTTGAAATCTGTTCGTAAAATTCGGGTTTGTCTATTTGTTTGTTGCCACCTCATCCGCCTCGTTCCTCGGCACCTTCCCCTCAAGGGGAAGGCTGAGAAACAGCGTAAATCCAAGGCTTCTCCTTGAGGAGAAGCTGTCACGAAGTGACTGATGAGGTGTAGGTTGCAAGCAACCGTTATAATAAAACATCCTGACAAACCCGAATTTGTATAAGCAATTGTTGAAATTATAAAAAGCAGAAAAAGTTTTTGAAAAATAGTATTTATGCTATAAACAAACTTCGTTTCTCGATGCACTACTTTGTACGCCTTCGGGTGCCTAAAACAAAGCACAAGCTTTGTTCTGGCTTGGTTTGTTCATTCTGTGCATTTTTTAGGGAATCAATATATAAATTCGGAATATTAAAATATTAATCAGCACTATCCACACTAATTAAAACCTGACTTCTGTGGGCATAGGTGACTGTATAAACTTCACCTTCGTTCAGAATACAATCTTTTTCAGATGTAGATAGCTTTATATATTTCCCGTTACCTATATCAAACATATAATTTTTCCCGAATAAGTCACATCTTGAATTGCTGATAAGAGTCAGTTCAGAAACAACAAAATCTTTTTTTATTAAATCCAAGGACATATATCCTGTGTAAATTGACAGAAGCAGTGAGATAAGCAGTATAATAACAAATTCTGTCTTTCTCTTTTTTGAAAGTTTGTCCTTAATTAATTTGGAAGAGCCTCTTTTCTTTCCAAAAGCTATAATTAGCCCTGAAATGAGTATAGCTAAAATCCCAATAACCGAGAAAATAATTTTAAATAATATTTGATCCATTAGCTGACCTTCTTGCTTTCAAAACCACTTAATAAGGATGCAGAAATGTTATCTGTGCTGACACATACCTGTTTCCCTTAAATTACTCCTGAACTCCGTAGTGTTCAACAAGTGTTTTGTATTCATCTTCAGTTATCGCAACAACTGAGCCGTGACGCGGCTTAAGATGGTCAATCTCCATTGATGAACGCTGGAACTGCCTGAAGTTTTCGAAGTCCCTTGTCATCTGTGCGAAGAATGTACCGTTACCGTATTCGTCCATAATCATCATCCATGCGTCCGTACCCGTGATTCGGTACATTGAGCTTCCTTCAACACCGAACCAGTTGAGCGAGCAGATTGTGTAATCCGTGTTGTACGGTCCCGTAAGATTCTTTGATCTGACGTAGGCAATTTTCTGTGTTAAGTCTTCCTTGAAATAGAGGTAATAATAACCGTCTTTTTCGTTGTATATGATGTCACCGTCGATGCACTGAATGTTCATCACTTCGTCGCGCTCGGGAACATATTCATTCCAACGTCCGAAAAGTACCTGAGGCTCAGTTTCAAATGTCTTGAAATCCTTGGTGTATGCGTAGTAATGACCTGCGCAGTCGTTCTCAACTGTTGAGTTTGCCCAATAGACCATGTACATACCGACGTTCTCGTCCCAGATTGCCTGCGGTGCCCACGCTCTGTTTGTGTTTTCGAAACCCTCAAACTGGCGGATATCGATAACCGTTTCGTCAATCCAGTTCACAAGGTCATAGGACTTCCAGGTTATAAGGCTGTGGTTCGAAAGCCAGCCGAGGCCTGCATCCATATCCGTTGCAATTATGAAGAAGCAGTCCTTACCGTTTTCGTCAACACCTTTGAGTATGTACGGGTCACGTACGCATTTTGTACCGAGTGTCTGCGTGATGACGGCCTCGTTGTTGTTGAGCGCCTTGAAGTGGTAACCGTCCGTGCTGACAGCGAAATGAAGCGTCTGGTTTTCAATTTCATTTCCCGTAAAGTAGCAGAAAAGGTATGCGCCCGACGTGCTGTAAGCAGGGTAGGCATAGTCGTTGAAAGTGTAGTTAAAAAGATAATACGGCATCATAAGAATTGCTATGAGAAGCCGCGTGAAGGACATCCATGTCATAAAGCTACCTCCGAAGTACTTATATTTGTGATTTTAACACACTAAAGGAAAAAAGTAAAGGGTAAAGCATATCTGTAACAGTACTGAATATATTAACATCTTTTTTCTTGAATATTGACATTGTTCTTCTGTAGTGATAATATTTATGTGGTAAAAATATGTAATTAAAAATAAGGAGATATTAAAATGAGTATTTTGGATCTTGACGTAATCAAAAGTTTTGTAAGAGTATGTGACGACGGTTATTCAGAGGGTTGGCACGAAAGAAACGGCGGTAACCTTTCATACCGTATGACAAACGAAGAAGTTGAAGCTTGTAAGCCTTACTTTACATATGACAGACCCTGGGTTAACATGGGTGTTCAGGCAGATAACCTTAAAAATGAGTATTTTATGGTAACAGGTACGGGCAAGTTCTTCCGTAATGCAATCCTTGATCCCGCTGCAAATATCTGTATTGTTGAAATCAACGATGCAGGCGACAGCTACAGAATTGTTTGGGGTCTTGTTAACGGCGGTGGCCCGACAAGCGAATTCCCGACACACTTTATGAACCACAGCGTTCGCGTTGCTGCAACAGACGGCAAGTGCCGTGTTATCTACCACGCACATCCCGTTAACATCATCGCTCTCACATTCGTTCTTCCTCTCACATCAGAGGCTTTCTCAAAGGTTCTCTGGCAGAGCATGACAGAATGTCCGATTATTTTCCCTAACGGCGTAGGTGTTGTTGAATGGATGATTCCGGGCGGTGCAGAAATCGCACACAGAACCTGTGAGCTTCTTAAAACATATGATGCAGTTGTATGGGCTCACCACGGTCTTTTTGTATCAGGCGACACATTTGACAACGCATACGGTCTTATGCACACAATCGAGAAGTCGGCAGAAATTTACTGCAGAATCCTCTCTCTCGGTCAGCCCATCCGTCAGACAATTGAGGACCAGGGCCTTATTGATGTTGCTGCTGCTTACGGTCAGACACTCAATGCGGACCTTTTAAAATAATTTAGACAAAACAGTGGTTTTGTCTATTTACAAAAAATGTACGTAAATATATAATATTTTCAATATTTTTGAAAAGCTTTGAAGATATTAAGCCTTTTCCGTAATTTTGCAGAGAGCTGACGGCTGGTGAAAGTCAGTATTTGAAAGTTTAGGCTGTCTCGTATCTGAGCTTGGCTCCCTAACCGTTTTTTACTGCATAAGGAGTCACGGCAAGCACCGTTATCATAGCTTAGGATTTGAAAGAATCCGAAGAGTGGCTGTTTTTCAGCAATCCGGGTGGTACCACGGTAAATTTGTTTATCGTCCCTGAAGCACAGAGTGTTTCAGGGATTTTTTTATGATAAGGAGAATATTTATGAGAAAGATTCATGTATCAGACATAACATTGAGAGAGTGTGCAAATTCTGCAGACCATTCACTCAGCTTTAAAGAGAAAATTGAAATGGCAAAGCTAATGGATAAGCTACATTTCAACAGCATTGAAATGCCTGAAATTAAAAATGTATCTACAGATGTTCTCTTGATTAAGACGATCGCGTCACTTATGAAGCATTCTGAAGTATGTGTTCCTGTTGGCATGACCGCTGAAAGCGTTGAAACAGCGTGGAACAGCGTTAAGGCTGCAAAGAAGGCTTCTCTTAAGGTAAGTGTTCCTGTTTCTGCAGTTCAGATGGAATATAAATGCGGTAAGAAGCCTCCCGTTGTAAAGGAAATGGTTGCTTCACTTATAGCTGAGTGTAAGAAATATTCAGACAACGTTGAGTTTTCTGCTGAGGATGCAATCAGAGCAGAGAAGGAATTCCTCTATGATGTAATCCGTGCCGCAATCGCGGCAGGTGCAAAGCGCATTAACATCTGTGATTCAGAAGGAACAATTATGCCGTCTGAAATTTACGATTTCGTAAAGGCTGTTTTTGAAAATATTCCCGAAATGAAGGATGTAACTTTCTCTGTTGAACTCAGCGACCAGCTCAATATGGCTGTTGCCTGCGCATTTTCAGCAATCAGCGCAGGAGCAGGAGAGATTAAGACAACTGTTGAAGGTTTCAGCTTCCCATCAATTGAAGACGTAATGAACGTGTTCAAGCTCCGCGGTGATTCAAACGGTGTTTCAAGCAAAATCCGTACAACAGAGCTTTCAAGAGTTGTTAACCAGATGAAGAGAATGGTTAACACAACAAAGAGCGAAAATTCACCCTTTGAAAACGGTGTGAACGATAATGCAGAATCACTCACTCTTGATAAGAACGATACAATCTCAACAGTTATCAAGGCAGTTAAGAAGATTGGTTATGATCTTTCCGAAGAGGATAACTCAAAAGTATATGAAGCATTCAAGCGTGTTGCGGCAAAAAAAGAATTTGTCGGCACAAAGGAGCTTGAGGCTATCATCGCTTCAACTGCACTTCAGGTACCTGCAACATATACAATTGAAAGCTATGTTATCAACAGCGGTAACGTTATCACCGCAACAGCTAACATCCGCCTTCTCAAAGACGGCGAGCCGATGAGTGGTGTAAGCGTTGGTGACGGACCGATTGACGCAGCATTCCTTGCAATTGAGCATATTATCGGACATCACTACGAGCTTGACGATTTCCAAATTAAGTCAGTAACCGAAGGTCGTGAAGCTATGGGCTCGGCTCTCGTTAAGCTTCGCTCAGCAAGCGGTAAGCTCTATTCAGGTACAGGTATCTCAACAGACGTTATCGGAGCAAGTATCAGAGCTTACGTAAGCGCACTTAATAAAATCGCCTACGAGGAGGAATAAAAGTGAATTTAGCTTTTTCAACAAAATTCCATAAAGCATCGTGTCTTGGCGATTTTCTTAAGATTGCCGAGGAGCTTCGCTATGAAGGAATAGAAATTCACGATATCAAGGCAGATGCTTTTTCGGGCAAGGCTTCTCCCTTCAGCCCCGATATGGCATCCGTAACAAAGCGCACCCTTATCAATGCAAAGAAAGCGATTGCCTGTATCGATGTTGACTGTAACGTTGCAGACAAAGAAAATGCCCAAGAGGTTATGAAAAAAATCGAAGCAGCAGTTGCTGTTGCAAGAAATATAAACGTTTCATACATCAAGGTTTACGCTGAAAGCGACGACGAAGATGCAGTAAGCTATGTTACTGATTTTATGGCAGACGTAATCAGCCTTTGCGAGAAAAATAACGTCGTTCTTCTTGTTGAAACTGTCGGCATTTACGCTGATACAGACAAGCTCTGCGAGCTTCTCAACTTCTTTGCAAGCGATTATATAGGCGCAGACTGGAATATGTACGAAACCTTCTTCAAAGCAAGAGAGGATGCCGAGAAGACAATCAAAAACCTCGGTGCGTATGTAAAGCTTGTGCATATGACAGATGCTGAAGAATACGGCAGACACACTCTCATAGGTGAGGGTAAGCTCCCTGTTGAGGAAATGACAAATGCTCTTCGCTCAATCAACTATGCAGGTTTCGTTTGTATTGAGTGGAATCCCGAATGGATGAGCGAGATTGATGACCTTGAAATCATCCTTACCCATTATGAAAGCTTTATGGAAGCTATGGGCAGCACAAAGAGCAATAAAAAGTATTTTTATAATAAAACAAGAACAGGTAAGTTTGTATGGGAAAAGGAAGAGCTTATTGAAAAGACCTTCTCTCAGGTTCTTGACACAATGGTTGAAGAATTCCCTGACCAGCTTGCGTTCAAATATACGACACTTGACTATACAAGAACATACTCGGAATTCCGTGACGACGTTGATACCTTCGCACGTGCACTCATTGCTATGGGTGTAAAGGCAGGTACTCACGTTGCTGTATGGGCAACTAATGTACCGCAGTGGTATATCGCATTCTGGGCAGCAACTAAAATCGGTGCAGTTCTTGTAACGGTCAACACAGCTTACAAAATCCACGAAGCAGAGTACCTTTTCAGACAGTCTGATACACATACTCTCGTTATGGTACAGGGTTACAGAGATTCTCACTACGACGAGATTATGGCAGAACTCTGCCCCGAGCTTGAAACACTTAAGCCGGGTGAACAGCTTCATTCAAAGAAGCTTCCGTTCCTTCGTAACATCATCACAGTCGGATATGAGCAGAAAGGCTGTATGACATGGAATGAAGCACTTGAAAAGTCTTCTCAGGTACCTGTTGAGGAAGTTTACCGTATGGCATCTCTTGTTAAAAAGGATGACGTATGTAATATGCAGTACACCTCAGGTACAACAGGCTTCCCGAAGGGCGTTATGCTTACTCACTATAACGTTGTCAATAACGGTAAGTGTATCGGTGACAGAATGGATCTTTCAACAGCGGACAGAATGATGATTCAGGTTCCGATGTTCCATTGCTTCGGTATGGTTCTTGCAATGACAGCAACAATGACTCACGGCGGTACGGTGCTTCCTTTGCCGTATTTCTCGCCCAAATCATCGCTTGCCTGTGTAAATAATGAAAGAATTACTGCTTTCCACGGCGTTCCGACAATGTTTATCGCGATGCTTCAGCATCCTGATTTTGAAAAGACAGATTTCTCTTATGTCAGAACAGGTATTATGGCAGGTTCACCCTGTCCGATTGCAAAGATGCGCGAAGTTGTTGACAAGATGAATATGAAGGAAATTACAATCGTTTACGGTCAGACGGAAGCTTCACCGGGCTGTACAATGTCAAGTACGGATGACCCGCTTGAGGTTCGTGTTGCAACAGTCGGCAGAGCCTTGCCGAAGATTGAGTGTAAGGTAATCGATCCCGAAACAGGTCTTGAATGTCCTGATAATGTCAACGGTGAATTCGTTGCAAGAGGTTACAACATTATGAAGGGATACTACAAGATGCCGAAGGCTACTGCTGAGGCTATCGATAAGGACGGCTGGCTTCATACGGGTGACCTTGCTTGCAGAACCCCCGACGGTAATTTCAAGATTACGGGCAGACTTAAGGATATGATTATCCGTGGCGGTGAGAATATCTATCCGAAGGAAATAGAAGAGTTTATTTATACGCACGATAAAGTCAAGGATGTCCAGGTTATCGGTGTGCCTGATGAGGGTCTCGGTGAAGAGATTATGGCTTGTATCATCCTTCATGAGGGCGAGGAGATGACTGTTGAAGAAATGAAGCAGTATGTTCTTGACCATATGGCTAAGCACAAGGTGCCGAAGTATATCGACTTCGTCAAGGAATTCCCGATGAATGCCGCAGGTAAGATTCTTAAGTATAAAATGCGTGAAATGGCTGTTGAAAAATACGGCTTGCAGAAAGCAAATTCAGTTGTAACCGCATAAACATCATATATTACAAGATGTAATGAATAAATTACAAACTGTATCTTGAAAATGATGTATAATAAGTTTATAATGTATCGCAACAAGTAATTGTTTATAAAGGCTGTGACGAAGACGGTTACGTTTTTGAAACTTCAAGAGAGTCGGCGGATGGTGCGAGACCGACAGTTTCGGGCGGGTATAACCTATCACTTCTGAGCCGAAGAGATGAAAGCTTAGTGCAAATAGTTTCTTCCGTATGACTACGTTAGTGTTAAGGGGTTGGCTGACCCTGATGAGTGGCACAAAGCAATAGCTGAGTGCAATTTGAGTGGTACCGCGGATTTTATTTTCCGTCTCAAAGTTTTTAAAGACTTTGAGACGGTTTTTTATTTCCTCAAAGTCACAAAAAAGGAGGTAATTTTATGGAAAACAACACAACAAATAAGCTCTACGAGGTTGCACAGCGAATTAAGGAAATGCGCGATATCTGCGGCTTCAGTGTAGAAGAAATGGCTGAAAAAACAGAAGTATCTGTTGAACAGTATAATGTTTATGAAGCAGGAGAAGTAGATCTTCCGTTTACTTTTGTGCATAAGTGTGCTCTTGCTTTTGATATCGGTCTTACTGACCTTCTTGAAGGACACAGTGCCGTTCTTACATCTTATACGGTAACAAGAAAGGGCAAGGGTCAGACGACTGCAAGTGAAAACGGTATCGAAATCAAAAACCTTGCTCCGAAATTCAGAAAAAGACTTTCGGATCCGTATATGGTACGTTACGAGTATTCAGCTGAGCTTGAAAATCAGCCGATTCATACAACAACTCATGCAGGTCAGGAGTTTGACCTTGTTATCAGCGGTAAGCTCAAGGTCAGAATCGGTAACCATGAGGAAATCCTTGAAGAGGGTGACAGCATTTACTACAACAGCTCAACACCTCACGGTATGATTGCTGTTGAAGGCAGAGACTGCGTTTTCCTTGCGATGATCATGGCAACCGATGAACCTGTTGAAAAGATTGTTCACGACAGAGCAGTCAAGGGCACAAAAACTTCGGGCAGTCTTGTATGCGAAAAGTACATTGATGCTGTTGAGGACGAAAACGGAAACCTCGTTTCAATCGATTTCAATAATGCAGATACTTTCAATTTTGCTTTTGATATCGTGGATAACATCGGCAGAAAGTCACCTGACAAGCGTGCTATGATTCACCTTGATAAGGATAAGAACGAAAGAATCTTCACTTATAAAGACATCAAAGAGCATTCGAGCCAGGCTGCAAACTATTTCAGGTCACTCGGTATCAAGAAGGGTGATACTGTAATGCTTGTTATGAAGCGTCATTATCAGTTCTGGTTTGCAATCCTTGGTCTTCATAAAATCGGTGCGATTGCAATTCCTGCAACAAATCTTCTTGTTCAGCATGACTTTGAATACAGATTCAAGGCGGCAAACGTTTCAACAATCATCTGTACAGCAGACGGCGACACGGCAAGACAGGCTGAGCTTGCAGACGCAGTAACAGGAACACTTAAAAATAAAATTATTGTTAACGGCACAAGAGAGGGATGGCATAACTTCGACGAAGAGTATTGCCTTTTCAGCCGTCGTTACAGAAGAGAAGAGGATTCACCGTGCGGTGACGACCCGATGCTTATGCTTTTTACATCAGGTACAACGGGTTATCCCAAAATCGCAACACACAGCTATAAATATCCTCTCGGTCATTACATTACTGCTAAGTACTGGCATTGTGTAAGCAAGGACGGACTTCACTTTACAATCTCCGAAACAGGTTGGGGTAAGGCACTCTGGGGTAAACTCTACGGTCAGTGGCTCTGCGAAGGCTCAATCTTTACCTATGACTTCGATCGTTTCGATGCTGCAGATATCCTTCCGTTGTTCGCAAAGTATCAGATTTCAACATTCTGTGCACCTCCGACAATGTACAGAATGCTTATCAAGCAGGATATCAGCAAGTACGATCTCAGCTCCATCAAGCACGCAACAGTTGCCGGTGAGGCTCTGAACCCCGAAGTATTCAAACAGTTCTATAACGCAACGGGACTTACGCTTATGGAGGGCTTCGGACAGACCGAAACAACGCTTTCCATTGCAAATCTTACAGGTATGAATCCGAAGCCCGGTTCAATGGGTAAACCTGTTCCGCTTTACGATATCCAGATTCTCCGTCCGGACGGAACACCGGCAGATCTCGGTGAGACCGGCGAAATCTGTATCAGAACAAGTGACAAGGTGCCTTGCGGTTTGTTTATCGGATATTATCTCAACGAAGAAGCAACCAACGATGTTATGTATGACGGTTATTATCATACAGGTGATACAGCGTGGGCAGACGAAGACGGTTACTACTGGTATGTCGGCAGAATTGACGACGTTATCAAGTCATCCGGTTACCGTATCGGACCGTTCGAAATTGAAAATGTTATTATGGAGCTTCCTTATGTTCTTGAATGCGGTGTTTCGGCTGCACCCGATGAAATCAGAGGTCAGGTTGTAAAGGCAAGCGTCGTTCTTACAAAGGGCACAGCGCCTACGGAAGAACTCAAGAAGGAAATCCAGAAATATGTTAAGGAGCATACAGCACCTTACAAGTATCCGAGAATAGTCGAATTCAGAACAGAGCTTCCGAAGACTATCAGCGGAAAGATCATAAGAAATAAGCTTTAAAAGAGGTGATACAATGGAATCAAAGCGAGTAACACTTTTTGCAGGTCATTACGGAAGCGGAAAGACAAATATTGCGGTCAATTATGCTCTTAAACTCAGAGCAGACGGAAAACCCGTAGTAATTGCCGATCTTGATATCGTTAATCCGTATTTCCGAACAAAAGACAGCGAAAAAGAACTGACTGAAGCGGGAATCAGGCTTATTTCTTCTCAGTATGCAAGCTCAAACGTCGACCTTCCGGCTTTGCCGCAGGATGTTTATTCCATTGTTGATAATAATACAGAGTATGCCGTTATGGACATCGGCGGCGATGACAGGGGAGCATATGCCCTCGGACGTTATGCTGACAGCCTAAAAAAAGAGAATAACTACGAGATGTTTATGGTAATCAATATGTACCGACCTCTCACAAGGGATGTTGAAAGCACTCTTGAAGTTATGGCGGAAATTGAAGCTGCATGCTCAATGAAATTCACGGCAATCGTTAACAATTCTAACATAGGTGAGGAAACAACGGCACAGGATGTTCTTGATTCTCTCGACTATGCAAATGAGGTTTCAAAGGCTACGGGTATTCCAGTGAGGTTGACAACCGTAGATGAAAAGTTGTATAATAATCTGTACGGCAAAGTGGAGAATTTAATGCCACTCAGACTACAGGAAAAGATAAACTAAGAGAGGTAAAAGCTATGGCAAAAGTAACATTCAAAACAGACCTTTGCAAGGGCTGCAGCCTTTGCGTCGGCGCTTGTCCGAAAGGTATCGTTAAACTGTCAGAAACAAAGCTCAATGCGAAGGGCCATCACCCCGCAGAAGTAACTGAGCCTGAAAAGTGCATCGGTTGCGCATTCTGTGCAACAATGTGTCCTGATTGTGTAATTACGGTAGAGAGGTGAAAAAATAATGTCAGAAAAAGTACTTATGAAGGGTAACGAAGCTATTGCTGAAGCTGCTATTCAGGCAGGCTGTCATCATTACTTCGGCTATCCCATCACACCGCAGACAGAAGTTGCGGCTTATATGGCAAAGCGTATGCCGAAAATCGGCGGAACTTTTCTTCAGGCTGAAAGTGAAGTTTCTGCTATCAATATGGTAATCGGTGTTGCATCAACAGGTAAAAGAGTTATGACATCATCTTCAAGCCCGGGAGTTTCTCTTAAGGCTGAGGGTATTTCATACCTTGCAGGTTGCGACCTTCCTGCTGTTGTTGTCAATGTTCAGAGAGGTGGTCCCGGTCTCGGCGGTATCCAGCCTTCACAGTCTGACTATTTCCAGTCAACAAAGGGTGGCGGACACGGCGACTACAGAAACATCGTTCTCGCTCCTTCTTCAGTTCAGGAAATGGCAAGCCTTACAGTAAAGGCTTTTGACCTTGCAGATAAATACAGCATGGTTTCAATGATCCTTGCTGACGGTACAATGGGTCAGATGATGGAGCCTGTATCTCTTGATATTGGTGAAGTTACAAAATATGAGAAGCCCTGGGCGCTTACAGGTACAAAGTGTGAGCGTGAACATAATATTGTAAACTCACTTTATCTTAAACCCGAAGAGCTTGAAATCAAGAACTTCGAAAGATATGAGAAATATAAGGCAATCGAAGAAAACGAAGTTATGTACGAAGAGTACCTTATGGACGATGCAGAAGTTTGCGTTGTTGCTTTTGGTATTACTTCACGTGTTGCTAAGAATGCAATCAATGAAGCTCGTGCAAACGGCGTTAAGGTCGGTATGATCAGACCTATCACAGTATGGCCCTTCCCGAAGAAGGTTCTTGAAGCTGCAGCAGATAAGTGCAAGGCATTCATCTGTGTTGAAATGAGCATGGGTCAGATGATCGAAGACGTTGAACTTGCAATCCGTTGCAAGAAGCCTGTTTACCTCTGCAACCGTGTCGGCGGTATGATTCCCACACCTGAAGAGGTACTTGCAAAAATCAATGAAGTTAACGAGAACGGAGGTGCGTTCTGATGTCAGTAGTATTTGAAAAGCCGAAGGCACTCACAGATGCAGTGCTTCACTATTGCCCGGGTTGTACACACGGTATTATCCACCGCCTTGTAGCGGAAGTTATTGACGAGCTCGGCATCGAGGGCGATACAATCGGTGTTGCGCCCGTTGGATGTGCTGTTATGGCATATAACTATTTCACATGTGACTTTGTTCAGGCTGCACACGGACGTGCTCCCGCAGTTGCAACAGGTGTTAAGAGAAGTGATCCTTCAAAGATCGTATTTACATATCAGGGTGACGGTGACCTTGCAGCTATCGGTACAGCTGAAACCGTACATGCAGCAGCAAGAAGAGAAAATATCACTGTTATTTTCGTAAACAACGCAATCTACGGTATGACAGGTGGCCAGATGGCTCCGACAACTCTTCCGGGTCAGGTTACACAGACTTCACCTTACGGCAGAGATGTTGAAACAGTAGGCTATCCCGTAAAGGTTTGTGAACTCCTTTCAAATGTTGACGGCGCAGCTTACCTTGAGCGTGTTGCTGTTAATAACGTAAAGAACGTTAAGAACGCAAAGAAGGCTATCAAAAAGGCTTTCCAGAACCAGCTTGAAGGCAAAGGCTTCTCTCTTATCGAGGTTGTTTCAACTTGCCCGACAAACTGGGGTATGACTCCTGAAAAGGCACTCGAATGGGTAGACGAGAAGATGCTTCCGTATTATCCTCTCGGCGTGTATAAAGATATCTATGCAGAGGAGCAAGCAAAATGAGTAAGACATGCAGATTGCTTTTTGCAGGCTTCGGCGGACAGGGTATCCTCTTTGCAGGAAAATTCCTTGCATACAAAGGACTTATTGAAGATAAGCAGGTAAGTTGGCTCCCGTCATACGGTCCCGAAATGCGCGGCGGTACAGCTAACTGTTCAGTTATCATCAGTGATGAGCCGATCGGTTCTCCGATTGTTGACGCTCCCGATGTACTTATCGCAATGAACCTTCCTTCGCTTGAGAAATATGAAAACGCTGTTGTAAGCGGCGGCAAGATTTTTGTTGACTCAACTCTTATTGATAAGAAGGTTGAAAGAACAGATGTTGATGTTTATTATATCCCTGCAACACAGATGGCATATGATAATAACATCAAGACTCTTGCAAATATGATTATCACGGGTAAGGTCCTCAAGGAAGTTGACGGTTTCTCTCTTGATAATGTTGATGCAGCTCTTAAAAAGGTTGTTTCTGCACGTAAGATCGAGCTTCTCGGTGTTAACGAAACAGCTATCAGGTCAGGCTACGACTACGCTGAATAATCAAACAAACTCCGTAATGCAACCGCGTTACGGAGTTTAAACTTTTTATAAGATAAATGATGAAAACAACACCCTGATGTCACATGGTGCAACCGAATATTTTTAAACCCCATATGTTTTCAATCATCTTTTTTTATCTTTCGTTCCGGGTGATTAAAATAATCTGAATATTTAAGTTTTTATCATAACAAAGTAAAAACCTCAGGTTACAACCTGAGGTTTTTATGCTTATTTATTAAACTCAATTTCAGCAATAACGGGACAGTGGTCAGACGGAAACGCACCGTCTATTTTATCCTGTACAACCTGATATACCAAAGCGTTGAAGCCTTCTGTTATAAACACAAAGTCGATAACCGACCTTTCACCGTTGTGGTGGAAAAATTCGTGGAACGTGAAAGTATCCTCAGTAACGGGAGCAACATACTTTGTATCCCTGAAAATACCGTAGCCGATCATATCGGGATAGCAGTCCGTTTTTTCGGGAATGTTGAAGTCACCCGTGAGAACGATGGGACAGTCAATGTTTTTTGCAAATTCGTTGATAAGACGAACACCGTTTTTGCGTGCCTCAACGCTGATATGGTCAAGGTGAGTGTTCGTTGCGACAAAAACGTTTCCGCTTTCCTTGTCACGAAGCTTTGCATAAGAGCATACCCTCGTGCAGGCCGTGTCCCAGGATCTTGACGGTATATCGGGAGTTTCGCTTATCCAGAAAGTGTTGCCTTCAATGAAGTCAAACTTATCTTTTTTATAGAAAACGGGAGAAAATTCACCGTCTTCCTTTCCGTCGTCACGTCCGACACCGACATAATCATATTCGGGCATATTTTTCCAAAATGCTTTCATCCAATCAAGATGAGCTTCCTGAAGACCGAAGATGTCGGGCATATATCTGCGTACGGTTGCAATGACGTCGTTCTGACGGTCAAACCAATCGTGACCTTCGCAGCCGTGACAAAGGATATTAAAGGTCATAACTTTCATTATTCAGCACCACCGTTATTTGTAATCTGATAGCTGAGTGTCATAAGACTGTCGTTAAGATGAACATTTTCAACATTTGCCTTAGGATAAACTGAATTGATATCGTAATGGCTGAAGTTCCAGAAATTTGTGATACCTAAGTCTATAAGTCTGTCAACAATTTCGGGAGTTGCGAGTGTCGGAGTACAGAGCACGGCAACAATCGGCTCAACCTCTTTGCAGTAAATCTCAAGGTCCTCAATAGGGGAGATGGAAATACCCTTGATTCTGATATCCTGCATTTCTTCAGATCTCTTGTCGAAAATACCTACAAGCTCAAATCCTCTGTCTTCAAAAGCCATATGTGCGGCGATAGCCTTACCGAGGTTACCGCAACCGATAATAATTGTTTTGAACCCGTTGCCGACACCGAGGATAGAACCGATTTCAGTGCGGAGCTGGTCAACGTTATAGCCGTATCCCTGCTGACCGAAACCGCCGAAGCAGTTAAGATCCTGTCTTATCTGTGATGCCGTGAATCCCATCATCTGTGAAAGCTCACGTGATGAAATTCTTGAAATATTCTTCTTTTTAAGCTCACCGAGAAATCTGTAATATCTCGGCAGACGCTTGATTACGGACATTGATATATCCTTTTTCTCTTTTGGCATAATAAATCCTTCCTATAATGGTATTTATGCTCTGAGTTTTTTAACTGTTTCCATAACGTAGTTGCCGAATTCTTCACAAGTGCAGCCTGTGTCACGGCCTGTAATCTGAAGCTTCTTTTCTTCATACATACAGATGTCAAGTGCTCTTTCAAGCAAGTCTGCACTTTCCTGCTCACCGATGTGAGAAAGAAGCATAACTGTAGCACGGAGCATTGAGCAAGGATCAGCGTACTGACCTCTGCCTTCACGCATCATTCGGGGAGCTGAACCGTGGATAGCTTCAAACATAGCGTATCTCTTACCGATATTTGCACTGCCTGCAGTGCCTACGCCGCCCTGAAATTCAGCAGCTTCGTCTGTGATGATATCACCGTAAAGGTTGGGAAGAACGAATACCTTGAAGTCCTTGCGGCGCTTCGGGTCGATAAGCTTTGCTGTTGTGATGTCGATATACCATTCATCAGTTGTGATTTCAGGATAATCCTTACCGATGTTTTTGCAAAGGTTAAGGAATTTACCGTCAGTTGTCTTGATGATGTTTGCCTTTGTAATGATTGAAACTCTGTCTTTCTTGTTTCTTCTTGCGTAATCATATGCAAGCTTTGCGATTCTTTCAGTACCCTCGGTGGTTGTAACAACAAAGTCAACTGCAAGGTCGTCTGTTACATTGAAGCCCTTTGAGCCGACAGCGTAAGCACCTTCTGTGTTCTCACGGAAGAATGTCCAGTCGATACCCTCGTCGGGAACCTTAACGGGACGGAGGTTAGCAAAAAGGTCGAGAGCCTTTCTCATTGCAACGTTTGCGCTTTCAATGTTCGGCCACGGATCGCCTGCCTGCGGTGTTGTTGTGGGTCCCTTGAGGATAACGTGACAAGCCTTGAGCTCTTCAAGAACGTCATCGGGGATAGCCTTGTTGGCCGCAACACGGTTTTCAATTGTAAGACCGTCAATAACCTTGAATTCAACCTTGCCTGACGCAACCTTATCGGCAAGCATATATTCAAGAACTCTTGCGCTTTCCTTTGTAATAACAGGACCGATACCGTCACCGCCGCAAACGCCGATGATGATTTTATCAAGCTTTTCGAAATCAACAAAATCGCCCTGAGCCTTGATAGCATCTGAACGGTCGCTCTGCTCGCGCATAAGAGCTTCAAATTTTTCTACTGCATTTTTAATCTGTAATTCTGTCATTGTAATTCTCCTTATGAGTTCTCTCTTGTGTAGTCAAGAAGGCTGCCTGCGAGGATAATATCTCTCTGACGCTCAGAAAGCTGATAATCAAGAGCATACTCTTCGCCTGTTGTGATGTTTTTGAGTGTTACCTCACTGCCGTTTGCAATAGCTTCACGGATGTTTGCGAGGCAAAGATCGTCATTTACGCTGATTTTATCGTAGTCAGCCTCGTTTTTGAATGTGAACGGAATAATACCTGCGTTAACAAGGTTTGCACAATGGATACGTGCGAAAGACTTTGTAACAACAGCCTTGATTCCGAGGTAAAGCGGAACAAGAGCCGCGTGCTCTCTTGAAGAACCCTGACCGTAGTTAGCACCGCCGATGATGATACCTTTGCCTGCTTCCTTACAATGCTCTGCGAATTTCTCGTCACACTGCTTGAAGCAGAAGTTTGAAAGGAACGGGATGTTTGAACGGTAGGGGAGGATCTTTGCGCCTGCAGGCATGATGTGGTCTGTTGTGATATTGTCGCCGACCTTGAGAACAGCCTTTGCTGTAATTTCTTCCGGAAGAGCCTCTGTCTTCGGGAAAGGCTTGATGTTCGGGCCGTACATAATCTCAACGCTGTCAGCATCTTCAATTGCTGCGGGCATCGCGATCATATTGTCGTTGATGATGAATTCATCAGGCATTTCAATTTCAGGCATTTCGCCGAGCTTGCGAGGATCTGTAAGCACACCTGTAAGAGCTGATGCCGCTGCAACCTCGGGGCTTACAAGGTAGATACCTGCATCTGCAGTACCTGAACGGCCTTCAAAGTTACGGTTGAATGTACGAAGTGATACACCTGCCGAGTTGGGTGACTGACCCATACCGATACACGGACCGCAGGCTGACTCAAGGATTCTTGCACCGGCATCAATCATGTCTGAAAGTGCACCGCTGAGAGCAAGCATATTGAGAACCTGCTTTGAACCCGGAGCGATTGAAAGGCTTACCGACGGACAAACGGTCTTACCCTTAAGAATAGCCGCAACCTTGAGCATATCCATAAGTGAAGAGTTTGTGCAGGAACCGATACAATCCTGGTCAACTTTGATTTCGCCGATTTCTTCAACCTTTTTAACGTTATCGGGCATATGAGGCATAGCTGCAAGGGGAGCGAGAGTTGAAAGGTTAATTTCGATAACCTCATCGTATTCTGCACCTTCATCAGCTGAAAGTTCAATCCAATCTTTTTCACGGCCCTGAGCTTTAAGGAATTCACGTGTGATGTCGTCTGACGGGAAGATTGATGTTGTAGCACCAAGCTCAGCACCCATATTTGTGATTGTAGCTCTTTCGGGAACTGAAAGTGTTTTGACACCTTCTCCGCCGTATTCAACAATCTTCCCGACACCGCCCTTAACGGACATAATGCGGAGAACTTCAAGGATAATGTCCTTTGCGGCAACCCACGGTGAAAGCTTGCCTGTGAGGTTAACTCTTACCATTTTCGGCATAGTAATATAGTATGCGCCGCCGCCCATAGCAACAGCAACGTCGAGTCCGCCTGCACCCATTGCAAGCATACCGATACCGCCACCTGTTGGGGTGTGTGAGTCAGAGCCGATAAGTGTGTTGCCGGGGGCTCCGAAACGCTCAAGATGTACCTGATGGCAGATTCCGTTACCCGGACGTGAGAAGCGAAGACCTCTCTTCTTTGCAACACTCTGGATAAAACGGTGATCATCAGCATTTTCAAAGCCTGTCTGAAGCGTGTTGTGATCGATATAAGCAACTGAAAGCTCAGTTTTGACTCTTTCAATTCCCATAGCCTCAAACTCAAGATAAGCCATTGTACCTGTAGCGTCCTGAGTGAGAGTCTGGTCAATTCTTAGACCGATTTCACTGCCCACGGTCATATCGCCCGAAAGCAGGTGATTTTTAATGATTTTCTGCGCGATTGTGTAGTTCATAAAAACAGTTGAACCTCCGACTTGTTTAATTTTTTAACAAAGTTTATTTTATTCTATAAAGATAACTTTGTCAATAATTTGACGATATTTTTTGACAAATATTTTATACTTTAATTATCACCAACACACAAGTCTGAAACGAAACATATCACGCACATTCGTGTAGTTTTCTTTTTGACATACGCGCGTATGACTGCATCGAAAAGCTACCCGACTGTACGTAATCTGTTGCGTTTCAGATGCAAGGCAGTTTTGAAAGAGGAGATTTTTGCCTCGGCAAGGCAAAAATCTGTAGATATACTGACGTATTTCAAGGATTTTTAACGAATTCGAGGCGGAAATATACCTTTCAAAACCTTGCGGCTTGGTGGTAATTAAAGTATACTCTAACCGCCAAACAACAGGCATCAGATGAAGCATAGTAAATTCGGGTTTGTCGGGGTGAATATTCAATCTACCTCGTAGGGGCGACCATTGGTCGTCCGTAAAAAAGTGATTGATTAAGCGGACGCGCAATGCGCGCCCCTACGAACCTTGTTCCGGTCAACTGCGTAGGGACGGGCGTCCTCGACCGTCCGTTAACTCAGCAGAATCTGCGGATGGTCCGGGAGGCCCATCCCTACGCACACAGAGATAGATTGTGCGAAATCAAAGACCACGATAACCCCAAATTTGTTGTTCTCGTTTCATGATTGATAAAAAGCTGACGGCAAGAGATACAATTCTGCTGTATGTATAGCCATCGTTATAGATTTGTCCGTAAAAGGGGGAAGGCTCCGATGTGTGCAGCATCGGAGCCTTCAAGAGAAAGAGAAAATAAAAATGAAAATAGAGATATTATCTCTGTGTCTTTTATATCACAACGAGTTGATGAAAAGTTTGAGAAAATATGAACAAATTGTTAATAATTACAAATCGGAATAAAAAACAATTTGGCGAATATGACGTTTTTGTATGTTTGTTCAAAAAATATATATGCATTATTCGTGTCAATCTGCTCTTGACGATATATAAAGGTTTATGTTATTATTACTTCATTCTATTAACGTTTAAAACGTGATTGGGGGATAAAACCAGATGAATGGTGATTTCAAAACAAGCGGATTTATGTACGCGGTTGCATTGGTCGTTATCGGCTTTGTAGTTGTACAGTCCGTATTTTTCCTTGTCAAGTCTCTGAAGAGAGCGCGTGAACTCGGCATCGCAAAGGAAACTCTCAGAACAACAATGATTTCAAGTGCGATGTTTACCGTTGCTCCTGCAATTTCGATTCTTGCTACGGTTATCGTTCTTGCAAATGCATTGGGTATCGTTCTTCCGTGGATCAGACTTTCGGTTATCGGTAACCTTGCATATGAAACAACAGCAGCACAGTCTGCTCTTGATTTTTGGGGTGATACCCTTAACAATTCAGTTACGGATCCTCAGAAGTTTGCAACAATTACATGGGCTATGACACTCGGTAGTATCGCTCCTTTGCTTCTTCTTCCGTTCCTTTGTAAGAAGCTTCAGAAGAAGGTCGGCGAAACAGTAAACAAGAGTGAAAAGTCACAAAAGTTCGGTGATGCTATTTCTGCAGCAGCTTTTATCGGTATTGTTATGGCTTTCGTTTCAAGAGAGATTTACAGCGTTACAACTCAGACCGTTACAACAGAAAACGCAGCAGGTCAGATTGAAAAGGTAAAAATGATCAGCGGTTCTGCAGGCTTTATGTCAATCCTCGTGCTTATCTGTGCGATAGTCTTTATGCTTATTCTCGATATCGTATGCAAAAAGTTCAAGCTCACAAAGCTCGAGCCGTTTGCAATGCCTATCGCAATGTTTGCGGCTATGGGTATGGCGGTATTGTTCACAAACGTGCTTCCCGAGAACCTAGTTTCACACGGTTGGTTCGAAGTCGGCGCTGAATATATCAAAGGTTAAGGGAGGGACAGACAATGATTAACCAGAAAGATTATTTTGACAGAGTTCACAGATGGGGTATACTTTGGAATATAGGTGCATTGCTCGTTCTTCTTTGTATCCCGGTTGCGGTTTGTATTCGCTGGAATGTGTGGCCTGAAGCAAATGCACTTCTGAGCATTATGCCGAAGCTTATGGCTCTTTATTGGCTTACCGCCATCGTTGAGGTTATAACATATGTTCCTCTTCTCGGTCCCGGCGGTGCTTATCTCAGCTTTGTTACGGGTAATATCTCAAACCTCAAGCTTCCCTGCGGTCTTAAGGCTATGGAGCAGGCTAAGGTTCGTGCAAACACTGAAGAAGGCGAAGTTATAACAACTATTGCAATTGCAGTTTCTGCAATCGTAACAACGGTTGTTATTGCGGTCGGTGTTCTTGCTTTCGGTCCTTACCTCAGCGTCCTTACAGAGGGTACTCTTGCTCCGGCATTTGATTATGTTCTTCCGGCTCTTTTCGGTTCACTTGCTGCAGGTTACATTCTCAAACATTGGAAGATTATGATTACTCCTCTTATTGCCGGTGTTGCATTCCTCTATTTCGTAGATCCGACAATGGGCGCAGGTACACTTATGTTCATCACAATCGTAGTAGCTGTTATAACAGTTCTTGTGCTCAATAAGTTTAATAAACTTTAATTTCAAAAAAACACTTGATATTTCAGAAATAATGTGATATTATATTACAGTAAACTTTAGAATGTATTGACAAAGGAGTGGGGCAACCCGCTCTTTTGTGTTGTTATGGAACAGTAAGGAGGTTATAGTATGGCTTCAAAGGGTAAGGGCGGTAATACCGTCAACACCGTATGGGAAATTGCAGAGCCTATTGCTCAGTCTCTCGGTCTTGAAATCTGGGACGTACGCTTCGAAAAGGAAGGCGCAGATTGGTTTCTTCGTATATTCATTGACAAAGATGGCGGAGTTTCAATTGATGACTGTGTTGATATGAGCCACGCGATTGATAAACCGCTTGACGAGGCAGATCCTATCGAACAGAGCTATTGTCTTGAGGTTTCTTCACCGGGTCTGGAACGTGATCTTAAGCGTGATGCTCATTTTGAAAAAAGCCTCGGCGAAAAAATTATGGTAAAGCTTATCCGTCCTGTTGACGGACAAAGAGAATTCAAGGGTATCCTTGAAAGCTATGATAACGGAAACTTTGAGCTTCTGTCGGAGGACGGCACAAAGCTCATGATTAATAAAAAAGAAACATCTTATGTTAAACTTGATGATTTCGGAGGAGTAGAATAATGGTAAACAAGGAACTTTTTATGGCACTCAAGATGCTTGAAAAAGAAAAAGGAATCCCGATGGAAACACTTTGTGACGGCATCCAGAGAGCTCTCGTGACAGCAGTTAAGCGTGACTATAATAATAAGGATATCGTTTTCTGTGAGCTCAATCCCGAAGATGAAACAATGCGCGTTTTCGTAAGAAAGAATGTTGTTTCTGAAATTGTTGATCCCGATGAGGATATGACACTTGAGCAGGCTCAGAAGTACAAGGCAACAGCTCTTGTAGGCGATATAATCGAAATTGAGCTTGAAACAAAGGAAGTAAGCCGTATCGCTGCTGACAAGGGTAAGCACGTTATCCGTCAGGGTATCAGGGAGGCTGAACACGGCAGGCTCCGTGAAGAATTCCAGAGCCATAATCAGGAAATTGTTACGGCTAAGGTTTCACGTGTTGATCCTGAAACAGGTGATGCAGTTGTTGAAATCGGCAAGGCTCAGGAAACACTCTTTAAGAGTGAGCAGATTCCGGGTGAAACACTCGTTCCAGGCGCACTTATCAAGGTTTATATTGCAAGCGTTTCAGATGCAAAAGAAATGGGCAGACGCGGTCCTAAAGCTACCATTTCAAGAACACATCCGGGCCTTGTAAAGAGATTGTTTGAATCAGAGGTTCCTGAAATCTACGACGGTACTGTTGAAATCAAGTCAGTTTCACGTGAGGCAGGTTCAAGAACAAAGATTGCTGTTTACAGTGCAGACGAAAATGTTGATGCAGTAGGCGCATGTATAGGTCCGCGCGGCGCACGTGTCGGCAAGATTGTTGATATGCTCTACGGTGAGAAAATCGACATCGTTAAGTACAGCGAAAACCCTGCAGAGTTCGTTGCAGCAGCTCTTGCTCCGGCAGATGTTGTGTCAGTAACAGTTGATGAAAACGGCGAAAAGGCTTGCCGTGTAATCGTTCCTGACCTTCAGCTTTCACTTGCTATCGGTAACAAGGGTCAGAATGCACGTCTTGCAGCAAAGCTCACAGGCTGGAAAATTGATATCAAACCCGAAAGCGGAAAAATCGAACCTTCTATCATCCTTTAATAAGGAGGAATAGGAATGCAACAGAAAAAGAAGATACCGCTTCGCAAATGTACGGGCTGCGGCGAAATGAAGCCGAAAAAGGAGCTTGTCCGCGTTGTCAAAACTCCCGATGACGAGGTGCTTATGGACCTTACGGGGCGTGTCAACGGCAGGGGAGCTTATATCTGCCCGAATGCGCAGTGTCTTAAAATTGCAAGAAAATCCAAGAGAATCGAAAAATCTTTTCAGATGCAGATTCCCGATGAGGTTTACGATAAAATGGAAGAGGAGCTGAAAAATCATGAATGATTCAGCACTCAGTCTCTTAGGTCTTTGCCGAAAAGCCGGAAAGCTCAGCCTCGGTCACGATGCCTGCAAGCTGGCTCTCAAGGCAGGAAGTGCAAGTCTTTGCATAATATGCAGTGATGCTTCACAAAGACTTAATGATGAAATTACTTCACTTGCAAAAAATGCAGGTGTGAAAATCTTCGATGTCAGCTATACGATGCTCGATATAAAAAATGCCACAAGCTTCAAGGCTGCGGTTTTTACGGTTGACGATGAAGGTTTTGCAAAAACACTAATCACGAAAATTAACGATAACAAATCCGGAAAGGAGCGAGGTTTATGATAAATAAATACCGAGTCCACGAGGTCGCTAAGGATTTCGATGTGCCGAGCAAAAGTGTGCTTGAGCTTTTAGGCAAATATTTTGACGGACAGAAAAAGTCTATGACAGCTCTTGAAGAAAACGAGCTTGACGTTATTTTTGAGGTTTATACCAAGGAAAACAGCGTTGATAGCTTTGATGCTTACTTCGCAACAGCGAATGAACCGAAGAAGGAAGAAAAAGCAGAAGAGCCGAAGAAAGAGGAAAAGGCAGAGAAAAAAGCTGCTGAAGTTACTGCGGAAAAGAGTAATAAAGAGAAGAAGGCTGAGCCTGCAAAGCAGAATAAGGCTCCCGAAAAGGCACAGCAGCCGCAGAACAATCCTCCGAAGAAAAAGGAAAAGGATCCCAATGCTAAGCCGCAGAGCAGAACAAAGGGTGAAGCAAGAACAGTTGATACAAGAGCAAACAATGTTGATCTTGAAAAGTACAACGAGCGTTATGAGAATATTGCTCCCGCAAACCGCGGTGTTCAGAACGATAAAACAGTAAATAAACAGAAGCTCAAGCAGAAGTCACAGCAGTACCGTAAGCAGGGTATGCGTTCTTCAAGAAGAGAGACTGAGCAGGAAAGACTTCAGAGAATCGCAGCAGAGAGAGCAAAGAAGCCTCAGCTTAAGATTCAGGTTCCCGAAGAGATCACAGTCGGTGCTCTTGCCGAGCTTCTTCATATGACAGCTGCAGAAGTTATCAAAAAGCTCTTTATGCTCGGTCAGATGGCAAGCGTAAACGAAGTTATCGATTACGATACAGCTGAAATCGTTGCAACAGAGCTTGGTGCAAAGGTTGAAAGAGAAGTTGTTGTCACAATCGAAGACAGAATCATCGACGACAGTGAAGATACAGATGAGGACCTTGTCCTCCGTGATCCCGTTGTCTGCGTAATGGGTCACGTTGACCACGGTAAGACATCGCTTCTTGACGCTATCAGAAACACGTCTGTTACAACAACTGAAGCAGGCGGTATCACTCAGCATATCGGTGCTTACAGAGTTGACCTCAACGGTCAGAAGATTACTTTCCTTGACACTCCCGGCCACGCAGCTTTCACATCAATGCGTGCCCGCGGTGCTCAGGCTACAGATATTGCAGTTCTTGTTGTTGCCGCTGATGACGGTATTATGCCGCAGACAATCGAAGCTATCAACCACGCAAAGGCTGCAGGTGTTCAGATTATTGTTGCTATCAATAAGATGGATAAGCAGGATGTCAACCCGGACAGAATTATGCAGCAGCTTACAGAGCACAGCCTTGTTCCCGAAGAGTGGGGCGGTGATGTTATCTGTGTACCTGTTTCTGCAAAAACTCATATGGGTATTGATACTCTTCTTGAAAATATCCTTCTTGTTGCTGAGATGCAGGAGCTTAAGGCTAACCCGAACAGAGCTGCAAAGGGTATTGTTATCGAAGCCCGTCTTGATAAGGGTCGTGGTCCTGTTGCAACTCTCCTTGTTCAGAAGGGTACACTTAATTCAGGTGATATCATCGTTGCAGGTACAGCGGTCGGCCGTGTACGTGTAATGACAGATGATAAGGGCAAAAAGGTTAAGGTTGCAGGTCCGTCAGTTCCTGTTGAAATTACAGGTCTTGCTGAAGTTCCGCAGGCAGGCGATATCTTTGACGCAGTAAGCGACGAGCGTCTTGCACGTGAGCTTGTTGAGCAGAGAAAGAGCGAAGCTAAGGAAGATCAGTTCAACTCAATGCAGAAGGTTACTCTTGATAACCTCTTTGACTCACTTAAGGAAGGCGAAATGAAGGATCTCAACGTTATCGTCAAGGCTGACGTTCAGGGTTCGGCAGAAGCTGTCAAGCAGAGCCTTGAAAAGCTCTCAAACGAAGAAGTACGCGTTCGTGTTATTCATAACGGCGTCGGTGCTCCGAGTGAGTCAGACGTTATGCTTGCTAACGCATCAAATGCTATCATCGTCGGCTTCAATGTACGTCCCGACCCCGTTGCTGTTCAGTTTGCAGAGCGTGACGGTGTTGAAATGAGAATGTACCGTATCATCTACGACTGCATCGAGGAAATCCAGGCAGCGATCAAGGGTATGCTTGCTCCGAAGTTCCGTGAGGTTGAACAGGGTCGCTGTGAGGTAAGAAACGTTATCAACATCTCTTCTGTAGGTAAGATTGCAGGTTGTTACGTTCTTGACGGTAAAATCACAAGAAATTCAAAAATCCGTGTTGTCCGTGACGGTATCGTACTTGCTGATGACGAAATTTCATCACTCCGCCGTTTCAAGGATGACGTTAAGGAAGTCGCTTCCAACTACGAATGCGGTATCGGCCTTAACAAGTTCGGCGATATCAAGGAAGGCGACATCTTCGAAGCATATATTATCGAAGAATACAGAGATTGATAAGAGGTATTTATGGCGGGATACAGAATTGACAGAGTGTCCGAGGATATCAAGCGCGAGATAATTGCAATTATCCGTGAGCTTAAGGATCCTAGGGTGCTGGATAAAATGCTTACCGTTGTACGTGTTGAAGTAAGCTCAGATGCTTCGTATGCAAAGGTTTACATCAGCGCACTCGAAGGTCTTGATACGGCAAAAGAAGCTGTCAAGGGTCTTAAGAGTGCAACGGGATATGTCCGCCGTGAGGTTGGAAAGCGTCTGCATTTGAGGAAAACACCCGAGCTTGTGTTTATTGCAGACGATTCCATTGAACACGGTATGAACATTGTAAAAATTATGGATGATTTAAAATAATCCGTTATAATTGAGGGATGAGGGATTATGATTATTGACCTGAAACAAGCGGTAGAATTCCTTAAAAATAATGATGACTTTCTGATTCTTACACATTCACACCCTGACGGGGATACTCTCGGTTGCGGCTTTGCTCTTTGTGAAGCGTTGAAAAGCTACGGAAAAAATGCGGTTGTCCGTTGCGGCGACACTGCTCCGGAAAAGTATTCTTATATGGGCAGATTGTGCGAGGAAGACATCGAATATGATAACATCATTGCGGTTGATGTTGCAGATGCCAAGCTTCTCGGTGTAGATTTTGAAGCACGCTTCGGCGGCAGGGTAAAGCTTTGTATTGACCATCACGGCTCGAACAGACTTTATGCAGAGAAGACGCTTCTTGACCCGTCTGCGGCGGCAGCGTGCGAGATTATTCTTGATGTCATAAAGGAGCTCGGTGTTGAAATTACCAAGAGTATTGCAGATTGCATTTTCACGGGACTTTCAACAGATACGGGCTGTTTCAGGTATGCAAACGTTACTCCGAGAACCATGCGTATGGCGGCTGAAATGATTGAATCAGGAGCCGACCACAGTAAAATCAATGTCATAATGTTTGAAACCAAAACAAGAACTTATGTTGCGCTTGAACGTCTTGCTCTTGAGTCGATGAAAATGTATCTTGACGGTAAATGTGCATTTATCACAATTACTCAGGATATGTACCGCAGAAGCGGTTCGGACGAGAGTGAAGTTGATGCGATTGCCGCGATTCCCAGACAGATTGAGGGTGTTGCGGTCGGTGTAACGATGCGTGAAAAAACAGACGGAACCTTCAAAGTGTCAATGAGAACGCACGAAGGTGTTGATGCTTCGGCGGTCTGTGCAATGCTCGGCGGCGGCGGACATCCGAGGGCTGCAGGGTGTACGGTAAGCGGAAACGTGAATACGGCAAGGAATCTTGTCGTGTCTTGCATCGAAAAATACCTTAAGGAAGATGTTAACAACTGAAAGTTTTCATCAAACCATTGACAACTTGAAGCTACGGTGATATAATAAGCCAAAATTTAAAGTTAAACCGTTGATGCGGAGATAACGGCGATGATGCCTTTACAGAGAGCCTGCGATGCTGAAAATCAGGTAAGAAACACTTCGTCAAATGGACCGCGGAGGGTGCAGTCAAATGCGTAACGCAAAGTATTCTGCAACGTCAGCCATACGTTAGTTGGCAGGAATATGTCAGTATTCTGAAAGTGCACGGTAACCCGTGAAACAAGGTGGCACCGCGGATAAGTTTTATTCGTCCTTGACAGATTAAGTAATTCTGTCAGGGACGTTTTGTTTTTGTCAGAAAGACTATTTCAGGAGGAAGATTATGGTATTGCTTACAAAACGATGGCGAAGCTCAGTCTGAACCGAAAATATTATAATCTTAACTTATGGAGGAATTTATTATGAAACTCAACGGAATTGATTTTGATACTTATTTTAATAACTACCCCGATAAAAACGGATATTTCGGCAAATACGGCGGAGTATTTGTTGACGATAAGCTCAAAGCAGCTATGGCTGAAACAACAGAGGCTTACTATTCAATCTGTCAGTCAAGAAAGTTTATTGCTGAGCTTCGCAGAATCCGTAAGGAGTTCCAGGGCCGACCGACTCCCGTAACACACCTTGAGCGTCTTTCGGATGCGCTCGGCGGAAAAGTACAGCTTTATGCAAAGCGTGAGGACCTTAACCACTCAGGTGCTCACAAGCTCAACCATTGTATGGGTGAGGCTCTTCTTGCAAAATATATGGGTAAGAAAAAGGTTATTGCTGAAACAGGCGCAGGTCAGCACGGTGTTGCCCTTGCAACTGCGGCGGCATATTTCGGACTTGAATGTGATATTTACATGGGCTCTGTTGATATCAAAAAACAGGCTCCGAACGTTGCAAGAATGAAGATTCTCGGCGCAAATGTTGTTGAGGTAACACACGGTCTTCAGACCCTTAAAGAGGCTGTTGACGCGGCTTTTGATGCATACAGCAAGGAATATAACGACGCTATTTACTGTATCGGCTCAGTTCTTGGACCTCATCCGTTTCCGATGATGGTACGTGATTTCCAGAGTGTTGTAGGTATCGAGGCAAGAGAACAATTTATCGAAATGACAGGTCATCTTCCGAATGCGATCGTAGCTTGTGTCGGCGGCGGCAGTAATGCGGCAGGTCTTTTTGCAGGCTTCCTCAATGACCCTGTTAATATCTACGGCATAGAGCCTCTCGGCAGAGGCGAGAAGCTCGGCGACCACGCGGCAAGCCTTAAGTACGGCACAGAGGGCATTATGCACGGCTTCAACAGCATTATGCTTAAGGACGAATACGGTGAGCCGGCACCGGTTTATTCTGTCGCAAGCGGACTTGACTATCCGTCATCAGGTCCTGAACACGCTTTCCTTCAGGAAATCGGTAGGGTTAAGTATGATGTTATCAATGATGACGAAACAATTGATGCATTCTTCAAGCTTTCACGTCTTGAGGGTATCATTCCTGCAATTGAAAGCTCACACGCTGTTGCATACGGTATGAAGCTTGCAGAGAGAATGGATCACGGTTCAGTGCTTATCAACCTCTCAGGCAGAGGCGACAAGGATATGGACTACATCATCGAAAATTACGGCATCAGATAATTATTACAACTCCGCTTCGGGCGGAGTTGTTTTTTTGTGCACATATGTGGTATAATTAACTAAACAGACATAGTCGAAAAGAACGGAGGGAAAACAATGGCAAAGTTTGAGCAAATCATTAACGGAGATTTTGAGCAGTTATTAAAAACAATCGAGAACGGAATATTGGGCGGTAATGTATCGGCTTCGCTTGAAGATTCGAGCGATTTTTGCGACGGCGATGCAAGGTGCAGTGTCCGCGTTTTTGAACGCTACAGCTATGCAGGCGGAAATCGCGTCAGTATGAATGTAACTCTGTTTCAGAACGGAAACGGCCCCATTCATCTTTCGGCAATTACTTCCGGCGGAAGCCAGGCGATGTTTTTTAAAATCAACACCTGGGGCGAAGAGGCATTCCTTGATAAACTGAAAGAATTATTGTATTGAACTTTTGATTATTAACCGCAAAGGAGGGAGACTATGCCGGAAATATTTTTGAAAAATAAAATACTGTATGCCGAAAACGGTGAAAAACTTTCCGATATACTTATAAAAAACGGCATATACGTTGACCGACCATGCGGCGGAAAGGGTACCTGCAAAAAATGCACCGTACTTGTTAACGGCAAAGCCAAACTCTCCTGCCAATATATTATAACCTCGGATATGGAAGTTACTGTGCCCGAAAAAAACGAAATTATTTCGGAAACGGGAATCCGTACCGTTACATCACGAACGGAGAATGCGTGCTTTGCTCTTGATATCGGTACAACAACTCTTGCACTTGCACTGGTTTCTCTTGATAATAAAGCGGCAATTGATACAGTAACACGCACTAATCCGCAGAAAATTTACGGTGCGGATGTGATATCAAGAATCGGGTATTGCCGTAAATCTTCACACACTGCGCTTCATAAAATTCTGATAGATGAAATCAATTCTATGATCGATTCTTTCGACTGTGCAAAAGACGTTCCTCTCTTCGTTTCGGGAAATACAACGATGCTTCATCTGTTTTGGGGTGTTGACCCGTCATCAATAGGTGTTGCTCCGTATACGCCTGTTTTTCTTGAAAAGCAAACGGCTGACGGCGGTGAAATCGGTCTGGAAGGTATTAGCAGGGTAGAATCACTTCCTTGCATTTCATCGTTTGTCGGTGCAGATATTGTTGCAGGACTGAATTACATTATGAATCCTACAGACGGAAAATACAGTATGCTCATTGACCTCGGCACCAATGCGGAAATCGCACTGTTTTCGGAAAGTGAGGTTGTCTGCACATCCGCGGCAGCAGGTCCTTGCTTTGAGGGTGCGAATATTTCCTGCGGAATGAACGCGTCCGACGGTGCTGTATATGCATATTCTCAGTCAGGCTGCCAAACGGTCGGTAATGTTGCACCCAAAGGAATCTGCGGTACGGGACTTGTTGATGTTATCGCAGAATTGCTTTATGATGAAATCGACGAAACCGGGTATATGGAGAAAGAAATTTTTGGAATTGCAGACGGAGTTTCAATTTCTCAGACAGATGTAAGGCAGTATCAGCTTGCAAAATCAGCTATATTTTCAGCAGTTGAAAGTCTTTTAAAGTATAAAAAATTAATGCACGACGATGTTGAAAAAGTTTATATTTCAGGTGGTTTTTCCGCAAAAATCAATCTCCATAATGCTGTGAAAACAGGTCTTATTCCGAAGGACTTAGAAAATAAATGCAAGGCTATTAACAACAGCAGCTTGCTCGGAACAGTCAGATATGCCTGCGGAACAGACAAAACGAAATCAATACTTGAAAATTCAGAATATGTCGATCTTTCATCAACAAATGATTTTTCACAGCTTTTTATTGAAAATATGATGTTTTAATCAAAAACCAACTTCGTGAGAGGTTGGTTTTTGCATTTTATCAATCAGTTTGCAGATAATAAATCTGAAAGCGAGTTGATGAAATGGATATTTCAAATAAAAAATACAATGAAATGGTAAAAAAAGCATCGCCACCATCGCCGGTGTTGAAAAATTGTCTGTGGGCATTTAGTGTCGGCGGTGCAATCTGCTGCTTTGGTGAAGTGCTGTTCAAACTGTACGGTATGTTCGGTATGGATACCGTAGAAACACGTACAATGGTGTCCGTAACCCTGATTGTTATAGCAGCAATTCTTACGGGTATCGGAATCTTTGACAAGATTGCAAAATACGCGGGTGCAGGGACTGTTGTTCCGATCACAGGTTTTGCCAATTCAGTTGTTGCACCTGCACTTGAGCATAAGAGTGAAGGCTTTGTTATGGGTACGGGTGCTAATATTTTTAAGGTTTCGGGTCCGGTTATTGCTTACGGTATTTTTGCATCAACAGTGTTCGGTCTTGTATATTACATTGTGCAGAAGGTGATGACGTGAGGCAGGGGAGATATACAATTGAGTTTGAAAACAAGCCGTCTGTAGTTGAATGGTCGGCTGTAGCAGGTC
Organism: Acutalibacteraceae bacterium; assembly: GCA_045589535.1. Classification (GTDB taxonomy): domain Bacteria; phylum Bacillota; class Clostridia; order Oscillospirales; family Acutalibacteraceae; genus CAG-488. Next base: position 46,266 of record JAZNPE010000048.1, on the reverse strand, counting down.
AGAAAGAGAGTGAAGGTCCGTTAGAAAATCTTTTTGATATGATAATCACCGATGCAACCGACGGTAAGGACACCTGGGAGCAGGCAGAGAGCGAACTTCAGAAAACTGCAATAGGAATACTTCTTGATAAAGCAGGTGTAAAAGATGAAGATGTCGATGTCATTTTTGCAGGTGACCTTCTCAATCAATGCAGCGGTACAGGCTTCGGTATAAGAGACTATAATATCCCTTTCAGCGGAGTTTACGGAGCCTGCTCAACATCTGTTCTTTCGATGATCAACGCCGCTATCGGTGTGAATTCAGGTGTTTTCAAAAGGGCAATTTCTTCAACCTCATCGCATTTCTGCTCTGCTGAAAAGCAATTCCGTCAGCCTCTTGAGTACGGCGGTCAGCGCACTCCGACGGCTCAATGGACAGTTACGGGCGCCGCATCGGCTTTGGTCAGTAATGAAAAAACAGAGGTTTATCCCAAAATCGAAAAAGCAATTATCGGCCGTATTGTTGATAAAGGCGTAACGGATGCTGCCAATATGGGTGCGGCGATGGCACCTGCTGCGGCACAGACCATAGCGGATTTTCTTGAAGATACAAATACGGTACCCGAGGATTACGATTTGATTCTTACAGGTGATCTCGGTAAGGTCGGAACCGGGTTGCTCTATGAACTGCTTGAAAATGAATTTTCAATAAATATAAGAAACGTCCACAACGATGCGGGACTGATGATATATTATCTTGATGAGCAGGATGTCCATGCAGGAGGAAGCGGTTGTGCTTGTTGCGGTACTGTTTTGTGTACAAAAATCCTGAATGAGCTGAAAAACGGTAAGCTCGGAAAAGTGCTGGTTGTGGCAACAGGCGCCTTGCTTTCCTCAATTTCACCATTTCAGGGCGAAAGTATACCTTCAATTGCTCACGGAATTTTTCTGACAAACGGGAGGGGAAATAATGAAAAATAACACCGCACTTACAGCAAAAACTTTTTTGAAAATGGCAGAAGCAGACAGAAAACTGATTACTGTTGCGGATGTATTGAGTACGGTTCTTACGATTTCGGTTATTATTAAGCTCATTGTAAGTGCATTATGTTTCATAAATTCTGAAAAATAATGCTGAAAAAATAATACTGAAAAAATAACAAACAGATTGTGATTACAGTCTGTTTTTAAAATATCGAATTTAAAATTAAAACAAACTTCTTATTTTTCTGTTTTGGAAATATGAGAGGTTTTTCTTTTTGATTTATAAATAACAGCAACGAAATTGTATAATTTGGTGGTTGATTATTGCTTTTTTAAGTGATATAATTACTTGGAATTATACATTAGAGGGCTTTTATGAAAAAAACGGTAAACGAAAAAGTTGATATTGTTATTTCTGACAATCAGCACGAAGTTGTGAAATCTCATTTATCTGTCGAAAATTTTGACGATGGGAGAAAGTTCGTGGTGAAAGAACCGGTGAGGGTAAATGGTGGAAAATTTTTCCTTTTTGGAAAGCGGGTTTTCGATATCATTTGCTCTTTAGTTGCTCTCCTTATTTTTTCGATTCCGTCGCTTGTGATTGCTTTTTGTATTGCTGTAACATCAAAAGGTCCCGTGATTTATTCACAGAAGCGTCTTGGAAAGAATGGTGCAGAGTTTAACATTTATAAATTTCGTACAATGGTTACCGATGCTGAAAAAGACGGTGCGGTGTGGGCTAAGAAGGATGACGACAGAGTAACGAAGATCGGTGCACTTCTCAGAAAAACGCACCTGGATGAAATTCCGCAATTTTGGAATATCCTTAAAGGGGATATGAGTGTTGTAGGTCCGCGTCCGGAACGCCAGTTCTTTTACAACGAATTTGAGTCATATATTGTCGGCTTCAAACACAGACTTTATGTGAAACCGGGTCTTACAGGATGGGCACAGATTAACGGCGGTTATGAGCTGAAGCCTGAAGAGAAGGTCGCATGGGACGTTGAATACATTGAAAAACAATCGTTCTTAATCGACCTTAAGTGTGTTCTTGAAACCTATAAACTTCTCCTCGGAGATGACCAAGCCAGATAATTATCAATCCCTGCCTCGGGCAGGGATTTTTTTATAGATATTTTGTTGTTGTATTTTTTTACGCATTATGCTATAATTATTTAAATATAAGCGGAAGTGTTTGTGTTTTAAAAAAATCGGTGAGGCAGGTGAAACAATGTACGATATTCATTGTCATATAATACCGTATGTTGATGATGGTTCAGGCGGTATAGCTGATTCTGTCGAAATGGCTTCACTTGCTGTAAGATCAGGTGTAAAAGGTATAATTGCAACACCGCACTGCAATATTTCGGGCGTTTTTGAAAACTATTGGACAGATTCATTTGATGAAAAAATTCAAACACTTAACACTGAATTTTCAAATCGGGGAATTGATATAAAGATTTATCCGGGTCAGGAAATTTTTTCTTACGGTGATATTTTGTCTAAGTTAAGAAAAGGTGACCTGATAACCCTTAACAGATCAAAATATGTTCTGCTTGAATTTGATTTTAAAACTTCGGAATCAGAAGCGTGTGCTGCTGTACAAGAATTGGTTTCGTATGGCTACGTTCCGATAGTTGCTCATCCCGAGAGATATGCATTTGCTTTCGGAAACAGTGATTCAGTTCTGAAACTGAAAAAATGCGGGGCCTTTATTCAACTTAATGCTCACAGTATAATCGGTGGATTCGGAAGATATCCGAAAATTGTTTCGGAATACATATTGAAAAATAAACTTGCTGATTTTGTTGCCAGCGATGCTCACAGTCAGTATACCAGAACCCCCGATATGTCTGAGGCTCATGAAATTGTTTGCGAAAAGTATTCATATGAATACGCCGATGTGTTATTCTCGGAAAATCCCTTGAAGGTTATAAATAATATAGAAATACGGTGAAAAATTATGGTCAGATTGCTCAGAAGACTTACGCTTGCTCTTTTTGTATTGATGTTAATTGCGTTCATTATTTTTTCTGTTGTTGAAAAAATAACAACAGATACAACTATTCCGGAAATTACCATTGATAGCGAAGTTATTGAACTCAGCGTAAAAGATAAAGAAGAAATGCTTTTGCAGGGTGTTGCTGCCTATGATGAAAAAGACGGTGACATTACAGATTGGGTTTGTATTGAATCGGTTTCCAAGTTCATTGAGCCGGGTGTGTGTACGGTTACTTATGCTGTTGCTGACTCGGACAAGCATGTTGTAAAAAAGACAAGAACGCTTAAGTATACTGACTATACAAAACCGGAGTTTTATATGAAACGTGCTTTGGTTTACAGCGTTGACGAGGCACTTGATATCAGAGGGGCTGTCGGTGCACGTGACTGCATAGATGGTGATATAAGCGACAGAGTCGCTATTGTTACAACGGACTACATAAGAAATACTGCGGGTGTTTTTACTGTTTCCTTACAGGTTTCAAACAGCAAAGGTGATACGATTTACCTGGATGTAACGGTACATGTTGAGGGTAATGAAACAATGGCTCCGCAGATTCAGCTGAAGAAGAGCCTTATTTACATAAAGAAGGGCGAAACACCTAAGTTCGAAGATTATCTTGGTGATGTTACAGTAAACGGCGTGCTGATGAAACCGGAAGATATCCAATTGCTGATTTCTACAAACTTTGATTCAGAAGAAGCCGGAACATATAATGTTCATTATTATATTTCAACCAAAGACGGCTATGAAGGCCATTCAATTATGACGGTTGTAGTAGAGGAGTGATAAGAGTGAAAAGGAACAGTTCAGGAATTAGTTTTAATTTTGAATGGAACAGCTTGATAAAGGATATTGTTCGCAGCTTCTGGGCAATCATTCTTATTGCTCTTATAGCTCTGATGGGGATTCAGATTGTTGAAAAAAGTATTTATACACCCACTTACACCAGCAAGGCTGTTTTGGTTGTCCGTTCAAGAGTAGGAACAACAGGCGCGTTCAGCAGCCTTACAGCTTCGGTAGAAATGGCAAATATTTTCAAAGATGTTTTTAAACAGAATTCACTTAAAAAGTTGGCCGCAGAAAATCTCGGATTAGAGTCATTCGACGGAACAATTTCTACAAGTCTGACCGAATCCACAAATCTCTTGAATGTTGCTGTAAGGGCGGAAGAACCTGAACTGGCGTTCAAATTGCTTACATCTATACTTGAGGTTTATCCGGAAGTAACAGAAGCTGTGTTTACAGATTCAATTATTGATGTTGTTTCAGAGCCTACAATGGCTACGACGCCGTCTAATTCACGCCTTACAGTTTACAGAAAACAGATTATAGTTTTGGCGATGTTATTTGAAGGCGGATTAGTAGTGCTGTTCTCTTTATTACGAGGAACAGTGAAGGAGGAAAAGGGCTTTTCTGATAAAGTCGATTCTAAGCTGATCGGAACAGTGTCACATGAACGACCGCATCTTTCAAAGAAAGAAAGGTTCAAGAGAAAGAAACGAGCGTTGCTTATTAATGATGCATATTCAAGTCTGCGCTTTACTGAAGATTATCAAAAGCTCTGTACAAAATTTGAATATTTACATAAGAATCAGAATAAAAAATCTTTTGTTATTTCAAGTGTAGCTGAAAATGAAGGCAAATCAACGGTTGCGGCAAATATTTCTTTGGCATTGTCGGACAGAGGATACAATGTTGTTCTTCTTGATCTTGATGTCAGAAAACCGTCTATTCACAAGATTTTTGATTTCCACGAAGAAGTTGAAACGGATTTTTCAGATGTATTATCCAAGGATGTTGAACTTGCAAATTTTAAATTTTACAGATACAGAAAGAGCAATCTTACTATAGCATTCAATAAAAAAACACATGAAAGTTCGGATCTTCTTTCCAATAACCTTGTGGTTAAAAATGCTTTGACTCAAATAGAACAAAAGGCTGATTTTATTATAATTGATACGCCGCCGATTTCTGTTTCGGCTGACGCGATAACGATTGCGGAAGTAGCTGATGCGTCGGTTCTTGTTGTTCGTACGGACTGTGTTCCTGTTGAGGATATCAATGAAGTTATTCTTAATATTACAGAAGCGGGAGGAAATATCGAAGGTTGTGTACTTAACAACGTATATAAACCGTTTACTTTGTTTGGACAGTTGGGTGCTGACGAACGCGGTTATCACGGACAGAGCAACTATTATGCTTATTCCAAAACAGGTAAATCCGTGTCCGATGAAGTTCCGCAGGATAATGGCGGTTTTTCAGAAAATTCATTGGATAACTTAAACCGAAACGAATAGGATTGGTATTATGAACTATACGATTGAAAACGAAAAAGAAGAAATGACCATAGAAATAGGTGTTCTGATAAGCGATGTGTTACGCGGAATTAAAAAATTCGGTTGGGTAGCACTTGCTCTTGCTGTTCTTTTGTCGGGTATACAGTTTTACAGAAGCTATGTTCATTTTGTTCCTATGTACAAAACAACAGCAACTTTTACTGTTCACACAGAGAATCAGGTGCTTACCGGTGATAATGGTATCGCGGCATATTCATATTACTATGACAGAGAAACTGCTGACCAGTTGGAAACGGTTTTTCCGCATATAGTAAGTAATAAAATTCTTCAGAGCAAGGTCTGTAACGATCTTGGAGTAGAAAGTATGCCTGCGACGGTCAATGCAACTTGTGTTCAGGGAACCAATATGGTTACACTCACATCTACAGGAACAGATGCTCAATTGACATATGATACACTGATGTCTGTTATTGATAATTACTCTTTTGTTGCAGACTATATTATTGGAAGAACAAAACTGGTAATGATCAGTGAACCGGAAGTTGCTGAAAAACCTTCGAATTCCGGAGTATGGGTGTCTTCAGTTGCAAAGGCAGCTCTTGTGGGTTTTGTTCTCGGTGTTTTATGGATAGTGATGTATGCTTTGCTCAGAAAAACTATCCGAACGAAAGAGGATATCCGAACTGTTCTCAATCAACACTGTCTTGGCGTTTTGCCGCAGGTTGTGTTTAAAAAATACAGAAGAGAGATTGACCGAAGAATAATTCTGTCCAATCCGCTTGTCGGAAACGAGTTTATGGAGTCTCTGAGGTTGATTCGAGGTGCTGTTCAAAGCCTGATAGATGAAAATAAAAATACAATTATGGTTACCAGTACTGCTCCGTCTGAAGGTAAAACAGTTTTCTCGGTTAATCTTGCATCAATTTTCGCGAAAAATGAAAAGAAGGTTTTGATGGTAGATGCGGATTTGCGGGATTCCGGAATTCAAACACTGTTGGGTGAAGACAAAACTGTTAGAACAAAAGTGGAGGATAATAAGTATTACCGGATAGATTTTATTGATTCTCTCGGCTTTTATTTGCTTACATTTAAGCCAAAGGCTGAAAGTGTTCAGAAAATACTTCGTACGGATGAGATTAAGAAAAAATTGGAGAGTCTTAAAGCGGACTATGATTTAGTGTTGGTTGATACCCCTCCGTGCGGAATTATTTCGGATGCAACGATTGTTGCACAGATGGTAGACTCAATTATTTATGTAATCAGGGAAGATGCGGTCATTCAGAAGACTATCCGCGCGGGTATCAACTCAATGCTTGAAACTGACGCGGAGTTCCTTGGTTGTGTTCTTAACGGTGCTGCCGGAGGAATTGGCGGATACGGCGGATATTACCGATACGGCGGATACTACAACAGATATTCTTACCGCTACGGTTATTCTTCAAAATACGGTTATTCAGATAAGAAAAAAGCAAAAACTAAAAACTAAAACACAAGAATTGAGGTGATAATTATGAAAAAGCCGGGTGAATATGCCACGTTGTACCGTTCTTTAATTAAAGAATGGAAGTGGCTTATTCGGCATGCTTCAGGTTATCGCTTTCAGATTTTTTTGTATATTGTCATCGGAATTATAGGTACGTTGATGGGAATCGGTTCAACGGTTGCTTCAAAATATCTTATCGACTCTGTTGTTACACACAATGAAAAGACTATAGTTTCAAGTGCGGTTTTTGCTGTAGGTCTCGGTCTTCTGCAAATTTTGGTTTCTTCTGCGACATCAAGAGTTGCAACTGTGGTTGGTTCGAAAATAAGTAATGAAATCCGCAGTAATGTGTATGAGCACGTTGTGTATGCCGATTGGGAAGACATAAGTAAATATCATTCAGGTGACCTTCTTAACAGAATCGAAGGTGACGTTTCAGCCATTTCAAGCAGTATTATTTCATTTATTCCGAGTGTATTTACCCGAGTGACACAGTTCGTAGGTTGTCTTGCTGTCGTTTTATACTACGATCCGGTAATGGCTTTGTTTGCTTTTATGAGTGCGCCTTTCCTTGCCTTAACCTCAAGGATTTCAGCAAAGATGATGCGTAAATACAACAAAGAAAGCAGAGAAATGAACGGAAAAATCCTTTCGTTTTATTCTGAATCAATCCAGAATATTCAGACAATCAAGGCTTTCGGAGTGACTAAACGTTATGTGAATCAGCTCAAGGATTACCTTTTTATTTACAGAAAAATGCGTCTTGACCACGGTAAGTTTTCGATTATTATGACGATGTGTCTTTCTGTCATCGGACTTGCAGTTTCTTACCTTTGTTACGGTTGGGGTGTATGGCGTCTTTGGCAGGGTGCGATAACTTACGGTACAATGACACTCTTTCTTCAGATTTCGGGACAGTTGACTTCCTCTTTTTCTTCTATTGTTTCTCTTCTGCCGACTTCAATTTCAATTGCAACAGCTGCGGGAAGGGTTATGGAAATCACCGAGCTTGATGTTGAGGATACCGCTAATGCTGCTGAAGTTGAAGAGCTTGAACAGTTAGCTTACGACAAGGGTGTATATCTTAATTGTGATAATCTTACATACTCCTATAAAGACGGAAAAACTCCTGTCGTAAAAGACATTTCATTCTATGTAAATCCGGGTGAAACCATCGCTCTTGTGGGCCCTTCGGGTGAGGGAAAAACAACAATTCTCAGGTTGATTTTAGGACTTGTCAAGCCACAGAAGGGCAGAATGACGATGTCTGTAGCGGATGGAAGAAAAACCGATATTTCTGCAAGTACACGCAGATTCTGCTCTTATGTTCCGCAGGAGAATGCCGTGTTTGCGGGAAGTATTGCAGATAACCTGCGTATGGTTAATCCTGATGCTACGGATGACGAATTGGTTGATGTTCTGAAAACAGCTGAAGCGTGGAGCTTTATTGAAAAACTTCCGTTGGGTATTTATACGGTTATAAACGAAAAGGGTGTCAATTTTTCCGAAGGTCAGATTCAGAGAATCTCAATTGCGAGGGCAATTCTTAAAAATTCACCTGTTCTTGTTATGGATGAGGCAACGAGTGCACTTGATGCTGAAACAGAGAAAAAAGTTCTTGCCAATATTATGAAATCTTATCCGAACAGGACCTGTGTCATAACAACTCACAGACCGAGTATGCTACAGTATTGTGACCGTGTTTACAGGGTTGATGAAGAGGGAAGTCTTTCACAGACAGATAAATAATTATAAAGTGCGTCATATGAAAATGATGCACTTTATTTTTGTCAATTTGTTCAATTTTACGATTATTTTTTACAATAAAATATTGATTTGATGACGTTAAAATGCTATAATCTATTAGTAAAATAAGATAGGTGTAGTGTTTTTTGGGGGAAAGTATGGTATATCGTGTTAAGGATGGCTTTATTGTCCGTAAAATTGGTGAATATGTAATGGCCGTTCCGGTTGGTGAACAAACTTCAAAGATGCACGGAATGATTGCTTTAAGCGAAAGCGGAGAGCTTTTATGGAAGGTACTTGAGAAGGGTGCTACGCTTGAAGAACTGACTGAAATTATTGTCGAAAACTACGAGGTCGAAAAAATTGTTGCAGCTGAAGATGTTGAAAAATTCATTAATTCGTTAAAAGAACAGGGAGCGTTGGAATAATGCTTGGATGTGAAAGTTTCGGCGACGGTTTTTTAGCCAAGCTCAACTTATGGGCAGTTGAACATTGTGCGCCTTTTTCTGTAACATTTGAACTTACACCTTTCTGTAATTTTAATTGTGTTATGTGCTATGTCCGTCTGGACAAAGAACAGGCAGCTTTGCAGGGAACAATGCTTGCTGCAGAAGAGTGGATTGAAATTGCCGAAAGGCTTCGTGAAATGGGCACCCTTAAAATTCTGCTTACAGGCGGTGAGGTTTTCACTCATCCTCAGTTTTGGGAGATCTACAGCCGTCTTAATAAGATGGGTTTCTGGATTACGATTTTTTCTAACGGATATTTTATAGATGAAACAGCTATGGAAAAGTTCCGACTTTACGGTATGCCGCACAATATGCAGTTGACAGTATACGGTGCAAGCAACGAAACTTATCGCAGACTATGCGGGGTATCGGACGGATTTGACCATATCTCAAAGGCAATTGACCTTATCAAAGAAGCTGGCGTGCCGCTTACTCTTTCTTCAACAATAGTAAAAGAAAATGCAGGTGACCTTCAGCAGATTTATCAGTTTGCAAGAGAAAAAAGGGTACATCTTCAACACACTGTTTCTGTTTTAAAATCGTCAAGAGGTGCAACAAACACAGCAGAAACCTCAAGGTTAGGTATTGCGGATTTCTCTTATGAATATACTTTAGATGATCTTGAAAAAAGTAAGTACCGTTTCCCGGAATTCCCGTTCTCAATGTGTGCAAGTTATCGTAAATCTCTTTATATTACCTGGCACGGAAAGCTTCAGCTATGTTCGTTTCTTAATGAACCGTGTGCGGAATATTCAGGGGATATAAGTAAAGATTTTAAAAATTTATATACTCAGCTTGAAAAAATTAAAAATCCGAAAGAGTGTTCGGATTGCGAATGGAAAGAATTCTGTCAGCGTTGTCCGGCTGTATTGTGTGCGGAAAGCGGACATCCCGAGAAACCGGCAGAAACCTTTTGTGATATAGCAAAACAGCTTAAGCAACTATATGATATAAAAAAGAAGGAGAAAGAATTATGAAGAAAGAATACGTAGCTCCCGAAAGTAAGCTTATTGCGCTTAATCTTAATGAAAGTATCGCTGCTTCGGTCGGCGATGATGTAGTTGGCGGTATGGCTGTTATTCAGTTTAAATTCGAACTGGACGGTTGCCGTGAAACATACACCGGAAAGCTTGCAGTATCAAAAGATTTGCCGGGAACAGACTTTATTCATTATTACAACGACCTTATGGAACAGGTTAAAAAACATGGAGCATATGAAGCTTATTTCTTTTGCTTCAACGGTTCACAGAACACATGATACGGATTGCAGATCTGTCGGTTGACTGGCAGAAAGAGAATTGTGGTTTCGCAGAAGATTTTTTAACCGGCGAAAAAGATTCGGTAATAAAAATTAAATTTGAAGATAAGATGCAGGAATGTCATTCTGTACAGTATCTTTTGGAAAAACCGGAGCATTTATTAAGAGGCAGGAACGGTGATATACTTCTTGCCAATAATAATTGGAGCGAGGCCGTTTCATATTACCATCCGGATTATGACAGAGATTTTGCTTTACCGCTTGCGGCAATATGTTCAAGATTTTCTTCTTTCAACACTTTACTTACACATTCTTCGTTTGTAACACTTAACGGAAAGGGGATTCTTTTTACAGGCTACTCAGGTGTCGGAAAAACCACTCAGGCTGAACTCTGGGGGGAGTTCCTTGGTGCTGAAATCGTAAACGGTGATAAAGCTTTTGTAAGAGAAATTGACGAAACATTTTTTGCTTTCGGTCTTCCTTGGAAAGGCTCATCAGAGTATTGTCTTAACAGAAAAGCACCCCTGAGTGCGATAGTTGTATTGAGGCAGTCTGCTGAAAACCGCATAACAAAGCTTGTTGAAACTGCAACGGAATATCTTATGCCGCATATCTTTTTACCTCATTGGGATAAAGATTGCCTTAATAAGACTCTTGATACTTTTGATTGTCTTTTAAAAAGAACACCAGTTTTTATTCTTGAATGCAGACCCGATGAAGAGGCAGTAAGATTGACATATAATGAGATTTTTGGGTGAATTATGGAAAAGTATAACTGCTCGCTATATGAGATTTCAGATTCGATTGAAAATTTAATTGCCGAAGGTGCAACTGTACCTCTCTGTGTTTCGGGTAGCAGTATGAATCCTTTTCTTATCAGCAGACGTGATATTGTTTATCTCAAAAAGTATGCGGAGAAAGATTTGAGCAAGGGCAGTATTCTCCTTTTTAAAAGAAAAGACGGTTTACTGGTACTTCACAGAGTTAAAAAAATCTGCCCTGATGGTTCAATGCTTCTTTGCGGTGACGCACAAACGAAATGTGAAAAAGTTGAAAAGTCGCAGGTGGTTGCCTGTGTGAGTGAAATTGAACGGAAGGGAAAACGGAAAAGCTCAGAGTCAGTTTATTGGAAAATTTTTGCATTTATATGGGAACTTCTTACCCCGATTCGTCCGCTTTTTATGCGTCTGTGGTTTAATATAAGACGAATTAAAAACAAAAAATAATCGGAGCAACACTATGGAGCAAATCGACAGAATTTTATTGAATCTTATAAAACACGAAGTTTTTCAACAGAAACTTGATTTGTGCGATGCAGCTTCGTTAAGCGAAAAAGATTTGGTTGAGCTGCTTGTGTTGTCTTATAAACATAACGTTGCACATCTTGCGGCTTCAGCATTAAATAATAACGGTTATTTTATGAACTGTCCTCAGAAAGGTCAGTTTATGAACGAATTTTACAAGGCAGTTTTTGAACAGGAAAAAATGAGCAAATCCTTTGATGAAGTTTGTTCTGTGTTAGAAAAAACGGGAATTCCGTTCATTCCGCTGAAAGGTGCAGAAATACGCAGTCTGTATCCTCAGCCATGGATGAGAACGAGCTGTGATGTTGATATTCTTGTTAAAGAAAAAGATCTGAAAAAGGCAACTGATGCAATTCTTAGTATCAAAGGTTATTCAAAAAAAGGCGAAAGCAAACACGATATTGTTTTTCTTTCAGATAATAAAACGGTTGTTGAACTTCATTATAAATTACTTGGCAGTAAAAAATCACCGCTTTATTCCAAGGTGATTAAAGATATCTGGAAAACGGCAAAGACATGTGAAGACTCAGGTTTCAGATACAAACTCAGCGATGAGATTTTTTATTACTACCATATTCTTCATATGGCAAAGCATTTCAGACTCGGCGGATGCGGATTGCGACCGTTCATTGATCTGTTACTTATAGATAACAAGTGCGGATATACCGCTGAAATACATAAAACTCTTAAAAATGGCAAACTTTTAACATTTGCTGAAAGCGCAAGAAAACTCAGCCGTGTGTGGTTCAGCGATGAAGAGCACGACGAAATAACATTACAGATGGAAAAGTTTATTCTTGAAGGCGGAACTTTCGGTTCTGCAAAAACAAGAGATGAGTCTGCCAATCAACGCGCCGGCGGCAAGATCAGATATATAATTTCAAGAGTTTTCGTTCCGTACAGATATTTAAAACGTGATTATCCGATACTTGAAAAATATCCGATTCTTACTCTGTTTTATGAGTTTTACAGGATTTTTTCACTGATGTTCGGTAAAAAGAAGGGCTTCAAGGAAACCTATGCCAACAGGCTTGAATTAGCATTGAAAAGTGATTACGACCATAAATTGTTCGATAAATTAAATTTGAAATAGCTTTAAAATATACTGTTATTTTTAAGAAACTTTACAAAAAGAGGGCAGATTATTTTGGAAAGATTCAGTAAAAAAATATGGCTTGCAACTCCTACAATGCACGGAGAAGAGCTTGAATATATGAAAGAGGCTTATGAAACAAACTGGATGTCTACAGTTGGTGCAAACATCAATGAGGTTGAGAGAATAGCCGCCGAGAAGGCTGAAAAGAAATATGCGGTTGGGCTTTCGTCGTGTACGGCAGCGCTCCACCTTACGGTGAAAGCTGCTGGTGAAAGGCTTTACGGCAGACCGGCAATCAGCCACGGCGCACTCGAAAACAAGCGTGTTTTCTGTTCCGATATGACTTTTGCTGCAACACTCAATCCGGTTGTTTATGAAGGCGGTATTCCTGTCTTTATTGATACCGAGGAAGATTCATGGAATATGGATCCCGTTGCTCTTGAAAAAGCCTTTGAACTCTATCCTGATGTAAAGCTTGTTGTTTATGCTGAGCTTTACGGTTTCCCGGGAAGAATTGATAAAATTAAAGAGATCTGTGAAAAGCACGGTGCACTTCTTATTGAAGATGCTGCCGAGGCTATGGGCGCAACAGTAGTCGGCAGACAGTGCGGTTCTTTCGGTGACTATTCCGCAATAAGCTATAACGGAAATAAAATTATCACGGGTTCAGCAGGCGGATGTCTTCTTACTGATGATCAGGAAGTTGCAAATAAGGCAAGCAAATGGTCAACTCAGGCGAGGGAAAATGCCCCGTGGTATCAGCACGAAGAGGTTGGCTATAACTACCGCATGAGCAATGTTGTCGCAGGTGTTATCCGCGGTCAGTACAAGTATCTTGAAGAGCATATCGAACGTAAAAAAGCTCTTTATGAACGTTATTGTGAAGGATTCAAGTATCTTCCGGTGAAGATGAATCCTATAGCAGACGAAACAGAGCCTAACTATTGGCTCTCAGCTATGATTATTGATAAGGATTATATGTGCCGTCAGGTGAGAGACGATTCCAAGGCACTTTATGTCAGGGAAAAAGGCAAAACCTGCCCGACGGAAATTCTTGAAAAACTTGCAAGCTATAATGCAGAGGGCAGACCTCTCTGGAAGCCGATGCATATGCAACCGATGTACCGTATGCATGAGTTTGTGACAAGAAGCGGTTCGTTAAGAGCGAAAACAGACGCTTATATCGAGGGCGGAGTTTTCGATGTGAGTATGGATATTTTTGAGCGTGGCTTGTGTTTGCCCAGTGATATAAAGATGACGGCAGATGAGCAGAATGCAATTATTGAAATTGTTAGAAGTTGCTTCGATTGAGGGTTTTAGGTATGTACCAAAAGTTTTTTAAAAGAATGATAGATTTTTTGCTTTCTCTGATAGCCTTGGTGATACTTTCGCCATTGATATTGGTGCTTATAATTATCGGCACTGTTAAGATGGGAGGCAATCCGTTCTTTACACAACCCAGACCGGGAAAGAACGAAAAAATTTTTAAGTTAATAAAATTCCGTTCAATGACTAATAAAAAAGATGCTGACGGAAAACTTTTACCTGATGAAAAACGTCTTACAAGGTACGGAAGGTTTCTTCGTGCAACATCAATGGATGAATTACCCGAACTTATAAATATTCTCAAAGGCGATATGTCAATTGTAGGTCCCAGACCGCAGTTGGTGCGGGATATGGTGTTTATGACACCGAAGCAGAGGGTACGTCACAGTGTAATGCCAGGATTAACAGGTTGGGCTCAGGTAAACGGAAGAAACAATATCAGTTGGGAAAAGAAGTTCGAATATGATATTGAGTACATAGAAAACGGAATAACGTTTTTGAATGATGCGAAGATTGTTTTTAAAACAGCAATAAAAGTTTTTGAAAGAGCAGATACAGTCCGAGAAGGAACGGTAAGTGACCTTGATTTTGGTGACTATCTGCTACAAAAAGGCGAAGTGACAAACGAAGAATATGAACTTCGCCAGAAAGAAGCAAAAGATCTCCTGGAGGTATGATGATGCCTGATACAAAATTTTCTGTATCCATGTGTGTTTACGGCAAGGATAATCCGGAATGGTTCAGAACTGCGGTTGACAGTATCCTTAATCAGACAAGAAAACCCGATGAGGTAGTTCTTGTGGTTGACGGTCCTGTTCCGCAAGTGCTTGATGTTGTAATTAACCATTTTGAGCAAAATTCAATATTTAAAGTTATTCGTTTGCCTGAGAACAAAGGTCACGGAGAAGCGCGTCGAGTCGGTTTAAACAACTGCTCTAACGAGCTTGTGGCTTTAATGGATGCGGATGATATCAGTGCTGAGGACAGGTTCGAAAAGCAGCTTGTGCTGTTTGAAAGCGATCCTGAGCTTACTGTTGTAGGCGGAAATATTACGGAATTTGTCGGATATCCTGACAATATTGTTGAGGCACGTGTTGTTAAATCTGATGATGCATCCATAAAAGAAGATATGAAGAGAAGATGCCCGATGAATCAGGTTACGGTTATGTTCAAAAAGAGCCGTGTTGACAGTGTCGGAGGATACATTGATTGGTACTGCGAAGAGGATACATATCTGTGGCTTCGCTTATTTCTGGACGGAGCAAAGTTTGCTAATCTGCCGGACTATCTTGTTAATGTCCGTATCGGCAAGGAGATGTATCAGCGTCGTGGCGGAACAAAATACTTCCTTAGTGAAGCTAAGTTGCAGAAATATATGTTGGATAACAAGGTTATAGGGCTTGACAGATTCCTTGTCAATGTTGGTGAAAGACTGGTTGTTCAGATGCTGTTGCCTAACAAAGTCCGCAGTTGGGTGTTTAAAAAATTTGCCAGAAAGACGGTTTAAGTTATGGCTGAAAAGAAGTATAAAATCGGATACACAACAGGTGTTTACGATATGTTTCATATCGGGCACTTGAATATTATAAAACGTGCAAAAGAGCAGTGTGAGTATCTTATTGTCGGAGTTACAACCGATGAACTCTGTATGAGGAGAAAAAACAAAAAGCCTATTATCTGCGAAGAAGAGCGAGTTGAAATAGTTAATTCTATCAGATATGTAGATAAAGTTGTTTTGCAGAACGATATGGACAAGCTTTCAGCCGTAAAAAAGTACAATGTTGATGCTGTTTTTGTGGGCTCTGACTGGCAGGGTACACCGTCGTGGAACAAGTATGAAGAGGAGTTTGCATCTGAAGGATGTTCCGTTGTGTATTTGTCTCATACTGACGGTATTTCATCAACTATTTTGCGTGAAAGGCTTAATAAAGAATGATTTTTGTATATAAAAAATGGGCAGAGTTTTGTTCTGTGTTAAAAGAAAAGAATTTCAAAAGTATTCCTGCTTGCGAAGTTAAATCCGATTCGGGCAATTATCTTGTTCTGAAGCACGATGTTGAAACTGATGTTTCACATGCGTACAGAATTGCACAGATTGAAAATCAGTACGGACACAGAGGTTCGTATTATGTGCAGGCGTATTTGTTGGAAGAAGAACGCAATATCAAAATGTTGTCTGAGATGCAGGATATGGGACACGAAATTTCATATCATTATGACGTTCTTGATGCTTGCAAAGGTGATTTTGAAAAAGCTATCGAAGAGTTTGCAAAGAACAAAAAGATGTTTGAGGACAACGGATTTGAAATTAAAACGGTTTGCCAACATGGCAATCCTATAGTTGAGAGAAACGGCTATCACTCGAACCGTGATTTTTTCAGGAATGAAAAAGTTCGTGAATTATATCCTGAAATCGCGGATATAATGGTAAATTTCAAAGAGAAAATACCGACAGATTATCTGTATTTTTCAGATGCGGGTCGAATGTTTAAACTCATTTATGACCCGATAAATAACGATGTTGTCAATACCGATGATAAAAATGTACCTTATAAAAATCTTGACTATTTATCAGAGGCATTAGATAAGACTAAGGGTAACATAATCAGTATCCATCCGCACCGTTGGACGGAGTCTGTTGTTGTTTATACAGTGAAAACATCGATATTTAAAGTGTTGAAATTTGTCGCAAAGATTTTGATAAGAATACCGATTTTTAATAAAATAATGAGCAAGTATTATTATCTTGCAAAGAAAGCTTAGTAAAAAGAAAAGAAGTGGATTTATGAGTCAGCGGTCCGTGCGTAGCGTACAGGATAAAATTCTTGAAACTATGAAGTTTATAGACAAACTGTGCCGCGAACACGGGATTGTTTATTATATAATGGGTGGCACGGCACTCGGTGCGGTCCGCCACGGAGGATTTATTCCCTGGGACGATGATCTGGATATATTTATGACTCCCGACCAATACAAAAAATTCAAAACAGTTTTTGAAAACACCAAGAACGAACAGTTTGTCCTTCAGGAATGGCGAACTGATAATAAGTATCTTGAATATGCAAAGGTGCGTATGAATGGCACTACGTTTATTGAAGAGAACTTCAAAAACTGCATGGATATGCACCACGGTATATATGTTGATATAATGATTCTTCATAAGGTTCCGGAGAATAAATTTATTCAGAAAATGGTTTACTATGAATCCAAGTTTGTAACGCTTTACGGATTGTCCCAAAGAAACTGGAAGCCGAAAAGTAAGTCACAGAAAGTCGTTCTCGACTCCCTGAAATTTATGCCCTGTAAGCTTATGGCACGAATTGCATATAGCCATATTTACAGATACGACGGCAGAAAAGATAATTATAAGTATTGCTATTGGATAACCCCCGCAAAATTCAGAAACGGTTTGTTTGATAAATCTTTTTTTGAGAAGCCCGTCGATATCAATTTTGAAGATACCAACCTTCTCGGTTCTGAGAGAATAAAAGAGTATCTTACATACCGTTACGGTGATTATATGAAATTACCGAGTGAAGAGCAGCGCAAAGCTGCTGTTCACGCGTATGTTTTTGACACAGAGAAAAATTATACCGAGTATTTGGGGAATGTTTAATGTCAAGATTTGAAATTTTGTGCGTTACTATGCACCAGAAAGACTTTTCCAAAATTGAACAGATGAATATTCATTCTGATGTTGTGTTTGCTAATCAGGCAGACAGAACTTCCTTTGAAGAAAAAGAGTTTGACGGTCACCTTGCGCGTATGATTACAACAGACACAAGGGGAGTAGGCATTAACCGTAATCTTGCTCTGATGTATGCAAAAGGTGAAATCTGTCTTTTTGCCGATGATGATGTGACATATAACGATGATGTTGAAGAAAAGGTACTTGCTGAATTTGATACACACCCCGATGCGGATGTTATTATTTTTCATCTTGACACAGATTCTGACAGAAAACAGATAAAGTATAGCGAAACAAAAAAGTGTAGCCGATTCTGTAAAATGCCTTGGGGCGGAGTAAGGATTGCTGTAAGGCTCAATTCAATCCGTAAAGCAAATGTGTGGTTTACAACCCTTTTTGGTGGCGGATGCATCTTCCCGTCAGGCGAAGACAGTATGTGGCTTACAGATGCAAGAAAAAAAGGCTTGACTTTCTACGTTTCTAAGGAAACTATCGGTAAGGTTGACTTTGAAAATTCTACTTGGTTCAGCGGGTTTGATGAAAAAATGTATTACGGAAAAGGTGCATTTTATCAGTCAGCACATCCAAAAACTAAATTTGCCTGGATGCTGTATTTTGCTGCAAGGACAAGCAAACTGAGCAACCTTTCCTTTTCTGAAAAGCTTAAGTGGATGAAGTGTGGCAATGAGGGTTATAAGGAAATGAAACCTTTTAATGATGTTGAATATTGATTTATGTATGGAGTTAATGAAGGAGTGTATGAAATGAAGATTGTTACTGTTACAACACAGAAAGCGGATAACTACGGAGCAGTATTGCAGGCATACGCTCTCCAACAGACACTGATTGAACTTGGATATGAAAATGAAATTCTTGATGTGAGTGTTTCTGATCAACGTGCTTCAAATTTGAAAGTAGTAATCAGACAAGCGATTATAAAGGTGCAAAATCTTGTCTATTATGGCAGAAATAAGAAATTGTCAAACAGGTTTCTCGGGTTCCGTAAAGATTTTTTAAAACAGACAAGACCATACTATTCGGTTGAAGAAGTACAGAGAACACCGCCGGAAGCAGAAATTTATTTAACAGGTAGCGATCAGGTTTTTTCGCTTGGAAATGATTTGGTACCAATCCGTTTTCTTGATTTTGGCGGTCCTGAAACGGTTCGCGCAAGTTATGCGGCAAGTAAAGGTTTGTATGAAAAAGATGAGAAAAGTGTTAAGTATCTGAAAAAAAGACTTTCACAGTTTGACTGTATTTCTTCAAGGGAAGAACAGGGTACAGAATATATTAAAAACACATTGGGTTTATCCTGTCAGACACATATAGATCCTGTTTTTTTGTTGGATAGAGAGCAATGGAATAAGATTACGCCTGAAGCTCGTATAAAAGAACCGTATATTCTGTGTTTCAGAATGTTGCGTCATGATGCGTTTCAGACTCTTGTTGACAAACTGAAAAAAGAGACAGGTTGGCAGGTCGTGTCAATTCAGCCGCGTGTAGATAAAAAAATAAAAGCAGACAAATATCTGTTTGATGTCACACCGCAGGAATTTGTACAGTTGATCCGTGATGCGGGTGCAGTGGTTACAACATCTTTTCACGCAACTGCATTTTCAATTATTTTTAATAAAAAGTTTTACTCGTTGATTGATTATAAGCCTGAGCGTGCAATTGCATTATGCAGTATGTTTGGTTTGGAAAACAGACTTGTGCGAAAAAATGATACAAAGTATGCCGATTTTGAAGATGTTAACTACAATAATTTTGAAACTGTGGTAAATGAAAAGAAAAAAGAATCTTTTGGTTACTTGAATAATTTGGGGAATTATGTGAATGAAAAACGATAGCAATGAAAGAATATGTTCTGGTCATGGTTCAACTGAAAGGTCTAACTTATGCTCTCTTGCGGTTGAAGGTGAAATAAAAAAGAATAATTCAGTCACGCGTAACTGGGTGCTAGCTATATGGCTCTTTATTTCATTTTTGTATGCAATATTGAAAATGTACAGGAACTCCTTGGTAGGTGCTAGTGGTTCTTCGGGAGGTATATGGAATGTATTAAACATCAGTTTTATTGCATTGTCGGTACTACTTTTAATGAGTTGTATAAAAAAAAGCATAACGTTGCCGATTGTAATCAAAGACGCTTTTATGTATAGCTTTTATGTTGCGGTCATTTCACTGTTGAACCTAAAAAACTTTTCTATTAACATCGTTTTTTCGTATGCAATGTTGTTTTATTTTGCATCCGTAATCTTTGTTTTTTATTATGCAGCCTCAAAAGGCATCTCAAAATTTGAATACAAGGTATATAGTGTTTTATATTTTGCGTTAGCTGCCTTTACTTTGTTTCTAATGTATTCTCGCGTGGCTTTGAATCATACGAATGTTTATCAGTCGGATGCTTATTTTCTTTTGTGTGCTTTACCATTGGTTTTTCTGTTTGATAAGAAAACAAATATGTATATCAAACTAATACCTCTCGTTGTGTGTCTTATGATGGCAGGAAAGCGTGCAGGCTTTATAGCAATGGTATGCGCTGTATTTGTGTATTACATAATTGGTTCTATTCAAAAGAAAAACATAGAAGATTTTTTTAAGGTTTTGATTAAATTATTTGTAGTGGCCGTATTTTTGTTTATAGCATATTTTTTACTTGAGTCAAAACTTAATTTGTCACTGTTTGATAGAATGGAAACGATTACTACAGATGGTGGTAGCGGTCGTGATGATATATACTCAGGTGTTTGGAAAGCGATTACGGTATCTGATTTTTACGGTTTCTTTTTCGGACACGGATTAAGTGGTATTCAGTTGGTTTATGGAAGTGAGTCGGGTGCACATAATGATTTTCTTGAAATAATGTATAATTATGGTGTTTTTGCGCTTATATTAATTATTAACCTGTATGCTAAAATGTTCATTGCTTGTAGAAAGATGATCAAAACTGGCTATCCTGGTGCAAAGGCTGCAGGAGCATCACTTATTATTTCAATCGTGTTATCATTGTTCACTAATTATTTTATTACATTTACACACATTACCATAACGGCGACTTTTTGGGGTATTGTGATTGCTGACTGGAAACACTATATGCTTAATAAGTCTTTGATTAGGTAATATAAGAATTTGTGTAAATCTGCGATATTTTTTTGAAGACTTGTGTAGCGAAAGGAGCGTATTATGTGACAGATTCAATCAAAATGAATAAAAATTCAGGTGATTCGGTAGGAAAAGCCACTATATGGTCTTTCGCGGCAGAATTGTCAGCCAAATTAATTGTTCCAATTTCGAATATGATTCTTGCACGAATTCTTGCCCCAGAGATTTTCGGTATAATTGCATCAATTAATATGATTATCAGTTTTGCTGATATGTTGTCGACAGCGGGATTCCAAAAGTATCTTATTCAGCACCAATATAGTGCTAAAGAAGAATTACATAAAGGTGCTTCTGTTGCTTTTTGGACTAATATAAGTATTTCTTTATTGGCATGGGGACTTATAGCAGTGTTCAGAAACCAGATTTCTGTTGCATTGGGAAATCAGGGATATGGTTTTGCGTTAGCAATTGCAGCTTTGTCGCTACCGCTGACATCCTTCAGTAGCATACAGGAAGCATTGTTTCAGAGAAAACTGAATTTCAAGATTCTTTTTGTTAAAAGATTGTCTGTTTCGTTGCTTCCACTTATTGTTACTGTACCACTTGCATTACTGGGATTAAAGCACTGGTCACTTATCATAGGCAATTTAACAGGCGGATTACTAAAATCAATTTTACTGACATATGCTTCAGACTGGAAACCAAATTTCTTTTACAGTGTTAAACTTCTTAAGAAAATGCTCTCTTTCAGTATATGGACTTTACTGGAGTCGATTGCATTGTGGGCAAGCAATTATATTGATATTCTGGTTATCAGTAATGTTCTCGGAAATTACTACACAGGACTGTATAAGAATTCACAGAGCACAGTTACAAGTATTTTAACTATTGTTACAGGTGCTACTACTACTGTTTTATTTTCAGCTTTATCCCGCTGCCAGGATGATAGTGAAAAATTTGAACAGCTTTTTTTTACTTTTCAGAAGAATGTTGCGATGTTTGTTCTTCCGTTAGGAGTTGGAATATTTTGTTTTCGCGATCTTGTAACATTGTTGTTGTTGGGTAAACAATGGATGGAAGCTGCTGATTTTGTCGGAATCTGGGGTCTGTGTACGTCGATTGTTTGTGTTTTCGGAACATTCAGCAGAGAGGTGTATCGAGCTAAAGGAAAACCGAAAATTTCATTAGTAGCCCAGCTTTTACATCTTGCTTTTGTGATCCCTGTATGCGTATACTCTGTAAGACAAGGGTTTAGTACTCTTGTTTGGTTACGTTCATTTGCTTTTTTGCAGATAGTTGTTGTACATATGTTTTTTATGAAATTTAGTTTTAGGATTTCACCTCTTAAAATGTTTATCTCAGTAAAAGAGATTATTCTGTCATCCGTTGTGATGGGTGTATTTGCTTATATAATGCAAAGATATATCCCGTCAGGATTAATATGGCAGTTTGTTGAAGTTGCTATTTGTGGTGTTGTTTATTTCAGTATTCTTTTATGTTTCTCGACAAATCGTATGTATTTGAAATCTGAGGCTGAAAAACTTTTTGGGATAATTAAATACAAAAAGCATAAATAATTAAGCTATATAGATGTTTTCGTATTAAGCAATAAGGTTAAGTATTGGGTATTGATACTGTCAGTAAAAAAGTAAGGAGAATACAGTGATGAAACGTTTATTGATTATTTCAAATACTGCAATGAACAACTCTTCTTCAAACGGACGTACTCTGAAAAATTTGTTGCATGGTTTTGACGCTAAAGAACTTGCACAGTTTTACATTAAGGATAAACCTGATTTTTCTTGTTGTAAGTATTATTATCAGATTTCGGATAAGAGTGCACTTAAAACTGTAATTAATCCGTTATTTAGAAAAACTATTCGCGGTAAAGTGATATCAAACAGTGTCAGCGAAACTTATGAATCTTCGGTAAAGGATAATTCTATTGTCCGGTCGTGCAGAAATTTATATATTCGAGATTTGATTTGGTCGATGAGAAGATGGTGGACTTCTGATTTCGAACAGTTCTTGAATGATTTCTCACCGCAGGCTGTTTTGTTGTATGCTGGTGATGCTCCGTTCATGTATGACATTGCAAGAACGATCGCAAATAAGCGCAGGATTCCCTTATATATGTATAACTGTGAAAACTATGTTCTTAAAGAAGTGTTATATGCAAGTGCCAAGAAGCATTCTGTGTGGCATTTTTTGTTGAAGAACCGGTTGAAAAAAGCCTATTCAGAATTTATGAAGAAGGTGGATTACTGCTTCTATATTACGGAGTATTTAGAAAATCAGTATCAGCTTACATATCCACATTATGGGAATAGCAAATCCGTATATACGGCTTCTGGTATGAATGATTACCGTTCCGAACATAAAGAACCGGAACAGTTTACTTTGTTATATTGTGGAAATCTTGGAGTGGGACGATCAGCGACATTATTGTCGTTGGCAAAAGTTCTTTACGAAGTTGACCCTACAGCCAGACTGAAATTATTCGGCTCTTTTCCGGATAACACAACAAAAGAACAGTTAACTAATTGTCCTAATGTGGAGTTTGGCGGAAGAATACCGTATACTCAAGTGTTAGAAGAAACTAAAAATTGTTCTATGGTAATTCACTGCGAGAATCCAGAAGGTCTGGATGACTTGCTTTGTGCATTTTCAACAAAGCTCGCGGATTATCTGGCTTGCGGAATACCAACGCTTATTTATGCGTTGCGTAAATATCCTTTTGTGCAGTATTTTGATGAACATAACGCAGCACATATTGCATCTGATGAAGATGAACTTAAAGAGATTTTAACTAAATGTATTGAAGATAAAACATTCAGAGAAAAATATGTTGAAAACGCCTTAATTCTTGCAGATAAAAATCACAGTTTGAAAAAGAACAGTGAATTTGTAAAAAGTATTATTTGTGGCGAAAATATAGAATGAAATAGGAGAAATAATATGGCTAATTTTACAGGTAAAACTTTACTCATTACCGGCGGTACAGGTTCATTCGGCAACGCTGTACTTAACCGTTTTCTTCGTACTGATATAGGAGAAATACGTATTTTTTCTCGTGATGAGAAAAAGCAGGATGATATGCGCCATGAGTTTCAGGTGAAAATGCCTGAAGTTGCTGATAAAATTAAATTTTATATCGGCGACGTGCGCGATCTTGCTTCCGTTAAGAGTGCGATGTACGGTGTTGATTATATTTTCCATGCAGCGGCACTTAAGCAGGTTCCGTCATGTGAGTTTTTCCCGATTGAAGCGGTTAAGACAAACGTTCTCGGAACTGAAAACGTATTGACTGCAGCGATTGAAGCGGGGGTACAGAACGTTGTATGTCTCTCAACGGATAAGGCTGCTTATCCGGTTAATGCAATGGGTACATCTAAAGCTATGATGGAAAAGGTTGTTGTCGCTAAGGCACGAACAACAACCAAGACAAAAATCTGCTGTACACGTTACGGTAACGTTATGTGTTCACGCGGTTCGGTTATCCCTCTTTGGATAGAACAGATAAAAAAAGGCAATCCTATCACGGTAACAGAGCCTTCTATGACTCGTTTTATAATGTCACTTGACGAAGCAGTTGATCTTGTTCTGTTTGCATTTGAAAACGGTGAACCGGGCGATATTCTTGTGCAGAAAGCACCTGCCTGCACAATTCAGACACAGGCTGAAGCTGTGTGTGAACTTTTTGGCGGTAATAAAGATGATATTAAAATCATCGGTATCCGTCACGGTGAGAAAATGTATGAAACTTTGCTCACAAACGAAGAGTGTGCTAACGCTGTCGATATGGGTGAGTTTTACAGAGTACCTTGTGATAAGAGAGGACTTAATTACGATAAATATTTCAGTGAGGGCGATGCAGAGCGAAATGTTCTTACTGAATTTAATTCCAATAACACACAGCTTCTTACAGTAGAAGAAACGAAAGCTAAGATTGCATCTCTTGCGTATATTCAGGAAGAGCTTGCAAAGGAGGCAAAATAAGTATGAATATACTTGTAACAGGCGCTAAAGGATTTGTGGGTAAAAACCTTTGTGCAAGTCTTAAAAATATAAGAGACGGTAAGGACAGAACACGTCCGGAAATTAAAATTGGTGAGGTTTTTGAGTTCGATATTGACACAGATAAAGCTTTGCTTGATGAATACTGTGCAAAAGCTGATTTTGTTTTCAATCTTGCCGGAATTAACCGTCCGCAGAATCCGGAAGAGTTTATGCAGGGCAATTTCGGCTTTGCGGCAGAGCTTCTCGAAATGCTCAGAAAACACAATAATGCTTGTCCTGTTATGATTTCATCTTCAATCCAGGCAACCTGCATCGGCCGTTATGACAGTGATTACGGCAGAAGCAAAAAGGCAGGTGAGGACCTGATTTTTGCATACGGCGAAGAAACCGGAGCTAAGGTTTATGTTTACCGTTTTCCGAATCTTTTCGGCAAATGGTGCAGACCGAACTATAACAGTGCTGTTGCAACTTTCTGTAACAACATTGCAAATGATCTTCCGATAACTGTCAGTAACAGAGCAGTTCAGTTGGAGCTGCTTTATATTGATGATTTGGTTGCCGAAATGCTTGATGTGCTTGAAAATAAAGAACATCATTGTGTTTTCGACGGAATTGAAACGGTACTCTGTGAAGAGGGCAAATACTGCGCTGTTCCCGTTACGCATAAGGTTACTCTCGGTGAAATAGTTGATTTGCTTGAAACTTTCAAAAATCAGGCGTGCACATTAGTTATGCCTGAAATCCCCGATAATTCGTTTGCAAAGAAGCTTTACAGTACCTTCTTGTCCTATCTTCCAAAAGAAAAAGTTTCATTCCCCTTGAAAATGAATACGGATGACAGAGGAAGCTTTACCGAGCTTCTTAAAACAGAAAAATGCGGTCAGTTTTCTGTGAATATCTCTAAGCCGGGTATAACTAAAGGTCAGCATTGGCACCATTCTAAATGGGAATTTTTTATTGTTGTCAGCGGACACGGTCTTATTCAGGAAAGAAAAATAGGCACTGATGAGGTTTTAAATTTTGAAGTCAGCGGAGATAAAATTGAAGCAATTCATATGCTCCCGGGTTATACACATAACATAATCAATCTTTCAGAAACCGAAAATCTTGTAACGGTTATGTGGGCGAATGAACAGTTTGACCCGAACCGTCCCGATACATTTTTTGAAATCGTTGAATAAGCGTTATTACGAAAGGGATAAACCATGGATATTAAACTTGATTACAGTGATGTGAATTTTCAGAATAACGGCAAGTTGAAGCTACTTATCATCGTCGGTACAAGACCGGAGATTATCCGTCTTGCTGCTGTTATAAATAAGTGCCGCAGGTATTTTGACACTGTCCTTGCTCATACGGGTCAGAATTATGACTACAATCTTAACGGTGTTTTTTTCAGAGATCTTAAGCTTGCCGATCCTGAAGTGTATATGAATGCCGTAGGTGATGACCTTGGTGCAACAGTCGGAAATATAATTAACTGTTCATACAAGCTTATGGCAGAGATAAAGCCGGATGCTCTTCTTATTCTGGGTGACACAAATTCCTGCCTTTCAGCAATTGCGGCAAAAAGACTTCATATTCCGATTTTCCATATGGAAGCAGGCAACAGGTGTAAGGATGAATGTCTGCCCGAAGAAACAAACCGCCGTATCGTTGATATTATTTCTGATGTTAACCTTGCGTATAGTGAACATGCAAGAAAATATCTTCACGAGTGTGGGCTTCCTAAAGAACGTACCTATGTAACGGGTTCTCCGATGGCAGAGGTGCTTCATCAGAATCTTTGTGAAATTGAGTCGAGCGACGTGCTTGATCGTCTTGGTCTAGAACCGAAAAAGTATATCTTGCTTTCTGCCCACAGAGAAGAAAATATTGATACAGAAAAAAATTTCCTCAGCTTGTTTAATGCTATAAACAAATTGGCGGAAAAATATGATATGCCGATTCTTTATTCCTGCCACCCGAGAAGCCGAAACCGTCTTGAAAAAAGCGGTTTTGTGCTTGATAAGAGGGTAATCAGAAATGAACCTCTCGGCTTCCATGATTATAATAAATTACAGATGAACGCTTATGCAGTTGTTTCGGACAGCGGTACACTTCCCGAGGAATCAAGCTTCTTTACGAGTGTAGGCCATCCGTTTCCGGCTGTTTGTATAAGAACATCAACCGAACGACCCGAGGCTCTTGATAAAGCTTGCTTTGTTCTTGCCGGCATTGACGAAAAAAGCCTTCTTCAGGCTGTAACTACTGCTGTTGATATGAATGACAGCGGAGATTACGGAATCCCCGTACCTGATTATGTTGAAGAAAACGTCAGTACAAAGGTTGTTAAAATTATCCAATCTTATACAGGTGTTGTAGAAAAAATGGTCTGGAGAAAGTTTTGATTTGAATTAAAGGTGAAAACTATGACAGCATCAGCTGATTTGTTCGAAAAAATATATAAAAAAACGCCTCAATGCGTTGCATTCACACCATACCGCATTTGTCCGATTGGTGCGCACAGTGATCATCAGCTCGGTAAGATTACGGGTATGGCAATCAATAAAGGTGTTAATATAGCATACGGGCCGAAGGAAAACGGTGTTATCGAGATTCAGTCTCTTCAGTTTGAAAAACGTGCTCAATGGCATGTTCAGGCAACACCTGCTGAGAAACAGGGCGACTGGGCGGATCATCTCAGAGGTGCTACTATTGCTCTTGATAAACGCTATCCTTTGCGTCGCGGACTTTGTGCTGTTGTTGACGGTGAACTTCCGATTGGTGGTTTATCGTCTTCTGCAGCTGTAATTATTACATTTTTGTCTGCTCTTTGCAGGATGAACGGAATAATCCTTACGCCGTCTGAGCTCATAACGATTTCTCAGGAAGCTGAAAATAAATATGTCGGTGTTTCCTGCGGAAAGCTTGATCAGTCGTGCGAGATTTATTGCAGAAAAGAAAATCTGTTATATATGGATCTGCAGAACGACACATATGAACTCATACCGCAGCATCCCTGCATGAAGCCCTATAAGATTGCAATATTCTTCAGCGGTATTGAAAGAAGCCTTGCGGGTTCAGCTTTTAATATGAGGGTTGACGAGTGCCGGAGTGCCGCATATGCACTCAAAGCGTACGCAGGTATGGATTACGGCAAATTCGAGGAAACAAATCTCCGTGATGTTCCTTATGATGTTTATCTAAAGTATAAGGACAAGCTTCCCGAAAACTGGCAAAAACGTGCCGAACACTGGTATACCGAATTCTTCCGTGTGCAGGAGGGTGCTGAAGCATGGCGCAGGGGAGATATTGAAGAATTCGGCAGGCTTTCTTTTGAAAGCGGAAAATCTTCAATTGAAAATTGGGAAACAGGTTCGCCGGAGTTGATAACTCTTTATGATATAATGACAAAAACAAAGGGAATCTACGGCGGACGATTCTCAGGTGCAGGCTTCAAGGGTTGCTGTATGGCGCTGATTGACCCTGCATATGAAGAAAGCATTGTAGAAACCGTAACGGCGGAATATCTTAAGGCTTTTCCGGAGCTTGAAGGTAAGTTTTCCTGCCATATCTGCGAAAGTGCGGACGGTATAAATCTTGAGGAATGATAAATTATGAAATGCCTTATTCTTGCCGCGGGCTATGCAACGCGGCTTTATCCTTTAACTGAAAACTTTCCTAAACCGCTTCTTGAAGTTGGCGACAAGACAATCCTTGATTGGCTCGTTGATGATATTGATAAGTCAGGTTTGGTGGACGAGTATATAGTTATATCAAACCACAAATTTGCCTGTCATTTTGATGAATGGGCAAAGACCAAGAAGCAGAAAGTAACTGTTGTAGACGACGGTACGTCATCAAATGAAACTCGCCTCGGTGCGGTAAAAGATATTCAGTTTGCAATTGAAAGTCTTAATATTGATGACGATATGCTCGTTATAGCAGGGGATAATGTTCTTGATTTCAGCCTGACGAAGTTTATACACTACGCAAAGGAGAAGAATGCATCTTGCATTATGCGTTACTACGAGCCTGAGTTTCAGAAGCTTCTGAAGTGCGGAGTTGTCGCAATTGACGGTGATGACAAGGTGCTTAGCATGACGGAAAAATCCCCGACACCTGCAACAAACTGGTGCTGTCCGCCTTTTTATTATTACACAAAAGCGGACGCACGCCTTGTGTCCGAAGGTATAGAAAGCGGTTGCGGTACGGATGCACCGGGAAGCTACATTGCCTGGCTTTGCACCAAAACTACCGTTTATTCAATGGAGATGCCGGGTAGAAGATACGATATAGGCAACCTTGAAAGCTATGAAAAAGTAAAAAAGGATTATAAAGGAATTACCAATCAGTAATTTTTATAAAACCGATGTATTTTTCTGTAAAAATTAGTATGTCGGTTTTGTTTTTTGGCGTTTTATACTGTTTCTCTACAAAAGAAATAATGTTCTGAGTTATTTATTTATGATAAAAATTTTAAAAACGCTATTGAAATTATTGTGCATATGTTGTAAAATAATAACACATAATCTTATGTACAAATCTTTAAAGAGGTGTTCAGGATGCCTGAAAAAAACGTAATTAAAATCAAAACCAAAAGTAATGATCTGCATCTTCGTGTAATGGAAGGACATTTTGCTTCTAACCATTCTCACAGTAACTATTATATCGATGTTGCGGCACAGAAATCGCGTCTTTCAGAGGCAAGAGCCGTTGCTAAAGAGCTTTGCAGAAATTATAATTACAGCACTCAGATTATCGACACAATTCTTTGCCTTGACGGCACAGAGGTAATCGGCACCTGCCTTGCTGATGAGCTTACCGAAAACAACTTTATGAATATCAACGCTCACCAGACGATTTATGTTGTTACTCCTGAAATGACAGGCGCTTCTCAGCTGATTTTCAGAGATAACTATGCTCCTATGATTCAGGGTAAGCACGTTCTTATTCTTGCTGTTTCAGTTGCAACAGGTTACACGGCTAACTCTGCAATTGAAGCTATCAGGTATTACGGTGGTGACATTGTAGGTATTGCTTCAATTTTCGCGACAAAGAAAGAGTGCGGCGGTTATCCAGTAAATTCAGTCTTTGACCCGAACGATATTCCGGGATATTTTACCGTTTCTTTCCACGATTGCCCGCTGTGTAAACAGAAGCAGAAGATTGATGCACTCATAAATAACTTCGGTTTCTCAAAACTTTAAAATAAAACAAAACAGTCACTCCTGATGGTGTGACTGTTTTCCTTTGTCTGATAACGGACGAATCAACCGCCTGCTGAATTTTCAGCAGGCGGGAATTTTTATATATTATTTTTTATACATACGAGGTGCGGTTATAAGGCCTGTCGGTTTGAGCATATACCCATAAGTCCAGTCCTCGTCCTCAGTGTACCATCCGTCAGGACCGAACCAACGGCGTTTACCGTCACACATATGAAGTGTACCGAATGTGTTGATTCTGCTCAGAGATACAACGAGATCAAGTGTGTGTTCACCTTCAGTGAGTTTGCCAAGATCAACAGAATACGGAGAAAGTGAAAGGTTTGCAACTCTCTTGCTGTCCAGCTCGGCGCAGACACACGGTGCTGTGAAAAGTCCGAGGCAAAGCTTTGTATTCCTACCGCCGTCAATTTTAAGTCTGTATGTCATAACACCGCCGTAGAAGGGGAATCCCTGGCTTGTTAAGTCACCAAAGTGAATTTTATTGTTTGGTGCGGTAAGCTTGACTGCCGTACCTGCAACCTGAACACCGAAGTCACCGAGGATGAACATATTTTCAACACTGGAAACAACTGTGAACGGCTTTGTAACAATAACGGTATTTTCGCCCTTGTTGATTTTTCCGATGTTAACCTTTGTGATTGAGAAATCAACATAATAACCCTGAGAAACTTTTTCGATTTTATTTCCGTTGAAGAAAATTTCACAGTCGTCAAAATCTTCAAGAGCAAGCATTGCTTCTTCAACTTCAACGTCAGAGTTGAATGTAGCCTTTACTGTTATTGTGTTCTTTGCCTCAACAATACCCATAACCCAGGGCTGAACACCGTGAACGGAGTCAATTGAGAAGCCGAGTTCCTCCTTTGCTTTGACACAAAGGCGAAGCATTTCTTCTTTTTTCTGCCATTCGCCGTCGTCAATCTTCCATTCAGCCATATCAAGAACGCACACGTTAGGCTCGTCAAGGATGACTTCAATATCGTCTGCAAGATATTCAAGCTCTCCGTTTTCTTCCGTCTTGATTTCAGAAGATTCAGCTTTACCGGGTTCAAGGCGAAGAAGTATGCTTGACTGCGAGTAGCAAGTCCATTTAAGGATTGTGTTTCCGTCAGCGTATGAAGCCGGGTAGTCGGAAATATCGCCCGAGAGTGAATCCATAAGAACGGGCTTGAATTCCCCCTTGATTGTTACTGTATAGTATTCTTCTTCGTCAATAGCTGTTCTGAGCGTATCTCTGATATGACAGATGAAAAGATTCTTTCCGTCACCGTCATTGCGAAGAGCATACATAAGGTTGTCTGAAGAATTACCTCTTCTGTCACGGATGTCTATTGTACGGTAAGGCGCAAGTGCTTCAAAAAGCTTAGCCTTGCTCCAACTGATTATATCACATTTTTCTGCAAGTGCCTTCGGTGCAACTGAAGCAACCGCATCAACCATTGTCGGAATTTCGCCCATAAAGATTACCTTGCCACCGTTTGAAGCAAATTCATTGAGTGCATCAAGTGTAGTTTTACGGATAGTTTCGCAAGCGGGAACAATAATAGCGTCATAATCCATTTTACCGACTTTGAAGCTCTTGTCTGCCCCGCCGAACTGATCCTTGAGCAAGGATTCACAGATAAAGTCAAAATCAAGTGTACCGTAAAGAAGCCACTCAGTGATCTGCTTGAATCTTTCGTCCATTTCGTCGCGGATAACACTTGTTTTGTCTGTCGGACCGTAGTGAAGCCAATATGATTCAATCGGATGAATTACACCGATTTTAATGTCGGCAGTACCTCTTGTGAGCAGTGTATTTACTCTTGCGAAGTGGTCTTCAATGTACGAATATTCCTTATACCATGCGGACTGATGACCGATTGAAGCAGGGTAGTCGCGCTTTGCTTCACCTTTCATTGATACCCAATAAAGGTGAGGAACACGCACTGTTACACCAAGTGCCGCCTGCCAGTCACCCTGAAGCTTATGACCTCTGAAATCGAAGTCCCAGTTCGTAACGCCGTAAAGCTCACTCAAAACACCGGGATAGCCGAACTGATGGGTAGCGCTTGCAGCCTGTTTTGCAGTTGTGAATTCTCTGAAATCACAGAGCATATCGATTCCCGGAAGACCGAATGAACGGTAGGCACGCATTGCCTCGCCGATAGCACATGTCTGACTTTCAAGTGTCGGTTCTTCCATCATATGACCTGTAAGAAGAAGGTTGTTGTTTCTGCACCATGAACCGACGTTGTCACAGAATGCCTCAGAAAATCTCTCGGTTGCGTGGTCGTGATAGCGGTGTCTTGTGAGGTAGCAACCTTCTTTTTTCTCCCATACAAGCTCAGGAAGTGTGTCGAAGAAATCAACACCGTATGTAGCTTTATATGTCTCGGGGAAATCGGTTGTAAAGGGGAATTTGACGTTCTCTTCCTTAAGTGAGTGGTTTATGCAGCTTTTGTGGAAAACCTGAGGTTCATCAGTAAAAATCGCAGGAACGGTTGTTCCGAAATCGTCGCCGACGACCTCCTTGTATCTTTCGTGAGTTGTGTTGATGAAATCGTCGATTGCAGACTTTGAAAGTGTGTCAACATATGTTTCAAGGTTGAACCACGGTTCTGATTTTGATGTTTCAAGGGAAACATACCATTCTTTGTTAGTTGCCTGTTCATTTTCACCGAGTTTGGTGTATGAAACAAGGAAACCTTCGTTGTCAAGCTCAATGTCGTACTTTGCAAGGAATGTTCCTTTAATTGTTGAAGGGTTGAAAGTTCCGAGAAGGTATTTTTCCCTGTTTTCCGGTTTCTTTGTAACAAGACCGCCTGCAGAGCCTGAGGGCCATTTGTCCTCGTCATAAAGCCACGCAAGCATATTCTCTTTCTTTGCTTTTTCGGTACAGCCCTTTATATTTGCCATATAATCATCTGAAAGATACGGGGTGGACTGACCGACACGTGTGTGCATATGAAAACCGCCCATACCCATTTCTTTCATAAAATCGATTTCTTTTTCAAGTTCGTCCAGCTTAAGGTCGCAGTTCCATGCCCAGAAAGGCGTACAGCGATACTCAGACGTAGGATTTTTGAAAAGCTCAAGGCTTAATTTTTCGTCCTGATTTTTTGGATAAAGCATACGTTTGCCTCCTTATTCATATTAATCACAGTATAGCAATTTATGGTTTGAAAATCAACAAAAGACCGGATTTTTAAACTTTGATTAAAGTAAAAAAATACGGTCTCATTTTGTTTGTTTTGCTGTATTTGTGACTTTGTCACAGATTTATTTTTAAAAAGCGGTTATACTAAAACCACAAAGAAAAGAAAGGATGTGCAGTTTATGTCAGCTGTAATAGTAAATAAAAATAACATTGAAGAAATATTGAAAAGCGAAAAGAAAGTTCTGCTTGACTTCTACGCAGATTGGTGCGGTCCCTGCCGTATGGTTTTACCTCTGGTGGAGCAGATTGCACAAGAAAATCCGCAGTATCTGATAGGTAAAATCAATATAGACGATGAACCCGAGCTGGCGCAGGCTTTTGATGTTTACAGTGTGCCGACGCTGGCGGTTATTGAAAACGGGAAGGTTGTAAGCATCTCGTCAGGGGCAAGACCTAAAAATCAGATTCTTGCACTTTTAGAGAGTTAAGTCACGAAGACGTTTTTTGTCTAGAATTTTAACTCCCTTGCGAGAGTTTTCAACAATACCTTCGTTGGAAAAATACTTTAAAACTCTTGAAACGACCTCACGGGCAGATCCGATGTATTTCGCGATTTGCTCGTGAGTCAATTCTATATTATCGGTTCCTAAACGTGTTGATTCGTCCCAGAGGAAGATAGCGAGACGCTTATCCATACTCATAAAAAGTATCTGCTGTAAAATCCACATAACATCAGAGAATCTTCCTAAAGCTGTTTCCAAAGCGAATATTTTTATTTCGGGAATCCTGTCGGATAACTGTGAAAAGATATCACCGTTAATTACCATACATTCACAGTCCTCTTCAGCATCAATCACAACATCAAAAGTGATTGCCTGCAGAACACAAGAGGCCGAAAGCATACACATCTCTCCCTTGTGAAGTCTGTAAAGAGTTATTTCCTTTCCTTCACCTGATAACACATAAACTCTCAGGCTGCCTGAGTTAATAACAAAAACACCCGAACAGCTGTTGCCGTCGTGTACGGTTGTACCCTTCTTAAATGAAAAGGTGCGTGTGTTTTCACAAATTGTTTTCTTGTCGTTATCAGAAATAAGATTCCAAAAATCGAAAGTGTCTGAAAATGCTTTTTCAAAAGCACAGTAGTTCATAATTACACCTCTTTATATTTCAATTGACTGTCCGCAGGACAGATACTCGAGTTTGTCCATATAATTTTTCATAAACTCAAACTGCTCTGTTCCCGTACAGTGGCAGGTATAATAATCAGTTTTGAAACTGTCAAGGAATTTTGCATATTCCGAAAGCTTACTGTCAAGCTCAAATTTTGAATAGTGGAAACCGCCGATAAGAATATCAGGATTGAACCACTCCGTTATGTCCATAACACCCTTATGTGAGCAACCGCTTATGAGGATTTTCTTGCCGTTTTCTTCGATAAGCAGGTATTGCTCGTGTCTGAAATCATCAGGAACTATAATGTCGTTTTCAACCATGTTAAGTCCGCAGCTTCCAAGATAATGTTTTTTCTTTTTGTTGTTGCAGGAAAACAGAGTTATTCCATCAGTAATTTTAAATTCATCGTCAGTAAAAATCAGCCGTTTGCTGTCTTTGAGCGAAGTATCAAGACCAATGTATTTTTCCGTACCGTTATAGTGCGGTTCAAACGCATAACAGCTTAAAAAGACAGGGGCTGAGTTATTGACTTCAAGGAACTTTTTCAATCCTCCGCCGTGGTCATAGTGACCGTGAGAAAGAACAGCAAAATCAACGTCACTAAGGTCAATGCCAAGCTTCTGTGCATTTTCATAAAATAACTCTGTCTGCCCCATATCAAACAGAATTTTAAAACCGTTGTGTTCGATAAACAGCGAAAGTCCGTGCTCACATTCAATAGTGTCAATCTGAGTCGTATTTTCAACAAGACAAGTGATTTTCATAAGTTCACCTCATTTGTTTCTTAGTAAAATTATACTTTCGTTTTTTTGCAGTGTCAATATTTACTGCAGTTTTGTGATTGAGTCACGGAAAATATATCTGATAAGTTTTATAATATAAACATAAAAAACAAGGAGGTTTTTATATGAGTCACATTTATGATGTTATAATAATCGGTGGCGGTCCTGCAGGCTACTCAGCAGCGCTTTATGCATCAAGGGCAGGACTTGATACCCTTGTTATCGAAAAGTTCTCGGTAGGCGGTCAGTTGACACTTACGGACGTGATAGATAATTATCCCGGATTCGAAGAGGGGATAGACGGAATCAGCCTTGGTTTTAAAATGCAACAGGGTGCCGAACGCTACGGTGCAAAAACGGAATATGATGAAATTATTGAAGTCAGCCTTGACGGGAAAATAAAATCCGTCAAGGGTGCGGAAAAAGAATACAAATCCAAAGCGGTTATAATAGCAACGGGAGCGAATCCGCGTGAGCTCGGTGTTCAGAAAGAACAGGAGCTTGTCGGAAGAGGTATTCATTATTGCGCGCATTGTGACGGAAGATTCTATAAAGATAAGGTTGTTGCTGTTGTGGGCGGTGGAAATTCAGCAGCTGAGGATGCAATTTACCTTTCAAGACTTGCCAAAAAGGTTTATCTCGTTCACAGAAGAAATGAACTCAGGGCAACAAAAATTTACCACGAACCGCTTCGGAAAGCAGAAAATGTAGAATTCTTATGGAACAGCAGAGTTAAAGAACTGCTTGCCGATAACAGATTAAAAAGCATAAAAGTTGAAAATGTTATTTCTTCTGAAGTGAAAGATATCGATTGTGACGGCTTATTTGTCAGCATTGGCAGAAAACCTGCCTCGGAGCTTTTCAAAGACAAAACGGGGCTTGATGAGTACGGATATATCATAGCAGATGAATCTACGAAAACAAATATCGACGGAGTTTTTGCTGTTGGAGATGTAAGAACAAAGGCTTTGCGTCAGGTTGTTACGGCAGTTTCTGACGGAGCAACAGCGGCATATTTTGCAGAAGAATATATAAACAATTATTGATATTGAATGAATTGAGAATTTATTGTAAAAAAATCAGGCGGGACACATCAACTTGTGTTTCCGCCTGAAAAATTTTATTTGGTTCTTTGCTCGATTGTGTTTTTAAGAAGAGCAAGACATTCACCGACAAAGTCGAAAGGTGAGGTTACAACCGATATGATTGCTTCACCGATCATTTTTCCATACATCGAGTTTCGCTTGTAAGCAATCGCCATAATTGCATGGTATCTGAATCTGACGTAACGGATTTCCTTTTTGCTGAGCTTCGGGAAATACTGCATTTTTCTTTTATAAAGATTCTTTTCGCCCTGAATTTTATTTCTGCTGAAGGAAATACTTCCCTCTGCGCTGATTGTATGAAGAACATCATTTACATCCATATATCCGATTTTAAGACCGCCTTCAATTGTCTTGAGCATAAGGATGAATTCCTGACCGCACAGGGCATTGTCAAATCCACCGATTTCACGAAGCTTATCAGCTTTATACATATATGTCGATGTTCCTGTAAGGTGATAAAGCAGGTGATAGCGAAGAAGACTTTCATTATCAAATGCAGGAATATCTTTAAAATCTCTGACCTCAACAGGTTGACCGTTTTTGCACATAACCGTATTTGAAAATGTCATTTCAAGGTCGTTTTCAAGCATATATTTAAGCTGCTTTTCGATTTTGTCAAGAACGTATTCATCATCGTCGTCAAGAAAGGTGATGTAATCACCGTGAGCAGCTTCTATACCACGGTTTCGTGTGAGAGAACCGCCGAGGTTCTTTTCATTCTGAAGATAAATTAATCTTTCAAAGTCGATTGATTCTGCGTAAGCCTTGACTTCATCACGTTTTTCATATGTTGACGGACTGTCATCAACAATAATTATTTCAATATTTTTATAAGTCTGGTTAAGCACTGAATCAACAGCAACGGAAAGGCAACTGACTTCTCTTTTATGTGTGGGGATAACAACAGAAACGAGCTTATCCATAAATTTGCACCTCATATTATGTGGTTACTTAACCCGATAATTATATTATTTTTTAATTATTTTGTCAATCAGAATGTTTTTTTGAAGTTCAGTGTATAATACTTGTTGAACAGCTGTAGTAATTGTGTTAATATAAACTATGGAGGTGCAGAGTGTTATGAAATTTAAAAGTTTAATCTCAGCTTTGCTTGCAATATCCCTTGTTTTTACTCTTGCATTCAGCTTATATACTCCTGCTGTTGCCGCATTTGACGGAAAACTCCGATTCGGCTCGGACGGTAAATTCAAAATCCTTGTTTTTGCTGACTGTCAGGATGATAATTCACCTTATCAGAAGATGATTGACCTTATGAGTGACGCACTTGACAATGAGAAACCGGATGTGGTTGTTTTTACGGGAGATAATGTTGTTGTCGGTTCCGAAAGTAACTTCAGCACAGGTGCGCAGAAAATCATTCAGCCACTTATTGACAGGGGCATTCCCTACGCCTATACCTTCGGCAACCACGACGATGAAAGAGGCGTTTCAAAAGAATTTATGCACAGTGTATATTCTTCATTGGGCTACTGTCTTACATACGATGCAAAACCTTCCTTGAACGGCTTCGGTAACTGTAATATTCCTGTCTATTCTTCGGACGGAAGTGAAATTGCGTTCAACCTCTGGATGATAGACTCACTTACGTACGCTGACGGCGGCTATGACCACGTAAGGGAAGATCAGCTTCAGTGGTATAAGGAAACCAGTATTGCTCTTGAAAATCAGGTAGGACATAAGGTTAATTCTCTTATGTTCCAGCATATAGCTTTACCTGAAATTTACAATCTTCTTACTGAAAGCTCAACAGGAACAAAAACTTATCTTGGTAAAAAGTATTCTCAGAATCTTAATTCAAATGCAACGGGTTATCTTGGTGAATTCCCGTGTCCGCCTGCAGTAAACGGCGGTCAGTTCGATGCTCTTCTTGAGCGTGGCGATGTTCTGGGAGTTGTTACGGGTCACGACCATTCCAATGCTTTCCACGGTAAGTATAAGGGTATCGGGTTTTTGCAGATGCCGGGTATAACATTCGAGTCATACGGCGATGATAATTGCCGGGGCTACGGTGTTATCGAGCTTGACGAAAGAGATACTTCAACCTATTCGACCCATACCGTAACCTACTACGAATCATGGAACGGTAAAAAATCCAATTTTACTTGGGAAACCTCCGAATATTACGGTGGTGCAAGTACCAATGAATATATTTCTTCAATCAGTATTTCTGCTGCTTCTTCCGCGTCATCTGCCAAAAATTCACTGACAAGCGGAGGCTATACACTTATTGATAAAGACCTCAATGCGGATGCGGGCGGAAATTATATTTACATGGGTTACAAAACAACAACGGATCCGCTGAAAGCTTTGCGCGATATAAAATTCTATGTTGCTGATGAGGCGGAATCATGGAGCTCGACCGATGTTACCGTCAACGGCAAAAAATGTACCTATACAAGAGTCGGCGATACTGACCTGAATAAGGGTGCGGGCGGACAATATATCTATGCCTATACCTGCCACGATGAAAATGCAGGACCTCCGATAAAAGCAATCAGTTTCGGTAGCTCAAGCACATCACAGTATAAAGTTGCCACAACTCTGGGCTCACCATACAGACCCGCGGAGCTTAATGCAGATGCCGGCGGCGAATATATCTACTGCTATATGTCAACGCTTACTCCGCTTGAACTTTCTGAGCTTTCAGAAAAAAGGGAACTTGCTCAGAGTGTTCTTGATGCAGGTGGCTATTATCCCGGCTCAGGCAGTGTTCTGGAAAGTACAATGAGTTCTGTTGAGAGTCTTTTTGCCGACCTTGAAGCAGACCGCGTAACAGCAAATGATCAGGCTTATGTCGATTACCTTTGCGATCAGATTGATCTGGGTCTTTCAAATATCCTGCTTCAGGTTCAGTTCAAGAATTACGACGGAAGTCTTCTAGAATCGGTTTATATTCCGTACGGAACTTCGATCACATGCAGTAAAATACCGCAGAGAGAGTCTGACGAGCAGAACCACTATAAATTTGTCGGTTGGGATACGGACACATCAAACGTAACCACGAGCATAGTTTCAACCGCTGTCTTTGAGCCCGAGCATTATCACTCTTCGGAAGTAGGCGCTACCTGTACAGAACCTGAGGTCTGCAGATTCTGCTATGAAATCCTTGCAGAGCCGACAGGTCACGGCAAAACTACGCTTAAAAATGCTGTAAATGCAACTTGCGAAAAAGACGGTTATACCGGTGACCATTGCTGTGTTGATTGCGGTCAGGTGCTGACACCCG
This sequence comes from Acutalibacteraceae bacterium, assembly GCA_045589535.1. Classification (GTDB taxonomy): domain Bacteria; phylum Bacillota; class Clostridia; order Oscillospirales; family Acutalibacteraceae; genus CAG-488. Next base: position 6,807 of record JAZNPE010000048.1, on the reverse strand, counting down.
GTGAAACGGTAACGGCAACGGGACACGATTACGGCGATTGGGTTTACTATGTAATGCCGACGGTTACACAGACCGGTACGGACAGATCAACCTGCTCAGTCTGTAAGCACAGTGTATACCGCGAATCACCGAAGGCAACAACGGCAACGGTTAAGGATGAATTTATCTACGGGTTTACGGCAAACGTTTCGGATACAGAAATAAAGGATTATTTCAATCTCAAGTACCTTTCAGTCACTTCAACACCGTCAGACGGTAAGGTTATGGGCACGGGTTCGGTAGTTGCTGTTAAACAGAAGAATGTTACAACAAATTACACGGTTGTTATCTTCGGCGATGTCAACGGCGACGGTTGGTATGATGGTCAGGATTCGTTGATTGTTTCGTGCCTTGCAAACGGAATGCTTACTCAGGAAGATGTTACAGCGGCAGAGTTTATGGCTGCTGACTGTAATCACGACGGTATTGTTGATTCAGGCGATGTTGCGCTTCTTGAAGAGGCAGGTCTTATTCTTTCTTCAGTTGACCAATCAAAACCGGAAAGCTTTGAAACTTCCTCAGCTTTTTCAGAGTATATCGATCTTATCGATCAGTCGCCTGAAATTGAAGAAGAAATAACGGACGGCACAACAGACACGGAAAAAACGGATATTATTAAAATTATATTCAATTTTATTGAGTCTTTGATAAATTTGATTCTTTCATACATACCTGTTTATATAAGATAAAACTAATGAGCTGTAAAAAAACAATTTGTTTTTTTACAGCTCTGTTTTCTGTGCTTATTTATCTTGTCCGTAGTAAGCGTTTTTACCGTGCTTTCTTAAGAAATGCTTATCAAGAAGCTCCTGCTGCATCGGTTTTACACTTGGATTAAGCGTTTCCGTCTGCAGTGCCATAAAAGCCAATTCCTCAAGAACAACTGCGTTGTGAACGGCATTCTCAGGGTCGGTTCCCCAGGAGAAAGGTCCGTGACTGTTGACAAGTACGGCAGGAATTGTGTTCTCATCAATTCCTCTGAATGTCTCGATAATCACACTGCCTGTTTCTTTTTCATATTCGCCACCGATTTCTTCGGGTGTCATCTTCCTTGTACAGGGGATTTCACCGTAGAAATAGTCACCGTGTGTTGTGCCGTAAGCGGGAATACCTCTTCCAGCCTGCGCAAAGGATGTTGCCCAACGTGAATGAGTATGAACAATACCGCCGATTTCGGGGAAAGCGTTATAAAGAGCAACGTGAGTTGCTGTATCAGAAGAAGGTTTCCACTTGCCTTCGACCTTTTCTCCTGTTTCAAGTGAAACAACAACCATATCCTCAGCGGACATATTGTCATATTCAACTCCGCTCGGCTTTATAACCATAAGACCTGATTCACGGTCAACACCTGAAACATTGCCCCATGTGAAAGTGACAAGCCCGTATTTCGGAAGCTCAAGGTTAGCTTTACAAACAAGCTCTTTCAATGCTTCTAACATATTTACCTCACTTCAATTTCCATGCAAGGTCGTTGAGGAAAAGCTCTTTTTCAAGAGAATCAACGCTTGTATCTTTTGTGATATGGACAAATTCAATATCCATCATTCTTGCCCAGTCTTTCATCTGCTCGGCAGAAACGTCGTAAGAAAGTACTGTGTGATGTGCTCCGCCTGCAGTAATCCAGCATTCAACGCCTGTTGTAAGGTCAGGCATAGCTCTCCACATAACTCTTGCTACGGGGAGGTTAGGCATCGGCATAATCGGCTTTACGCAAACGATATCCTGACAGATAAGACGAAGACGTCCGCCCATATCGACGAGTGAAACAACGATAGCATCTCCTGCTTTTCCTTCAAAAACAAGACGCGCAGGATCTTTTTCGTTCATGCCGATTCCCAGGTGGTGTGTTTCAATTCTCGGCTTATCTGCCGCAAGGCTCGGACAAACCTCAAGCATATGTGCGCCGAGGCTGTATTCCTGACCCTCTGCAAGGTGGTATGTATAATCTTCCATAAATGCAGAAGCACCGTTACCGTTTTCACCCATAGCCTTCATAATTGCTGTCAGAGCAGAAACTTTCCAGTCGCCCTCACCGCCGTAGCCGTAGCCCTGAGCCATAAGGTGCTGTGATGCAAGGCCGGGAAGTTGTTCCATACCGTAAAGGTCCTGGAAAGTGTTGGAAAATGCCATACAGCCTTCGCTGTCCATCATTTTCTTCATTGCAATTTCTTCCTTAGCCTGATAGCGGATTGCTTCAAGGTTGTCGGTTGCAATGTCGTAATTTGATTTATATACGTCAACAAGAGCATCAATTTCAGCTTCTGTTACGTTATTCATTTCTTTCACAAGGTCGCCTACAGCCCAGGTGTTTACCTGCCAGCCGAGCTTTGTCTGAACTTCAACCTTGTCACCCTCGGTCACTGCAACCTCACGCATATTGTCGCCGAAGCGCATAACCTTCATGTTTTTGCTGACAGAAACGCCGACGGCGGCTTTCATCCAGTCAGCAATCTTCTTGTGAACTTTTCCGTCCTGCCAATAGCCTGCGATAACCTTGCGCGGCATTCTGAGCCTTGCAGCGATAAAGCCGTGTTCGCGGTCTCCGTGAGCCGCCTGATTGAGATTCATAAAGTCCATATCAATCTCATCATTGGGAATTTCACGGTTATACTGTGTTGCAAAATGGCAATATGGCTTCTGTAATGCTGCAAGACCGTTTATCCACATCTTACTCGGAGAGAATGTGTGGCACCATGTGATGATACCGCAACAGTTATCGTCGTAATTTGCCTCTTTTACGATGTCTGTAATCTCTTTGTTTGTCTTTGCAGTAACTTTATAAACAAGAGGATAGGGGAGAACCTTGCTGAGTTCTTCCGCCATCTCCTTTGCTCTTTTTTCAACAGTTTCAAGCACCTCCGGACCGTAAAGAAACTGTGAACCGACCACAAACCAGAATTCATAATTTCTCATAAAAAATCCTCCGATTAAAGAGTTTCAATTGCAGCCTTTTCAACGTCAAGGCCCTTAAGGAACCGTCTGAGATAATCTCTGAAGCCTGCGATGTCAGCTGTCAACGGCTCAAGCTTTGTGCCGGGTGCATCAGCGAAAACATCGTCAGCAAGGAAGTCTTCAAGAACCTTTTCGTTGTTCTTAAGGTAAGCCGCAAGAAGTGCCATACCGTAAGGTCCGCCTTCACCGGCAGTTTCCATAACCCATACTGCAGAATTTGTTGCAGCTGCAAGGTATTTCTGACCTACACCGGGAGTTTTGAAAAGTCCGCCGTGACCCATAAGTCTGTCAATAGCAACCTTTTCGTCCTCGAGAATTTCCATACCTGCCGCAAGTGAAGCGAGTGTTGAATAAAGATGTGCTTTGAGGAAGTTTGCAAGTGTGAAGGGCTTTTCGTGGCTTCTTACGATAACCGGTCTTCCTTCATCAAAGCCTGTTATAGGCTCACCTGAAAGATAGTTGTAAACAGTAACGCCGCCGCAATCGGGATCACCCTCAAGGCTCTTGAGGTAAAGCTTTGTGAAAAGCTCGCCCATATCAACCTCGTGTCCCATAAGGCTGAGCGTATCTTTGAAAATATTAACCCATGCGTTCATATCTGAAGTGCAGTTGTTGCAGTGAACCATCGCAACGGGTCTGCCTGACGGTGTTGTAACCATATCAATTTCGGTATAAACCTTTGAAAGCATCTTCTCAAGAACAACCATTGAGAAAATTGACGTACCTGCAGAAACATTACCAGTACGTGCAGCAACAGCGTTTGTAGCAACCATACCCGTACCTGCGTCACCTTCGGGAGCGCACATCGGAATACCTGCTTCAAGGTCGCCCTCATCGTCGAGGAGCTTAGCACCGGAGAAGCTGAGTGTACCTGCGCTTGCACCTGCGGGAAGAACCTTCGGAAGAATATCCTTGATATTCCACGGGAAATCCTTTGTAAGCTCTTCAAACTTCTCTATCATTTTTGCATCGTAATCAATTGTTTCCGAATCAATGGGGAACATACCTGATGCTTCGCCGACACCCATAACTCTTTCGCCCGTAAGACGGAAGTGAACATAACCTGCGAGAGTTGTGATCATATCAATATCCTTAACGTGCTCTTCACCGTTGAGGATAGCCTGACGAAGGTGTGAGATACTCCAACGCTGAGGAACATTGAAACCGAAAAGCTCGGTAAGCTCATCTGCTGCCTGAGCAGTTGTTGTGTTTCTCCAGGTTCTGAATTCTGCAAGCTGATTGCCGTCCTTGTCAAAGGGGAGGTAACCGTGCATCATGCCTGAAATACCCATGGCGTCAACGCGGCGGATAGTAATTCCGTACTGATCCTGCACGTTTTTCTTAAGGTCAGCATAACAGCTGCGAAGACCTGTCCATACATCGTCCATAGAATATGTCCAGTAGCCGTTTTTGTATTCGTTTTCCCAGGTGTAGCTTCCCGAAGCGAGAGGTTTATAATCTTCGCCGAGAAGAACAGCCTTTATTCTTGTTGAGCCAAGCTCAATTCCGAGATATGTTTTGTTGAATTTTTTTGACAAACAAATCACCACTTTATAAATTGATACTTCATTATAACACATATCTGTATTATTTTCCACAATTTTATTTATTGCTTTTTATAAATTTTGATTTATTGAAAAAACCTTTGCGTGATGATATACTGAAAAACGAAAGGTGAGTGGTTTTGTGAAAAAAAGCGATATTAATATAAGAGACCCTTTTGTGCTCGTTGAAGACGGCAGGTTCTATCTGTACGGTACAAGAGCAAAGAGCTTCGGCTCAAGAGTTGGCGGAGTTGATGTTTATATTTCTTCTGACCTTGAAGACTGGAGCGAACCGTATGAAGTCCTTGATTCCGAAAAGCACGGTATGAACCGTGATGTCAACTGGGCTCCCGAGGTGCACAAATACAACGGTAAATACTATATGTTCGTAACCTTTACAATGGAAAACGATAACCGCGGAACATATATTCTTTCTGCAGATTCTCCGATGGGACCGTTTGTTCCGCACAGCGACGGTGCGGTTACTCCGAAAGAATGGATGAGCCTTGACGGAACACTTTACGTCAGCAAGGATAATAAACCCTATATTGTTTTCTGTCACGAACATGTGCAGATTCTTGACGGCACAATCTGCTATGCAGAGCTTACGGAAGACCTTAAGAAAATAAAGGGTGAAATCACAACTCTTTTCTCTGCTTCTTCACCATCATGGGCAGATGAGTTTGAAGAGGGTAAACACTTCATAACCGACGGACCGTTCCTTTACAGAACCAAAGACGATGAGCTTCTTATGATATGGTCAACTTTTATCAAGGGTCAGTACAGTGAGTGTCTTGTACGCTTTAATGACGGTGAGCTCAGTGAAAACTTTGAACATCTTGAACCTATTATCAAGGACGACGGCGGACACGGTATGATTTTTTCAGCGGGAGAAGACCTTTTTCTTACCTTCCATACACCGAATCAGTCTCTTTACGAAAGACCTGATTTCAAGAAAATTATCGATACAGGCAAAACGGTTGAATTAGCGTAGTCATATTATACAACTGTCCGCGTTTGTTTTAGTGCTTTATGGCATATTTCTTCGTGGCTGTTGTTATCGTTTTTAAACTGTGGTATAATTAAATATCATTTTTAAGGAGGAATACATTTGAGTGAAAAACCGAAAATTTTTGACCAGGTGACGTCACTTCTCACCGAAGTCAAAACACATTGGAACACTCCGAAAGAAGGAAATTATGTTCCTTACAAAGAGTATAAAGATATTTTTATTGCCGTAGGCAGTAACTATGCGGGTTCAAAGATGCTTGAGTACATCTCGTTTGGTGTAGGATGTTACCTGATAATGCATCATTATGAGCTTCCTTACCTTACATATGCGATTATCGCTCTTATCAATATGCCGCTTAATTACATCGGCTCTCTTATCTCGTGGTATGTCAGTGATAACCTCGGTTTTCTTCCGAAACGCTCGGAAAGAAAAGTTTACGGAACGTATTTTGCGTTTCTGATAGCCGGTATCACATTGTTGCTGTGGGATCCTGTAACGCTTATGGATATCAACAGTCCGTTTGTCAGGTTCTTCAATACCCTTAACGGCATGAGTGCAACGGCATTTTTCAAGGTTATAGGTACTCATCTTATGTATACGGGATGGACGGGCGCAAGAAATATTTTCTGGCGAAAGAAGCTTATTCCGAAATACGGCAGATACAAATATTCTCTTTACAGCGATTATCTTCCGAAATGTATAATGGTTATCCTCATCGGTTGGCTTCCTGTTTATGAAATTGCGGATATGTCAACAAGAGTATGGGTGGCAAACCTCCTTTTTGCTTGCTACAATGTTTTCGGCTTTGCAAACAATCTCGAAACCTGTACAAAGTCGATAAGCCCCAATACAAGAGAAAGAATCCTTGTAAGAACTTATCCTATCAAGCTTTCGCACCTCTTCCATTCGATTATTGCTATCATCATCCCCGTAATTATCGGTGCGCTTCGCTATGAGTGGGCAGATATCAACGTTTTCAAATACGTAATTCCTATAATGTTTATCACTTTCGCAACCCTGACAATGTTCTTTGCGGGACGTGTTCAGGAAAGAATTCCGCAGCCGCCGATTGAAAAGAAAGTTCAGATCAGCTTCTGGGACGGTATGTTCGGTGTTCTTCGTAACAAGTATCTTCTTATCAATACCGTCGTAGGTCTTATTGACTCTCTCGGTAACGGTATGCTTGCAATTACAACAATCATTTATCTTTATACCTTCCGTCTGGCAGGTCTTCCCTATACAATTATCATCAACCTGATT
>JAZNPE010000047.1:0-19110 GCA_045589535.1 Acutalibacteraceae bacterium | reverse complement strand
GGGAGGCTCGATCGGAGCAGTTGTTGCAGAACGCATCGGTGCTGCAGGAGCTGCAGTTGCCTTAAAAGCAGGGATTGAACCGAAATCTGCTTCTGAACCGCTGTCAAAACCTGTTGCAACAACAGTGATAACGATTTCGTCCTCGAGTTTTGAATCGAAAGCAACACCCCAAGTGATGTTTGCATCCGGATGTGCCTTATCTGTGATTGACTCACAAGCTGTTTCGATTTCTTCAAGACCGATGTCAGGTGAAGATGTGATGCTGATGATAACACCCTTAGCACCTGCAATTGATGTTTCAAGAAGCGGGCTTGATGTAGCCATTTCAGCTGCCTGAAGGCTCTTATCCTTGCCCTTAGCTGTACCAACACCCATGTGTGCGTAGCCGGCATCTCTCATTACGCTGCAAACGTCAGCGAAGTCAAGGTTAACAAATCCGGGAACCTTGATAAGCTCAGAAATGCTCTTAACACCCTGTGAAAGAACTTCGTCAGCAACAAGGAAAGCCTCTGAAAGAGTCTTACAACGGTCGCTGAGGAGCTTAAGACGATCGTTAGGAATAACGATAAGACTGTCAACATGCTCTGAAAGACGAGCAATACCCTGCTCAGCAAGTGTGCTTCTCTTCTTACCTTCAAACTTGAAGGGTTTTGTAACAACACCAACAGTAAGAATGCCCATTTCCTTAGCGATCTGAGCTACTACGGGAGCTGCACCTGTACCTGTGCCGCCACCCATACCTGCGGTGATAAATACCATATCTGTACCTTTAAGGATTGCAGCGATTTCCTCTTTGCTCTCCTCAGCAGCCTTTTCACCAACCTCGGGACGGCCGCCTGCGCCCTGACCGCGAGTTGACTTCTCACCGATCTGAATTCTGTGAGTTGCCTGTGAATTAACAAGAACCTGCTTGTCTGTGTTTACAACGATGAACTCAGCACCCTGCATGCCCTGTGCAATCATAGTGTTAACAGCGTTACCGCCGCCGCCACCTACACCGATAACCTTTATCTGAACGGTGCTTTCAAAATCGTTATCAATTTCAAATGCCATTTTATTGACCTCCGTTTTTAAAATCTATAGTAATACATTTGCTATAATATCATACTTTCATATATATTTCAAGCAAATTTATTATAAAAAGTTAAAATTTTTGTAATCTTTAATACCAATTCGGCATTAAACAATAATCTATGCCACAGTTGTATTTTCTTCGACATTTTCCTGACCCGGTTGTGTGGAAGTTTCTTCATTTTCTTCCTCTTTTTGAGTCGTTGTTTCGTCATTTCCCTGCATTACCGCATCTGTCATCTGCTCCTCTGTCTGCTCTGTTGTTTCTTCCTCAACGGGAGGTTCAAGCGAGTCAAGAGGGTTAACAAAAACCTTCTTAGGTATTGTAAGGTTCACTTCTGCAATCAGTTCAGGATTTCTTTCATTTTCCTGCTCAACAGCCTTGATTCCGCCTCTGATTTTTTCAGCAAGATTATCAGATGCACCAAGAAGAAGTCTTAACCTGCCCTGATAGATAAGCTTTATTGAGCTCTGCTGAGTAAGATCCATTTCAGTTATGTCCTTGAACATTCCTGCTGACGTAAGTTCAGAGACAAGCTGATCGTAAATTTTCTTTTCCTCTTCATCCGAAAAGTCAAAAACCTCACCGGTAGCTGCCGTTACTCCGCCCTTAAGCTTAAGAAGCATAAGCTTACTGTTTTCGGGAAGATTTTTCTGATTCGTAAGTGTTTTTCCCTGTGCATCTGCGATTATATAACCGTCATCAGTTGCAATAACAATTGCCGCCTTTGTTTCAGTGATTTTTATTGTAATCTTACCTGAAAACGTTTTGGTGATAGAGGCATCCATAACATAGGGCAGACTTTTTTCAATACGCTCTTCAACCTTTTTAAAGTTTGTGCGTACCATATTATCACCAACATTAAGACCTGATGCCATAATAATCTCTTTTTCACCGTACGTTGTTCCCGTACCTGCAATCTTAACAGAACTTATATTGAACAGCACGGTCATACTAAGAGTAAGCACAACCGCAACAACACCCAATGCTATACAGACCGCACTCAGAATTTTGCGGTTTCTTTTAACAATTTTCAACCTTTTTTCGTATCTCTCTCTCGCTTCGGGTCGCATCCGTGCAACCTGTTCGGGTGAAAGCTCTTTCATAAATTATCCTTCCTTCGGATCACTGCGCCAAGTGCAGAAAGATTATCTGCAAAAGCGGCATATCCCCTGTCTATGTAACTGATTTTATCAACCGTTGTCATACCTTCGGCACAAAGTCCCGCAACCACGAGGGCCGCGCCTGCACGCAGATCCGTTGAATGCACAAACGCACCCTGCAGTTGTCCGACACCGTTAACAACGGCAATTTTATCCTGCACCTTGATATCTGCACCCATCCGCCTTAACTCGCCGATATGCTTGAAGCGGTTTTCGAAAATGTTTTCGCTTATTATTGTTATTCCCTCTGAAACTGAAGCAACAGCCATCATTATTGCCTGGCAGTCCGTAGGAAAACCGGGATACGGCATTGTCTGTATTCTGTCAAAAGCCTTCAGTCTTTCGGGAGAAGTAATTCTTAACTGTTTGCCTGAGGTTTCAATTCTGCATCCTGCCTGTTCGAAGGCAGAAAATACAGGAGTAATATGCGACGGAATAACTTCATCAATAATTATTGTTGAACCCGTAACAGCTGCTGCCGCCATATATGTGCATGCAACGATTCTGTCAGGCATAATCGCATACTGAGAAGAATTAAAGCGTTCAACACCCTCGATAACCACTGTACTCTCCCCCGCACCTGAAATTCTTGCTCCGCAGGAATTCAGAAACATCGCAAGATCAACAATTTCAGGTTCTCTTGCGGCATTGATTATTGTTGTTACCGCGCCGGATTTCACGCTTGCAAGAATAATGTTTTCCGTGGCACCAACACTCGGAAACGGAAGAACTATTTTACCGCCTTTTACTCTTCTGCATGTACAGCGGATTTCTCCGTGTGATTCGGAAATATGTACACCCAGTTTACGCATTGAAGCAAGATGTATGTCGATAGGACGGAGTCCTATATCACACCCGCCCGGAGCTGAAATCACAGCCTCTCCAGTTGCACTTAACAATGCACCCAGAAAAATTATTGACGAGCGCATTTCGCGCATAAGCACGTCGCTTATCTTTCTTTGACTGAGATTCCCTGCATCGACAAATATCATTTCATCGGCACACTGAACCTTACAGCCCAAGCACCTGAGTATCTTGACTGTTGAATCAATATCACTCAGCTGAGGACAATTATGTATAACGCAGGGTTTTCCGACCGCAACAGTGGCTGCAAGAATCGGCAAAGCACTGTTTTTTGCACCCTGTGTTTTTACCGTTCCGCCAAGGCGGTTACAACCCTCGATTATGTACTGTCCCATATACTCACCCTTTCGGAAATATCATCTGTTGTCAGTTTATGATATAGCCGAAAAAGTGTTAATTTATTTAACTATTTCACAAATACAGGAAACGATTCGCTCTGTTGCATCGTAGATAGCCATTTTCTTTGCATTCGCACCAAGCTCTTCGAGTCTGCTTCTGTCTGCGAGCAAGGCATCGATTTCCTTGATAAGACGTTCACCCGTGAAATCTTTTTCTTCAATGAGTATTGCCGCATTATTCTTGACAAGCTCCATCGCATTGTAATACTGGTGGTTTTCAGCCGCATACGGATACGGTACAAGTATTGAAGGCTTACCCATCGCCTGAATTTCACTGAGTGAGCTTGCACCTGCACGGCAGATTACAAGGTCAGCAGCTGCCATACAACGGTGCATATCGTTTATATATTCACGAAGCATAATATGCTTGTTTTCTGCGAGATTAATATTCTTTTCTTTTTCTATAACATCAAACATTCCTACGCCTGCCTTGCCTGTTGCGTGCAGGAAGTAGCAATCCTTGCGTTCATATCTTTCTTCAATAAGCTGAGTTACGGCATTGTTTATAACTCTTGCGCCAAGGCTTCCGCCCATTGAAAGGATTACGGGACGTTCGTCCACGCCGAGTTCAGCACGTGAAAATTCACGGTTTGCATTGATAAGCTCTCCTCTTACGGGAAGACCGGTTACAACGCACGGATTTTTCGGTTGCATATACTTTTCAGCCTCAGGTGCTGTGAGCATAACCTTATCAACAAGCTTTGCAAGTGCTTTGTTTGTTACACCCGGGAAAGCGTTCTGCTCGTGTATTGCCGTCGGGATACCGAGCTTACAAGCAGTTCTGAGAACGGGACCGCCAACGTAACCGCCAAAGCCGAGGACAACATCGGGACCGAATTCTCTGATAATCTTTTTTGCTTGAGAAGATGATTTAACAAGCTTGATTACCGTACCGATATTCTGTTTGATTCCGCTTGGTGTCAGGTCACGGCTGAAGCCCTGAATATCTATTGTTTTAAAATCATAACCGGCGGCAGGCACAAGCTGTGCCTCCATTTTAACAGCCGTACCGACAAAAAGTATCTGAGCCTCCGGATAGTTTTCTCTTATATAACCTGCAACTGCGAGTGCGGGATTAATGTGACCTCCCGTACCGCCCGTTGCGATGAGGATTTTTTTGTTGTTCAACATTTTAATCACCTCTTAGTATTTCTCGGGCCTGTTCTTGATACACCGAGAACGAGTCCCATTTCCACCATAAGTATTACGAGTGCCGTTCCGCCGTAGCTGAAAAACGGAAGCGAGATACCTGTATTCGGAATCATATCCGTAACAACAAGAATATTAAGAACAGACTGAATTCCGACCTGAAGCGAAATTCCGAGAACGAGCAATCTTTCGTACATACTCTTTGTTTTTGCCGCAATCATAAAGCCTCTTGCAACAAGTGCAAGGAACATAAGAATAATTATCATACTGCGGAAGAAACCGAGCTCTTCACCGACGATTGCAAAAATGAAGTCATTGTGAGGTTCAGGAATGTAAAGGAATTTCTGTCTTGAATTTCCGAGGCCGAGACCGAAGAGTCCGCCCGAGCCGAGAGCATAAAGGGATTGGTTAGTCTGCCATCTTGTGCCAGTGTCTGTATAATCCTTTTCAAAGAATCCCGTAATTCGCTTAAGCTGATAAGGGCTGAGAATCTGTTCACGGAAGATTATAAAAACTGCAATCAGAAGCACACCTGCGGCAAAGCCGAGGATAAACCACCTTCTGTCCATACCGCTGAGGAACAGGATTCCGATACCCATTGCAAAAATCATTACAAAACATGAAAGATGACTTTCAGCAAAAACAAGAAGACTTACAACAATAACTATACCGAAATAAAGAAGCGGCGCAAACATATTCTGATCAAGGAATTTTTTGCCCTTTTCAAGTCCCCACGAAAGTCCGATTATCATTGCAAGCTTGCCGATATCGGACGGTTGGAACGACGAAGACGTTCCGGGAATCGGCATCCAACGTTTGATATCGGGATTTTCGGGTACAGGTACATAATAGAAAAGAACCGCAACAAGCAGGACAAAACCGACCACACTGATAGGTATTGCAAACTTCTTTATAAACTGCGGATTGATTTTCGAAATAATAAACATTACAACAAGTCCGAATGCCGCAAAAGCACCTTGCTTTGCAACGTAGTGATACGGGTCGTTATTATGGAATCTGCCCCATACATAGCTTGCAGAAGCCATCATAATAAGTCCTGTTGTAAGAAGTGCGATAACAAGGAAAAGATATATTATGTCAAAACCGCCGTCAACAAAAACTCTTACGCCGCCTATGGTCAGATTCCGTAACGGACTTCTTTTTTCAGCAGTTTTTTTGTTTTCTTCCAGGGCTGTTTCTCTGAGCTCTGACGTAGACATAAAACCACTTCTCCTTTCAAAGATTTGTTCTGATTTATACTGTAAAACCGCCGTAATACATTACGACTACACTTATTATACCCGCAATAAGGTTCACTGTGCAGAAAACTGCATCAATTTTCTTTTCGCTCCAACCGCACATTTCAAAGTGATGGTGAATAGGAGCCATTTTGAAAATACGTTTACCATGAGTAATTTTGAAATAGCCAATCTGAATAACGTCAGAAAGAGCTTCAATAACATAGATAAAGCCTGTAAGAATAAGGATAACGGGACAATCGAGTGCATAGGCAATTGCAACAACCATACCGCCGAGGAACATTGAGCCTGTATCGCCCATAAATACCTTTGCAGGGAATTTATTCCAGATGAAAAATCCGATACAACCTCCGAGGAGAGTAGCCGCAAGAACACCTACACCTAAGAACTTATGAATAACTGCAATTGCGATGAACGAAACAGCTGCGGTTGCAGTAACGCTTGAACAAAGACCGTCGATTCCGTCAGTGAAGTTTACGGCATTGATGGCGCCGTAAATCACGCAAACGCCGAGAATCCAAAACCAGATTCCGAGGTCAACCTTACCGATAAACGGAATGAACATATAGGGATCCTTACCCATTGCGAGAAAAAGACTTGTAAGATAGCCTGCACAGATAACAACCTGTGCGATTGACTTCTGAATAATTGAAAGACCGAGGTTACGCTTTTTTACAACCTTGATATAGTCATCTGCAAAGCCGACAAGACCGAACATAAGAGCCATTATAAGTCCTGCCCAGAGTTTCGTGTTCATATCACCCGTGAGTTCAAGTTTATTACCCGTAACATAGTTTACAACAAGCATAGCCGCCGCTGAGAAGAAAATACCGATAATAAACATAATACCGCCCATTGTCGGTGTACCCTGCTTACTCTTGTGCCACTTCGGACCTTCTTCAAGGATTGTCTGACCGAACTTGAGCTTTCTGAGCCACGGTATAATACCGAAGCCGAGAATCGCTGTTATACCAAGTGCCGCAACGCCACTTAAAACCATTGTAAGAATACTGTTCATTTTCTTCACTTGCGCACTGAAGTGCGCTACCCCTTTCTTTAAACTCTGTTATACCAAGTTAAGCTCAGTTCATTCTGCCGTAAAGGTTATTTATTACATCTTCAAGTGCCATTCCGCGGCTTGCTTTGAAAAGAACCGCATCGCCTTCACCGAGGATTTCAAAAAGTGCATCTGCAAGCTCATTTTTATCAAGGAAGCTCTTTACAACAGGAACACCGCATTCAGTTGCCTTTGCCGCAGTCTCGAGTGATCTTTCACCGTAAGTCATAAGAACATCTATCTTATTCTTTGCAGCAATAAGGCCCGCATTTCTGTGAGCTTCAACACTGATTGTGCCGAGTTCAAGCATATCACCCAGGACGGCAATCTTTCTGTTTGCATTCACCGTTGAAAGCATTTTAAGAGCTGCCTGCTGAGAGTCGGGACTTGCATTGTAGCAATCTTCGATAAATCTTATTCCGCCGACAACCTTTACTCGCTGTCTCATTCCCGAGGGCTCGTATTTTTTAAGTCCGTCAGCAGCCTGCTGAGGTGTTACACCGAGCTGAATACCTGTACCGAAAGCCGCAAGAGCGTTATATACATTATGGATACCGATTGTCGGGATTGTAACGTTCTGTACCTTATCGCCGTCATAAATTATATTGAAGTTTGTTGTATCGTCCTGCTGAACGATGTCCGTTGCTCTGAAATCGCAGAACTTATCGTTGATTCCGTAGTAGAATACAGGATGATTTTCAATTTTCGCACTTGCAAGGTACGGGTCGTCACCATTGAGCATAATCGGTGCACCGTCACGAAGACCGTCAAGAATTTCAAGCTTTGCCGCACAGATATTTTCACGTGAGCCAAGGTTTTCCATATGAGAAACGCCGATGTTGCTGATTATAGCAATTGTCGGCTCAGCTGTTTTTGACAACACGGAAATCTCACCCTTGTTGCTCATTCCCATTTCAATTACAGCCGCCTGAGTATCTTCCTCGAAGCGCATAAGTGTTCGCGGAAGCCCGATATCGTTGTTAAGGTTACCCTCAGTTTTTATTGCATTGTATTTCTCGCTGACAACTGCCCATGTCATTTCCTTTGTGGTCGTCTTCCCTACACTGCCTGTAAGACCTACAACGGGAATATCGAAAGTATTTCTGAACCAATTTGCAAGACGGAGAAGCGCAAGTCTTGTATCGTCAACCTTTATGAACAAACCTTCACAACCTACATCGTGGTGAATCATCGCCGCTGTTGCACCGTTTTCAAGGGCACTTTTTATAAAATCATGACCGTCAAAGTTTTCACCATGAATTGCAATATAAAGTAAGCCTTCTTCGCACAGTCTGCTGTCTATGCAGATTCCTTTAATCTCTGCCTCACCTGTAGCAATTCCGCCGACAGCCGCGGCGATTTCACTTAACAATAATCTTTTCATTTTTAAAACCTCGCCTTGTCTTCCAATAGTTTTCTTATTATTTCTCTTTCGTTAAAGTATATTTTCTGTGTACCGAGTATCTGATATTTTTCGTGACCTTTTCCTGCTATCAGCACTGTGTCCCCCGATTTTGCGGAATAAAGTGCAGATTTTATTGCAAGCTTGCGGTCAGTAATTTTATAATAATTTTTCGCCTCTATCCCCTGAACAATCTCATCAATGATTGCTTCGGGAGTTTCTGTTCGCGGATTATCTGACGTTACAAACACAAAATCTGAATTTTCGCTCGCTATTTTACCCATAAGAGGCCGTTTTTCTTTATCTCTGTCGCCACCGCAGCCAAAAACGGTAAAAAGCCGTCCGTTATAAACCGTACGAAGTGTTTTCAGTGCATTTTCAAGCGAATCAGGAGTATGAGCATAGTCAATTATCACATTGAATCCGAGCGGATTTTCAACCTTTTCCATCCGTCCTGCTATACCGTCGAAACGTGCAACTGCGCGGATTGCTCTGTCCGAATCAACACCAAGAATATTCGTCACAGCCAGAGCCGCAAGTGAATTATAAACCGAAAACCTGCCAAGTCCGTCAAATGTAACGTAGTGTTCTTTTCCTCTACTGTTAAGTCTGTAGCTTACGCCGTCTGACGAGAGATTCAGTTTGTCGGCGAAAAAATCCGCTTTGTCATTAACACCATATGTAACAACCTTACCGACAGAGTGATTTTTCATAAACTCCGAAAATTTATCGTCGGCATTTATTACAGAAACCTTGCTGTTTTCAAACAGTACAGCCTTTGCCATTGCATATTCCTGCATCGATTTGTGATAATCAAGATGCTCAGGAGAAAGATTTGTAAAAACCGCACAGTCGAAGTTGATTCCGTAAACCCTGAGCTGTGCCAATGCCTGGGAAGAAACCTCCATAACGCATGCTTCACAACCTGCAATTTTCATCAGCATAAGATACCTGTGGAGATCGGCAGGATCGGGAGTTGTTAAATCTGCAGGATATTTTTCCTTGCCTATTACAACATTCACCGTTCCGATAAGACCCGTTTTACAGCCTGAGCTTTCAAGAATCTTTCTTATTATGTAGGAAGTTGTGGTTTTTCCGTTTGTGCCTGTCACAGCAATCATCCGCAGCTTTTTATGAGCAGAGCCGTAAAATGCTGCACAGATTTGTGCATAAGCTTTCCTTGAATTTTCAACAATAATTGAATTTTTAATTCCGACGTCACGTTCGCATATTACGATAACGGCACCTCTGTCCACCGCCTTCTGTGCAAAATCGTGACCGTCGCAACCCCTCCCCTTGATACATACAAACAATCCCGAATTTCTTACTTTCTGAGAATTATCCGTGATGTTTGTAATTTCAGGATCAGTTGTGTAAACATTCTTTATTTCAACATCCTGCAACAAAGCACTCAGCTTCATTCAAAACGCCTCCGAAATTTTCTGTTTACACGTCCTTGATTTTAATGGTCCGACACTCCTGATGTTGTTCTGAAGAATACTGTCAGGGTTGAACCGCATTCTATTTCTTTATCTTTCGGAACACTTTGTCTGTAAGCAACAAGTCCTGATGCAGACAAAGCATTACCTGAGATTCTGATATTAAGACCAAGATTTACAGCCTCATAATTAACCTGTGATACCGTCATTCCCGTAAAGTCGGGAACAACCACCTTGGATTTTTTCGCATTTTCCTCTGTGTAGACAACAACAACGCCGTCCTGCGGAATAAACTGGCTGTATGCAGGCATCTGAGAAACAACAGTTTCTCCTCCGCCGACAACCTTAATTTTGAGGTTCGATTCTTTTAGTGTTGCTCTTGCTTCACTTACCGTCTTTCCTGAAAGATCAGGAACTTCAACATCAAGCTTACCCTTTTCCGATTCATTGTACTGTCTTTCGACGTTAAGGAAGGTAAGTGTTTTTTCAATCACTTCCGCTGCAACGGGTGCCGCAACAGCACCGCCGCCCGTCTGTCCCTGGGGTTCATTTACAACGATTATGATTGAAATTTCAGGGTCGTTAGCCGGTGCACAACCTGCAAAAGATGCAATATATTCGCCTGTTGCACCTGTCGGACCAAGAACGTCCGAGGTTCCTGTTTTACCTGCTACTCTGTATCCTGCAACGTAAGAGTTTTTAGCTGTACCCTTAGTAGAAACCTCTTCCATTGAAGCGACAATAAGGTCTGATGTTGACTCGGAGATAACCTGACGTTTTATAACGGGTTTTGTTTCACTTATAACATTTCCCTTTTCGTCAAGGGTTTTTGCTACGATATACGGCTGCATAAGCTTACCATCATTTACAACAGCATTGATTGCGTTAAGCACCTGAATCGGTGAAGCCTGGAACGACTGACCGAACGAGGAGCTGGCAAGGTTAACCGATGTCATTGACTCACGTGAATGATAGTTGATTCCAGCCTTAGGAAGAACCTCAGCACCAAGATCTATACCGGTTTTTTCCGTAAATCCGAAAGCTTCGAAGTATTTATAAAATGTGTCAACGCCGAGACGCTGACCGATTGTAATGAAATACGGGTTGCAGGAATTCATAAGACCCTGAGTAAGAGTCTGTGTACCGTGACCTGAATGGTTGTGGCAGTAATAACGTCTGTCTGCGATATGTATACTACCTGTGCAGTTGAACTTTTCGTCGTATTCGACAACATTTTCCTCAAGACCTGCAGCCATTGTTATTACCTTAAAAACAGAACCCGGGTCATAAATATCGCTGACAGCTCTGTTTCTCCACTGCTGATACATCGCCTGATTATATGCTTTTTTGCGCTCAGTTTCGTCTTCAATTTCTGTAATATTATCAATTGTTCGCTGATCATAAATTGTATAAGGATCGTTAGAATCAAACGAAGCCTGAGTTGACATTGCAAGAATTGCACCTGTGTCAACATCCATAACTATACCTGTGCAGGATTTACAGTTACTCGTCTGATAGCACTCATAAAGAGCTTCTTCGAGGTATCGCTGAATAGTTTCGTCAATAGTAAGCACAAGGCTTGTTCCCTGTGTCGGCTCATAAAGAGTCTGATACGCGATACTGTTCATTACGGAATTGTTAGCCTTTGTTGAAATAAGACGACCGTCAACACCCGTAAGAGTACCGTTATATTTTGATTCGAGGCCTGAAAGACCGACATTGTCTGTGCCTACACAGCCGAGAATCTGTGAAGCAAGCGTTGAATACGGATAATATCTCTTCACATCGTCCTCAACGCTGATAACACGCGAAAAATACCACGGTTTTTCGCCCTTTACGCCTGTTTCGTATGAGGTTTCAAGGAAAGCAAGAACCTTATCCCTTACATCTTTTTCAACCTTGTTGGCAAGTGCAAGGTTGTTGTAGCCTGTTTTAGTTGCCTTTTCGACAATCGTTTCGCGGTCTATGCCGAGAATTTCGGACATTGTATCGAAAACGATATTCTTTGCCGCTTCGGGAAAATGCTGCAATTCGCTCGGATTCATCGTGATTTTCCACGCTGAAGCACTCTGTGCAAGTACAGTCATATTCCTGTCATAGATTATGCCTCTGTTGGCAGGAACAACCGTATCGTTAAGCTGTTGCTGTTCAGCAAGGTGCTTGAACATATCCGCCTGTATTATCTGTGCTTTTGCAAGGCCGATGAAAGGAAAAACAAGACCTACAACAAGAAAAACTGCAAGCACACCCCATATCCTCGACTTAACACCTTTGGTCAGGATTTTACGGGGCTTGAAGAAGCGTATTTTCTTTAATTTAAGCTGATTTTTCAACGCAGCTACCTTCCCTTCACACTAAAAAGTATCTCAATAAAATCGCTCTATAAAATCACTCTAAGGGCGGATATAAATCCGCCCTTTTTTCTGTCATATAATGATATGTTTTATGTAACTTGTACTATACATAACACACCCACAGTTACTGAGTCAACTGTGCACCGCTTTCATCAGAAATATCAAAGTACTCTACCTGATAGCTTTCTCTTTTAACCATCCCAAGCTCTGACTGTGCATATTCCTCGATTTTATCCATCGACATCATTGAATTATACTTCATCTTCAATGAAATATTTTCACTTTCAACAACGCTCAATTCATTCTGTTTTGCAGTAAGGTCAATCTGAAGATTTGTCAACTGCACGTGGCAGACAATAATTGCGCCGATAGTAAGAAACATTGTAAGTGCAAAAGCACAGGCTCTGATTGCCATTTTTGTGCTTTCACGTGCCTCCTGAGCCGACTGCATTCTGCTGACAGGCTTTGTTTCAAGGAGCTTCGGCTTCTGTATTCTCTTTTTAGGCGTTTCCTGCGGTACATACGCATTCTTCTGCACATCGAACAAATCAAGGTCAAGTGCAAGCATTTCGTTATTAGCCATAGCCGTTAACTCCTTTCATTTATCTGTTTCCTTATCAGAGCTTTTCAACCGCACGAAGCCGTGCACTGTGTGCTCTGAAATTTTCATCTACTTCATTCATTGACGGAGCCTTCGATTTGAACGGCAGCCTACTCTTCGGAGTGTTTCCGCATACACATACAGGAAACTGTGGCGGACAGGTGCAGCCCTCACAGAATGAATTGAAACGTTTTTTCACCATTCTGTCTTCAAGTGAATGGAAGGTTATTATTGCAAGCCTGCCTGAAGGATTCAGCACGTCAAACATATCGTCAAGTGCTTTTTCAAGCTTTGTGAGCTCCTGATTTACTTCGATTCTTAATGCCTGGAACGTTTTTCGCGCCGGGTGTCCGTCACGTTTTGCTTTCATCGGCATTGATGCTTTTATGATTTCAACCAATTCAAAGGTTGTTTCGATCGGTTTGGTTTCTCTCGCTTTAACAATGTTTTTAGCGATTGACGGAGCGAATTTTTCCTCTCCGTAAGTGTAAATAATACGTCTTAACTCCGCTTCGGAGGCGTTATTTACTATATCTGCCGCACTCAAGCCTGTCATCGACATACGCATATCAAGCGGTGCATCTTTATGAAAAGAAAACCCTCTGGCATCGGTGTCGAGCTGATGGGAACTAACGCCCAGATCCGCCATCACACCGTCGACACCGATGATGCCAAGGTTATTGAGAACTGATCTGATATTTACGAAATTATCGTGAACAACAACAACATTCGGGTTGTTTTCGAATCTTTTTGTAAGAACCGCAATGGCTTCGGGGTCCTGATCAATAGAAATAAGCTTTCCTGTTGTCAGTTTTTCGGCAACAGCTGAGCTATGACCTCCTCCGCCTGCCGTACAGTCAACATAAATTCCGTCCGGTTTTATATTGAGAGCGTCAACGGTTTCATAAAATAAAACGGGAATATGTTTGAAATCCTGCATCAGAACGGCAAGACAACGTCAACAACCTTATCCTTAGCAAGTTGCTGCTCGTATTCTTCCTTGTCCCAGATTTCTGCACGCGGGCCGATACCGATTGTAACAATTTCCTTTTTAAGGTTTGCTGCTTCAACAAACTTCGCAGGTAAAACGAATCTGCCCTGTGCATCAAGGTCATAGACCTTTGAATTTATTGAGAAATGTCTTTGAAGATCTGTTCTGTCGACCCCGTCATCAACATAGGCGATCTTATAAACCATCTCATCCCATTCGGAAGTGACATAAAGTCGCAGACATTTTTCGTTCGGCTTGTGGTAAATGGTGAAAGATTGTCCGTAGAGGGAATCTTTGATTTTTGCAGGCATAATTATACGGTTGTTCGAGTCTATTGAATGAAAATACTCGCCGTTAAAGTGCATATTCTTTACATCCTGCATCATTTTCCCTCCATTTCATATCAAAATTAATGATAATCACTCCATTTACATCCATATTATAATTCCTGTTAGCCTAAAAGTCAATAAAAATTATGCATATTTTCTAAAATTCACAAAAAATTTTTTATGTAATTTTTGGCAAAAATTAAACCTGCTGCAAAACAGGCAAAAAAATAAGCACTATGCCCCGAGGGACATAGTGCATTATTAATTATTATTAATCGATTTTGCTGAGAAGGTCTGCCATAACTGTGTTAGGAGCATCTTCCTTCTTCTTGAGTTGAACCTCAGAATAACACTTCATACCTGTACCTGACGGAAGAAGCTTACCGATAATAACATTCTCCTTAAGACCCATAAGAGGATCCGTCTTACCCTTGATAGCAGCATCTGTAAGAACACGTGTTGTTTCCTGGAATGATGCTGCAGAAAGGAATGACTCTGTTGCAAGCGAAGCCTTTGTGATACCCATAAGAGTCGGGATGCATGTTGCATAATTCGGCTCCTTGCCTTCTGCCTCTGCCTGTGCCTTCACCTTATCGTTAGCTGTGTAGAATTCGTGCTTCTCAACAACTGAACCCGGAAGGAAGTTTGTATCGCCGGCATCGTCAATCTTAACCTTACGCATCATTTGGCGAACGATAACTTCGATGTGCTTATCGTTGATATCAACACCCTGAGTACGGTATGTTCTCTGAACTTCACGGATAAGGTAATCGTGAACAGCTTCTACACCGCGGATAGCAAGGATATCGTGCGGGTTCGGAGCACCGTCTGTAAGTGCCTGACCCTTTGTAACCTTGTCGCCTTCCTTGACGATTTCACGGAAGCCGTACGGGATAAGGTATGCCTTTGATTCGCCGTTTTCATTATCTGTGATAACAACGTGACGGCTCTTCTTGATTTCTTCGAATGAAACCACACCTGAAATTTCTGAAAGGATTGCGAGTGACTTGGGCTTTCTTGCTTCGAAGAGTTCTTCGATACGCGGAAGACCCTGTGTGATATCGCCTGCGTCCTTAGCACCACCTGTGTGGAACGTTCTCATCGTAAGCTGTGTACCGGGCTCACCGATTGACTGAGCAGCGATGATACCAACAGCCTCACCTACTGTTACAGGTTCACCTGTTGCAAGGTTTGAACCGTAGCACTTGATACATACGCCGTGCTCTGCCTTACAAGTAAGGAGTGAACGGATAACAACTGCAGCTGTTGAGCCTTCCTCTGCCTCACCTGCATCAATTTTAGCCTGATGCTTAGCCTTAGCATGGTCAGCAACAATCTTTGCTTCGATGTCTGTCATCATCTTATCCTTTGACATAATGACTTCGCCTGTATCAGTATCTATATAATCGTTGAGGAGATAACGTCCTGTAAGACGTTCTGCAAGGTCAACAATCTTTCTGTTGCCGTGGAAGATATCGTAAACTTCAATACCCTCATCGCAACCGCAATCTTCATCGTGGATGATGCATTCCTGTGAAACGTCAACAAGACGACGTGTAAGGTAACCTGAGTCAGCTGTACGAAGAGCTGTATCGGCAAGACCTTTACGAGCACCACGGGAAGAAATGAAGTATTCAGAAATGTTAAGACCTTCACGGTAGTTAGCCTTGATGGGTACTTCGATTGTCTTACCTGCTGTGTTAGCGATAAGACCACGCATACCTGCAAGCTGACGAAGCTGTGAATCGTTACCACGGGCACCGGAATCAAGCATCATATTGATCGGGTTGTACTTGTCAAAGTTAGCCTTGAGTTCCTTAGCAACTTCCTGTGTACAAGCTTCCCATACTTCGATGATTCTGTCTGAACGTTCTGACTCAGTGATAAGACCGCGGTCATAGTTTCTGCTGATTTTATCAATCTTAGCTTCTGCTTCTGCAAGAAGTTCAGCCTTCTTCGGCGGAATTGTTGCGTCACAGACAGCAACTGTGATACCGCTTCGTGTTGAATGTGTATAACCCTGAGCCTTGATGTTATCAAGCATTTCAGCTGCAACTGCTGTGCCGTGAACACGGATACATCTGTCGATAATCTTACCGAGGTTACCCTTCTTAACAAGGAACTCAACCTCAAGTCTGAACATGCTGTCGATATCTTCAGGATTACGCTCAACAAAACCAAGGTCCTGAGGAATCGGATCATTGAAGATAATCTTACCAAGAGTTGTGGGAACAAGTCT
Organism: Acutalibacteraceae bacterium; assembly: GCA_045589535.1. Classification (GTDB taxonomy): domain Bacteria; phylum Bacillota; class Clostridia; order Oscillospirales; family Acutalibacteraceae; genus CAG-488. The sequence continues at coordinate 2,793 of JAZNPE010000047.1, read as the reverse complement.
TGTATATTCAACGCCGTTGATTGTCTTTGTCATACGGACTTTGATTGATGAATGAAGAGTGATTGTTCCGTCGTCGTAAGCCATAGTAGCTTCATCAACGCTACGGAAAGCCTTACCCTCACCGGGCTCACCCGGCTTTTCAAGTGTAAGGTAGTATGAGCCAAGGATCATGTCCTGTGTCGGAACAGCAACAGGACGTCCGTCCGAAGGTTTCAAAAGGTTATTGGCAGCAAGCATAAGGAAACGAGCCTCAGCCTGTGCTTCTGCTGAAAGAGGAACGTGAACAGCCATCTGGTCACCGTCGAAGTCAGCATTGAAAGCTGTACATACAAGCGGATGAAGCTTGATAGCTCTGCCCTCTACAAGAACGGGTTCGAAAGCCTGGATACCAAGTCTGTGAAGTGTCGGAGCACGGTTGAGCATTACAGGGTGATCCTTGATAACGATTTCAAGTGCATCCCAGACTTCGGGATGTGCCTTTTCAACCATCTTTCTTGCAGACTTAACGTTACCTGCCTTTTCAGTTTCAACAAGGCGCTTCATTACGAAGGGCTTGAAGAGTTCAAGTGCCATTTCCTTAGGAAGACCGCACTGATAAAGCTTGAGTTCAGGTCCGACAACGATAACTGAACGGCCTGAGTAGTCAACACGCTTACCGAGAAGGTTCTGACGGAAACGACCCTGCTTACCCTTAAGCATATCTGAAAGAGACTTGAGAGCTCTGTTGCTCGGGCCTGTAACGGGACGTCCGCGACGGCCGTTATCGATAAGAGCGTCAACAGCTTCCTGAAGCATTCTCTTTTCGTTACGTACGATGATATCGGGAGCACCGAGTTCAAGAAGCTTCTTAAGACGGTTGTTACGGTTGATAACACGACGGTAGAGGTCGTTGAGGTCAGATGTTGCGAAACGTCCGCCGTCAAGCTGAACCATCGGTCTGATTTCCGGAGGAATAACCGGAACAACATCAAGAATCATCCATTCAGGCTTGTTGCCTGATGTACGGAATGCTTCGATTACTTCAAGACGCTTGAGAGCCTTAGCTCTCTTCTGACCTGAAGAATTGAGAAGCTCTTCGCGGAGTTCTTCTGCAAGTGCCTCAAGGTCAACTTCTTCAAGAAGCTCTTTGATAGCTTCAGCACCCATAGATGCCTTAAAGTCGTCTTCATATCTTTCACGGTATTCCGTGTAAGCTTTTTCGTCAAGGATCTGCTTTTTCTCAAGCGGTGTGTCACCGGGATCTGTTACGATGTATGATGAGAAGTAAAGCACTTTTTCAAGGTTACGAGGTGTAACGTCAAGAACAAGACCGATTCTTGACGGGATACCCTTAAAATACCAGATGTGAGAAACAGGTGCTGCGAGTTCGATGTGACCCATACGTTCACGGCGAACCTTAGCCTTTGTTACCTCAACTCCGCATCGGTCACAGACGATGCCCTTATGGCGTACTCGCTTGTACTTACCGCAGTGACATTCCCAGTCCTTTGTGGGTCCGAAAATCCTTTCGCAGAAAAGACCGTCTTTTTCGGGCTTAAGGGTACGATAGTTTATTGTTTCGGGCTTGGTTACTTCACCGTAAGACCATGCTCTGATCTGTTCAGGTGAAGCAAGTCCGATTTTTATTGATTCAAAGGTATTGTTTTCCAAAATAACTGCCCCTTTTCCTTATATCTATATCAATTGTGTAGCAAACGTTGATTATTCGTAGTCATCCTCTGCATCCATATCCATACCGAAGTCATCTTCATAACTGTCAGCGAACATATCTGCAAACTCATCGATTTCCTCATCGTTTGCGATAGGATTGCCCTCTTCATCTTCAAGCTCATAGCCTTCAGCACTTTCAGCATCGTTTACGTGTGTAAATGCCTTGTCATCAGAAGGAGCAAAGCCCATATCGTCGTCAAAGTTCTGCTTGAGGTCAATCTCCTGCTGGTCTTTGTCATATACACGAACGTCAAGACCGAGTGACTGAAGTTCCTTAACAAGAACCTTGAAGGATTCGGGAATACCTGACTGCGGGACATTGTTGCCCTTTACAATAGCTTCATAAGTCTTGACACGACCTACAACGTCGTCAGACTTGACTGTAAGGATTTCCTGAAGAGTGTAAGCTGCACCGTAAGCTTCAAGTGCCCAAACTTCCATTTCACCGAAACGCTGACCGCCGAACTGAGCTTTACCGCCGAGAGGCTGCTGTGTAACGAGTGAGTACGGACCTGTTGAACGAGCGTGAATCTTATCATCAACAAGGTGCAACAGCTTGAGGTAATACATGATACCAACTGTTACAGGGTTGTCGAAGCGACGGCCTGTACGTCCGTCGATAAGGATTGACTTACCGTCTTCACTGAGACCTGTCTCGCGGAGTGCTGCTCTGATATCTTCCTCGTGAGCACCGTCGAAGACCGGAGTCATAACCTTCCAGCCGAGGTGACGTGCTGCGAAACCGAGGTTAACTTCGAGAACCTGACCGATATTCATTCGGGAAGGAACGCCAAGGGGGTTAAGAACGATATCAAGCGGAGTACCGTCCTCAAGGAAAGGCATATCTTCCTGCGGAAGGATACGTGAAACAACACCCTTGTTACCGTGACGACCTGCCATCTTGTCACCGACAGAAAGCTTACGCTTCTGAGCAATGTAGCAGCGTACAACCTTGTTTACGCCGGGGCTGAGCTCGTCACTGTTCTCTCTTGTGAACACTTCAACGTTAACAACGATACCGTATTCACCGTGAGGAACCCTGAGTGATGTGTCGCGGACTTCCTTAGCCTTTTCACCGAAGAT
>JAZNPE010000046.1:0-16326 GCA_045589535.1 Acutalibacteraceae bacterium | reverse complement strand
TGACCGAGGGTGTCACAGGTTCCAAGCACAAGAAATTAAATATGCCTCAATAGCTCAGCTGGCAGAGCACGCGGCTGTTAACCGCGGTGTCACAGGTTCGAGCCCTGTTTGAGGCGCCAAACAACGTAAATCCGAACCCATCTGTTTCCAACGATGTGTTCGGATTTGTTGTTTTTATTTGAGCAAAAGTATACTCCCGTGGATTCCACGGGAGTTCTTTGTTGGGAGAAAATATTATATTGAAGGGATTATTCAACCGTATGTTCAAGTGTACCCACCTGTCTCCACACATTATTACGGTAGATGAGAATGTGGATTTCGTTGAGTCTGTCTTTGTTCATACAGGCTTTGCCTGTGAATACTCTGTTGCTGTTTTCGTCTGTTACTTTTGAAGCACAAAATTGTGCATCATCGGGCCTGAACCTTTGCCTAAGTCAAGCATTGCAGAAAGTGCTTCCGAAATATAATCTTTTGCATTTCGGATTGACTCATCAAGTGAATAACCTTTAGCAAGATTTGAGGCTATCGCTGACGAAAGAGTACAACCTGTGCCGTGTGTGTTCGGGTTGTTTATTCTTTTGCCGTCAAACCATTTGAAGCAACCGTCTGAATAAAGAAGGTCGTTTGCATCGTTGATACTATGACCGCCCTTGAGAAGCACAGCACAGCCGTATTTATCACTGATTTCCTTTGCGATATTGAGCATATCTTCCTTGCTCTGTATTTTTTTACCTGACAAAACTTCTGCTTCGGGAATGTTCGGAGTTACAACCGTTGCAATGGGCAACAGCTCTTTAACAAGAGTCTGCACCGCATCGGTTTTCATAAGTTCAGAGCCGCTTGTTGCAACCATAACGGGGTCAACCACAATGTTTTTGGCATTATAAAACATCAACTTTTCAGCAACAACTGAAATAAGCTCCGATGATGAAACCATACCGATTTTAACCGCATCGGGGTAAATATCCTCAAACACCGCATCAATTTGTTTCTTTAAAAATTCGGGTGACGATTCGGATATTGCAAAAACTCCGGTTGTGTTCTGTGCGGTCAAGCCAGTAATTACACTCATCGCATAGACACTGTTCATAGTCATTGTTTTAATATCTGCCTGAATTCCTGCACCGCCACTGCAATCACTCCCTGCTATTGAAAGCGCGGTTTTCATCGGTGCGGCAAATTTCCAGAAGCCTTGCATATCCAAGTAATCTGTTACGTAAAAATCGCAAAGCGTTTTTACTTCAGCCTGATTTTTTTCGGATTTATCAAAAATTGCAACAACTCTGAATCCGTCTTTCTTTGCTGTTCTTATTGCATAAATCGCATCTTCAAAAACAAGGGTGTCTTCTTTCGTTGTGCCGAGATGTTTAAGTGCTTCACGGTAAATATAGGGCTCATCCTTGCTGTGACCGACAGATGTGCAAGTAAAGATTTCTGAAAAAAATTCGTTTATTCCGCATCTTTCAAGTGCCGCTTCGACAAGATATTTGTCAGTTGCAGTTGCTATACACATCTTGACACCGATATTATGAAGATGCTTTACAAAATCATAAACACCGGGCTTCAGCTGAACTTCATTTATATAATATTTTTCGACCATACGGTTTACCCCGTCCATTATTTCGTCAACCGAAAGAGTAACACCGTATTCGCTTTTACAATAGCAAGCGGCATTGTAAAGACTCATTGTTCTGATGGTTTCATTCAGGTTTTCTTTTGGCTCGTATCCGATTGAACGAAGATAAATTTCACCAATCGTATCCCATATAAACATTGAATCAAAAAGCGTACCGTCAAGGTCGAATATTGCACCTTTAATCATTATTTATCAAATCCTTTGCAAGTGAAAGTAATGTTTCAGCTTCGGTTTTCGGGTTATCGGCCTTCATAATTGCCGAAACTACACAAATTCCCGAAATGCTGATACCTTTAAGGATATCGAGGTTATCTTTATTCAGACCGCCGATTGCATTAACCGGAATAGGCACAGCTTTTGTTATTGCATCAAGAGTTTCGGTTGAAGTAAGAACCGTTACCACTTTGGTAGTTGTCGGATAAATTGCACCCACACCGAGATAATCTGCACCTTGCTCATAGGCTTCTTTTGCCCAAGGTACAGTTTTGGCGGTAGCACCGACAATTTTATTTTCACCCATCAGCTTTCTTGCAGTAGCAATGGGCATATCACTCGCACCGACGTGAACACCTTCCGCACCAATCGCAAGTGCAACGTCAACTCTGTCGTCAATAATCAGTGGTACGTTGTATCTCTTCGCAATTTTGTGTACCTTTTCTGCAAGCTCAATATATTCGCGGGTGGATTTTTCTTTTTCACGAAGCTGAAGAAGCGTTGCTCCACCCTTGAGTGCTTGCTCAACACGGAAAAGAAATTCTTCCTCCGTGTAATTCGTGCTGTCAGTTATAAAATATAAACTTGAATCAAACTTTTTCATTTTCATTACCTCACACATACAGATAATCATTCAGAACAGGTTGCAAGCCTTCCTCTGTAATATCTTTATACATCTTGTCAAGACTTCGGTTGTCATCAATTTCAAACTGTTCATCACCTTGAACAGCTTCGGTTTCCTTGCCGGTATATTTACTTTTGTGGTCTCCGATACCGGTTGAAACACCTGCGGAAACCTTGGTTGCAGCAATTTTTACAATACCGTTTCTGAACTCGGCACTTTCACGGGATGATACCGTAATTCCCACATAGGGCAAGAAGATGCGGTATGCACAAAGTACCTGACAAAGCTGTTTTTCGTGTACGTCAAGAGGATTGATTTTATCGTTGTTGATAATGGGTCTGAGCCTCGGGCAGGAAAGTGACATCTCTGCATGTGGATACTTTCTCTGCAAGTAATATACGTGCAATGCACTAGCCAAGGCATCTTTACGGAAGTCCGAAAGTCCGAGCAGAGCTGAGAATGCAACACCACGCATACCGCCACGAAGTGCACGCTCCTGTGCATCAAAGCGGTAAGGCCACACACGCTTGTGTCCAAGTAAATGCAGTTTTTCATATTTATCCGTATCATAAGTTTCCTGAAATACCGTCACATAGTCAGCACCGCATTCGTGAAGAAACCTGTATTCATCGGTATTTACAGGATAAATTTCAAGTCCGACCATACGGAAATATTTTCTTGCCAATTTGCAAGCTTCACCGATATATTCCACGTTGCTCTGACCTCTGCTTTCGCCCGTGAGAATCAGAATTTCCTCCATACCGCTGTCGGCAATAACCTTCATCTCTTTTTCAATCTGCTCCTGTGATAGCTTCATACGCTTGATATGGTTGTAGCAGTTAAAGCCGCAATATACACAGTAATTTTCACAATAGTTTGCTATGTAAAGAGGCGTAAACAGATAGACGGTGTTTCCGAAGTGCTTGCTTGTTTCGAGCCTTGCGCGTTCAGCCATCTGTTCCAGAAACGGCTCTGCAGCAGGAGAAAGAAGTACTTTAAAATCTTCTATTGTACAAGTATTATGTTCCAATGCTGCTTTAACATCCTCGGCAGTATATTTTGAATAATCATAAGAGTTCATCTGTGACATAACGCTCTTACAAACATCTGACTCGATTATCTCCATACCGGGCATATATTCCATATGGTTTTTACGGAATGACGGTTCATTTTCAAGTCTGTGCTTTTTCTCAAGTGCTTCAGGTGACAGATGTTCCGAATCTACAAAAAATTGATTTTCCATATTTTCTCCTTAATCTCTGAGGAATCCTGTCAGAGGGTCAGAAGCCGATGCTCCGCGTGTTAATACTCTGCCAAGTCCTGCAAGATATGCCTTTCGTCCTGCTTCGATAGCGTTCTTGAATGCAGAAGCCATCATAGGCAGGTCGCCTGCAGTAGCAAGGGCGGTGTTTGCCATAATTGCCGCCGCACCCATTTCCATCGCTTCACAAGCCTGAGACGGTCTGCCGATACCTGCATCAACAATGATGGGAAGGTCAATCTCATCAATAAGAATCTGGACAAATTCTTTTGTTGCAAGACCTTTGTTTGAACCGATAGGTGAAGCAAGAGGCATTACCGAAGAGGCACCTGCATTTACAAGGTCACGGGCAACGTTCAGGTCGGGATACATATACGGCATAACAACAAAGCCTTCATTGGCAAGAATATCGGTTGCTTTGATTGTTTCCTGATTGTCGGGAAGCAGATATTTTGAATCGCGCATAATCTCGATTTTTACAAAATCACCGCAACCGAGTTCTCTTGCAAGACGGGCAATACGCACAGCTTCTTCTGCATTCCTTGCACCGCTTGTGTTTGGGAGCAGAGTAATTCCTTCAGGAATGTAATCAAGAATGCTTTCCTGTTCTTTTGTGTTTGCACGGCGGACTGCAAGAGTAATAATTTCTGCACCTGCATCCTTTACAGCCGCTTCAATGAGTTTCATTGAGTATTTACCCGAACCGAGAATAAAACGGGAGCTGAATTCGTGTCCGCCGATTATGAGTTTATCATTGTTCATTGAGTTTTCCTTCTTTCTTTAAGTTTCAAATTGTTCTGTCAGAATTCTGAGCATGGTATGTGCCTGATGTGCTGCACAGAGCATCACTCGGGATGCTACAAGGCTGCCTTCTGATTGCACGTCACTTGCTCCGTCTCCGCAGATATAAAATCGCTTTGATAATCTTCGTGTCTGAATGGTGTTGGCACTGCCGAACCCTGCCATACCCGATGCCGCAACCAGATACTTTTCAGGCATTTTTTCAAGCACAAGATTTGCGAGCATCGCTTTACACTCTGCATCGTCAAAGGCTTCGCAGATAACGTCTGCTTTTTCAAGAAGCTCTTCGGCATTATTTTCAGAAATACGAACCGAATGAGTTTCGATCGTCACATACGGTGCAATTTCCAAAAGGTTTTCCTTCAAAGCCTGCGTTTTGCTAACACCAATCTGATTTGCTTTATATTGCTGACGGTGCAGATTTGTAATATCAACAATATCGAAATCAATCAGAATCAGCCTTCCGACACCTGCACGGGCAAGGACAAAAGCTATGTTTGAGCCAAGACCCCCAAGACCGCATATTGCAATAGTTGCAGATTCAAAACTGTTCTGTATCTTTTCACCATGTCTTTCAGATAAGGCGTCATACCATTCTTCTTTGGTCGGTATCAGCTTAACCACCTCCTACAAAGCTTACAACTTCAATACTGTCACCGTCCTGCAGTAAGGTTTCATCGTATTTGCTCTTAAAAACAATGTCACCGTTACGCTCAACTGCAATTCTTTTCGGGTCGTAGTTTGTAGTTGCAAGATATTCTGCAATTGTTTTTCCTGCAACATTCAGTTCTTTACCGTTGATTTTTACCATAAACACACCTCCTGAAAAAACAAAAACGGTAAGCTACCGATTTGGTAACTCACCGTCGAGAAGTTGTGTTTTAAAAAGAAAAAGTGACGAAAAATCTGAAACAGCTTCAGATTGATTCCGCCACGTAGAAACACTTTTATATTCAGGCATCCCTACGTTGGCATTATCCAAATCAGGTTATCGGTCGAAGGTTTTACCTTCCTCTCAGCCTGTAACACAAGCTCCCGTCTGTTAAATTGTCATAGACATTATATACCTATGTGATTAATTATGCAATAGATTTTTACCAATATTCAAAAAGCTAAATATAAACAGAACTAAAAAAAAGTAAAACTCTATACTTTATCCCTCGGTTTCGTTTATTACGATACCGGGGATTTTTCTTTTTTATTAAATTTATTTTTATTTAACATATTAAAACTGAAGACACAGGCTATAGGAATTTCTCACACAAGGACAGATTTTTGTTGCTTGTGGGTGGAGGAGCAATACAGATATGCATTATGCTTCAGACTTCAATTATCACGATTTATTCAATGAAGAGGCAAACAGAACTACCGGACTGACTCTCTACAAAAATTTATCCAAGACTCGCTTTTATACGAATCTAGATTTTTCAGGCTTTTTTTACAGCTCCTTTTGTACCGGTTCAAGAGAAATTTTTACACACTTTAATTAATCGGATGATTAAAAGCAAGATGTTTTTGATACAAACTATATTAAATGTAATGCATAAATTTAAATTTGATAACAAAATTAAAATTGATGGATTTAACCAACACACTGATATGTTTTGGTGCTGAAGTGTACTTGTAATTAAACTGATTTAATGTTATACTTTATAAGGTTATCTATGCATAAATTACATTTATATAGTTTCAGGAGGTACTATGAGTAAGATTAAAAAAGCATTATCTGTTCTGTTAGTAATAACCTGTATTTTCAGCTTTAACATTGTTTCAATGGCATACCCGGAGCTGAGGTCTGTTTTGTCAGACATATTTTCAGTCAAGGCATCTGCTATTGATGAGTTGATTATGCAGTATGCTCCTGAGGGAACGGAGGATTTTGCATTGAAGGCAGTTGTAACTGCAACCAGCAGTTATTCGTCTGCAGACGGAAAGTGGCATCTTGACAGAATCAATGACGGTTCATTCACTTTTAACGGTGGTAAAGCGGGATTCAGTACCGATACCAATGAGACATCCTTGGCAGAATCTCAAAACAAACCCCTTACAATAACATTTGATCTTGAAGGCTACTATGATATCAGCCGTGTTGCGCTTTTTAAGTATGGTGCCTTTCCTGATACTTTTGAAATTAGAACTTCAATAGATGGCAAGGAAGACTCTTATACAACGGTTTCAACACAAACCGGACATGCAGGTTTTTCAGGTGTTGCCCTTCCTGTTGATATCACACCTACAAAAGCAAGATTTGTTCAGATACATGTAACAAAAAGAGGTAACCTTGACGGTAATAATATTTATCTTGTTCAGTTTGGTGAAATTGCAATTTACGGTAAAACTGTAGCAGCAACAAATACCGATCTGGATATATATTCCTATGCTCCTGAACATTGTATCAACCTTGCTCCTGAAAGCAAGGTGACTGTTAATGATAGTTACAACGAAGGTATATGGCACGAAAGTAAAATCAATGATGGCGTTACAGCTCGTTCAGCAGGCGGTTTTACAAGTTTGGGCCAAAACATTGATAATTTGCAAATTGATTTTAATATTGGAAATATTTCTGATGTTAAAAGAGTTGTACTTTTCCCGAACGGTAATGCTCCCAAGACTTTTGAAATTTTAAAATCCTTTGACGGTATATACTATGAGAAAATTAAGACGATAAATATATCGGAGAGTGTATATCAGGCAAACGAAAATACTGAAAGTGTTAATAATGTTGACAAGCATTTTACCTTTGATTTACCAAATAATACATTTGCTTCATACATCAGGATACTTGTTACCGAAAGATTTGATTCGGATCCTATGGTTCAGTTTGCTGAACTTGCAATCTACGGTGTCAAGAATGTTTTTGATGCTAAAATCAACAAGTCTGATGTAAATATTCTTGTTGGTGACACTCTTCAGTTTGAGTGGGAGCCGAAGCGAAACAACGGCTTATTCTACACTTTCTTTGATTACGATTTCGATATAAAGTGGGAATCTGCAAATACATCTGTTGTTACCGTAAATAACTCTGGTCTGGCTACAGGTAAAGCTACAGGTGACACAACAATTACAGCAACAAACGAAACTATGGATTATACAGCAACGGTCAATGTTAACGTTTGCACCGAACTGCCGTATAAGCGTGATAATTTTACAATTTCTGCTTACTCGCCGCCGAACGGAAAGTTGTTTACAGACTTACAGTATCAGCGTATAGCTGAAGCTGACATCGATTTACTCATAAACTCCTATAATTTTTCAACAACTGAGGAAAACCTTGCCTTGCTTGAAATGGCAGGTAAGTACGGCATTAACTCGATAGTATCCGATAACAGATTCTGGACTGAAAAAGAAAATCTTTCTCAGGAGCTCGTTGACGAAGTTTATGCAGATTATAAGGGTATCTCAAACCTTGAGGGTGTGTACCTTTTTGACGAACCGTGGAACGGTAATGATTATGTTGATTCAGCAACCAAACTTGCTGAAGTAATGCCGGGTTCTTTCGTTTCTCTCAACTATTTCCCCGGTTATATTTACAATTCTTATGAGCAGTATGAATATACATTTGATGATCTGGCAGCACTTGCAAACGGTAAGGTTGATCTTATGTTCGACGTTTACCCGTTCCATGAAGACGGTGGAACAAATTATAATTATCTGTTCAATTCCCTTGAAGCGATCCGCCGTTCTGGTCTTAAGTATGACATTAATACAGCTGCTTGTATGCAGACACACGGCTACGGTCCTGCAAACGGTGATCTTACTCACAGAGACCCATCCGCAACAGATATGCGTTACCAGGGTATGACGTACATTGCTTACGGTATCAAGCACTTGTCATATTGGAAATACAGTTCTTCCGGACCGGGTGGTACGGAACGGCATAATCCGGGAGCTATTACCCTTGAAGGAGAGATTACAGATCAGTACAGAAATATGCAGGCTGTAAACCCTGTTTTGCGCAGAGTCGGTGATGTTCTTTATAACTGTGATGCAAAAGAAGTTTATATTACAGGTCCCGATCATTACGGTCTTGAAACAATTCCGGAAGATTTCTTTGTCCAGATTGATGGTGGCAATAAATCGCAGAGCCTTGTTGTTTCATATCTTAAGGATAAAACATCCGGCAGAAGCTATCTTATGGTTGTCAACAGCAATCTTAATAGCCAGGTGACAGTGCCTCTTAAGTTTGCGAGCGGAATTAACAGTATAAGTATCTTTAATAATAATAATGGTAGTTGGACAAGTGCAACACCGAGCGGAACTTATAACTGTACAATTGTGGCAGGTGATGCTGCCCTTATCGCACTTCCTGAAAGCTTCCGCTACGCAGAGCAAGCAGAAGAAATAAAGGGCGACAATGCTCTTTATCATAAGACTGTCTACGGTGACAGCTCAATCGGTACACCGGGCACACGTGATAACAAGCTTCCGGGTTGGTACTTAAGCTGTCTTACAGACGGATTTATTGAACAAAACAGTGCACAGGGTCTTAACGGTTGGAGCTCAGAGTTGAAGGATGCTCCGTATGAAACAACAGTAACAATTGACCTTGGTGCGACTAAAACACTTTCGTCACTTACACTTCATGCTGCAGACAGCAAAACGGGACATTACAATTACTTCCCGAAATCCTATACATTGCAGTATTCAACCGACGGTAAAAATTGGACTGATCTTAAAGTTGTAAACAATTCACAGCCGGAGGATTATAAAACACATGAGTTTTCACCAACCGCTATGCGTTATGTCAGACTCTGGGTCAGAGATATGCACTCGTTCAACGGCAAGTATGCGGCTTCACTCGCGGAAATTGAGACAAGTGAGAGTAAAACTACAGAAAACGGTAAAGTTGCATTTTATGTGCCGGAAATTATCTATTTGCGTCCTGTGAGTTCATCATGGAATGGGCCTACGAGTGCGGATTTCCAGTTTTATATTGAAAACACAATGAGCGATAGTAATTTTTATGCTGATCCGTCTCCTTCAAGTGCAGCGAATACACAGGGTACAATTAAATTTGCTGCAGAGGATGGGTTTTCAGACGTAAGTTTGTCGTGTCAGTTTGAAGACAGCTCGGGCAGTGTTTTGTCAGGATCAGTTTTAAAAACAGATAACGGAACCGTTAATGTTGCGGGCGGAACGTACCAAAAGTATACCATCACAGGTGGTACATCGCCGTCTCTTGCAAGTAATGTAAGCGGATGCTATCTTAAGTGGACACTTGAATATAAGAGTTCTGAAGATAATCTTATGAGGTCTGTTGTTGCATATTCTTATGTCTATAAACCATATGTTGTTCCGGTGGCAGGTGCTAACCGTGTGTGTAACACTGGTGGTACCGACGGCTTTGGCAGTACAATTACGTGGTTGACAGGTGTACATTCGATTTCTAGTGGTGGTAACTGGAGTGCTACGTACACAACAAGTGATAAAGATAAAGGATTTTTGCCTTTTTTGAGCACCGAGCCTATTAAGGGTAATACTTCTAATGGAAATTCTACAAATACATTAGGTGAAGCTTCAAATGGTAATGGTAAACTGATGTATCCAGTATACTCGAATCATTATGAAGAAACTGATAGTTATTTTACGACATCGTTTAGTGGTGATCCTAATCCTGTTGACTGGTTTTATGACGAAGGAGAGAGAAATGGTAAACCATTCGACATAAATTCTATATCATATTTGGATTCAGAAGGCGGATCTGGCTCTTATGATACTGTTAGATATGGATATATTGTGCCAAAAACAGCTGGTAATTTATTTATTGATACAAGTAGATATGATAATCTTAACCAAATTCCGAATTTAGGTGTTGGTTTGTTTGTAATTGATAATAAGAATTCTTCTAGCGGGGCTTGGTATGTTGCTGATTTTACGGGAAAAACAAATGACTTTAGCGATGGTATGGATTCATATGGAGGAAGGGAATGGACAGAACAACGTTCAGACGTTGATGATGGATTATTTACGGATGATGCCTTATCAACAATTTCTGACTCCAGAGTTACTATTTGGAATAATCATGGTGACTACATTTCAAGAGTTTCTGGTGCTTTGAATTCGAGCGGTGGATATCAGGTCGATACACATAAGCATTCAACGGCCGATGATGAAGGTGTAAAATATGCGGGTACCTGGCCTCGAGGGATAGTTTCAGGTTCAACAGCAACATACAAGTTTAAATCCGTTTATTCAAACCAAGAAGGTGATACGGATGATGCATGTATGTCTACAGCTATTATTTCTATGTCTGCGACTCAGATAAACCGCAAAGCACTCCGAAATTCGGTGTATAATGCGGTTAAAGAGTTCAACACACTCGGAGTGAAGGAAAACTTTGGTTCTTACTACTACGATACAAACAGCACAGAATGGAAGAATTTTGTTGATGCTTACAAGGCTGCTTGCCGAGAACTTACAAAGCTTGACGGTTCTCCGAATGCAAATACTGCTGATAATCTTAACAAAGCTGTTGCAGTCCTTCGTAGAGTTTATTTCGACGTTAACTATGACGGAATCAATCCGAATTTGTATATTGTCGGAACAGACACAAACGGCGATTATGGTATAACAGCAACATACAATAATGATGACTCAATCACATTTAACGGAACTGTAAAGGATTCCAATGATTTTGGCGTAACACCGTTTTTCCCCGGTGCAGGCAAATATACTTTTTCAGCTGAGGTTATATCGGGCACACACAGCGGTGATGACCCGATCGTTCTTGATGTTGTCAAGGCTGACAGAAATAATATTGATCCAAGATCTAATTTTGATTTCAGAGGTTCTTCTTTTAAAGTTTTTGATTTTACAGAAACACAGGCACAAACTGCTACTGCAATAAAATTTTGGCAGTGGAAAAATAGTGGGACCAGTGTAGTTGATACATATAATAACTATACGTTTAAAATCAAAGTTGAAGAAGGCTCAGAAAAAACAGCATATTCACCTGCAGCTAGGTTAGGCAGAGCGGACGGTAAATATGGTACCTTGCCGACTCCGACCCGTCCCGGTCATACATTCCTTGGCTGGTACACTAACCCATCATGTACAGGTGATCCTGTTACGGCTGACTCTCAGGCAACCTGCAATATGCTATACGCAAAGTGGCGTGCTAACGAGGTCATCTTCGGTAATGAGTTTGACTTTGATAATTATAGCTGGGCAGCTAAAACAGGTTCATCTATAAGTGTCAATTATAATTCCAATGCAGTAATTTTAAAAGCCGGTGATACTGACAGTTATACAGCTCTTTATGAAAACACTTCCGACCAGAGCGGTGTTATGACTCTCATTCCGGGCAGCGTTTATGAATTCTCATGTACAGCTGAAAATCTTTCAAATATGGCAGCCAATGTGGATCTATATCTGTTTACCTTTACAAATAATAGCTTAACCGGTGGAATAGGCAACGGAGGCTCAGGCCATCAACGCGTTCACGACACAATTCCGGCAAACGGTAAAGTGACATTAAAAGGTACCTTGAAAATCCAGGACGGCAGACCGTATGCAACAATTCGTGTCGGTTCACAAACAACGGGTGCGGAAATCAAATTCGCCGACATCTATATTCGTGAAGTTTCAAAGCGTGTTACACCATATGATATTGATAATAGCCTTACAAAAGCTGATCCTATGTATAAGTGTGCATCTGGCGGCGGTACGGTAAAAGATTTTCCGAACATAAAAAGAGACGGTTACGAATTCCTTGGCTGGTATAAAGAAGGTGATTCATCACAGAATGTTAAAGATCAGGAAACACCGACAGATGGTAACGTTCAGATGTTCCCGAAGTGGAGCGATGCTTACAACTACACAATTAAGTTCGATGCTAACGGCGGTACAGGTTCAATGTCAAATATGTCAGTGGAATATGATAAGCCAATGAACCTTACGAAAAATGCTTTTGAAAGACCTGGTTGTACATTCAAAGGCTGGAATACAAAAATCGACGGTACAGGTAAGGCATATGCTGACGAAGAGTCAATCAATATTGCTACCGAAAAGGACGGTGTGGTAACACTCTATGCACAGTGGTCTTTCGGTTCTGAGATCATGTTCGGTAACGAGTTCGATTTTGATGCATTCTTCTCACAGTTTGAGAACCCTGCTCTTAAGGTTGATTTCAATAATAATTCGTTTACTATGACTGCTGCTGCAGGTGTGACAGACTACTCTGCTCAGGACTTTACAGGTACGCTCAGATTTGTTCCGAATCATAAATACAAAGTTGTATACACCTATACGGCTGATTCAGGTTCTTCAGTTGGTCAGTGGCACATGTTCTTCTACAATGATGAAAAGCTTGAAGATAATAACAGGCCGACTGACAATCATCGTTGGGAAGAGTCAGGAAGTAAAAATATGCTTCCTGAAGGTCAGACAACAGTTTATACGTCTGAATTTGTAGCTCCCTCCGGTTTTGCTAAAATACGTTTTGACCTTGACCGAAATGCAGAAGCAGCAACTTCAGCGGCGACGGCTACATTCAGTAACATTTATATTTACGATATTACTGAGGACGCTTCAATTTCCGTTCCTGACCCGATATTCAAGACGGGTTATCCGGGCGCGGTAATAAACAGCAGTGACTTCCCAGAGCCGACGAGAGACGGTTATACATTCCTCGGCTGGAGTACTCAGCGCGATGACGTAACCGGCTTGGGTAAAGGATCTGCAGTTGATTCGGTAACAATACCTGAGAACGGCACAAAGACGCTTTATTCTCTCTGGGAAATCAATAAATACACTATCAGGTTTGATTCTAACGCGGATCTGTTCGCTGACGGAGCCGTTACGGGTACAATGGAAGATCAGGTTGTATCTTACGGTGAAAAGGTTAACCTTTCACCTAACCTCTTCAAGTGTAATGGATTTACTTTCCGTGGCTGGAACACAAAGGCTGACGGTTCAGGTGACTCTTATGCTGACGGTGAGGAAATTTACAACCTTACATCCGAAAACGGCAAAATAATTACACTTTATGCACAGTGGGGTGCGAATGAGGTTCTTTTCGGCAACCTGTTCGATTTTGATAAGTACCCGTGGCGTGGAGTTAGTTCAGGTACACAGCTTGTTGATAAGTTAAACAATTCATTGACCTTCAACGCAGGCAATAGTAACGACAACTATACAACTACGTACGATATGGGCACGTCGGACGGTTATCTTAAACTTATCGGCGGAAGAACCTATAGTTTTTCTTACGTTTGTGAGAATAAATCCGATGTTAGCGTAAATCTCCGTACAATGACATTCTATTATGCTGAAAATGAAACCTCATTTACAACAGCAGAAAATTATCGTATGAATGTGGCTGCAAAGTCCAGCGTAACACACACATTTGAGTTTACGGTACCGGCTGATTTGCCATATATGTCATTCCGTTTTGGTACAGAAACTCCGAATGTTACGGTTGTATACTCGGATATCTCTATTCGTGACATCACAAACTTCGCGGACACTCCGGTTAAGGACGACGTTACAAAGGCAAATCCGATTTCGAAACCTGCTGACGCAGACGGAAAAGTAACTGGTTTCCCGATACTTACAAGAACGGGTTACACCTTTGAAGGATGGGGTATCGATATAGAGGAAAATGGTAACGGTAAAAATCAGGTAAATGAATGGTTGTTTAAAAACACAGATAACGGCAACAAGATTCTTTATCCGATCTGGTCACCGAACGTAGTTATTGTCAAAATGAAATTAGGAATTTCTTCGGCAGAGGAAATGACTCAGAATTTCTATTTCGGAGAAAAGCAGGCTCTTAAAGCTGCACCGGAAAAATCTACCTTCAAAGTTGATTTTTACGATGGTGATAATTTGAGCGTAACAAAGTCAGTTGATGTAGATTTTATTCATTGGAGCAAGGATGAAAACGCAGCAACAAAGCTTTATACCAACGCTCAGTCTGTAACTAATCCAGGAGGTCTTGTAGGTATTAACAACAATCCTCAGGATGCCAACGTTGTTACTCTTAACCTTTATGCAAAATGGGCTAATGTTAATAACAATGAAGTGGCTGTTCCTTTTGTAACAAAGAATGATTGTGTTCTTGTCGGTTGGTCTGAAACCAAGAATAGTGAAACTGCTGAATACAAAGCTGAACAGAAAATTATTCCTGAAGGCAATATGAGACTTTATGCGGTATGGAAATCTATTCCGGAAATAGACAAATTGATTAATGAATATCAGAAAGCTTATTCCGGCAAACAGGAAGTTGTATCCGGTATTGAAATCGGTGCAGGCGGAGTAGATAATGCAACTCCTATTACAGATGAGGTAACTGCAGCCCCGTATTATAATACAGGAACATTTGACTCAGCAAAATCGGACTATGATACATCAAAGAATAACTTTACTGCCAATAAGACAGCAACAACAAACGATGCTCTTCTTGGTGCAATTGAAAAGATCGAAAATCTTGAAACTCCCACAGAGGCAGAGGCAGTAAGAACGTACCTTGAAAAATTCAAAATCAGTTATGCTGACGGAGTGCCTGAAGGCGACATCAAAGCAGGGACTTATGAGATTAAAAATATGAATCTCAATCACTATGCACTGGCAACGCTTAACAGTGCTGAAACAGCTATTAATAATGCAGTAGGAAAAACAAAGGCTTCACAGCAGTCTGAAATTAATAATAGCGTTGTAGCTCTTGCAAAGGCATATGCAAAGGTTGAGGATGTCAAGACAAGTACACCTGTATACAACGTATACGACACAGCAGAGTCGATAAAGGAAAGCGGACTCACAACATCAACAGACATTACAGCGATGAATTATGTATATACAGGAAAGGATAATTATACTTACTACTGTTATACAAATTCAAAGAATCCTGTGATGTATGTAACGGTAGATGAAGTTCTTGCAGACTCCAATGACAGAATCTGCTACCCGACAACAGTAGATACAGCATCAACAGTTGTAACATCAACAGCCGGAGCGATAGCAGCTATGCCTGATTATCGAAAGGTAGAGGATACTGAAAGTAAAGAAAGATACCAGACATATCTTGAGGCAGGACTGGGCACAGCATATGCAAACAGATATTCTGAGAAGGCAGTAATTGAACTAAGACCGGATTTTTCAAAAATAAATGCAGATGTAGACAGGGCAACAGTCAAGTATACCTTCAAGGCATACGATGATGCATATGCAAAGGTAAAAGAGACTTATCTGGCAAATTGTGACCTTAATTTCGCAGACTCAGCAAAGCTTGCATCAGGAGCAGCAAAGGGTAACCTTGAAGCGATACCTGATACAGCACAGACAGCAGCAAACGAAATCACAATTTACATCAACTACCATCCGGGAGACTCTATGGCAGTAACAGCAGATCAGGTAGACGCAGACCAGTGGCTTAAGCAGTATCACTTGTTCAGAACATCAGGCGGAGCAAGCATCTGGGAATGGCCTGCACGTGGAGACAGTGTATATACAGTAGATGATAAAACATACGGACAGGCAGACTTCGGTTCATTTACTTACACATTTGAAGTAGGTGCAACAAATGACTTCACAAACTGCGTACTTGCATCAGCAGATAAGGATGCAGTAATAGCGACAGTCAAGGAGCACTACGCCGAAATGAAAGAAGTACCGTTTACCGGAGATAATACAGCAACCGGAACAGGACTAGGCTTCCATGTATGGCCGGGCACAGGATGGAGCTATAACTATTACCCGAAGAGCAACGCATATACATATGTGCACTTGGTAGACAGATGGGGTAATACGGTTGACGAAGTGTTTGAAATACCGAATCTTGACTATGAACAG
>JAZNPE010000045.1:0-18098 GCA_045589535.1 Acutalibacteraceae bacterium | reverse complement strand
TATTAATTTTTATGGAGGTAAATTATGTTTAATCAAAATATCAAATCACCGGTAAATATCCCGGTATCAAAAATTCATCCCTTTGAGGGAAATCCTTACAAGGTTTTGGATAACGATGAAATGAATACTCTTATATGCAGTATTCAGGAGCAAGGTATTCTTACTCCTATTGTTGTAAGACCGTTGGAAAATACAAACGATGAATATGAACTTATCTCAGGTCACAGACGAATGAGAGCATCACAGAAAGCAGGGCTGGAAACAGTACCTGCTTTTATTTATGCCGTTAGCCGTGATGAAGCAGCAATTATGCTCGTTGACAGTAATCTTCACCGAGAGCATATTCTCCCGTCGGAGAAGGCGTTTGCATATAAGCTGAAACTTGAAGCAATGAAGCATCAGGGTATCACTTGTGGACAAGTTGGCCACAAGTCACGAGATGAAATTTCAGACACAGACAGTGGTAGACAAATTCAACGTTATATTCGTCTGACTTATCTCATACCCGAACTACTTGACCTTGTTGATGAAGAAAAAATCGCACTCACACCTGCGGTTGAGCTTTCATACCTTACCGACGAGGAACAGTATGCTCTTCTCGGTGCCATTGAGGTTGAAGACAGAACACCATCTCTTTCACAGGCTGTCCGTTTCAAAAAATTAAGTCAGACAGGAAATCTTTCTGACGATGATATTGAAACCATTATGCAGGAAGATAAGGCAAATCAGAAGCCTATGTTTAAAGTATCTATGGAGAAGCTGCAAAAAGTTGCACCTAAGGTTAAGGATAAAGACTTTGAAGATTTCGTACTGAAAGCCTGTGAGCACTATTACAAGTATCTTCAGCGACAGCGTAATAGAGATGCGAGGTGATGCGTATTGATTAGCAGAATTATAAATTTATATGAGAGCATAAAGGATGGTTTTGTAAAAACTATCAGCGATATAAAAGGAGAATGTACGTTTAATATTCCTGATGTTTCAACCTTCACCAAAGAACAGAAAATCGCATTTGACCAAATGATAGATTTCCTTGCAGATATGATTGAGAAATACGGCGACAAGATACCAAAGGATGATATTGAAATCCGAAGTAAGAAAACAGCTTAAAAGTAGTGTGAGGCGGGTTTATCCTGCCTCACACATTTGTCGAATATACGAAAGAAAAATATAATCACAATGTAAAATTATAAGGAGTTGAAAATATATGAAACGATTAAATTGCTATATCTATACCCGTGTTTCAACATCAATGCAGGTTGAGGGCTTCAGTCTTGATGCACAGAGAGAAAAGCTCCGTAAATATGCTGAGTATCAGGAGATGCATATTGCAGGTGAATACAGTGATGAAGGTAAATCAGGTAAAAACATTGGAGGAAGACTTGAGTTTCAGCAAATGTTATCAGACATCGCAAGTGGCAAAGACAGTATTGATTATGTGTTAGTTTTCAAGCTATCCCGTTTCGGTAGAAATGCCGCTGATGTACTTTCGTCATTACAGATTATGCAGGATTACGGTGCAAATCTTATCTGTGTTGAGGACGGTATAGACAGCTCAAAGGATAGCGGTAAGCTGATGATTTCCGTTTTATCAGCTGTTGCTGAAATTGAGCGTGAGAATATTCTTGTTCAGACTATGGAAGGCAGAAAGCAAAAGGCAAGAGAAGGTAAATGGAACGGTGGTTTTGCCCCTTACGGATATTATCTTGAAAAGGGTGAATTGAAGATTGCCGAAGATGAGGCTGAAACCATACGCATTATATTTGATAAATATATAAATACAAATATGGGTGCAAATGGTATTGCTAAATATCTCAACCAACATGGCATTGCTAAAAAGCCAAGACAAAATGGTACATTAAATACCTTTTCTGCACATTTCATAAAGTTGGTTATACAGAATCCTGTCTATTGCGGAAAGATAGCATTCGGCAGGCGTAAAACTGAAAAGATTAACGGTACCCGAAACGAATATCATATAGTTAAGCAAGAACAATATCCTGTTTATGACGGTATACACGAAGCCATTGTATCTGTTGAAGATTGGGAATTGGCACAGCAGAAACGAAAGAAATTAGGTATTAAACGAGAGAAGATATACAATCTCGACCACGAGCATTTATTGTCAGGATTGCTTCGCTGCCCTGTTTGCGGTGCGGCAATGTACGGTAACATTAACCGAAAGAAAAAGCCTGACGGGACAATCTATAAAGACCATTTTTATTATGCTTGTAAGCATCGTATGAAGGTTGACGGACACAAATGCGATTATCACAGACAATGGAATCAGACTGTTGTTAACGGAGCAGTTGAAGAAGTTATTGAAAGGCTTGTATCTAATCCTCAATTTGAAAAAGCTTTGTGTGAAAAGATAAACACAAGAGTAAGCACAGAAGGTCTTGAAGAAGAGCTCGCAGTATTCAAAAAGCAACTCAATCAGCTTGTTATGTCAAAAAGAAAGCTTGCATCACAAATGGATACCCTTGATGTCACAGACAGGCATTATGATAAAAAGTATCAGGATATGCAAAACAGACTTTATGACTTCTATGATGAGATAGAGGTTGTAGAAGAACAAATAACAGAATTGCAGTCCCGTATAGCAAATATCAAAGAAGAAAAAATATCAGGTGAAAATGTCTATCTTTTTCTGCATTATTATGGTACAATGTACAAAGAGTTTACTGATGCTGAGAAAAAGAAGTTTCTCAATACCTTCATTGAGAGTGTTGAGATATTCAAAGAAGAGCAACCCAACGGCAGACTATTAAAGTGTATTAATTTCAAATTCCCCGTCTTTTATGACGGGGATGAGAATGTGACACTTATCCGTTGGGACAGTGAAACAACAGTCGAAGTTGTCGCAAAGCTTGAACGTAGCAGGCAGAAATAAAGCTCACAGGAGAAATTTCTATGAAAAAACAAAGAGTGGTTTATTATGATTATCTGCGTGTTTTTGCAATAATAGCGGTTATAGTCATCCACGTGTCTGCTCAGGAATGGTCGGATTTCAGCGGTAGAAGTTATGAATGGCAGATTTTTAATGTCTACAATGCAATATCAAGATGGGGTGTGTCCGTTTTCCTTATGATAAGCGGATCACTCTTCCTTTCAAGGGATATTGAAATTAAAACGATATACAAAAAATACATTCCCCGAATGGTGGCTTCGTACTTTGTATGGTCAGCCCTGCATGCAATTTTTGCACCGGGAAATGTTTACAACCCCGATTTCATAGAATCTTTTTCATTTGTTGATTTTATTCAGAAAACGTTTATCGGCCCTGTTCACCTGTGGTTTATCCCGATGATAGTCGGAATTTATATGTGTCTGCCGATTATCAGGCAGTTTGTTGTGTCACCGAAGCTTCTGAAATATTATCTTTTGCTCGGTTTTGTTTTCGGCTATGCAGTTCCGCAGGTAGTTTATATGGCAAAAGACTTTACATCGGGAAATGTACAGGAAACGTTGCTTGCCGTGAATACTCTTGTTTCAGATATGAATGTGCGTGTTGTGGTAGGTTTTGCTTATATTTTTGTTCTCGGTTATTTCCTCGCAAATACCGAGTTTACAAAGAAACAGAGAAAATTTATTTACCTGCTCGGAGCAGGCGGATTTTTGGTATCAGTATTATTTAATGCTGCTGCAGGATGGAAACTGAACACAAACAGCACAAACTATTTGCAGACATTTACTGTAAATGTTCTTCTTGAAGCTGTTTCAGTTTTTGTTTTCTTCAAATACAGAAAATTTGACAAAGAGAAGCTGAATGCGGTGATATCAAAGCTCTCGCAGTACAGCTTCGGTGCATACCTTGTACATATACTTGTTATGTCTGTTTATAAATTCTGGGGATTCAATGCGGTCGCGTTTAACCCGATTGCCTGCATTCCTGTCCTGACATTGGCAACGGTTACGGTAGCATTTTTGATATCCTTTGTTCTTAACAAAATACCGATTGTTAACAAATGGATTACCTAAGTATTTCAGAATGCTATTTGTAAATAAATTTCAATTAGCACTTGATTTAATTTTTTGAATAGTATACAATCTGTATATAAATAATTGGAGGTAAACCCATGGACGAACTTAAAAATATGAATGTAAACTCTTCTGAGGATAATAAAGTCAAGATAGATTTTTCAAATATTGAATCAACTGAAAGCGACTTTGCATCAACCGATCGTTTCAGAGTTGCAGAGGAAACTGCAGAAGCTCCCGTTGAAACAGCACCGCAGCCGGTTGCACAGATGCCCGTTCAGCCGCAGATTCCTGCCGAGCCTGAAAAGAAGAGCAAAAAGAATGTTGCTCCTGAGGCTGAAAAGGAAAAGAAGGCAAAGAAAAAGAAGAATCTCGGAACGTTTATCCGTGTGTTTGTAATTACTCTCCTTTCAGTTATAACTCTCTGGACGGTTATGTATACTGTTGACCACTCTCTTGCAGCACAGGGAATTGCACCGCTTTTCGCAGTGTCTTCAACAGAGTATACAGTTTCCTATCTTGAAACAGACAAGCCTGCTGCATTCAGTTACAAGTGCTTGGGATACAAGGTTCAGTTCCTTACGAACGAAAATTATCAGCTTACACAGGATTGTGTATGGGCTTGGGAAGAAGGTCCGAACGATATTCTTTTGCAGAGAGGTCAGCTTTTCCCGGTTGGTGCAGAACAGTAATATTTTAAGGGATGCTTACGGCATCCCTTTTTTATGCTTCTAAAAGGCAAAATGCCCTAAAAAGAGCTGTGATTTTTGAAAAAATTTACAAAAGGTCTTGATAAATCTTTCACAGATTGATATAATAACAAAGATAGGCGAAAGCCAAAAAGATGTATATAGAGGCGAGGTCAAAGACCGGACCTATATAAACCGAAAGGAGATTTACAACATGATCAACTATTCACGTGAAGTAGAGGAAATGTGCTGTGTAGCTAAGGGCCCGAATCACGGTCCTGCTCCGATCCCCGAAGAGGGTAAGTGGGTTAAGGCTTACGATGTTAAGGATATTTCCGCTTTCACACACGGTGTGGGCTGGTGTGCACCTCAGCAGGGCGCTTGTAAGCTCTCACTCAACGTTAAAGAAGGTATTATTGAAGAGGCACTTGTTGAAACAATCGGTTGCTCAGGTATGACTCATTCAGCTGCTATGGCATCTGAAATTCTTCCCGGTAAGACAATCCTTGAAGCTCTCAACACAGACCTCGTTTGTGACGCTATCAACACTGCTATGCGCGAGCTCTTCCTTCAGATCGTTTACGGCCGTTCACAGTCTGCATTCTCAGATGACGGTCTTTCAGTTGGCGCAGGTCTTGAAGACCTTGGCAAGGGCCTCCGTTCACAGGTTGGTACAATGTACGGTACAAAGGTTAAGGGTGTTCGTTACCTCGAAATGGCTGAGGGTTACGTTACACGTATGGCACGTGACGAAGACAATGAGGTTATCGGCTATGAGTTCGTTTCACTCGGCAAGATGACAGACTTCATCAAGAAGGGCGACACACCTAACGACGCATACAACAAGGCAATCGGTACTTACGGCAGATTCGCTGATGCTGCTAAGTACATCGACCCGAGAAAAGAATAAGTAAGAGGAGGAAATTACAATGGCATTATTTGAAAGCTACGAAAGACGTATTGATAATATCAATGCTGTTCTTGCTGAATACGGTATTTCTTCAGTTGAAGAATGTAAGGAAATCACTCTTGCAAAGGGTATCGATTGCGACAAGATCGTAAGAGAAACACAGCCGATCTGCTTTGAAAACGCAGTATGGGCTTACACAGTAGGTTGCGCTATCGCAATCAAAATGGGTTGCACAAAGGCTGCTGATGCAGCTGCAGCTATCGGTATCGGCCTCCAGGCATTCTGCATCAAGGGCTCAGTTGCTGACAACCGTAAGGTTGGTCTTGGCCACGGTAACCTTGGTAAGATGCTCCTTTCAGACGAAACAGAGTGCTTCTGCTTCCTCGCTGGTCACGAATCATTCGCTGCTGCTGAAGGCGCTATCAAAATCGCTCTTAACGCTAACAAGGTAAGAACAAAGCCTCTCCGCGTTATCCTCAACGGTCTTGGCAAGGACGCAGCTATGATCATTTCAAGAATCAACGGCTTCACATACTGCAAGACAGAGTTCGATCCTTACTCAGAAACAGTTAAGGTTGTTGAAGAGAAGGCATACTCAAACGGCCCGAGAGCTGACGTTAGATGCTACGGTGCAGATAACGTTCCCGAAGGCGTTGCAATCATGAAGCTTGAAAACGTAGGCGTTTCTATCACAGGTAACTCAACAAACCCGACACGTTTCCAGCATCCTGTTGCAGGCACATACAAAAAGTGGTGTGTTGAAAACGGCGTAAATTACTTCTCAGTTGCATCAGGTGGCGGTACAGGCCGTACACTTCATCCGGATAATATGGCAGCAGGTCCTGCTTCATACGGTATGACAGATACAATGGGTCGTATGCACTCAGATGCACAGTTTGCAGGTTCTTCATCGGTTCCCGCACACGTTGAAATGATGGGTCTCATCGGTGCCGGCAACAACCCGATGGTTGGTATGACAGTTGCTTGCGCAGTTGCAGTTGAAGAAGCTTCTAAATAAGAACCTGACTTCGTCAGAACCTTGTTACTCGCTTCGCTTGTAATAAGCTCTGAAATCCTTATATATCAACAAAAACGAGCTCTATCTCATTTCGAGATAGGGCTCTTACTTTCTTTTGAATTGACAAAAGTATAATTATAAGGTTATAATAATACATATAAAACAATAGGAGGTGATGATATGAAATACACATTGAAGCAGTACAATTTGCCGTTGCTGACCTTTGAGGCGGATAACGGTGCAGAAATGAATATCGAGGTTCTGTGGGTAACCGAAGAGCACAAAGATTTGTTGCCGTTGGACTTGGCTGAAGTTTCACCCAAGGGAATTGAGAGTTGGCTCAAGCACAGAAACATTCCGCGTAACCGTGCGTATGTTGATAATCTGCTCAGCGCAATGGGTATGAGTATCAACAGACCTCTTGACATAATCAAGCTGTCTAAAGGACTTTCTCTGAATGACTGCTATTGGGTTGTTGATGAAACTTTTGAGGGTACATTTGAAGAGTGTAACCTGTACGATAACCGTTTCAGCCGTGTACTCGGACAGATTGCTTTCACAGGTTATGGAAGCAGCACAGGTTCAATTATATCTTCAAGTCCCGAGTTTACAACAAACGGTATGCTTCCGAAATGTTGGCGCAGACAGGAGGGTGTAATTCGTCTTTACAAAGGCGGAACTGAGGGTGCGTCAAACACAGGTAATGAGCCTTATTCAGAATTTTACGCTTATCAGATTGCAGAGGCTCTCGGTATAGATGCTGTAAAATACAACCTTGCAATGTGGAAGGGTAGACTTTGCTCTCATTGCGATTTGTTTACGAGCAAAGACCTTGCCTATGTTCCTGTTGGCAGAATCGTTAAATCGGGCGGATTTAAAGCAGTTAAAGATTTTTATGCAAGTCTCGGAGAAGACTTCGTTAAGGCTTTTAATGATATGATTCTGCTTGATGCGGTGATATTTAATTCTGACCGACACTACGGAAACTTCGGTTTTTTGGTTGATTGCAAAACCAATAAGATTGTTGCTCCGGCTCCGTTGTTTGACCACGGCAATTCGCTTCTGAACTTCGCAGGAAGGGATGCTTTGGAAAGTGAAGAAGCGTTACAGAAATATGCCGATACAATAATGCCGTGTGTTTATGACGACTTTGTAGCCGAAGCTGTATCGGTTCTTTCTCATGAACAGAAGAACAATCTTCGTAAGCTTCTTAATTTCAAATTCAAGCGTCACAGTCGTTACAATCTGAGTAAAGACAGACTTATACTGATTGAAAGAATTATCCGTAACCGAGCTAAAGAGATTTTGGATAAGGGATAATCAGTTGTAGCCATTATCTGTCAACAAAACGAGCTCTATCTCATTCCGAGATAGGGCTTTTAGTTTTTGATTTTGACTTTTGAAACAAAACAGATAACAGTTTTGACATATTGCGATTATAGTGATAGAATAAGTTTAAAAAAGAAAATTCGCCCATTTCAGACCCTTAAAAGGCGGTTTCGGGGCGTTGGATGTACCGAAACCGCAAAAATCTGTATAATAAATATGGGTTATTTTTGCCTTATAATTAAAAGCATCGTTAAACGAAAGGAAGTCTAAAATGAAACACATTTTAAAAAAGGGTATTGCAATACTGCTTGCGATATTATGCACACTCAATCTTACTGTTGTGTCCTTTGCGGAAGAAACGGTTACTTCAGGCACTTGCGGAGAAAGTGCAGAGTGGGTTTATGATGAAGAAAGTGCTACCCTTACGGTTTCAGGAACAGGGGAAATTGAGGACAAATACAATGGTTGGGAATCTTTCCGAAAAAAAGTAAAAGCACTTGAAGTTTGCGAAGGTATTACCCATATAGGTTTAGAGGTATTTGACCAGTTTACAGCACTTGAGGAAGTGAGTCTCCCGGAAAGTCTTGAATTTATCGGTCGTCACACCTTTTTCTATTGTGTTTCATTGAAACATATCCGAATCCCTACAAGTGTAAGGAGTATAGGGAGTTCAGCGTTTGAACTCTGCAAATCTCTTGAAAGTGCTGTTGTTTTGGGGGATTCGTGTACAATGGGTGGGAGTGTATTTGAAGATTGTACAGCTTTGTCAGAGGTTTATATTTCCGATAACGTTGTTTCTATAGGTTCGGATTCCTTTAAAGGAACTGCTTTTTATGATGATTCCTCCAATTGGGAAAATGATGTTCTTTATGCAGGTAAAAATTTAATTAAAGCCAAAAATACTATATCAGGCGATTATGTAATAAAAGACGGAACCAAAAGTATAACCTCGTCTGCTTTTTACGCTTGCTCTGAACTTGAGAGCGTAATTATTCCCGAAGGAATAACTATTATAGATTATGCAACGTTCAGAGATTGTACCAAGCTTGCAAAGGTCACGCTACCTGCAGGTCTTGAAACAATATCAGACTATGCATTCGAGAATTGTACCAAACTTGCAGATGTAAGTTTTTCGGAAGGACTAAAAGAAATATCAAGAGAAGCATTTAAAAAATGCTCTCAGCTTAAAAGTGCAGAGTTCGCTGAAGGTCTGGAACTCATTGGCTTTGAAGCTTTTTGGGGTTGTAGCGCTCTTGAAACAATCGTTCTTCCTGACAGTTGTTATAGAATTGATATGAGTGCTTTTAACAGCACGGCATATTATCGCAACCGTTCCAATTGGGAGGGTGACGTGCTTTATATTGGCAAAAATGCATATGCCGCTGATTGGGGTATTGAGGGTGAATATACAATTAAAGAGGGTACAAAAGGTGTTTCTGACCACGCATTTCACGCTTGCGACAAACTTACGAAGGTAAACATACCTTACGGCTTATTAAATATAAACGAAAATGCTTTTAGCAGCTGCAATTCGCTACAGGAGATAACGTTACCCGCGACTGTAAAAGAAATCGGAGCTTATGCTTTTTATTATACAGAAATTTCAACTGTTAATTTTATCGGAACAGAGGAGGATTGGGCAGAGATTTCTATTGCTGGCTCAAACGATTCACTGTATAACAATATTGTTTTTAATTATGGTTTGAACGGAACCTGCGGTGAAGATGCAGCTTGGAATTTTGACACAAAAAGCGGAACTCTCACAGTTTCGGGTACAGGGATGATCGAAGATTATTCAGGTTGGAGCGATATTGAAAGTGGAGTGGCCTATGTTGAAATCGGCAACGGTATCACAGCTGTGGGCGAGAATGCATTTAACGGCTTCAGTTCACTTGAAGAAGTATATATGGCTGAAAGTGTATCCGAGCTTGGCGCAAACGCTTTTGCAGGTTGTTCAAAGCTTGCAATTGTAACTGCTCTGGCTAATGACCTTAGCGTTGAAAATGCTTTTTCGGGTAACGATTCCCGTCTTTTCTTCATCGCAAAGGCAGAGTCGGAAACATACAGTTCCCTTAAATCAGCGGGTCATACAGTTAACGGAATAAGCACAGACAAGGAAAAAGACGGTCACAAGGTGCTTTCGTTCGACGGTAAAACAACCATATATAATAACCTTGATTATAACTATATTTCAAATCTGATTACCGATAATTCAGATACATATTATTTGTATTTCGACAAGATAACCTTTGACGGAATATCACCTGATATAATTATTATTGATGAAGAAAACCTTGACAGTGCAGAAGAATATTTTACTCTCAATGAGGTTTATATCAGCGTTTCTGTTAACGGTAAGACGGTTACGTTGCCCGAACTTGTTGAGTTGCTTCAGAGTGAAGATGTAGACGGAATTATCAGTTTTGAGCAGAAGGATGAACCGACAATTTTTGAACAAATTTCCGATTTCTTTGAAGAAACGGTCGGAGAATTTGTAACCCAGGCGTTTAAGGTAATCAAAAACGTTATAAATGCAATACGTAGACTTTTCAAAAAATAATACTGTTAAATTCGGCAGGATTTGCTTCGGCATTCCTGCCTTTTTTGCTTTTCAGCATAAAAATCAGACTTTAAGATATTTTAGGTCGCCAAAACGGCATTTCAGGTCTTCGTGTAAAAAACATTGCTTTTTTAATGATACAATTTATGCATCATAGCCAAACGTGAAGGTGTCTGAATGGCTTTGATTTAAACCAATGACTTTCATAAAGTTTAAAGCGAGGAGATTGCTATGAAGTATTGTACAAATTGCGGATCACAAATGGCGGACGATGTTTATACTTGCGGTAACTGCGGATGCGGTCCGAAGGCGGCGCCACCGCCTGTTGCTCAGCTTAAGACAAGCAGAGGTGCACTAAAGGCGATTTTGCTGTCCATTGTGACTTTGGGCATTTACGGCCTTGTTCTGTATTATAAAATGTCGTCTGAGCTCAATATAACAGCCTCAAGGTATGACGGCAAAAAGACTATGAATTTTGCATTGCTGTTCTTTTTGGTCGGCCCACTTACTTTTGAAATTGCAACCCTTGTGTGGTTTCACAAGTTCAGCAAGAGAGCAGGTGCCGAGCTTAAAAGAAGGAATATCGATTATTCTTTCGGTGCGGGCTCTTTCTGGCTCTGGAATGTGCTCGGAATACTTATTATTGTTGGCCCGCTTGTTTACCTTCATAAGGTAATCAAAGCGATCAACCTTATAAATGCAGACTATAACGTTAACGGTTAAGGAGGAAGCTTATGTATTGCAACCATTGCGGAAAAGAAAACCCCGACGGCAGTAAAGTGTGCAATTCCTGCGGTCTTGAAATTCAACGTACGGAGGATGCGGTGATACCTGTGGCTCAAGCTACACCGGGTGCAACGTCAACCGCTTCTGCAAATCCAAACGAAACCCTTGAAAACATAAAAGAAAAAGCACTCGATATATGGTCAAAGCTTGATAAAAAGAAAGTCTTTACTTTTGGCGGAATCGGCCTTGGCGTATTAGCTGTGATTATTCTTGTGATTGTTATAGCTTCTTCGGCAGGCTCAAAAGTTTCTCTTAAAAAATATGTTGCTGATGAGCTTGTTTGTTCGGGTATCAACGGATACGGCATTGTCGAAAATATAGATACTCTGATAAATATGGATGAGCTTCAGGAAGATATTGCAAGCAATAAATATGAAGATTACGGTTATTATTACTACACTTCGGTCAGAGATTACATTTCATATGAAATCACGTCCGAAAACAACGGAATGCTTTCAAATGACGATGAGGTAGTGATTACTGTCAGAATCAATCAAGAGGGAATCAAGGAAAACCCTATGTTCAAAAAGAAAATTTCCGGAGATGAGGAGCAGGAGTTTAAGTTTACTGTTTCCGGTCTTGAGGAAGGCATCGCAATTGATGTTTTTGATGCGGTCGAAAGCGTTGCTGTTGATACGACAAGCTACAATAACCTCACAATCAATCTTAAGAAAGATTATATCAAGGATTACGGAAAAGATGGAATAAACGTAAAGACGGAGGATAACAGAATCCGTGTATACGGTGACAATTTCCAGTCGTTTACGCTCGGTGTAAGCTCAATGTCCGATAACTTTGATCAGTCAAAGGGCACACATAAGCTTGTTGTTTCAGCTGAAGCAGACAGGTATAAAGAGTACGGAATAGTTCTTGCAAAAACAGAAGCAGAGGTCAAAGCATCTTTCATTTCTTATGTTACGGACAATACTATTCCTGCTGCAGACCTTGCAAAGCTTACTCAGAAAGCAAAGGACGATATTAAAAACAGATTCCCTGACCAGAATTGTACTCTTGAAAAGACAGTGCTCTATATTTATGACGGCACACGCTACAACAACTCTGTTGTTTATTTCTTTAAAGGTACCGAGTCTTATTATGCAATATGGCACGACAATCTCAAGCAGAACAGTGACCACAGCATAGTTGACATTGATGAGCTGAGAATGGACACCAACGCATGGTATATGGCGTACGGCTCCCTTGCAGAGGCGGAACAGGATATGCTTAAGCCTGTAAAACAGTTTACTCTTTCAGCTTTCTGATAATAAAGGAGCAGGAGTAAAAACGAAAAACTGTTAATTATTATTTAAGCCTAATGGCAGAAAGAAGATTTATTATGAAAAAATTATTATCCGTTTTATTGGCAATCCTTTGCGTGATGAATCTCACAGTGGTTTCGTTTGCGGCAGTGGAAACAGGTACCTGTGGTGAAAACGTGATATGGACTTTAGATGAATCAACCGAGACTCTCATAATCAGTGGTGAGGGTGAGATTGATAGCTCGGGAATGATGGACTGGAGATCAATGCATATCCGAAAGGCGGTAATTGAGGAAGGTGTTACAAGTATCGGAAACGACGCATTTTCGGTGTGCACCACTATCCAAAGCATTACAATTCCCGACAGTGTAACAAGTATTGGTCGACGAGCCTTTAAATCTTGCGGTATCGAAAGTATTACCATTCCTGACAGCGTAACAAGCATTGGAGAATTTGCTTTTAGCAATTGCAGTTCGCTGAAAAGTGTTGTAATCGGAGACGGAATTACAAACATAAGTAAAAATGCTTTTTCAGATTGTGACAGCCTTGAAAATATATCATGGGGAAACAATGTAAAAGTTATCAGCAACGATGCATTCGCAAAGTGTAAAAACCTTACAACTGTGGATTTGCCTGACGGCTTAACAAGCATTGGTGCTTCTGCATTTCTACTTTGTGAAAACCTTAAAGATGTATCAATACCTGACAGTGTAACAAGTATTGATATTTGTGCGTTTATGCGATGCAGAATTGAAAGAATTATTCTTAGTTCAAATTTGGAATACATTGGAAAAAGTAATTTTCAAGGAACAACAATATATTATGAAGGATCAGAAGAACAGTGGGATAAGCTTTGTTGTGACAGTGGTGTTGATGTTCAATCATACGAAATTTTTTACAACTACGGTCAGACGAAAGGTCAGTGCGGAGAAAATGCTTTTTGGTCATTTGACGAAGAAACAGGCGAACTTACAATCACCGGAACAGGTGAGATGACAGACTATTCATCATCATTAATCCCTTGGTATAATTTTGTTTCAGATATTAAAAAAGTAACAATAGAAAATGGGATTACAAGCATTAGTAAGGCTGCATTTATGGATTGTGTTATCCTTGAGAAAGTTGTTATTCCTGACGGTGTTAATCACATAGATGAATCTGCATTTGCTAACTGCACAAGTCTCAAAGAAATCACAATTCCCGGTAGTGTAACAACCTTTGGTAAAGAGGCTTTTAAGAACTGTTCGAATATTGTAGATATATATTACACAGGTACTGTAGCTGATTGGTGTAACATAGATTTTAACTATGATTATGATTCTAATCCAAAAAGATATGGTGAAAATCTTTATGTGGACGGAAAGCTCCTTGAGGCGAATGTAGTAATTCCTGATAGTGTATCGAGGATTAGGGACTACACCTTCTATAATTGCGATGGTATTACCAATATTACAATTCCTGATAGTGTGGCCGCGATTGGTAAAAGTGCGTTCAGCGGTTGTAGTGGTCTTACATCTGTTGCAATTCCTGATAGCGTAACAAGCATTGAACAATATGCATTTTCAGGTTGTGACGGGTTAGCAAATGTTGTAATCGGAAAAGGTGTAACAAGTATCCAATATTATACATTCGGTAATTGTGCAAGTCTTACGGACATTACTTTTGGTAACAACGTAACAAGTTTCAGCAGTGGAGCATTCTTTAATCCTTCAAAAGTATCCATAAATGTACATTACACAGGCAATATATCAGAATGGTGTAACATTAATTTAGGTGGATTGAACTATTATTGGAAGGATCTTTATATAGATGGGACTCTTGTTGAAGGCGAATTGGTGATTCCTGACAGTGTTACAACAATCAATAACTATGCCTTCTGGAATTGTGATAACATTACCAGTGTAATACTCCCTGACAGTATTACAAGCATTGGCGAAAGCGTGTTCGAAGGTTGTGACAACTTAACCAGTGTGGTTTACAACGGAACAGAAGAACAGTGGAGCAATGTTTCGGTCGATCGAGATAACAATAAGCTTAACGAGGTTTTGGAATTTTATCAACCCGAAACACCCGTTACTCCTGAAACTCCCGACGAGCCTTCAGAACCGACATTCGGTGAAAAGATTGTTGCTTTCTTTGAAAAGGTCGGCAATTTCTTCGTAAGTATTTACGAATGGTTTGTAAATCTTTTTAAGTTTTAATTTGAATTCTTTTTAAAAGTTTTATGGGCAGAGCCTTACTCTGCCCATAAAAACAGTTATTCACAAAGGGTGATTTTATGAAAAACAAGTTAATTAAAATTGTTTCAGTACTGCTTGTTTTCTCCGTTATTTTCGGTGTAACGGCAACTGCGCAGGAAACATTAATTGAAGAAATTACAACAGCTTTTGAAGAGTTGACAACTGAAATTATCACAGAGCTGACAACAGAGCCCGAAACGGAGCCAACTACAGAACCTGTTTCAGAACCGTCGAGCGAACCGTCAACGGAACCGACCGAGCCGACAGAACCTGAACCGCCGAAACCCACTTTCGATGAAATACCGGGTAATACGGTAGTCGGAAGAATGTATATCTGCTCGGAAATCGTTTTCCTCGGTCACTCGTGGATTTACATTGAAAGCACATTTGATGGTGAAATGCCCGTAGGCTGTTACACGGTTGCACCGTTCGGCAGTGTGTCTGTCGGTACATTCCTGATGACTCGCAGAGACGGTATGGGTGTTTACTATAATGTTGAGCGATACAGTGCGACAAAATTCGGTCTCAGAAGCGCGAACTGGTTGGGAATGGATATTACAAAAGACCAGCTTATGAAAGTAAACAAAGAAATCAAAGGCTGGAATTACTGGGATTTGTATTTCAACTGCACATTCTTTGCATCAAAGGTATGGAACAGCGTTTCCGATGAATTCTTTATGCCAATGATGTTCCCGATTTTCACTAAAGCACAGGCAAGCACTAAAGGCGGAAACAAGAATGTAGCAATGCAACCTCACGATAATCCCGATGATTGTTTTAAACAGCGCGGTTCAGGCAACGGTACAAAACTCGAAACCGTAAGCTCAGGTTCACTGAAAACACGAATCGGTTAAATAGGGAAAGTAAAACAAAAAAGCAATATTGATTTTCTAATTGCCATAATAAAAGAAGCGCTGTGATTTCAATTTGAAATCACAGCGCTTCTCTTACTTGTTAAAATAACAGACCGATTTTAATTGAAAATTCTTTGTCAGTACAATTCAGTGTGACAAAACCGTCATATTTTTGCACCGTGTGTTTGATATTGTTTATGCCGAAACCGTGGTTTTCGGTGTCTTTCTTTGAGGTTCTGATTGTGTTGTTTTTGATTTCGACTTTTTTTGTTACCGGGTTCGTAACGGTGACGGTACAACCTTTCTCATTCGTTGAAGCTTCAATGTGAATTGTGCACGGTGACAGCGGAATGCTTGCCCGTATTGCATTATCAAGGCTGTTTGCAAGGATTGTACAAAGGTCACTGTTGTCAATTTTGTCAGGATGAATGCTACCATGGAATGTGATTTTAATATTGTTCTTTAAAGCCTCGTCTGCCTTGTGAGCGATGAGCGCATCTGCAAAATAATTGCCGGTTGCAAACTTTGTTTCAGTTTCTTTGATATCTTCCGTCAGCCGTGTAAGGTGCTTTTTTGCATCGTCAAGCTTGTTTTCGTCAAGCATAACACCGAGCATAAAAAGGTGGTTTTTGTAGTCATGTCTGAAACGGCGGATATCCTGGCTCTTCTGAGCAAGCTCTTCATAATGCTTAATCTGCATATCAAGTTGTTCAAGAGAGTCTTTTTCTTTGAGTGAAACCGTAATGTATTTAAATACCATATACGAAAGGCACACAAGAATGAATCCTGCGGAAACAATCAGCAACAGCTGAGCCACGTCAGCATAAGATGTTGTATCCTGAGAAAGAGTTAAAGTATACTGTGTAGCAACACACGCGACGAGAATGACAAAATAAAACAAAGGAGGTATACTTTCGAAAAAGTCAACGGGAACAACGAAATTCCGCTTGTAATATATCGCAATCACAATTATCAGAAGAACGGCAAGAATACCTGAATATATCCAATTATTTATTACTTCCGATGTGATTCTCATTGTAGTGGTTATAACGGCGACCGACAAATCAAGAAGCAGATTTAAAATTAAACCGAAAAGGAAGAATATCTTTTTCTTAGTCGGCTTTAACACACTGTAAGGAAACACTGCAAACAGAAGCAGTGTTGACAGGTCGGCAAGAGTGAACACTAACTCGGCATCGTCGAGAGTGAAAAACGGGACCGTTGATATAGCAGCCAGTGCTATAGCTGAGATAACAGTTGACGTTTTTTTGATCTGCACTTTGTAACCTATCAGCTTATTGAGAATGAACAGAACAAAAATCGTGCCGATGATGTTCTTAGCAAAATATGAAATACATTCAATGAGCATAATATCACCCGAAATCAAGCTTCAAGAAACAGTTCGCGAAGCTTTGCGTAGTTCTTTTCGCTGGTGTAAACCGTATCGCCGTTTTTCATAACAGCAGTTTTGCTGTTGATACTTTTGATTTTTGAAACATTCACAAGATACGAACGGTGTGTTCTGAAAAAGCCAAACTTAGTAAGTTCTTTTTCAAATTCGGTAATTGATTTGTGGCATCGCAGAGTTTCATCATCAGTATGAATAAAAACATCCTTGTGAAAAACTTCAATATAATGTATTTTATCTGTGTCCACAAAGTGGATTTCGTTATTGATATTTACAGCTACGGAGCCTGAGTTGGTAACCGAATAAAAGTAATTATCCAAAGCCTTAAACAGGTCTTCTTTACTTGCAGGTTTACGAAGAAACCACACTAAGCCGATATCAAAAGTGTCATATACAATATCGTGATATGCAGTAAGAATGATGATGCCTTTTTTACTGTATGATGACTTGCGGACAATCCTTGCAAATTCCTTGCCTGTCATAAGCGGAGATTCATCCGGGTTAACAATAAAGTCATCCATATTGTGGTCAAGCACAAACAGGTCGAATTCGTCAATTCTTTCCGTAAGGCTTTCATATGATTTGAATGTTTCGTAAGTCAGGTCAAAGTCCTGCATGTTGGCATATTCTTCTATTTCGCGTGAAATTTTGTCAAGTATAACCTGTTCATTATCGCATACGGCAATTTTCATTTTCTCACCCATAAATTTGATTTTATTATCCTTTATTCTACCATTTTTTATTAATAAATACAATATGATTTTTGCTGTTCCAAAGAACTAAAGCGTTTGTCTTTCAGAAGAAAATCGAGGATAGATAACTGATTTCGTAAGAGTGTTGTTTTATGATAGCGTTCTTGTCTTCTTTAGAATTGACAAAAGAGTATTATAGATGAATTCGGGTTTGTCGGGCTCTTTTATACTTGAAGTTACTTGTATTTCCAGGCTCCCTTGTGTAAAGGGAGCTGTCGCGAAGCGACTGAGGGATTGTCAAAAATCCTTGAATTATCAACAATCCTCCCGTCACGGCTACGCCGTGCCACCCTCCTTTACACAAGGAGGGCT
>JAZNPE010000044.1:0-62567 GCA_045589535.1 Acutalibacteraceae bacterium | reverse complement strand
ATCAGAAATACATTGATTCTGTTATTCAGAAAACAGCCGATGCGATAAGAGAGGCTTACACCAACCGCAGTGAAGGCAACCTCTATTATTCTTCAAAGGCTTGTCCCGAATTGTTCCACGACGGCAGAGACCCGTATTCAATTGACGAAAAGATTCATCTTTTCCGTTTTGTGCCGAATGACAACAGCAAAAAGGAAATTTACATAACCAATTTCGGCGGTCATCCCATAAATCTTGCTTGGGAAAACTCCGAACTTTCGGGCGATTTTCCGTATTATATCGAACAGGCAGTAACATCAGAAAAGAATGTTGATTTCATCTTCATTCAGGGTGCAATCGGCGGTGCTATTCACTGCAATATGGGTACCCATAACGGCATTCCTGAGGAACTCACCTCTTTTGAAAAAATGAAGGAATACAGCCTTATTGTTGCAGACACTCTTTATGAGCTTGCAGAAAAAACTGAAGCTGTTGAGCCGATTCTTAACGTAAGACATGCCCAGATTGATTTTGAAGTTAATAATTTTGTCTTCCTTCTTGCCGCAAGTGCTGACCTTTGCAACGTAAAAGCATTTAAGGAAGACGGCAAGATTTATCTTTCAAGCGAAATCGGCTATGTTGAAATCGGCAAGAACATAAAGATTATCGAAGCTCCCGGTGAAGCTTTGCCTGAGCTTATTTACGGCGGATTCTATTCCGCAGAAGAAGCCTTCAACGGCACAGCATACCCGTACGCGGGCATTGCAACCTGCTTTGATGAGGATGACGAAGTGCTTGTTTTCGGTCTTTGTAACGATGCGTTAGGCTATATCGTACCCGACAACGACTACAGCTCATCAGGCAAAGAAGGCCATTATGAAGAAACCGTTTCAACGGGTTCAAAAAGCGGAACTGCGTTTTCGAAGGCATTCTTTGAACTTCTTGATGTCTGGGGGTAATTCAGAATGAAAATACTGCGTTTTTTACGCATTCCTAATCTGGTCAGAGGTGTAATATCGGGCTTACTGTCACTGATACTTTTCTTCGTTCCCAATTCAACGTATACGACTATTGAAGAAACTTCTGAATTTATGCTCACGGGTGACAAAACCTTCTCTTACAACGGAGAAAAATGGACTGTAGGCTTTGCAAAAGAAGTGCTTACTCCCGATGATATCGCGGAAGAAAAATACTATATCGCAGGCTACAACACAAATAATCCTGCAAAATCCGTGCTTGACGATATGCACGCGAAAGCTGTTTATCTTGACGATAACAGTGGCAGAGGCGGTGTTGTCGTTTGTGCGATTGATTGCGTCGGAATCAGCCGTAAAGACATAAACGATATCAGAAGACTCGTTATCGAAAGCGGTAAAATTCCGAACATTAAATCAATCAATATCTGCGCAACGCACAGCCATTCCGCCATTGACACACAAGGTCTCTGGGGCAAGAACTTCCTTTCCGACGGTAAGAATGAAGAATTTATGAACCGTCTCAAAGAGTTGACCGTCAAAGCAATCGTTGGTGCCTACAGTGCAAGAAAAGACGGCAATCTTTATTTCGGCACAGCTGAAGCCGAAGAACTTCTGATTGACACAAGAAACCCCGATGACTTCGACGCAACATTAACAAGAATCCGCTTCGACCCTGCAGACGGCAGCAACGATACATATATAGTCAATTTTGCTTGCCACGCCGAATGCCTCGGTGCAAGAACAACCGTCGTCAGTGCAGATTTCCCTGCATATATGGAAAAGGAAATTATTGAACAGACGGGCGGTGCAAATGTTGTTTTCATAAACGGCGCAATCGGCGGACTTATCACCTGCGAAAAGCTTGACGAGGTTCTTCGCAACTTCGAGCTCGGTCTTGAATATGTTAAGGAATTCGGCAAAGACGTCGGCGAAGTTGTTATGAGCGTAAGCAACGAAATCGCTCTTGAGCCTGCAATCAATGTAAAAACACAAGCGATTGAAATAAAATGCGATAATACCGCGCTTCTGCTTGTCCGTATCCTCGGTGTGCTCAATAACGACATTACCAAGGACGAAGACAAAAACATTTCGATCATCTCCGAAGTTTCCTATATGGAACTTGGTGATAAGCAGATAGGCATTTATATGATTCCGGGTGAGCTTTCACCTGAGCTTGAAAGCGGCAACTTCCTGACAGCCGAAGATGCCGCAAACGGAACCGAAGCGGATTATAAATCCCTTTCAGAAATGTCACACTGTGAACATAATTTTGTTCTCGGTCTTTGTAACGATGAACTCGGTTATATCATACCTGAAAACGACTTCTACCTTCACGAATGGTTTCCGTTTTTCAACAACGCAATTGATGAATCGGGCAGAGAGCATTACGAAGAAACAAATTCCCTCGGTCCGCAGGCAGCAGGAACGATTCTTGAGGCTATGAACGAGCTGATAACCTCGGTTAAATAACAAAAAATCCCTTATGAACCTTTTGAAGATTCATAAGGGATTTTTTGTGAAGGCTGAACGAAAACAAGGTCAGTGTCATCGTAATACATATCCCGTTTCCGGCCTTCCAACGGAACAACAGTGAGGTCACAGCCATCCTCCGCAATTAACCAATAAATCGAACTAAGTTCGCCATAAATCTTAATCATTATTTCACATACATTTCAAGCTTCATATAATACACGTTAATTAATAGATAACACATATTTTTATTATTATCAACAGTTTTTTCACCAGCTCAATCTCATAAAAATTAAGTTGTTTTATGAAATATTTGATGATATAATTCAATTGTTCTCTCATATTGTTCAAGAAGGTGAAAAAATGAAAAAACAACACGATACACTGCAAATCCTTTTTATCCGACATGCCGAAACAAATTATAATGATATCGTAAACCGCGACCCGTGCGACGGAGAGCTTACCCCAAACGGCGAACTGCAATGTGCTTATTTAGGAGAAAAGCTTAAAGAACTGCCAATAGATGCATATATTACAAGCTCTCTGCTACGCAGTTTTAAAACCGCGGTCGGTGTTTGTAATGCAAAGCCGGACAAGCCTCTGCTTGAAATTTGTTCCGAGCTTATTGAATGCGGATGCACACCCGGATATTTCGGGTGTAGTGAAGAATATCTTCAGAGATATTATAAAAACACCAAAATGTGTGAAAATCTTTTCGGTACAGAAAAACATGAATTCGGATGTGAGACCTTTGAAGATAATGTTATTCGTGCAGAAAAAATAATTTCTTACATCAAAAACAGGTTTTCATACGGTGACCGTGTTGCAGTTTTCAGTCATCACGGTTTTCTTGAGTATCTTATTCCCACAGCCTTAGGAGTCAATCCGCACGTGTTCAGATTTTCTCTTGACAACGTTTCTGTCTCTGTTGTCGAATTCTGCCGTGACGGAAATATAGTGCTTCGTTGCGTCAACAAATAGATTAGCATACACATCAACAACCAATAAACAAAATTTGACGGATATATTTTATGAGTTATATACATTACGATTCAAAAACAAAAATGCTTAACGGTTTACCGAAGATAGAAAAACTTGGTGCTGTAAGCCCTAACGGTGAAATCACTCCTTTTGTATGGAATAACCGACTGATGAGACTTGAGCTTGACGATGCTACAAACGGCATTGATTCAAATTATAAAACCTCTGCTGTAATCCGTGACAGAGAAACAGGCAAAATCATTTCACGTTTTGGTGAAGGGTGTTATTATTTCTCTTTTTATCAGGAAAACGATACTGCATATGTTCTCGGCACTAAAAGCGAAAACGGCTATGTTTACTTCCGGAATTCGGCCCGCATCCGTTCAGCTATACCTTTGCAACGTCTCCTGATACGTTGAACCGTACTTTTTTCTGTCGGATGATTTCGTTTTTTATAATTAAAAGCACTCTGAAAATGAGTGCTTTTTGCGTTTTCAGGAACACCGATAAAACTTTGAAAATATAGGGGGTATCAAAAGCCCGCCGCAAAATGTATATCAGTACAAAAAACTATTGCGTTTCTCTTGATATAAGTGTTATAATACTTTTGTTTTAAAGTATTATTATGAAAGAAGTGGTAATATGGTAAAAAACTACGATGCAGTTGTTATCGGTGCAGGTAACGGCGGACTTGTGGCAGCAGGACGTCTTGCCAAAGAGGGAAAAAAGACACTACTTGTTGAGCGTCATAATTTACCCGGAGGATTTGCTACAAGCTTTGTAAGAGGCAGATTTGAATTTGAAGCATCTCTTCATGAGCTTTGCGGTATTGGCTCAATCACGGGAAAATCACCGTTATTAAAGATCTTCCGAGAGATTGGTGCAGCAGATAAAATTGAATGGGTAGCACTTGACGAGGCATACAGGTTGCTCACATTAGATGAAAACGAAAAGTGCGACTATTTAATGCCTTTGGGTAAGGAAGCTTTTATAAACAAGCTTGAAGAATATGACCCCGGCTCTTCAGTTGTAGTTACAAAGATTTTTGAGCTTATTGAGAGCATTGAAAAAACTTTGGATTTCGTAAGTAACATTGAAGACTTCAAGCCTGCAATGATTAAAGAGATTTTCTCTGAGCACACAGAGTTCCTTAAGGTTGCAAACTACTCTGTTGATGAGGTACTCAAGGCTTTTGGTGCAAGTCAGAAAACAAGAGATATCCTTAACGGATATTGGTGCTATCTTGGTCAGCCTACCGATGAGCTTAATGTTATTCACTATTTCACAATGCTTCACTCATATATTATTGACGGTGCTGTTATACCCAGAGGCAGAAGCCATCAGATAAGTACGGCTTTGCTTGAAGCATTTACCGAAAACGGCGGTGAGGGATGGTTTAACACAAGC
This sequence comes from Acutalibacteraceae bacterium, assembly GCA_045589535.1. Classification (GTDB taxonomy): domain Bacteria; phylum Bacillota; class Clostridia; order Oscillospirales; family Acutalibacteraceae; genus CAG-488. The sequence goes on along the minus strand of JAZNPE010000044.1, from coordinate 57,753 downwards.
GTTAAGAAAATTAAAATAGAAAACGGCAAAGCAACAGGTATAGTGCTTGATGACGGTACTCAGATAAATGCTAAAGCGGTTATTTGTAATGCTTCACCATATAATGCATATACGAAGCTTATTGACGAAAATGCTATTCCCGAGAAGCTCAAGAAGGAAGTTAACGCTAAAACATTGGGAGCTAAGGGTTTTGCAGTATTTTTGGGGCTTAACCGTTCTGCGGATGAGTTGGGTCTTAACAACCACACATATTTCATTTATCCAACTAACGATAACAGAAAATGCTATGAACTCAGCAAAAAGATTGAAACAAATGATGTGCAGGCAACAGTTTGTCTTAACAGAGCTTTTGACGACTGCTCACCTGAAGGTACAAGCATTCTTTATATGACCTCTATTTTTGCAGGCGACGAATGGAGCAAGGTTTCTGTTAAGGATTACCACAAAACAAAACTCGCTTTTGCTGAAAAAATGATAGATAATTTCGAAAAAGCAACAGGAGTTAAAATCAAGGATTATATAGAAGAAATTGAAATTGCAACGCCTATGACTTATGCCCGTTACACCGATGCTCCTGCAGGAACTATTTACGGATATGAAGCAAGCAAAGAAGACGGTATCGTCAAAAGAATTGTTTTCGATCTGATAGATAAAGGTATCCCCGGACTTTATTTCGCAGGTGGCTATACTACAAGACACATGGGTTATTCTCCAAGCTATACAACCGGTGACATGGCAGCAAAGGCAGCCATACTCGCTATGGAAAAGGGGGTAAAATAAATGAGCAAGAAAAAGTTTTCTGTAAACGGCACTTTCAAGGATAGTGTTAATACAATAAAATTTTTAACAGAGAGAAAACAGTTTGTTGACAGTGCTGAAGCAGTTTTGCCGACACGCACTGATGATTTCGGTGTGAACAAGGTTGCTAAAAGCCTTCACCCCAAAAAGCAAAAGCTTGTAATCAGCAAAATTGAAGAACACGGAAATATTGCAAAAAGCTATTATTTCAAGAGTGAAACAGAGCTTGCATATTTCAAAGCAGGTCAGTACCTTACCTTTAAGCTTGAAATCGGCAATTCAGTTGTTACTCGCTCATATTCAATCGCCTCCTCCCCTGCCTCAGCTTTAAACGGAGAATATCAGATTACAGTAAAGCGTATTGCTGACGGTTTTGTTTCTGATTATATTCTTGACAACTGGAATGTGGGCGACGAAGTTTTTGCTTATGCTCCCGAGGGAAATATGACATATAGCCCGTTAAGGGATGCTAAAAACATCGTAGCTATCGCAGGCGGTAGCGGTATCACTCCTTTCCTCTCTCTTGCACGAGCAATAGACCAGGGTGACGAGGATTGTGCCCTTACCTTGCTTTACGGTTGCAGAACTTCATCCGAAATCCTTTTCAAAGAGGAGCTTGACTCACTTTCTGAGAAAAACGAAAAAATCAATGTGGTTTATGTTCTTAGCCATAGTGAGGAAGAAGGCTATGAAAAAGGCTTTGTCGGTGCAGATATCATAAAGAAATATGCTCCTTCTGAAGTTTACAGCATTTTTGTTTGCGGACCCGGCGGTATGTATAAATTCCTTGAAACAGAGCTTCCGAAGCTTGAAAAAGAAAGAAAGTATATCCGTTTTGAAGTTTTCTCTTCCGGTAAAAAGACAGAAGAAGCAAAAGAGTTTAACATCACTGTTATCAACCGCGGAAACGAATCGGTTATTAAGGCAAACAGCAACGAAACTGTACTCTGTGCATTTGAGCGTGCAGGCATAGTAGTCCCGGCAAGATGTCATACAGGCGAATGCGGTTTCTGCAGAAGTAAGCTTGTAAGCGGTAAGGTTTATATCCCCGAAGGCGAAGACAAGCGTCGTATAGCAGATATGCAGTTTAATTTTATACATCCTTGTTGCTGCTACCCTGAAAGCGATCTTGTTATAAGAATCAATTAGTTAATTAATTCCATATTTTTACTCTCGTTTTATCGGTAAGATGGATCTTTGAAACCCGGGTTTGTCGGATCGTTTTTATACTTTGAATCCGACTCAAAAACATCATAAAAAATACTTGTCTGATTAGGAGCTGTAAAAACTTCGTTTTTTACAGCTCATTTTTTATTCCGTCAGATTGAATTTCGTTCATAAAGCATGATATAATCAGTCCGACAAAGAAGAATTTGTAAGGATGTTAAATATGATTGAAAAGTTTGAATTACACACCGATGTTCTTGTTCTCGGAAGCGGTCCTTCCGGTTTTGCAGCTGCATATACTGCCGCAAAAAACGGAGCCAAGGTTGTTCTTGTTGAGCAAAACGGAGATGTGGGCGGAATTTCAACATCAGGACTTATGAGCCATTGGACAGGCAGTTGCGGAAGTCCTTTATATTATGAAATTCTTAAAAGAACATCTGAAAATAATGAAGGTGAATTCAAAAACGAAATCACCAATCTTATAGACCCTGAAAAGCTGAAAACACTCTATCTCGAGATGCTCTGTGAGGTTGGTTGCAGGGTTATGCTTTACACTTTTGCTGAAGATGCAATCTGCGACGGAGATAAAATTCTCGGTACAACAGTTATCAACAAATCAGGTAAAACAGATATTTATGCAAAAATCACTATTGATGCCACGGGTGACGGTGATATCGCCGCAAGGGCGGGAGCAGAATTTATTCTCGGCAGAGAAAGTGATAACAAAATGCAACCTGCGACACTTATGTTCAAGGTCGGCGGTGTTGACTATGACCGGGCAGTATTTTTAGGCTCATTTGAATCAACCTATGAGACACCGAACGGTGAACTTCAGTCTCTCGCAAAAAAGCACATTCCTTATCCTGCGGGGCATATTCTCACTTATGAATCAACCCTCCCCGGTGTTGTGACATGCAATATGACAAATGCAATCGATATTGACGGCACAAATGCAGATGACCTGACACGTGCTACGCTTACATGCCGCAGGCAGATGGATGACATAGTTAAATATCTGCGTAATTTTGTTCCCGGTTATGAAAAATGTTATGTTATCAGCTCCGCATCGCTTATGGGAATCCGCGAAACAAGACATTTCAAAGGAAAATACACTTTGAATGAGCAGGATATTCTTGAAGCGAAAGTCTTTGATGACTATGTTGTAAAAGATGCTTATTTCAATTTTGATGTGCACAACATTACCGGTGCAGGTCTTGACGAAACAGGTGTGCAGAAGCATTTTGCCCAACAGAATGGTTATACAATACCCTACCGTTGCCTTCTTCCTGAAGTTAAAGAAAATCTTTTGCTTTGCGGAAGAAACATTTCGGGTACACATATGGCACATTCAAATTTCAGGGTAATGCCTATTTGCATAGGAATCGGTGAAGCCGCAGGTGTTGCAGCGTATATCTCTGTTTCAAAAAATTGCAGTCTTAATGATATCGATGCAGAAGAAATACGAAGAATTATAGGAATATAAACGTTGACGGTTAAATTTTAAAAAGCTGTTGACATCAAAAACGGAAGTGTCTGAACAGGCACTTCCGTTTTTATGCAATAATTCAATTTCATCCAGGTTTTGCTTTTTACTGTTTGTGCATTCAAAGCCATTCGGCTCTTGTCAGATTTATGTTTTGAAAATAAGCGTCTCAAAAAATTCAGAAAGCAAACATAAATCTTCCGCCCGGAGCAACATCACCGTACTTATAAAAATCCATAATATCTCCGTCGTTCTGCATATTATCCGAAAGCTTGAAATTAAAATGAATTTCTGCTCCATTGCTGAGTCCGAGCGCCTTTCTCGGTACCGACAGCTTCATAACATTTCCGTTAACGGTATACTGTGCCGTTCCCGTGTTTTCAAATTTCCATCCGCCCGTTGAACGTTCAATGCTTACTGTATTTTCAGTTGCATTTTCTCGGTTTATTATGTATTCAAAGCCTTCCCAATTTTCTGTTTTACCCGTTGAATCCGTATCCAGGAGAATTCTCATCCACGCAGGAGCTTTGTAAGATGTAATTGGGTCAACTGTTTCAATTCTGAAATAGATATTCTGATGGTCATACGTTACCTTGACACTTCTGAAATCATTGCGCATCGTGTCGCTTTCATAGTGAAGCCCGATCCAACCGTCAGCATCACGCTTCTTTGTACTGCCTGTGTAATGGAAGTATTCATTCTTCACCCACTGCCACTGCTTATCGGACCCAAAGATATTTATCGTTTGACCGCCTTCGGTTTTCATCGGTTCTGTAACACCTTTAAATCTGCGGATGTTTGCACAGAGCTGATAATAATAATGATCTTTAAGTATACCTGCTGCAGGTTCAATATCACGGCTGTATTCATCGCTGAACTGATCGGGAAACGCATTTTTTGTTCCTTGCCACTCTTTCCATCTGCCTGCAATCCATTCGTTCCAACCCGTCACGAATATAAAATCAGGGTCGCACGAAATTGCGTAATCCCACTGCTGTTGAAAATTAAGGCCATAGAGAATACTGTTCTCGATTGAAGAATCTGCAATTACGGTTTCATCTCCCTTTTTGAAGCTGTATGAATAGTTTCCGTGAGTGAAGCTTCTGCCCTGAACGTTTTTTCCGCTGTTCATCGCTACAAGCTCGCCGTCCGCAGCATTCTGTGCAACAGAAACACACATCTCTTCAACATCGCCGAAAAGTGATGTGCCGAACTTTGTCTGAGTATAGTCGCTGCACCATCCCCATGTTTGCTTAGTTATAGGATAGTTACTGTCGAAATACGTCGGATTGTTTTTCCTGAAAGTGAAGAAGTCAATAATTTCTTTGTCGTAACTGTCATGCTTATTAAGCGAATCCTTGTGTGCCATTATAAGCGGCTTATCATTCCACATAAACCACAGGTGCTGATATCTGCCCTTTGAATAAATCCTCTCGTATAGGTTATGAAGAGATATTTTTGAGTTTTCATCCGAGCTGAAAGGAAGCATAAATGCAATTTGAGGAACATTCACACCGTCTTTTATTGCTTCATCAAAAACTTTGAAAAGTGCCTCATAGGCTGAATCCCAGGTATCCGTACCGTTAGTACAATCGAATATAATTACGTCAACACCTGCATCAGCAATCATTTCAGCGTGTTTCCTTACAACGTACTCATCAAGATTCTGATAATATCCGTAAAGCGGCTCGTTCCAATAATACGGTTTGCCGTCAGGTCTTTCGCCCCACGCAGGATGGTTGTAATCATTGAGAGCTTCAGGATTTGCAGAAAGAATCTCGGTTGCATTTTCAGCCTCAAAACCCGAAGCAAAATTCGTATGCCATATCCAGTAAAACAGACCGACAAACTTTTCACCGTTACGTCCGCCAACTTCCTCGTAGGTAGGCAGAGTTCTGCCAAGACCGTCAACAGCCACCCATGTGTCCGGTCTGACATCTCCGTAATAATTTTCGTTTATGTTATCCGTGCCGAAAAGCCCGATTCCAATCATCGATGGCAACATAAAAAATGCTGTGAATACAGAAATTATCGCTTTTAATACCGCTGACATAACAAGACCTCCCACGCAAAACTGTTACAAATATTATAGTGTAGTGGCTCATATTTGTCAATTTATGAATCAATCAACAAGCCATACATTGCTTTATAAAAGGTTAAAACACAAAAAACAATACAAGCTGTTGAAAATGTCCATAACTTGTGTTATACTTTATTTGATAAAATTTGATTTTGGGGTGTTTATTATGTCAAAGTGGATTGATAACAAAACCGTAATTCTTACAGGCGCATCAAGCGGTATCGGTAAGATGCTTGCTGAAAGACTTATGAAAGAGCATAACTGTAAAGTAATCGGTGTTGCAAGAAGTGAAAAAAAGATGCTTGCATTCGTTGAAGAACTCGGCGATTACGCAAAACTTTTCTCATATAAGCTTTTTGACGTTTCAAGCTATGACAATTGGATGAGTTTCCACGATTGGCTTGTTGAAAATAACATCAAACCTGATGTTCTTATCAATAACGCGGGTGTTCTTCCCCGTTTTGACAGACTTATGAACTATACAAAGGAAGAAATTGATGAGTCAATCAATATCGACTTCTACTCAGCAGCATATTCTTCAAAAATTCTTCTTCCTCTTCTTCTTAAGAGCGAAACTCCTGCAATCATTAACGTTGCATCTTCTGCAGCACTTATGGCTCTCGGCGGAACATCAATGTACTCTGCAAGTAAGGCAGCAGTTAAAGGATTGACCGAGGCTATGAGAGAAGAGCTCAGAGGCGAAGCTTACATAGGCCTTGTTTGCCCCGGATTTACAAAGACAGACATTTTCAGAAATCAGGGCGAAACAAACGGAATGGATCTTATCAATATGGTTTCAACTCCTTGCCACAAGGCTGTTAACACAATCCTCAAGGGAATTCTCGGCAAGAAGTCATACATCGTTGTCGGCTTTGACGGCAACGCAATGGGCAGATTCAACCGTCTTATGCCTGTTCAGGGTTCAAGACTTTTCAGCTCAGTAATCAAAGCATTTAAGATTGACCTTTTCGCTTCAACGTTCGGATACGAAAAGAAAGGTGCGAAGAAATAATTAATATTTTTTATTTTCGTAATACGTTTTCCATAACATATCAAACAAAAATACTACAACTTCTCCCTCCTTGTCTTAGCTAATATTCAGTTTATTATGAAATGAAATACCGTACACTAAAAAGAGCAAGCGATAATATTTGTGCAATAATCATTTCCGTAGCTGTATGTTTAGAAATTATCTGAAATTTCAATAAACCACTCGAGAAATACAGACAACAAAAAACATTTCTGTAAAAACAGTTTAGCTAAATGTTAATCCGAGTCTATTTTGAATTATAGAGGTAATCAAATATGCAAAATAAAAATCTTAAGGACGAACTTACAATTTTAGTTTGTAGTTGTGACGCTTATGAAGATCTTTGGAATCCATTCTTTACTCTTCTAAAAAAATATTGGCCATTTAGGGATGTTCCCATTATGTTCAATACTGAATCAAAAAGTTTTTCTTTTGATGGTTTAGATATTGAATGTATCCATTCGCCTTCTGAAAAACGATATGGAAAACGAATGTTAAATGCTTTGTCAACCATAAAAACAAAGTATGTACTGTTATTACTTGATGATTTCTTTTTAAGAAAGCCAGTGTTAGAAGAAAGCATATTTCAAATTATAAATTGGATGGATACTGACGAAAACATAGCATATTTCAGTTGTGAACCTTCTCCTACATATACTTCTTATGAAGTTAATAAATACCCTGGGTTTAAACGGATACCTCCAGCAAGTGATTATACTTTGAATATGCAAGCTGCAATTTGGCGAACAAAAGCATTAAAGGAATTTTGGAGACCCAGTGCTACACCATGGGAATGGGAAACAATCTATAATCCTTTGATTTTGAAATATCCTAAGTATAAGTTTTATTGTCCAATACATCCGAAGAATTCCTTTTTAGACTACGGTCACTATGCATATGGGGATATCTGGGGTGTATATAGAGGAAAATGGGTTGTAAAAGATGTCGAACCTTTGTTCAAAAAAGAAAACATTAAAGTAGATTATTTGAGCAGAGGAATTTATCCAGAAAAAAGAGGCTTAAAAAGCGAGAGTACTGATACACTTTCTTCTATTAACAGTATTTATGCTGAAACTCATCTTGTTAATTCATCCGTAAAATCACTTAGAGATGTTTTCTCAAGACTGAAAAAATTCTGTGAAATACGTTTTTTTTTTAGAATTACCACTTTACATTGGTTATGAGATATATCGTATAATAAATACTATCTTAAAGAAATCCATGCAAGACAGCTATTTTACATATATTCTGAAAAAAGAACGTAAACGGTTCTTGTCTTCAATCAAATAAAACTGTTTTTACATTACCCGTTTTATTTAGTGATAAATCTACATCCTTAATATCATAAACTCTGCCTTCATACCTGTTATGAAGGTCTTTTTCTTTGCTTTGATCAACCGCGAAAATCTGATTGGTTGAATAAAGAATTGCAACCTTTGTGTTTTTATCAACATTTTCAATAAAGTGTTTTTTTACCTGCTTGTAAAGCGGATCACGGATTTTCAGAACTTCGGGAATCTGCACCGACGATGAACAGCAGAGCAAATCACAAAGAATTTTTTCTCTCAACACTTCCCTGTCACATTTATCGCTGAAGAAATTATAAAGTTTTTCTGCATATTTACTTAGCCTCATCCCGTTTCCGTTTACGGCATTTCCGAAGTCGTTAAAAACATCAAACGGTGAAAGCCCGATTTCATCCGTAAGATACTCAAGAGTAGATAAAAACCGTCCGCTGTTATAGAGCCTGTCAACGGCATCCTCACATTCTTTGAGCATTTTTATCTCCTCTGTTGAAAGCCACGGAGTTGATGTGACCTCATAAGGCGGTTCAGCGTTGAATGTGCAGGGATATTTCCCTTTATTTTCACGCATGTCTGCTCCGTGAAGCAATTTTAAAAAGCCCATCTGAAGCATATGCGCTTTAAGAGAATAACCGATATTGAAGCTTTTTCTGAAGCTTTCAAGATTTTCACCCGTAAGCCCTACAATAAGGTCAATGTGGATATGCATATTATTGAAGCTTATAAGCTTTCTTATGTTTTTAACAAGCTTATCCGTATCAGTCTTTCTGTTAATCAGCTTTAATGTTTCTTCATTGAAGGACTGCATTCCTATTTCAAGCTGTACCGCACCGTAAGGCATTGACGACAGAATTTCAAGTGTACTTTCCCTTAAAATATCGCCTGCAATTTCAAAATGGAAACACACACTCTTCGGAATTTCTTTGCCGTAATTCTCTTTGATGAAAAGCAGAATTTCGTTTGCTCTTTCTGCGTTTGCATTGAATGTTCGGTCCACGAACTTTACTGTCTGTGTACCGCTTTGTGAAAGTTGGATTATGTCCTCTTTCACCCTCTGCATATCAAAAAAGCGAAGCGGTGAGCATATTCCCGAAAGGCAGAAAGCACAACGGTAAGGACAGCCTCTTGCGGTTTCAATGTATGAGATTCTTCCGTTAAGATTATTAAAAAATTCGTCACTGTACGGTGACGGCGGAGTGTCCGTATATTCCTTTTCAGGATTGGTAAAGATTTCACCGTTTTCTCTGTATGAAAGACCCGAAACTTTCGACAAATCTACGTTCTGATTATCAAGGAAATCAGGAAATGTCCATTCCCCTTCACCTGAAAGAACAAAATCCGTAAATTCATATTTTTCAAGAACATCCTTCGGTCGGTATGCTACCTCGGGACCGCCTAAAATGATTTTACAATTGTGATTTCTTTTTATAATATGGCAGATTTCAAGAGTTTTCGTAATATTCCATATATAACAAGAAAACGCAACTACATCAGGTTTTTCGTTTATAATCTTTTGAGCAAATGATTCTGCATCACCGTTGATTGTGTTTTCCATCACCAACGTGTCATATGTATTTTTTGCAAATTCACGGACACCTGCAAGTAAACACCACGGAGAAAGCGAAGCGTGGACGTATTTTGAATTTAAACAAGCGATTATAACCTTCATATTTTCTCCTTTCAGATGATGTTTTCTATAGAATAACACATATTTTAAAGCAAAGCAAATCGTGATAAGCAGAAGTCAAAAACACCGTGCAATCTTTTTATTGATTTTGTGAAACAAAGTATGTTATACTTTTTTTGTTAAATCCATAATCCTCAATAACGGAGGCAGACTATGAAAATAGCACTTTTCGGTACAAATCAGCTTCAGTTTTCAAAGGTTTATACACCCGAGGTTCTCAAAAAACTCGGAGAATACGGCGAGCTTTCGCAGAAAATCAACCGTAGCAAACTTGTAGAAAACGCAGAATTTCTTGCTGACTGTGAAATTGCTTTTTCAACATGGGGAATGCCTCAGTTCACAAAGGAAGAAATTGCAAAGTATATGCCGAAGCTCAAGGCTGTTTTCTATTCAGCAGGCACAGTTCAGTATTTCGCCCGTCCGTTTCTTGAAAGTGGTGTAAAAGTCTTCAGCGCATTTGCGGCAAATGCCGTTCCCGTTGCAGAATATGTTTTTGCACAGATAACACTCGCTGCCAAGGGATACTTCCTTGCAGAAAAATACTATCACATGCTTCCCCTTCGTTCATCTTATTTCGCAAATTCATCAACGGGTAACTTTGGTTGTAAGGTAGGTCTTGTCGGTCTTGGTACAATCGGGAAAATGGTTGCAGAAAAGCTCAAGGTACTCGACGTTGAGGTTTTTGCCTGTGACCCGTTTATACCTGAAGAAACTGCAAAAAAGCTCGGTGTTACTCTTGTTGATATGGAAACTCTTTTCAGCGAATGTGACATTATCAGCAATCACCTTGCAAACAAACCAGAACTTGAAAATATATTCAACAGTAAACTTTTCAAAATAATGAAGAAGCGTTCGACTTTTATCAACACAGGCAGAGGAGCACAGGTTGCGGAATATCAGCTTGCATGGTCGCTTTTGTGCCATCCGTCAAGAACCTTTGTTGCTGATGTTCTCAAAAACGAGAATTTTCCGTATATCAATCCCCTTTTCTGGTGCCCTAATGCAATTATCACTCCGCATATTGCAGGAAGTACAGGTAAAGAACCACAGAGAATGGCTTACTATATGATTGAAGAAATGGAAAATCTGCTTGCGGCTAAACCCACAAGATATGAAGTAACCCTTGAATCACTTGAAAGAATGGCATAACAATGATTATTCTTTTAAGCAAAACGAATTGCAGAACAACACTATCTACAGCAAAGTCCGTAAAGCAACAGCGTAAATACTGTTGCTTCAGGAAATATTTGTCGTAAATATTGATTTCAGAAAGAAAAAGAGTTAAAATCAGTATACGAGGTGATATTATGACGGATAACAAAATGAAAAACATTTATACAGGTCTTTGGGTTGCAATCGCTGCAATTTACGGCATATGGATGTCCGTTTTTATGAGTTGGGATAAGTACCCGTACATCATCCCTTCGGACGCTGACATGAAGCTTCCCGCGGAAGAATTCGTTGCAAAATTTGACGGTATGCTTCACGAGCCTTTGTATTCAAGTCCCGTTGTTTTCTGGCTCTGGGTAATCTGCTCAACAGCTATTCTTTTAAGCTACGGCATTTTCACAAGAAAAATTCTTTGGGCAGAAAAGCTTTCAAAGGGTACTACAATCTTCTGTATGATAAACCTTATCGCAGGCTTTGCATTCATAACATGGTACGGATTTTTAAGCTTCCCCTCTCAGTTCGGAAATATCCTTACTGACGTTACCGCAAGTATGCTCGGTCTGCGTTACCCGTGGCATTTCAGAATTTGGGGTGTTCTTGCTTCGCTTTCAATTTTCACAAACACACTTTATATGTACCGTAAGAATAACTACAAGGGCAAAGCAGGAGTTATCGTTACTTCGCTCGGCTGCGCAGCAATTTACGTTACAGTCAATGTTCCTTCGGCAGGGCTTGACCTTGTTATGACCGCAAGATGCCTTTCACACTGGGCAACGGCACTGATTTTCGCTTTCCTCGGTGCGGCAGGCGTTATTATCTTCCTTTTACATAAGTTCAGGCAAAAAGATAAAAAATATATGATTGCTACAATCGTTTTCTGTGCTGTATTAATTCTTATGCTTATTCTTCTTGTTACAGTCGGCAAGAGTGCATTTATCGAAAATCTCCCAATGTGGGTTGCATACGCATTGCTTTTTATAATCAATTTTACATCGTTCTTTGACAAAAAAGATGCAACCGTAAAAATTGAAGAAAAGAAAAAAGAAAAAGTTCATTAATCAGAAAGGGCCGTGATTCCGCTTGGAATTGCGGTCTTTTATTTTAAATTTTAAAATTCATAATTGAAAATAACTATGTTTCAGATTATAATTAAGGCATAATAATTTATTAAGAGGTGCGGATATGAAAGCTGAAAAAATACGTTTCGGTATTGTCGGTACAGGAACAATTGCTCACCGTTTTGCTCAGGCCATACAAAACGTTGAAAATGCAGAATTGGTTGCAGTTGCTTCACGGGCTAAGGAAACCGCAGAAAAATTCGGAGATGAATTCAATATACCTATAAGATTTGACAGCTATAAAAAAATGGCTGAATCCGATGTTATTGATGCGGCATATATCGCTGTTCCCCATTCAGGACATATAGGCTGTTCATGTCTTATGATGAAGAATAAAAAACATGTGCTCTGTGAAAAACCGATGGCTGTTAATTCACGCGAAGCAGAGGAAATGTTCCGCTGTGCTGAAGAAAACGGAGTTCTTCTTATGGAAGCGATGTGGGCGCGTCTTGTTCCGGGAACAATCGAAATGCTCGAACTTGTAAAGAACGGTGTCCTCGGTGATATCCTTGGTGTTGAAGGTAAATTCTGCTACACTATGGACGATGACGAAATGGATCACCACGTTTTCAATCCGGAAAACGGCGGAGGCTCGCTCCTTGATGTCGGCGTTTACGGGCTTAATTTTGCGAGCTGGTACCTCGGCAAGGATGTTGTTGAGATTAATGCTCAATCTGATTTTTACAACGGTGTAGACAGCCATACCTGTGCTTTACTCAAGTACTCTGACGGTGCAATCGCTGACGTTTCGAGTGCAATTCTCCTTCGCAAGCCCAATGAAGGCTATGTTTACGGCACTAAGGGTTACGCTTACCTTCGCAGATTCTATGCACCTCAGGAAATCGAGCTTCATCTGAATGATGGCACATCACGTACAATTTCTGTTCCTTACAGAGGTAACGGTTTTGAAGAGCAGATTACTCACTTCAGCGAATGCGTTTCACGCGGTTTTACGAAGAGTCCTATAGTTACTCCCGAACAAACTCTTTACATAACAAAGCAGATGGATACAATACGAAAAATTACCGGAATTGTTTATCCTCAGGACTGATTTAAAATTTACGTTTTATGCATTTTGTATTATTAGATAACCGATTTTTTGTTTACTTGATACTTGACTAATACTAATGTTTCAAGTAAAATTATAATGTATAATAGTAAAAAAGGAGGCGGAATATGGCGACAAAATTGAATAATACAGAGTCAAAAGTTGACTCCGAAGAAAAAGCCAAGCGAAAACTGCCGACGGGCAGACGTTACGTCGGATCAATGGAAACTGCGGCATACATTGCGCAGGACTTTGCAGACAGCTTTTCAATCGGTAAGTACCAGAACAGATTCATCTGGGACGTTGTCGGCATTGACTTCAATATCACGGGTATTGTAACACTTTTCACGGGTGCGTGGGACATCATCAACGATACCTTCATCAGCGCAATGGTTGACCGTACAAGAACACGATGGGGTAAGTTCCGACCGTTCCTTTTGTGGTTAAAGATGCCACTTACATTGTTCGGTATGCTCTACTGGTTTATGCCGATTTTCTTCCCCGGCACATCCACTACATACCTTCCAAAATTGATTTTCTATTTCGCATTCAGCGTTATCAATGAAACAGCAGGTACGTTTATTTCAATTTCTCAGACCGGCTTGCTGTCGACCATAACGCCAAACCCTGAAGAACGAGTGCGGCTTATTGCGAGTGCTAAGTTGTTCTCCCGTTTCCTTGGTGAACAGATACCGGAATGGGTAATGGGTATCTTCATCGACCTTGTTAACACAAAAACAGTTAAATGGAAAATGCAGAACGTCTTCATAACAATGGGTGCCGCAACAAGTATCCTTTCAGCGATGATGACCATCTGGTTCTACGTGGTTTCAAAGGAACGAGTTTTACAGACAGTTGAAAAACCGAGCATCAAGGACGGATTCAAAGCTATCTTTAACAACAAACCACTCCTCATCCTTGTTCTTTCGGATTTCCTCGGAGGCTTCAGCATCGGTCAGAGCCGTTCGGACTATTACATCGACGTTCTTGGCAGTGCTTCGTTGCAGACTATCGTCGGCATCCCGGCATATCCGATACTTAACCTCAGCTATACTTGGGTAGCACCACTCAGAAGACGGTTCACTTCAAAAGCCTTGTGGATTTTTGAGGACATCTGGACAGATATGTGCTGGCTGATAGTCTTCGGACTGGGTTCGATAAACAAAAACTTTATGAAACGAAGCTTTATGATACCAACAATGGCAATCGAAGAAGTTTTCGAAATGATGGTATACGGTTTACGTCATACTATTCCGGATGAGCTTTACAATGAATCTATGGACTATTGCGAATGGCATAACGGTTACCGAGTTGAAGCTATGACAGGCGTTGCAAGAGGACTCGTAAAGAAAATGCAGAATGTTCTTATGAACTCTGTCAAAAACTTTGTTCTTGCAAAAGTCGGTTACAAGCAAGGTGCTGCAATCGGCACACAGAGCGACAAAGCAAAATGGTGGCTTTTCGCACTTGGTACAGGTGTTCCGATTATCACAAGCAGCCTCGGTATCATACCGAAGTTTTTCTATCCTATCAACAATCATGTTCGCGACGAAATGTATTCCGACCTTGCAGCCCGCCGTAGCGAAGTTGCTCAGAGAATGGATGCACTCGCAGCAGAAATCGACGCATAAATTAAAATTAAAGCACCGCCGAGCAATCGGTGGTGTTTGTGTTATACTTTAATGCCAGTAATACATAAGTTTGAAATACAATAATGTCACGCACATTCAAGCAGTTTTGAAAGAGTAGATTTTTGTCTCGGAAAGGCAAAAATCTGTAGTAATATGCGGATATTTCAAAGATTTTTAACGAAGCCGAGGCAAAAAGATACCTTTTAAAATCTTATAACCTGTTGGCAATTAAATTAAAGTATATCATAAACCTTTCAAAAAAATTCGTAAATCTTTGTTAAGGTTTACGGATTTTATTTTCTCTTTTTCTCTCGACATAGTGTTTTATATATGTTAGAATTTATTAAATCCACCTTGGAAAAGGAGCGTATTTTATGGTTAAAAGATTTCACAGAATGCTTGAACATCTTCACGTCGGCTGCGAAGCTCCGAAGGCATACTTTGTGCCGTTTGAGTCAGTAGAAAAATCTGTTCTTCCGCGTGAGAATTCTGCATTTTTAACACTTCTTAACGGCGAATGGGATTTCGCATTCTTCAAAAACGTTGAGGAGCTTGATATTGAGGCTGAGGGCTTTTCCTCATCCGTCGTATGCCCTGACAAGATGACAGTACCTTTCTGCTGGCAGATGAAGCTTGACGGCGGTTATGATGTTCCGAATTACATAAATCAGGACTACCCCTACCCTGTTGACCCGCCTCACCTGCCCGATGTTATTCCCTGCGGTTTCTACCGCCGTAAGGTTGACTTCACAAAAACAGACGGCAAGAAATACTTCATCAACTTTGAAGGTGTTGCACCATGCTTCTATCTTTGGGTTAACGGTGCTTTCGTCGGCTACAGCCAGGTAAGCCACAACACAAGCGAGCTTGAAATCACAGACAAGCTCGTTAACGGTGAAAACACCATTGAAGTTCTTGTTGTTAAATGGTGTGACGGCTCATACCTTGAAGACCAGGATTTCTTCCGTCTTTCAGGTATCTTCCGCGACGTATACATTCTTGAACGTGACGAAGCATATCTTAAGGATATCTTTATCGAATACAGCTTTGCTGACGATTTTTCACACGTTGATATCAACGCTGACATTACTCTTTCCTCTGATGCATCAATTGAATGGGCACTCACCTCTCCCTGCGGCTGCAAGGTTGCCGAAGGCAAGGCTGACGGCTCATTTGCAATCGGTGTTGATTCACCTGTTCTCTGGAATACAGAAAATCCGAAGCTTTACAATCTTACACTTAACATCGGCAACGAGTGGATAAACTTCCCTCTTGCTGTAAGGAAAGCTGAAATCAAAGACCGTTGTTTTCTTTTCAACGGTAAGCTTGTTAAAATCCGCGGTATCAACCGCCACGATAGCAATCCCGAAACGGGATATGCCGTTGATATGGAGCATATGACACGTGACCTCTACATCCTCAAACAGGGTAACGTAAACGCAATCCGTACATCTCACTATCCCAACGACCCGCGTTTCCTTGAGCTTTGTGACAAGCTCGGCTTTATGGTTATCGACGAGGCTGACATTGAAACTCACGGTATGGGTTACAACTACGGTGACTGGTACTGGGATTACTGGGCATTCCTTTCAGACACTCCCGAATGGAGAGAAGCTTACCTCGACAGAGCAAAGCGTCTTTTTGAACGCGACAAGAACCACGGTTGCGTAATTATGTGGTCACTCGGCAACGAGTCGGGTTGCGGCGAAAACCACAGACAGATGGCGAAATACATCCGTTCACGTAAACCCGGTGCAATTATCCATTACGAAAACGCTCACCTTGAATATCAGTCAAGACTCTGCAGGGACTTCAGCGATATTTCTGACGTTGAAAGCCGTATGTATGCTTCTCTTGACTATCTTGATTCTTACCTCAAGAACCTTGAAAACAAAAAACCTTTCTATTACTGTGAATATGTTGCGGCATGGAGCACAGGTGACATTCCTCTTCACTGGGGCAAATTTGAAGAGTTGGACAATTATATGGGCGGTTGCATCTGGGAATACTGCGACCACGCGGTTAACATCGGAACAAAGGAATTTCCGAAGTACCGTTACGGCGGAGATTTCGGCGACCTTCCCAACGACAAAATCTACTGTGTTGACGGCCTTGTTTATCCTGACAGACGTCTTCGTCCCGGCTTCCACGATATGAAGATCACATATCAGCCGTTCACGGTTACTTACGATAACGGTTCAATCACCGTTATGAACAAACGCTACTTTGAATCACTCGACGACCTCGGATTCAAGTGGACAATTGAAAAGAACGGTAAAATCGTTAGCGAGGGTGTTATCGAAAAGGCTGAAATTGCTGCAAGAGAAAAGGCTCAGTACAAGCTCTTTGAGGACATTCAGACAGACGAACTCACCACTCTTAACATTCACTTCTTCCAGAACAGTGACACACCCTGGGCTGAAAAAGGCTTTGAGGTCGGTTATACACAGTTCATCCTTTCCGATTCGGCAATCAGCGTTGATACAAAAGAAAGCAACGCAGTAAGCTTTGAAGAAAGCAGAACAGCTATCACAATAAACTGCGGAGAAACAACATATACATTCGACAAGATTCTCGGCAAGGTTGTTTCGATCAACAACGGAAAAGAGCTTCTCTCCGCACCGATTGAATTCAACGTAAACCGTAGTTATCACCTCAGCAACGGTTTTGCTGAGCAGTGGAAGCGTGCAAGATATGAGCAGGTTAAGCAGAAAACATATTCAAGCGAAATTACAGAAGCATCTGAAGAAAAGATTGTTATCACAACAAAAACATCTTTCGCAGCAGCAGCTATGCCTCCCGCAATCCGCGCAGATATTGTTTACACATTTACTTCTGACGGGAAGCTCAACATCAGTGTGAAGTCAGTTGTTACTTACAATGCACCTGCACTTCCGAAATTCGGCATCAAGCTCGTTATGCCCGAAGGCTTTGAAAATGTTACATACCTCGGCTACGGCCCTGTTGAAACTTATGCCGACCGCTTTGCAAGCCAAATGATTTCCGAGTACAGTACAACTGCAACTGATGCATATGAACATTACATCAGACCGCAGGAATGCTCTTCACACTACAAGACTAAGACAGCAAGCGTAAAGGATGCTGACGGCAACGGACTTTCATTTGCAGATACAAGCGCAAATGGCTTCTGCTTCAAGGCAATCCACTACGACGACGAACAGCTTCACACAACACTTCACGATGACGAATTGACAGCACTCGCTGAAACAATTGTTTCGCTTGATTATAAGATGCATTGTGATAATCAGGAATATGCAGAGCTTGAGCCGTGGAGAAAATTTGAAGAAAAAGAATTTGCATTTTCTTACGACATCATTCCCGAATAATGAGGTGAAATTCAATGAAAACATTTATGGATAAGGATTTCCTGCTTTTTAACGATACGGCGAAAAAGCTTTATCACGAGCACGCAGCTACAATGCCCATTTTCGACTGGCATTGCCACCTTTCTCCCAAGGAGATTTACGAAAACAAACAGCCTGCTGATATTGCAGAGCTTTGGCTCAGCGGTGACCATTACAAATGGCGTGCAATGAGAAGCTGCGGAATCGATGAGAAATACATCACAGGCGATGCTTCTTCCTACGAAAAATTCAAGGCTTGGGCAAAGGCTATGCCGTACTGCATCGGCAATCCTCTCTATCATTGGACTCACCTTGAATTGCAGAGATATTTTGATATCTACGAGCCGTTGAGCGAAAAGACGGCAGATGCAATCTGGGAAAAGGCAAACAAAAAAATAGCTGACGGCGGATTCACTCCGCGTCAGCTTATCGAAAAATCAAACGTTACCTGTGTCTGCACGACTGACGATGCAGCAGACAGCCTTGAATATCACAAATTGATTGCAGAAGATGCTTCTTTCAAGTGCAAGGTACTCCCCGCTTTCCGTCCCGACAAAGCACTCGGAATTGAACTTCCGACCTACCTCCCTTGGCTCGCTGACCTTGAGAAAATCAGCGGTGAGAAAATCGACAGCTACAAAAAGCTTGTCGAAGTACTTAAGACAAGAATTGATTTCTTTGAAGAAATGGGTTGTAGGGCAAGTGACCACGGATTCCTTTACGTGCCGTACAACAGAGCAACGGAAGATGAGCTTGAGGCAATCTTCAAAAAGGCATTGGATGGTAAAACACTCACCGTAGCTGAGCAGGATAAATATAAAACAGAGCTTTTCCGTTTCTTCGCTAAAGAATATGCAAAGAAGGGTTGGGGTTGTGAAATTCACATCGGTCCGATGAGAAACAACAACACGGCAATGTTCAAAAAAATCGGTCCCGACACAGGCTTTGATTCAATCTGCGACCGTAACATTGCAGAAGACCTTTCAAGAATGCTTGATTCACTTGATGTTGAAGGTAATCTTCCGAAGACAATCCTCTTCTGCCTTAACCCGAAGGATAATTACGTCCTCGGCACAATGCTCGGCAACTTCCAGTCAAGCGAAGCTGAGTCAAAGATTCAGTTCGGCTCGGGCTGGTGGTTCAACGACAACATCGACGGTATGCGTGAGCAGATGAGAACTCTCGGCAACCTCGGTGTTCTCGGAAAATTCGTCGGAATGGTTACGGACTCAAGAAGCTTCCTTTCGTATCCGCGCCACGAATATTTCCGCCGTATACTCTGCGGACTTATCGGTGATATGGTTGAAAACGGACTTTATCCGTACACGGATGAGCTTGAAGATATTATCAAAGACATCTCATACAACAACGCAAAGACTTATTTCGGAATATAAAAATTGAGCTGAGTTCAATGAACTCAGCTCAAAACTTTTACACAAAGGTTTATTTTGTTTTCTTTCCATCCTTCTTATAGAAGAACGTACCGATAACCATAATCACTGCGAAAACGATAAGGTAGAAGAGAACAGGGAAAGAGAATTCGCCGTTTGCTTTTGCATTGAGATACGGTGTGATACCGTGTGCATAAACAGCTGCGAACACCATAAATGCTGATGCAATGATACCGATGAGAGGCATAACAATATTCTTGAAGATATTTTCCTTACCATGCTTAATTATAAACATAAGGAAAATCGGAATATAGAAAGCGTAGATTGTAATAATCGGAAGCTCTGAAGAATCAAAGCTGAAAAGACCGAAGAGAGGCTTGCCTGTTTCAGGATTGCCCCAGAGGTTTGCACCGTAGAAATAGAAGAGCCATGCGCCGCAAACAAAAAGGCCGAAAACAGATGCGTTAGTCGGCATATTTGTCTGTTCACTTACTTCCTTGAACATTTTAACCGCAGGACCCTGATTTCTTGCTGAAAGAGCATAGAGGCTACGTGTACTTGCAACCATAAGTCCGTTGAGTGTACCAAGGCAGGAAACAACGATCATAGCGTTAAGTGCTGTACCGCCGACATTGCCGAAGATATTAAGGAACGCTGTGGGAGCACCTGCTCCGTCCTTAAGGTCTGCAATTTCTGCACCGCCTGCAAGACCGATATAGTAGAGAATATAAACAGCAACGATAATAATAGCGCCTACAACGAGAGCTATCGGAAGATTCTTCTTTGAATCCTTAAGCTCAGCATTGATTGATGTAGCGATGATCCAGCCTTCATATGCGAACGCTGTTGCAACAACTGCAGCAAAAAGAGGAGCACCAACGCCTGTCTGCTCAACAAGGTTCCATGTCTGGAAAGCTGCTGCTGTGTTACCGTTTTTAAGACCAACGATTGTACCGACAATAGCCATAATTATAAGCGGAACAAGCTTAACTGCTGTTGAACCAACCTGGAACTTACCTGCAATAATCGGAGAAAGTGCGTTGATTGCATAGCTCAGGCAGAGATATAAACAGGAAAGTGCAAGGCAAAGACCGCCTGTAATATCATCCGAGCCGAACAATACAAGAGTATAACGTGCTGAAACCCATGCAAGAACACTTGTCATACCCGGATAGTAGATTGTTGTTGCGAACCAACCGAGCATATAAGCATACCTTGAGCCAAGTGTTGCCTCTGCGTAGTCAACAAGTCCGTTAACCTTTTCATATTTGTTTGCGAGTGTTGCGAAGTTATAGGAACAAACGATGATAACGATACCGCCGATAACCCAAGCGAGGATACCGAGAGGCATATTACCCTGTGTGTACTGAAGTACGTTCTGCGCTTTGAAGAAAACACCGCTACCGATAACGATACCTACAACCATACAGATTGCAGTAACCAGACCGTACTTTTTCTTAAGTTCTGTACCCATTTTTAAAACCCCTTTCTTTTAATTAAAACCCATAATAGGATAAATTAAATTATAAAATATATCTTGAAAAATGTAAATTTGCATATTATAATGTGTGTATTACATTTTGTAATATCAGGAGGATGTATATGGATTCTTCAAAGTTTTTTGCTTTACTTAAAGCTGTAGAATACGGAAGCCTTACAAAGGCCGCGGACGAGCTCGGCTACACGCAGGCAGGACTTACTCATATGATGAACCGACTTGAGAAGGAAATCGGTATAACGCTTCTTCAAAGAACCAAAGCCGGCGTTTCCCTTACCTCTGACGGAGAGGAGCTTCTCCCTCTTGTTCAGAGCTTTACAGAACAAGGGTTAGAGCTTGAAAAAGCAATCAGAAGCATTAAAGAAAACAACGATGCCGTTATCCGTATCGCTTCGTATGCAAGCGTTACCAATCACTGGCTGCCCGGTGTCATCAGTAAGTTCCAAAAAGATTTTCCTAAAGTGCGTTTTGAGCTTAACGTAGGGAACCTTGACGAAATCTGTCGTCTTGTTTCAAACAACGAGATTGATCTTGGTTTTACAAGCAAGCAGGACATCCTTCACGGAGATTGGATTCATCTGCAGAATGACAGACTTTATGCAGTCCTGCCTCCCGACTGTAACACCCTTGAAGAAACTGTGCCTGTTTCTATTTTTAACAACAAACCGTTTTTTATGCCGACTTACGGTTTTGACTACGATATTATAAACACTCTCAGGCAAAATAATGTCAACCCGTTAATCAACCGCACTGCACTTGACGATGCAACGATTGTTTCAATGGTCAGCCACGGACTCGGTTATTCTATTCTTCCCGAGCTTGTACTTAAAGGAATGTCAGGCTCGTTTATTGCAAAACCGATTGAACCATTCTCTTTCCGCGAGCTTGGTATTCTTATCAAATCAAAGAACACTCTTTCACCTACGGCACACAAATTTATCAACTACTGTAAGCAGGTTATAAAATAATTTTCAATTTCTGTTGAAAAACATTTTTCATAATGTTAGAATGAGACAAACTTGCAAAAAGGAGAACTGAAATGACAAAAAGCGAAGCTAAAATCAAAGCAAAAGAACTTGTTTCAAAAATGACTGTTGAAGAGAAAATCTCTCAGCTTCTTTATACATCCGCACCGATTGAAAGACTCGGTATCAAGGCTTATAACTGGTGGAACGAAGGTTCACACGGCGTTGCCCGTGCAGGAACAGCAACTGTTTTCCCGCACGCAATTGCTATGGCTGCAACATTCGATCCCGAGCTCGTTAATACAATTGCAGACGTTATCTCAACTGAAGGACGCGTAAAGTACAATCAACACGTAAAGTACAATGACTTTGACATTTTTAAGGGCATCACATACTGGGCACCAAACATCAACATCTTCCGTGATCCACGTTGGGGCAGAGGCCAGGAAACGTTCGGTGAGGACCCGTATCTTACATCTGAACTCGGAGTTTCTTTTGTAAAGGGTATTCAGGGTGAAGGCGAATTTTACAAAGCAACAGCTTGCTCAAAGCACTATGCCGTTCATTCAGGCCCTGAAAAAGACCGTCACGGTTTTGATGCTATAGCTTCAATGCACGATATGTACGAAACATATCTGCCTGCTTTTGAAAAAACCGTCAAAGCAGGTGTTGCAGGCGTTATGGGCGCGTACAACCGTACTAACGGACACCCCTGCTGTGCTCATCCGTATCTTCTTAAGGAAGTTCTCCGAAAAAATTGGAACTTTGACGGTTACGTAGTTTCTGACTGTGGTGCACTCAACGACATCTACGAGCATCATAAGTACGTAAACACAAAGGCTGAGGCTGCTGCTGTTTCTCTTAAAAACACTTGTGACCTCAACTGCGGTGAACTTTATCAGCACCTTATTGACGCTTACGAAGAAGACCTCATTACTGAAGAAGACCTCACGGCAGCAGCAGAAAGACTTTATACAATCCGTTTCCTTCTCGGCGAGTTTGAAGAAACAAGACCTTACTCAGATATCAGCTACGACAAACTCGATTGCAAAGAGCACAGAGAGCTTAACCTCAAAGCGGCTCAGGAAAGTATCGTTCTTCTTCACAACAAGGACAACTTCCTTCCGCTTGATAAAAACATTCAGAAGAAGATTGCCGTTGTTGGCCCGAACTCAATGTCTGTTACAGCACTTGAGGGCAACTACAACGCTTATGCTTCAGAATATATCACGGTCGCAGACGGTATGCGCCGTGTGTTCAAGGATTCACACATCACCGTCGAAAAAGGTACGAACTATTGCCTTGAAAAACAGAACGACTGGGGCGGCTTCGGCAACCTCATCAGCGACGGTGTTGCAGCAGCTGCACAGGCTGATATCACTGTTCTTGCGCTCGGTCTTGACTGTTCAATTGAAGGTGAAGATACAGGCTTCGACAACGATTACACAGCTTGCGGTGACAAGAAATACGTTACACTTCCCGCAACTCAGCAGAAGCTTGCAGAAGCTGTTTGTGATGAATGCGAAAACGTTATCGTTGTCCTTATGTGCGGCAGTTCAATCGACGTAGGTGAAAAGGTAAGAAGCAAGGCAAAGGCAATCATTCACGCCTGGTATCCCGGTTCAACAGGCGGACTTGCAATCGCCAATCTCCTTGCAGGTGAATTTTCACCCTGCGGTAAGTTGCCTGTTACAATCTATGACGAGAACCACAACCTTCCGAGCTTCCTTGATTATAGTATGCAGGGTAAAACATACCGTTACATTGACGGTGATGCTCTTTATCCGTTCGGTTACGGTCTTTCATATACGAGCTTTGCTTACAGCAACGCAAAGGTGCTTGAAAATACCGCTGAAAACATTAAGGTAAGCGTTGAAGTCACAAACACAGGCGACCGTAATGGTATTGAAAAAGCTCAGGTTTACGCAAAGTTTACCGACAGCAGAACATACACACCGCACTTCCAGCTCTGCGGTATTGCAAAGGCTGAGCTCGATAAGAATGAAACAGCAACCGTAACATTCGACATTGACACTTATTGGCTCAAGGCTGTTGACGAAAACGGTGAGAGAATCACTCCTGACGGAGAGCTCAAGCTCTATGTCGGCGGTCATCAGCCCGACGCAGTCAGCAATAAGCTCCTCGGTTACGAGTGTATTGAGATTAATCTTAAATAAGTTACCTGAAAAAAGAGAGTTGCCGAAACAACTCTCTTTTTCTTTTTATAATATTATAATTATTCTCTGTGCCACTTGACACCCTGGGCTGTATCTTCAAGAACGATACCCATAGCCTTAAGCTCGTCACGGATTCTGTCCGCCTCTGCCCAGTTTTTACTCTTTCTTGCCTCAGTTCTCTGAGCGATAAGAGCCTCAACCTCGCTGTCAAGATCTTCCTTCTTCCTGTCGTAAACAAGACCGAGCACATCGCAAAGTTCGTCGAAAAGCTTTGCGGCAGCTTCGCAGTTACCCTTGACGGGAGCGTCTGTTATAACGTTTGAGTTTATGTCACGAACAAGCTCAAACACTGCCGAAATAGCATCTGCAGTATTAAGGTCATCGTTAAGAGCCGTGATAAACTGTTCACGGCGTTTGTTGAGCATTGCTGAAATTTCTTCACTTACATCACCGTCAGCCGCATTAGAAAGTGCAAAATCAAGGTTGTCACGGCAAGTATAAAGTCTTGTAAGTGAAGCCTTGCACTGCTCGATAACGTCTGTGCTGTAGTTGATGGGGCTTCTGTAATGAGAAGAAATCATAAGATATCTGATAGGCTCATAGCCATATTTTTCAGCAACATCACGTACAGTAAAGAAGTTGCCGAGCGATTTGGACATCTTCACGTTATCAACATTGATATAACCGTTATGCATCCAGTAGTTTGCAAAGGACGCACCGTTGCAGCATTCACTCTGTGCAATTTCATTTTCATGGTGCGGGAAGATAAGGTCCTGACCGCCGCAATGAATATCGATTGTGTTGCCGAGATAACGTCTTACCATAGCTGAGCATTCAATGTGCCAGCCCGGTCTTCCGTGACCCCACGGAGATTCCCAGTACGGCTCGCCCGGTTTTGCACTCTTCCAAAGAGCAAAGTCCATCGGCTCTTTCTTAACCTCACCAACCATAATTCTTGCTCCTGCTTCAAGGTCTTCAAGAGGCTGATGAGAAAGCTTGCCGTATTCATCAAACTTTTTGGGACTGAAATAAACATCACCGTCAACTGCGTAGGCATAACCCTTTTCGATAAGAGTTGAGACGATATTGATAATCTCATCAATGTTTTCTGTTGCCTTAGGGTGAACGGTTGCCTCACGGATATTCATACCCTTAACATCTTTCCAGAATTCTTCAATATACTTTTCGCTTACCTCTTTGTAAGTAAGATTTTCTTCGTTTGCACGCTTGATGATTTTATCGTCGATATCCGTAAAATTCTGAACAAAACGCACATCATAGCCCGTATATTCAAGGAAACGGCGAAGCACATCAAAAACGCAGAGAGGTCTTGCGTTTCCGATGTGAATAAAGTTATAAACTGTAGGACCGCAGGCATAAATTTTCACTTTACCTTCTTCGATTGTTTTAAGTTCTTCTTTCTGTCTTGTGAGTGTATTAAATACTTTCATTATTATCAGCCTCTACTTTCTTTTTTAGTTTGTCTATTTCAGCACGTAATTTGCAAAGCTCCTGTGAAATCGGGTCGGGAATATGCACCTGGTCAAGGTCCTGAATACGCTTTCCGTTGCGTCGGACAACTCTTGCCGGTACACCGACTGCTGTCGAATTTTCGGGAATTTTGTCAAGCACAACGGCACCTGCGGCAATGTTTGTGTTGTCACCTACGGTTATGGGGCCGAGAACCTTTGAACCTGCACCAATGAGCACATTGTTGCCGATTGTAGGATGACGTTTACCTGTATCCTTACCCGTACCGCCGAGGGTTACTCCCTGATAGATTGTGACGTCATCACCGATTACGGTTGTTTCGCCGATAACAATTCCCGTTCCGTGGTCGATGAAAAATCTTCTGCCGATTTCAGCTCCCGGATGAATTTCGATACCCGTTCTTTTTACGTTGCGTTGAGAAATCATTCTTGCTACAAAAAACATCTTTTTCTTGTAAAACCAATGTGCTTTTCTGTGACTCCTGATCGCCTTGAATCCGGGATAAAGAAACATAACTTCAATCGCCGAATGTGCCGCAGGGTCACGGTCAAGGACGCAACGGACATCTTCTCTCATTCTGTCAAACACCAAATCAACTCTCTTTCAAAAGCGGTCGAAGACAACGGAAAATAAAAAAGCCCCATCGCCCGAAGGCGACGGAGGCGGTATTCCGCGGTTCCACTCCGACTTATTACTTTTTAGCCCTTTAACGGTGGCTTCCGCACAAGGATACTTGAAAGACTTTCCCCTTGCGTGCTGGCGGGTGCATTTCGCAATTCACGTCATAAGAGGTTCGCACCAAAACACCTCATTCTCTGATATGACGACGAAGAGTTACTTCTCCCGATAATCGCATTTAGTTCAATGTATTATACTATAATTATATCAAAAAATCAAGACCGCAGATACAAAAAACGGGAGGATCATGTTCACCTCCCGTTTTAAAAAATACAAAACAATTAAAACTTTATATCTGCGCAGAGTGCGGCGTGGTCTGAAAGATACATATCGTTGATTTTTTCATCGATAATTTTGTAGGTTTCGACCTCAGTACCCTCACTTACAAAAACGAAATCAATCGGCTTGGTTTCAAATATATTCTGACCGTAATTTGTATATGTCGCTCCGTCATCAGAATTCTTTGCAAGATATTTTGAATTAAGAAGACATCCTTTCATTTCGTTGTAAGCATCTGCACCTTCCTTTGTATTGAAATCGCCTGTGCAAACAACGGGATATCCCTTTGCTTTGAGTTCTTCAATTTTAACTTTGAGCACCTTTATCTGATCAACACGAACAGATTCAAGCACGTGGTCAAGATGAGTATTAATGTGAGTGTATATTTCCCCTGTTGATTTGTCCTGAAGTGTTACCCACGTTGCAATTCTGGGGCAGAAAGACAAAGTGAATTTTGAAGCGAATTCATCCGGTGTATCTGACAGCCAGATTGTTCCGCTGTCAATAAGAGTATATTTGTCTTTCAGGTAAAATACAGCTGAAGCCTCAGAGCTCTTTTTTCCGTCGCGCATCTGACTAACGCAAGCATAGCCGTCAAGGTTTTCGCTCAGGATATCAAGCCATTCCTGCGTTGCTTCCTGAACACCGAAGGAATTTGGTGCATACTGCTCCAAAGCGGCGCAGACAAGCTGACTTCTGCCTTTTACCGAACCGAAAGCATCATCCGCACAACGGACATTGAATGACATTATTCTTATGGTTTCGTCGGATTTTTCAGGAACATTTTCAATTGTGAAGCTCTCCGGAATAAAAGCACCGAAAGTAAAAAGAATCGACAAAAAAAGTGCAGTAAGCTGGTTGATTATATACATTACGTCTTCCTCCTGCAGAATAATCTTTATTATATTAATTATATCACTGACATACAGATTGTCAATCTGATTTCTTTCTGTTTAAAAATCTTGTGACAACTTGCTGACGTCAGCATAAGATGTAATAGGCATATGCCGAGTAATTAAAAGGAGCTAATCAAGTTGAATAATCCACAGTATGTTCATCATCACGTCAAGCCGACGGGTTACCATAGACCGCGTTTTACTGATGATTGTGGCTGCAGAATGTCGGAACTTCCTGAAAATCCGCAAGTCGCAATGTTATACGTTCCTTTTCAGACAGATTTTACCACCTTTGACGAAATGACGGCTCTTCGCTGCGGAACTCTTTTCCCTGTTCTGAGCAAGCCGTTTCTCGGAAGTGGTAACAGATGACAAGAGGAATGCTTCTTCAGAAGCTTGATGCCGTGCAGTTTGCGATGTGGGAGCTGCATCTTTATATGGATACACATCCCGAAGACCTCGCAGCGCTTTCACTATATAAAAAATACGAAGAAATTAACGAAAAACTCGTTTGTGAATACGAGGAACAGTTCGGCCTGCTTTACGGAAATTCTGACCCCGGAGTATCATGGCTGAAAAATCCGTGGCCGTGGGACATAGGAGGTAGTTGCTGATGTTTGTCTATGAGAAAAAGCTGCAATATCCCGTAAAAATTACAAATCCGAATCCGAAATATGCACAGATTATCATTTCACAGTACGGTGGACCTGACGGAGAGCTTGGTGCATCACTCCGCTACCTCAGTCAGCGTTATGCAATGCCTTTCCCTGAATTGAAGGGTCTTCTTACGGACATAGGCGTGGAGGAATTGGGCCACCTTGAAATGATCGGTGCAATCGTATATCAGTTGACACGCAACCTTTCGCCCGATGAAATCAAACGAAGCGGTTTCGACACCTATTTCGTTGACCATACAACAGGCGTTTATCCGACGGCGGCAAGCGGTTTCCCGTGGACAGCGGCAAGCATGCAGTCAAAGGGCGACCTTATCACAGACCTCTCGGAGGATATGGCTGCTGAACAGAAAGCACGTACAACGTACGATAATATTCTTCGCCTTGTTGACGATCCCGACGTACGCGAACCGATTAAATTCCTTCGCGAAAGAGAAATCGTTCACTTCCAGCGTTTCGGTGAAGGTTTACGTCTTGCAACAGACAAAATGGACTGCAAAAACTTCTACGCCTTCAACCCAAGCTTTGATAAGTAAAAAAGAAAGACCTTCCGCTGTGGAAGGTCTTTTGCTTTGATTAATCCTCAAGTGAAGCTTCTGCTTCAGCCTGAATTTTGGAATCATAGGAAAGAACGGGTTTTTCGTTCTTATTTTTAACCTTACGGTTAATGTAGTTCTGTGTGATTTTCATAACAATCGGGAACAGCACAACAACACCGATCAGGTTCGGAATCATCATAAGGCCGTTGAAGGTGTCTGAAATATCCCATGCAAGTGAAGATGTCATCACAGCACCGAAGATAACGGTGATAACGTGAATGATTTTAAATATGATTGTAGTCTTTGTACCGAACAAGTATTCCCACGCTTTTGAACCATAGTGTGACCAACCGAGTACAGTTGTGAACGCAAAAAGGAACATTGCAACAGCAATAAATTTTTCACCGATGTCTCCCCAGGAGAATACAGAGTTAAATGCACCTGCAACAAGTGTTGCATCTGTAAGTCCTTCGGCGAGAGCACCTGTTTTTGCGTCGAATACACCTGAAGTAAGAACAACAAGAGCAGTCATTGTGCAGACAACCATTGTGTCGGCAAAAACCTCAAATATACCCCACATACCCTGTTTTACAGGCTCTTTGATATTTGAGTTAGAATGAACCATAACGGAAGAACCGAGACCTGCTTCGTTAGAGAAAACACCACGTTTGAAACCCTGAGTAACAGCGGCACTGATTGCAGCACCGAGCGTACCGCCGACAAAAGCTTCCGGTTTGAAAGCATTAACGAAAATTGTTTTAAATGCAGGGATAATCTGGTCGTAGTTAACACCTATAATAAGAAGACTGCCTGCGATAAAGAGAATAATCATAAACGGAACAACTTTTTCTGCCACACTTGCGATTCTTTTAAGTCCGCCAAGAGTTATAAGTGCAACAAGAATCATAATTATTACACCGAGAAGAACATTGTAAAGTGAAACTCCGCCCAAAACTTCAATTGACGAAACAGCTTCCACATCAAAAGCCGTTGCTATATTGGCAACAATTTTGTTAACCTGACCCATACTTCCGATACCGAAAGATGCAAGCATTGTGAAAATGCAGAAAAGGACAGCAAGAATTTTACCTATTGTTTTGCAACCCTTCTTGCTTCCAAGACCGTCACGAAGATAATACATTGCACCGCCTGACCATTCATTGTTTATGTTACGGCGACGGTAATAAATTCCAAGCACGTTTTCCGAATAGTTTGTCATCATTCCGAAAAATGCAGCAACCCACATCCAGAAAACAGCACCTGCACCGCCAATACAAATTGCAGCGGCAACACCTGCGATGTTACCTGTACCGACTGTTGCAGCAAGTGCAGTACAAAGTGCCTGGAAAGGAGAAATTGAACCCTTTTCCTTTGAATGTCCGATTACGTTTTTGGCAAAAAGGCTACCGATTGTGTTTTTCCACCAAAGACCGAGATGTGTTACCTGAAACACCTTGGTGCATACAGTCATAATAATGCCTGTGCCGATAAGCAGTGCAAGACCGAATGTTCCCCACACAACACCGTTGACAGAGCCGTTTATCTCTGCCACTTTTTCAAAAAAAGCTTCCATATTAAATCCTCCGAAAAAATAAAAATAAAAAAGTCGGATTACAGGGCGTAATCCGACAAAAGCACAGTTTTTCCGACAGAATCGGGTAATAAAACTTTGTCCTTTTGCCTGAGAGATTAGTGCGAAAACACTTTGCCCCTTCGGCACTCAATTTAATGAGATTCTCCAAAGTTATGTCCGTTTGCAGTCCTTTTCCCTTTCGGGAAGCCTGAGAGCGTTACTCCTTCGGCAGCAATAGCTTCTTCAGCAAACATCATCCATAATATATTTGATTTTTCAGAATTATAACACCTGATTATTACAAATGCAAGTGTTTTTTATAATTATTTAAAGTTTTAAATAACTATTACAAGCTTACAGTGCATATCCCGTCACAATACCAAGCACGGCAGCAAGAACAATTATAATAATCGGGTGAACTTTTTTGAAAGCGAGCACGGTACACAATGCAAAAATTGCAAGATAGCAATAGAACGCAATATCCTTGATTGAAGCCATAAGCCCTGCCATCGAAACACCTGCAGGTAAAAATACCGTGAGCGCAACGGAAACAATTGCTGAACCGATAAGTCCGACAACTGCAGGCTTGAGTCCTGTCATACAGCCTTTAACAACAAAGCTGTTTTTGAATTTTTCAAAGCATTTTGCAACAATAAGAATAATTATAAAAGACGGAAGTACAACACCAAGTGTTGCACAGAAAGAACCAAAGATTGAACCCATAACTCCGTATACACCGCCGACCTCTGAGCCGACGTATGTTGCCATATTGATCGCGAACGGACCGGGTGTACTTTCGCTTACAGCGATGAAGTTGACAACAGAAGAAAGCTCCATCCACTTGTGGTCAAGAACTTCTTCCTGCATAAGCGGAAGCATCGCGTAACCACCGCCAAAGGTAAATGCACCTATTTTAAAGAAGGTAAGGAAAAGATCAAGAAAAATGTTCATTTCTCATTCCTCCTTTTCGCGATAAGTGAAGTTACAAGACCGAAAACAGCGCAACCGATGATAACGAAAAGCACGTTAATGTCAAAGAAAGCTGTAACAATAAACGATGCTGCGATAACGATATACGAAACCGCACTCTTCGGTGCTTTTTTGTACATCCCCACAAGTGCTTTGATAAGAAGAGCAAGAACGCCTGCACGGATACCGTTGAAGGCATACTGAACAGCCTTGATTTCCTGAAACTCTCTTAATACAAACGAGATAAGAAGAATGATAACAAACGACGGAAGAACAACTCCCGTTGTTGCGAAGAATGCACCCCAGAAGCCTGCAACACGGTAGCCGACAAAAGTTGCAGAGTTGATTGCAATCGGACCGGGTGTTGATTCTGCAATTGCGATAATTTCAAGGATATCATCGTCTGTTATCCATTTTCTTTTTTCAACGATTTCCCTTTGAATAATGGGAATCATCGCATAGCCGCCGCCAAAGGTAAATGCACCTATTTTAAAGAATGTGATAAAAAGCTGTAAGGCTTTCGAAAATTTGCTCATTGTAATTATTCGCCCTCTTTTTCTTTATTATTAAAACTGTCAGGAACGGCAAAAATATCCCACGGTGTGTTTTTCTCGGTTTTCATATCGTCACGGACGAGCTTATAAATCGTCGCGGCAATCGGCACGGCGATAAGCATACCGATAATTCCTGAAACCGAACCGCCGATTGTAACAGCGGCAAGCACCCAAAGACCCGGCAGTCCCGTTGAGCTTCCGACAACCTTCGGATAAATAAAATTGCCTTCAATCTGCTGAAGAATGATAACGAAAACAATAAAAATCAAAGCCTTGATCGGTGAATCCATCAGGATAAGGAAGGCACCGACACCAGCACCGATAAGCCCGCCGAAAATCGGAATAAGCGCAGTGAATCCCATAAGCGCACCAATCATCGGAGCGTAAGGTATGCGAAGAATGAACATACCTATTGTGCAGAGAGTGCCGAGAATAACAGCCTCAAGGCACTGACCGACGATGAATTTATGGAAAGATTCATTAAGCACAGATGAAACGTGACAAATCTTTGTGAACACTCGTTCGGGAAGATAGTGAGCACCGACTTTTTTAACCTGACGTAAAAGCTTGTCTCTTTCAAGAAGAACATAAAGAGAAATAATAACGGTTATAACAACATTGGCAACCGTTGTGAAAACGGAAGAAATGGCAGTAAATGCGGCACCGACCGTGCTTCCGACACCTTCTGCGATTTTTTCTGTCATATCGGCAAGCTTTGCCTGCCAGTCAAATTGCGTTATTGCGCTGACAACGTTTTTGGAAAGAAATTCGTTTTCATTAAATTTCTGTATAACCCAGTCCACCGCAGGCGGAATCTTTGCAATAAGCATTTTGATACAGGCAACAAACTGCGGTGCAACAAGAACAACCACCAATGCCACAACACCGATAATTGAAACAACAGCCGCAAGAAGACAGACAGGCTTGCGGAGTTTCAGGACAATATTTTTCTCACTCTTTGGAAAAAAATGCCTTTCATAGAAGCTCAGAAGAATATTGATGGGATATGCTGCAACAAAACCGAAAATAATAGGCGTTGCAGCAGACATAACAGAACCGAGAACACCTGCTATATTCGGCCAATAGCGCGTTGAAAGATAAACAACTATAATAGCCGTGGCAACACTCGCAACAATTTTTAAATCTATTTTTTTCAAAAAAACAACTCCTTTACTCAGTGAGTTTCTTTCATATATATAATAGACAATAATTATAACACGTATAAATAAAACAATCAACAATAAAGTTTCCGTGTCACAGTTTGCTATTCAACCGTAACATTTTTTATTTAAATATTGAAATTAAACTGCATATATGATACAATTTTAAAAAATTTATTGAAGAGGTGTTCTCGGATGAAAAAAGGTAAAGGATTTTTTAATGAATTCAAAAAATTTGTTCTCAGAGGCAATGTGATTGACCTTGCAGTCGGCGTTATCATCGGCGGTGCTTTTCAGGCAATCGTTAAGTCATTGGTTGATGATATCGTAATGCCCCTCGTAGGTATGGTCACAGGTAATATCGACTTTTCACAGCGCGTATGGAAAATCGGTGAAGGTGAATTTGCAGCTACCGTTACATGGGGTAACTTCGTAACAGCAGTTCTCAACTTCCTTATTATGTCTTTCGTAATCTTCTGCTTTATCAAGCTTATCAACAAGATTACTGAAAAAGCTATAAATAAAAAGGATGAGCCCGAAGCAGAACCCACAACAAAGAAGTGCCCGTACTGCTGCTCCGAAATTGACATCAAGGCTGTTAAGTGCCCGAACTGTACATCTGACGTTGAATAATATTAATTGCTGATTAAGGTGATACACCTTGGAAAAAGAAGTTATACTTAAAAAGGCTATCGTCGGCGGTTTTGACCGTGTTCAGGTTATGAACTGTATTGCTTCCCTTCAGGAAGAAGCAAGAAACTCAAAGAATGATGCCGAGGAGCTTAAAACACTTCAGGCAACTCTTTGCGAGCTTGAAAAAGTCCTTAGCGAAAAGGATGCAGAAATCGAAAATCTTTCTGCAAATATTGCTGAGGCAGAAAGCAGACTCCGTGTTTCAAAAACATCTGCACAGCTTATGAAGGAATCTGTTAATTATGCTGACCGTTACGTTGAAAGCGCAAAGATTCTTGCGCAGGACATAACGGAAAAGACCTCCCTTAAAGTCAGGGAGGCAAAGGACAAAATCGATTCCATTCTTTCTGAAGTAACCTGTCTTTCCGACGATATACTTAAGCTTTACGGAAACCTTGCAGAGCTTAAAAGCGAATACGATGCTTTTGACGAGGCATATCCCGCCATTTCTGAGGTTAAGGAAGATTCTTCCGTTGAAGAAACTGAGGAAGCTCCTTCATCAAAAGAAAGCGGCGAAACCGACGCAATCAGGCTTCTTCGCCAAGCAAAGGAAAAATACGAAAAACTGATCTGAAAAAAGCTGCTCGGTGAGCAGCTTTTTTGTTTCAGTTATGATAGTAAATTTTGTTTGTAACAAAAGTAGTAACACCTTCGCTTACCCAATGAAGCATTGTTTCGGGAGAATCAATTGTCCAGCAGGCAATTTCAAGCCCTGCTTCACGCAATTTGTCAATCTTTTCGGGAGTATTCTTCTTTTCATTTCCGTTAAAGCTGACACCCATATTTTCGGCATCAAGACATTTCTGCATTTCTTTTTCGTCAAGCTTTGAAACAAGCTTAAGAATTCGGACTTCCTTGTTCTGTTTCCTGACGAGTTCAAGGGCTTCCCGTTGAAAAGAGATTATTGAACAGCTCTTTTCAAAACCGTATTTCTCAACAAGCTCAAGCAACTTTGTTATTCCGTCGGGAGTGTAATCCTTAATTTCAATCATCGGAACAATATTATATTCCATACACGTTTTGAGTGCCTGTTCAAGCGTCGGCACCTTAAGATCGGGATATTCCTTAGCATTAGCACCGCGCACAACATTGCAGGTTACAAGATCATAATATGTATACGAAGAAACCTTGCCTTTTTTATCGCACACGCTTTTAATATCTTCGTCGTGCATAAGCACCCAGACACCGTCTTTTGTCTGACGGATATCGATTTCAACGTAATCAAAGCCGTGCTCGGCAGCTTTTGTGATTGCAGGAAGTGTGTTTTCAGGTGCCTGAGCAGAATATCCGCGATGAGCAACAAGCGTAATTCGCTCCCGGTCCTTTTCCTGTGTAAGAATATCCGTCAACGGAAGCGGAGTTTTAGCATTAAATCTCTTTTGTGTGCTTACTATGGATGCCGTTATCGGCAAAAGGATAGCTGCAACAAGAATAACAGCAACTAAAACAATCGGCCATTTTTTTCTTTTAATAATTCTCAGCTTGCGTTTGATGCTTTCTTTGTTCATAAATACACCGCCAATTTCAGAAATTGCCTTGTGCCGATGACACAAGGCAATTTTGTTTTATGTATTTCAGCCGTTGAGAAGCTTGAAGTTTTCTTTGTTGCTCTTGTAAAGCTTCTTGAATACTTCGAAATTTTTATCGTAAACAGCTTTGTTAGCCTTATTCGGCTTGAATGTCTTGACAGCGGGGACGAAATCCTTAACCTTTGCAACGTTTTCAATAACACCGAGACCGATAGCAACCATAGCCGCCGCACCGACAGCACCGATATCCTGCGGACGGTTTACTGTTTCAACAGTCTTACCTGTGATGTCTGCAAGAATCTGACTTGTAACGTCCGAAAGTGCACCGCCGCCGACAAAACGTATTGTGTCAGAAGTCTTAATTTTCTTATCCTGTGCCTCAAGCATCCAGTTAAGGTGGAAGCAAACGCCTTCAATAACTGCACGGAGCATCTGCGATTTACCTGTATCAATGCTGATATTGAAGAACATACCTGCCGCATTCGGGTCTTCGAATGGGCAACGGTTACCGTGAAGCCACGGTGTAAAGATAACTCCGCCTGAACCTGCAGGAACTTCGTTAATAACCTTTGTCATATAATCGTAAAGACTTGTGTACTCTGTTTCAGGGTCTTCCGCAACGTCTGTCTTCTGCTTGAAAATACCGATTTCATCGAGGCAGAGGTGGTCACGCACCCATTCAAGGCACTTTCCTGCTGTTTCAAGCTCTGCGAAATAGTTGAATGTATCGGGGTCTGCACCGACGATTGCCGCAATCATAGCCGACGTATCAACAAGCTGTTTTTCAACAACTGTGCCGACCCAACCTGATGTACCCTGATAAACGTGAGTATCGCCTACAGCACCGCTGCCTGCACCGACACCGATAAGCGAAGCATCACCGCCGCCACCGAATACAGGTGTACCCTCTGCAAGACCGAGCTGTTGCGCTGCTTTAGCTGTAACCTTACCGACAACATCCGTTGACTTAACGATATCGGGCAAGTGGTTCATATTAACGTCAAAGATGCCCGCAACGCTCTTGCTCCAGCACTCCTTACCCTTTCTCGTGTCGTAAAGAAGAGTTGCGAAAGCTGAGTCCTTTGTCATTGCAAAAACATCAGTACAACGGCAGATGAGGAAATCCTTAACATCGAGCCATTTATGTGTTTTCTTGTAATTTTCGG
Organism: Acutalibacteraceae bacterium; assembly: GCA_045589535.1. Classification (GTDB taxonomy): domain Bacteria; phylum Bacillota; class Clostridia; order Oscillospirales; family Acutalibacteraceae; genus CAG-488. The sequence goes on along the minus strand of JAZNPE010000044.1, from coordinate 21,640 downwards.
GTTCATTTGCTTCAACCCACTTGTATTTATAAACAGGGTCCTTAACACTGCAGGCAACCGCACCTGTTGCAACAAGTGACTTAAGAAGAGGAACGATATTTGCACCCGCAATCTGAATACCGTATGCCATATATTTTTTAAGCTCTTCCTTAGCACGCTGGTCCATATAACTCATCGCTCTGCGGACAGGGTTACCGTTCTTGTCAACAAGTACAAGACCCTGAGCCTGCGAGCAGAAAGAGATACCTGCAATCTGTGAAGGCTTGATATCAGTTTTTGTGAAAAGCTCCTTCGTCGTGGAACACATTGCACCCCACCATTCTTCTGGATCCTGCTCTGCTCCACCATTGCCGACCATATAAAGATTATATGCGCCGTATGCGTTTGCGATAGGTTTAATTGTCTTGTCAATCTCAAAAAGACAAGTCTTCATGCCGGTTGTACCGACGTCATAAGCGATAACATAAATTGCCATTTTAATAACCCCCAAACTGTATTGAGTATATTCTAACATAAAAATATATAAAATTGCAAAAATTTTTTAAAAAAATGTAAAAAAATATTTTATTTTTATTTCATTTATGTTATACTCTATCTTGGGTATAAAGCAAACTGCATTATATTGCAAAAAATTACATATATCGGAGGAAAATGAAATGGCTAACACTTTTGGTATCACCAAGTACCTTGATGCTGATGCTGTTACAAAACAGCTTGATGAGCTTATCAAAAAGCCTATCTACAGTGTCAAACCCGAAGCACTAAAAAAATACGAAGAGGAATACTTCGCAAAGAAATGTGTAAAGTCAAAGGAAATGATTGATGTGGCTAAGGGTCGTATCCCTGGCGGCGTTCAGCACAACCTTGCTTTCAACTATCCGTTCCCTCTCGTTTTCACAAAGGCTTCAGGCAACAAACTTTATGACATCGACGGTAACGAATACTACGACTTCCTTCAGGCAGGCGGTCCGACAATCGTTGGAAGCAACCCTGAAAAAGTTCGTAACAAGGTAATCGAGCTCCTTAACGACTGCGGTCCTTCAACAGGTCTTTTCCACGAATATGAGTACAAGCTCGCAAACAAGATTGCTGAGTGCGTTCCTTCAGTTGAAATGTTCCGTATGCTCGGTTCAGGTACAGAAGCTTGTATGTGTGCTGTTCGTGTTGCACGTCTTGCTACAGGTAAAAAGAACATCCTTAAAATGGGTGGTGCATACCACGGTTGGTCAGATCAGCTGGCTTACGGTATGAGAGTTCCCGGAACAAAGAACCTTCAGTCTCCCGGCGTTCCGATGTTCGTATTCAAGCATACAGACGAATTCTTCCCGAACGATCTTGAAGACCTCGAGAAGAAGCTTAAGAAGAACCAGCTCATCGGCGGTACAGCTGCTGTATTCCTTGAGCCCGTTGGTCCTGAAAGCGGTACTCGTCCTCTCAGCAAGGCATTTGTTAAGGGCGTTGAAAAGCTTTGCCGCAAGTACGGTTCACTCCTTGTTTTCGATGAGGTTGTTACAGGCTTCCGTATCGGCGTTTCAGGTGCTCAGGGCTACTTCGGTGTAGATCCTGACCTTACAATCTTCGGTAAGATTATCGCCGGCGGTTATCCGGGTGCAGGCGGTATCGGCGGTCATAAGGACGTTATGGCTCACCTCGGTGCAGGTCTTGACGGTTCAGGTAAGAAGGTTAAGAAGGCAATGTGCGGCGGTACAATGGCCGCTACTCCCCTTTCTTGCGTTGCAGGTTACTACACTCTCTGCGAAATCGAAGAATCAAAGGCTTGTGAAAAGGCAGGCGCTATGGGCGACAGACTTGTTAAGGGTCTCCAGAAGTCAATCGAGAAGCACAACCTTCCCTTCGTAGCATTCAACCAGGGTTCAATCTGTCACCTTGACACAGTTGGTACAATGCACTATTCAATCGACTGGTCAAAGCCGTGGCTTATTCCTGAGGTTCTTAAAGAGACAAGTGCTCGTAAGAAGGAAATGGAGCATATGGGTGCTGCTTACATGGCAGAAGGTATGGTTACTCTTGCAGGCAGCCGTCTTTACACAAGTGCTGCTTACACAGAAGAAGATATCGACGATGCAATCGCACGTTTCGACAGAGTATTCGACAACTGCGGCAGAATCGGCTAATCATAAATTAGGAGAAAAATTATGGCTTATAACATTCAAGAAGCAAAAGAGCTGGTTGTTGAAGCCGGCAAAAAGCTTTTGGAGACGGGTCTCATTGCTCGTACGTGGGGTAATGTAAGCGCAAGAATTTCCGACACTCAGTTTGTTATCACTCCGAGCGGAAGACCTTACGAAACACTCACGCCCGACGATATCGTTGTTGTGAATATTGCTGACTGCAGCTACGAAGGCGACCTTAAGCCTTCAAGCGAAAAGGGTGTTCACGCTGACGCTTACAGACTTCGTCCCGAAGAGAATTTTGTTATACATACTCATCAGATCAAGGCTTCTGTTGTTGGTGCCGCAGGCAAAAACATTGAAGCAATCCCTGAAAAATACGCTGAACTTTTCGGTGACTGTGTACCCGTTGCAGATTACGGTATGCCGTCAACTTCAAAGCTCCGCAACGCTGTTGCAAAGGCATATGAGGACTATCCGAAGAGCAAGGCTATCCTTATGAAACAGCACGGTGCCGTTGTTACAGGCAGAAGCTTCGAGGAAGCTTTCGAAGTTGTTTCTGAGCTTGAAAACCTCTGCGAAGAGAAGATTCAGCAGGCTTACAAGATGTACGAAGGCACAGCTTACTATTCACGTACGGCTATGCTCAACAGCTACATCAAATCAGTTGGCAACGGCAAAATGCCCAAAACTATTGCTGACCTTGGCGAAAGTGCAAGAATCGGTTCAAAGTTTGAGATTTATTTCAAAAACGGCAAGACCTTCACTGTAGATATCAAAACAGGTAAATCTGCAACAGAAGAAAAGCTTCCCGCTGCAGTTCTTATCCACAGCGAGATTTACAAGAATTCAGATGTTGATTACATCAAGCATCTTACAGCAAACGAGATTATTGCAGTAAGTATTGCTCAGAAATCAATCGCTCCCCGTCTTGATGACTTCGCACAGATTGCAGGTACAAAGATCGGCAGCTTCAAGTGGGACGGCTCAAAGGCTTCAGGCAAGGCAGCTGCAAAGGCTCTTAAGGGTAATAACGCAGTTCTTGTTTCAGGTGCAGGCGCAGGTGCTCTTTGCACAGGCACAAAGCTTGGCGACCTTGATGCGGTTGAGCTCATTATGTCAAGAGAATGTCAGACCATTATCGGTTCAACATTCTTCGGCTCAGGCGATACACTCAGCCCGATTGATGCAAACATAATGAGAATTATCTATCAGACAAAATACTCCAAAAAAGCTGAATAATCAAAATTTAATCCCACCGAATTTGCTTTCGGTGGGATATTTTTTTAGTCAAAGAAAATATAAAGCTGTAAGCCTGATGAACCTGCGATATATCTTACTTCTTCAATATCAGGGTAAATTTCAAAAAATCTTCCTTTGTCAAACAGACTTTTTTCAGCGCGCTCTCTCTGACTGACAGAACTGAATTTTACAACAATATAATTTTCCTTTTGCTGACGTTTTGCGATTTGACTGAACTTTAAAAAGCTGTAATTACCGCAGTAAAAATTTTTATATGTATAATAATTGTATGTTTCTGCCGTACAACCGGGAGCCGTCGGATTGTCTTTCAGAAAGTGTTGGGACGCAGAAAGCTCCTTTCTTGTTACCGCAAAGAAATCGTGAGTATAATCAAGGTACTGCTTCAGCTCGTCCGAATCGAAGCTCGTATCGTCCCACGTGAGGTCAAAATAGTAATAATCTTCACCCAACTTGCAGTAATTCCAGACGTGTCCTTCCATTGATTCATTGTCTGATTTTTCATCAAACTCTGCACCGCAGGTCAGACCTAACTTCTGCATTATTGAAGTGAACGCAAGCGTATATCCGCTGCAGACGGTTTTTCCTTCAACAAGGCAACCGTATGCCGAAAATCCGAGTAAATCCGTTTCGTCTGTTTCTGCAAGACTGTGGTCATAATCCGTTTTGCTGAGTATATCATCGTAAACATAAAGGACGACATCAAAAATATTTCCCTTTTCTCTCGCCTTACTGACCATTTCATTTACGCGTTCATCATAAAGCTTTTTTCTTTGCTCTGCTTCAGCTTCGGAAATTGTAAATTTCGGATCAACCGTCAGGGTGTATTTATCCTTTTTCTGTATTTCCTTGAAAGTGAAAGAATTAGGATCTACCCAGAAATAATCAGGTTGCTCATACACAATTTCTCTGTAATTTTCATTAAGCCAGTCTTCAGCAAGCTCCATTTCGCTTTCGGCTTCAAACCGTTCAATAAACGCAGTTGATTCATAGTCCTCAAATGCCGCGCAGAGCTTCACGTAATAATCCTGATAATGCTCACCGAGAGAAGTATAAAACGGATAGATTTCGGGGTTGTTTTCAAGCTTCGCTTCAATATCAATCTGCGTTTGAGTCGGCTCGGGTATTGCATCTTCTTCAAGCGAAGTTTTGATTGTAAAAATGCAATAAAAAGTCAGGGGTATCAGCACGAAAATCATTAGCCATTTTTTCACTGTGCTCACCCCTGATATTTTAATCTTTTTTCCTGTTGCGGAGTTGTCTGAAAAATTCCGTCAGAATTTCCGCACATTCCTCCTGCATAAAGCCCGCTACGGTTTCAGGCTTATGGTTGTACGGCAATTCAAAAAGATTGACCACGCTTCCGCACGAACCCGCCTTATAATCGGATGCTCCGTAAACAAGACGTTTTATTCTGCTGTTTATAATCGCACCCGTACACATCGGGCAAGGCTCAAGCGTTACGTACATATCGCACTGCCAAAGACGCCAACCGCCAAGCTTTTTACAGGCTTCATCAATTGCCTCAAGCTCGGCATGAGCGAGTGCATTCTTACCCGTTTCACGTCTGTTGCGTCCCCTGCCGACAATTTCATCGCCAAGCACAACAACAGCACCGACAGGCACTTCACCTTCGTCAGCTGCTTCGCGTGCAAGCTTCAGAGCCTCTTTCATAAAAACCGAATCATTCATATAATCATCCTGCCAACGTAAATAAAGATGCTATCGGGAACACGATACTTGCAATTATAAGAAGTACCCTTGAAACCGTATATATCTTCTGATATTTAATCATCTTCTCTGCTCTTATCACGTTAATCCACCTGAACAAAGTAAACATAACAAAGAACAGACCTGCAAGAACCAGAAGTAATCCGAGCATATTCTTCGTTTCGGTAAGTCCGAGTGTTGTTATGATAACAGAATTGATTGCAATAACCAAAGTCGGTCCCGTAACAAAGGTTGCTTTTTTCAGCCCTTTGTGCTTATTCATCACTGTCGGATCTTTCTTTGTCTTTACAGTGCAATTTTTCCTGAATACGATCATTGCAACAACACCGATAAGAACGAGTGCCGACGTTACGATATAATAAATCATTACGCTCGCATTCGGATATTTTTCAAAATAAACGCTGAACAAAACCGAAATAAGGTTGTTGAGAAAATGGATTGTCACACTTGTCCATATACTCTTTGTCTTGATGCAGAAATAACCGAGTGATACGCCTGCGATAAAAGCAAACGGAATCTGCACCATATTTGCGTGTACAATCGCAAAGCAGAATGCGGACATTAAAATTGCGAACCAGTCTCCGTACTTTCTGAGAGGCTGCATAACAACGCCTCTGAAAGCAAATTCCTCAAATAGAGCAGGCATAACTGCTGTGCTGAAAATGTATATAAGAACCCCGACGAAAGAAGTCGATATTGCCATATCCTCGCTGCCCGAAAAGAATGTTACTCCGAAAAGCTCCAACGAAATCGAAAAGAGTGTTGTTGCAGAATTTCCTGCAAGACACAAACCGAGTCCCGCAAAAACACCGAGAACATACAACATCCCGGATTTCGGTGCGTTAAAAACATTCATTCTTTTTTTGTCCTCTGCCTTGCTGAACAGGTAGTAAACAAAAAACGGCACAAACATATAAAAAATCTGCGCAAGTGCTGAGAGCGCCATAGAAAAATCAACATTATTGCTGTAAAGGTCGCCTATAGTTCCGTTTGAAATTACCAAGCCTACGATAAACTGCATCGCAAACACACAGAGAATAAGTGTACCTGTTATCAGTCCGTATCTGCTCAGCTGTACAGCTTCCTTGTCAATTATCGGATTATATCCGCCGAACATATTGTAAAGATTCTGATAATAGCTGTATCCGCCCGGATTGTTTTCCTGCGGTGTGTGGCTGTAAATCGGGGGATAGTAATATCCCTGACCGTTCGGAGCGGAGTATTGATTACTATACTGTGTGCCGTAACTGCCGTTTCCTGTATTGTTATTGTAATAATTAGAGTTATTATCCATTTTATCGCCTCGCTTATCCGACAAAACATTCAGATAATTTATTATATCCTAAACACGCACCATAATCAAGATTATCAAATGTTAACTTTTTAAGAACATGAAAATATACTTGTTTTTTGTTCAATAATAATGTATACTTATGGAGTATATAATAAAAAAGGAGCTGAGTCTATGGACCCAATCAAGGTTGACTTCACCAAAAAATCCGATCAGGGACCGGATAAAAAAACAGGTGTTGTTATTCCCCCGGAGAAAAAGGGACTTAAAATCGTTATCAACCTGCTTCTCACAGCAGTTTTCGGTGCGGTGCTTTACTACTTCCTTCTTCCCGCTTTCAATTTCAAATCCATTTTAATGTACGCTTTTCTTGGTGCATTGTGCGTTTTCTACTGTATCGTAAACTACGTTACAAGCGGTGCGCTGAAAACACCGGACTATGCGCCGTATGCAAGAAAATCAACTCTTGTACCTAAAATTCTTATCGGCGTTCTTCTTGCCGTTGTTGCAATCGGCTTTATTGTTTCTTCAGTTGTTTTCAGAGCTTCAAGCTACGCTGAAATAATTGATGTTCAGACAGGCGATTTTGTGCAGGAAGTTGACGAAGCTGATTTTTCCAGCGTTCCCGTAATCGACGAGGCTACAACAGCTGTTCTTGCACAGCGTGCTGTTTCTGACCTTGACAAGCTCGGTTACGTTTCTCAGTTTGACATTCAGCCGAACTATTTCCAGATCAACTACAAGGATTCTCCTGTCCGTGTTGTTCCGCTTCAGTATTCAAACATCATCAAATGGCTGACCAACGCCAAGAACGGTCTTCCTGCTTACGTTATCGTTGACGCAAGAACTCAGGAAGCTGAACTTGTGGAAGTTAAAGGCGGTATGAAATATTCAACTGCTGACCACTTCAACGACAACGTTGTCCGTCACGTGCGTTTCAATTACCCGACATACCTTCTCGACACTCCGACATTCGAAATTGACGAAGAAGGTCATCCCTACTGGATTTTCGCAAAACTTGATATGACAATCGGTCTTTTCGGCGGTAGAGATGTTACAGGTGCTGTCATCTGCGACAGCGTTACAGGTGAATGTAAGGAATATTCAATCGAAGAAATCCGCACAAAAGAAGAACTTCAGTGGATCGACAGAATTTATTCTGCAGAGCTTCTTAACGAGCAGTACAACTTCTTCGGAAGATATCAGGGCGGTTTCTGGAACTCAATCCTCAGCCAGAAAAACACTTACTCAACAACAGAGGATTATTCTTACCTTGCGATGAACGATGACGTTTATATGTACACAGGTGTTACATCGCTTACAAACGACGAATCAATCACAGGCTTTATCCTTATCAATCAGCGTACAAAGGAAGCTAAGTATTATGTGATGTCAGGTGCTAAGGAAGCTTCAGCCCAGGCTTCTGCACAGGGTCTTGTTCAGCAGTATGAGTACACTGCATCATTCCCGCTTCTTCTTAACATCGACGGTGTTCCGACATACTTTATGTCGCTTAAAGACGCAAGCAGCCTCGTTAAGGGTTATGCGATGATTAACGTTGGCCAGTACACACTCGGTACAACAGGTACAACACTTGAAGAGTGTATCAACAACTACGTCAAGGTTCTTTCTGACAACAACATCAAGGTTTCTGTCAATACAGACGGCATTGATGAGAACACAGGTTCTGCAGGTAACTCCGAAGAAAAGCTTACAGCAACAGGCATTATCACAGACATCAGAACTGCAGTTGTCAACGGCAACAGCGTTTATTACATCAAGCTTGACTCAGCTGATTGCTACTATTCAGTGAAGGCGGCTGATGCTGAAAACATTGTTCTTGTTAACAAGGGCGACGAGGTTACATTTACAATCACAACAGACGCAGGTAGCATTATTCCTGCTTCTGCTCTTGAGGTTAAATAAAAATGAACCAAACAAAAAAAGAGATTGAAATTTTTTGGACGGGCGGTTACGACTCTACTTTCAGAGTTGTACAGCTTTCCCGAACGGATGTTGTTATCCGTCCGTACTATCTTTCGGACAACCGTGTTGCTGAAGATTACGAAATTTCTGCAATCCAAAAAATTACTGAGCTCATAAGAAAGCATCCCGACACAAAGGCGGAGCTTCTTGATATAGTTTACGTACCCGTTGCAGAACGACCCGAAACTGATGCTGAAATTGAAAATGCATATAACCGTATTTTCAGCAAAAACTGGCTCGGTAATCAGTATGTATGGTTGGCAAACTTTGCAAAGCAGCACAAAGGAATCGAACTTTCAATTGAAAAAGGTACCAACCCCGTTAAGCTTATTGAAAAGAACGGTAGCTTCAGAAAAGAAACCGTTGAAGGAGTCGGCTATACATTTGTCGTTGACGAAAAAACTCATCGTGATTATTATGCTCTTTTCGGCAATTTCAGTATCCCTTTGCTTGAAGTTTCAAAGCTTGATATGAAAGACTTTTTCGTCCGACATAATTATGTTGATATTATGAAAGCTACGTGGTTTTGTCACTCGCCAATCAACGGCAGGCCCTGCGGAAAATGTAATCCCTGCAAAGGTGTTGTTGAGGAAGGCATGGCAGAAAGACTTGACGAAGAAGCCCTTGAAAGATATCACAAAGCAAAAAGGATTGAAAAACTTAAATCAACTCCCGCTTTCAAGCTTGCAAAAAAACTTCTTCGCAGATAAAAATTCAAGCTGTATCAGATTTCGGTCTGATACAGCTTCTATTATTTATCCTGTTTTGTTTCTTTTAGTTTAACTCTAGGTAAATCAAGTTTGAATATAGTTGCAAGCAATCTTATCACAAAGGTGACAGCGACTGCCACAACTATTGAAATTGTCCTGTCAATTCCTGCAAGAAACATATTGTAATACACAATTCCGCCTGCAATTGAAGCAAGGGCGTATATGCGCTTTTCAAGCACGAACGGAATTTCCCTTAACATAACGTCACGAAGGACACCGCCTCCGATTCCTGTTATAACACCAAGGCACACGGCAAGAATACCGTTCATTTTAAAGCCTGATTCAATAGCAACCTGAACACCCGTAACAGTAAAAATTCCAAGACCGACAGCATCGAAAACATTATTTACACTGTCAACAATCTTCTGACTTTTCTGGTACTGATTACGGAAAATATAAGCAACAAGAAAAACAATCAAAGCAACCGCAACAGCAAGAGTAACATACCTGTAGTCCGAAAACATCCTCGGTGGAAGAGTACCGATAAGAATATCTCTTATACAGCCCCCTCCGAGCGCTGTAATTGAACTTAAAACAAGAACGCCAAAGATATCAACTCTCTTGTTTATTGCGACCATTGCGCCTGACGTTGCAAACGCAACGGTGCCCATCATTTCAACTATAAAATATATCAGTTCTTCAATTTCCATTTTAAACTCCAATCAGCCTGCACCGCTTACAACATAGGTAAGAATTTCAAGAGCATCCGACGAATTGATTTTACCGTCCCCTGTACTGTCTGCACTCAGCCTTCTTGCAGGTCCAAGACTCTTTGAGCCTACGGAATACTGCAAAACAAGCAAAGCATCACTTGAATTTATTACGGAATTCATATCTATATCACGGTTAACAGAAATTACATATTCCGCAAGAATCTTATCATTGCCGATAATCTGCAACTTAGTACCTGTAGCAATACATCCTCCGACAGTCGTAGTATATTTTGCAGTTGCACCGTCCTTGAGTTCAATATATTTTTCGGTAAACGCCTGTGTTGTCATCTGCGATTCAATACCGTAGATAATTGTATTGTCGTCATTGAAAGCAAAATCGTCAATTTTTTTAAACTCAAATGAGGGTTTTACAGTTGGCTTGTCCTCGCCCTTGTCATAGCCACTCATACCGAGATTTTTGATTATCTGCGGATAGTCGTAATAACAATAGTCAAGGTCAACATCTCCGTACAAACCCGGAACCGATCCCGTTTCACTGTACTGCCACATACCGTACGGGCCTTCATATGTACACTTGTTCGCATACTGAGCAATCCAGAAATGATAATCAGCTAACTGATGTGCATAAAGCTCATCGCGTGCAAAAAATTTATTACAATAAATTCCCGTGTAAAATCCGCCCTTTTCAATCGTTTCGCAGAATGCTCTTGCAACAGCTGTTGCCGCAGACTGCGAAAGTCTTACCTGAGCATCTGTTTCCATATCGTAATAAACAGGCATTTCCATTTTGCAGTTATACTTTTTGAGAATTTCAAGAACAAGCTCTGCTTCTTTGACTGACTCCTGAACCGTTGTTGCTGCGCTGAAATAATAGCATCCTACCGGAAGTCCTTTTGATTTTGCATTTTCATAATGTGATGCAAACTTTTTGTCTTCTCTCATCGCCTTATTAGCTGTTGAACTTGAACCTATTCGAAGAATTATTGCATCAACACTGTCAGCAATTTTATTCCACGAGGTAATTTCATTCCAGACAGAAATATCAATTACATCCCACTTGATTCCGTCATAGTCATCTTCAGGTCTTTCAATCGCATTGACAACAAAACTTTTTTCAAGAAGAACAACATTTGTGTTGTACTTATCGCTCGCTGTAATTCTGTAAACATATTCACCGGGCTTGAGCTTTGAGAAAGTCATATATCTGTCAAGTCCCGAAACTGAATATGACTCCGCAGCAGGATTCGTTGTTTTAGTAAACTGTACGGTACCTCCTGCACTTTTTACTGAACAGGTAACGGATGTAATCACATAATCTGACGTAACTGTTCCCTTGATTGAGAAAGTCTGTCCTTCCGTCATTTCTGTAGGATAGTTAGCATCAGAAAGTCTGAACGTATTATAATGATCCTTTGAAACAACCGTAAATGCTTTTTTTAGCATTTCAACATTACTGTCCTTTGTGTCCGAAACGACTATCTTGTAAACATAGTCGCCCGCTTTAAGTTTTGAAAAAGTAAGAAGATAGTCAATATTATGTATATTATAAGTTTTCTCACCGGGCTTACCCGTATATTCAAACGCCGCCTCACCGTCAGCATTATATACGCCGATGGTAACAGCAAGTATATCATTCTCAGAAGTAACTATTCCGTAAACCGAAAAAGTGTTTCCTTCAGTTATTTCAACAGGATAAACTTCGTCTGTGAGCTTAATGTCAGTTTCAGCTAACGCAGGCACCGTCAGACAAAGAATCACCATAATGACAGCTATCACCGTACATCCGATTTTCTTCATCGTCATTTTGTTTTCCTCCATTTTTCAATTCCACATAATTATACCATAAAATTACCCTCGTGTATACTTGAAAAGGAAATATTTTATTGGTATAATTTAGAAATCAGGGGGATTGTTATGAACATTTTTGACAGAAGTGAAATATTGTTGGGCAAAGATGCTCTCAAAAAACTGAGTGGTTCATCAGTAGCAGTTTTCGGTGTCGGAGGAGTCGGCTCATACACGGTTGAAGCGCTTGTACGCGGAGGTATCGGCAAGCTGTTTCTTTTTGACGGTGACGTCGTTTCGCCGACAAATATTAACCGTCAGCTTGTTGCAACAACAAAAACCGTCGGCATGGATAAAGTTGAGGTAGCGGCGGCACATTGTCTTGAGGTAAACCCCGATGTAAAGGTACACACCGAAAAGATTTTCTTCAACATAGAAAACGCAGGCAGCATTGATTTCAGTCAGTTTGATTATGTTGTTGATGCAATTGACACGGTTTCTTCCAAGCTTCTGTTAATTGAAAAATCCAAAGCGGCAAATGTTCCCGTAATAAGCTGTATGGGTGCAGGCAATAAGCTTGACCCTACGCGTTTCGAAGTTACCGACATCAGCAAAACAAGTGTTTGTCCCCTTGCAAAAGTTATGCGATACGAATTGAAAAAGCGCGGCATCTCAAAAGTTAAGGTCGTTTACTCAAAAGAAGAACCTATCAGACACGGTCTGACTGAAAACGGCAAACCGTTGCCCGGCAGTGTTTCGTTCGTTCCGAGTGTTGCGGGATTGATTATCGCAGGTGAAGTTGTCAAGGATCTTATAAAAAGCGAAATCACCGATTCTCAATGAGTCGGTGATTTTTTTTGATTATTTTTTGTCTATCTGTTTGTCTTCGCTGTGCTGCGAACCCGGTCCGGGTCCGTAACCGTAGCCGCCATAACCATAGCCATATCCGCCGTAGCCATAGCCGTAGCCGCCGTAGCCATAACCGTAACCGTCGCCGTAACCATAGCCGTTTCCGTAACCGTAGCCACTACCATAACCGTAGCCGCTGTTCTTTCTCTTGCGTCTTCCGTAATATCCGCCGTAACGGAGATAACCCTTACGCTTGTAGTATCTGCTGTTTTCTTCGTTGCCACTCATAGTGAAAATTGCACCGACAACATCAATATCTGCACTGCGGATTTCCTCAAGTGTGCGGTTAATATCCGCAACCTTAGCGTAGTCACGTCTGATGCTGTAAATAATACCGTCAGCAAGAGGAGCGATAACCAAACTGTCCGTAACAACTTTTGACGGAGGTGTGTCGATGATAATATAGTCAAACTCACGGCGAGCCTGTTCAATAACATTACGTACTTTCTCGGTATCAAGAACTTCAGTTGACTTAAGCGAAATACCACCCGTCGGCAAAACGAATATACCGAGAGATTTAATGAATTTGATTGAATCAACATATGTTGATGTACCTTTGATGATCGGAATAAGTCCGTATGATGTATCGCTCTTAACTCCTACTGCATGAAGAACAGCAGGCTTTCTCAAGTCACTGTCTATCAGAAGAACTGACTTACCCTTCTGGGCAAGTGCGCAAGCAATATTAACCGCAACCGTTGTTTTACCTTCATCTTCATACGTACTTGTAACAACAAATGCCTTATATCCCTTTTCGCTCTTGACGTTTTCAAGCTTTGTTCTGATGGACTTAAAGCTTTCAACAAAAGCGAAGCTGACCTTTGAAGAGTCTGTAATAAGCAATGAGCCCTGTGGCGTTTTTGCCTTTTTGCCGAAGAGTCCAACCTGTTTTTCAAGCAACGGCACTGAACCGAGCACCTTAACATTGATCTCACGGCGAAGATATTCAAGACTTGTAACAGTACTTGTTGAAAGAGTGATTATAAAGATAATCGAAGCGACAATGGCAGCACCGATCATAAAACCGTAAAGCGCATTTGTCATCGCCTGATCACTGTTTGTAACAACAGGTGCAGACGGATTTTTGATAACCTTGATTGAAATTGAGTTGTCAAATTCACCAACGTATTCCGGGAATTCTTCAAGAACCACATTAAGTGCACGTTCACAGAATGCCTTATCGGTACTTGTAACGCTTACTTTAAAGAAACCGTTAATGCCTTCTTCTACAGTCGCAATATTAAGGCTGCTTTCAATTGCACCCTTACTGTAATCGCTGTCGGGATTTTTTTCTTTGAGCTTTGACTGGATTCTTCCCACCATCTCATCACTTTTAAGAAGGAACTGATATATTTGTACACCGTTGGCACCATAGAACGCTGTTTCCTCCTCATACTCAACAGGAGCATCCTTTCTTCCCGAATAATCCTTTACAATGACCATCTTAGTCTGCATAAAACTGAGAGTCATCTGTGCAGAATAAACTTCAACATATGTAGCCTTTGCAATAGCAAGACCGCCTGCAGCGAAAATTGCACCGACAAGCAAAATAGCCCATATTTTGTTAAGAATATTTTTCACAAAACGGCTTACGTCAAAGCCGGAACCTTCCTCATTATAATAAATATTTTTATTGGTATCCAATTCCTGCATATTTACCATCCTTTCCGCCACATTTTTATTGCGACGCGATGTACACCTGAAACAACAGGCTTATTATAAAATATCGTAATTTTCGTGTCAACTGTTAAAAGCTTCCGCGCTTATGAATTTCTCTTCTTTCCGCCATCGGTATCGGATTATCTGTAAGAACTGCTTTTGCAGAATCATGTACCATCATCTGCATATTATACTGACTGATATCAGGAGGGAAATAGCGCATCATTTCAGAAAGATTCGTTGCTCTGTGACTGAGCGAATGCGCATCTGTGCCAATCAAAGATGCTAATCCGTTGTATGCCATAGAATAAGCCAACTCGAACTCCTGTAAACCGTCAAGACTTGCGAGACTGGTTGCATTAATCTGGAAAATTACACCGTTTTTCGCAAGTGAATTAACTGCATCGTAATCAAACTGAAAAAACTCATATCTTTCGGGATGTGCAATTATCGGAACAAGACCCATATCGATTATTTCATTGAGATAATCATAAATTTTTCTCAGATGCACGTTTCTGAAATTGAATTCGATAAGTAAATATCTGCTTCCATTTATTGTAAGACGTTTCAGGTCGTTAGCGAAAAAGATATCGTCATCGACAAAAACCTCTGCACCGGGATAAAGCTTTACATCTATCCCCCTGTCTGCGATATTTTTACGCAAAAGATGTAATCTTTCGTCTCTTATTTTAATGAAGTGATCAATATTATCTACCGTGTTTGTGTGCGGAGTTGCAACAATATGCTTGATTCCGTTAGCCTGTGCAAGATGGCACATTCTTATTGCAGTTTCAAGATCACGGGCTCCGTCGTCAATTTCAGGAAGAATATGACAGTGAATGTCAATCATATTTTATCAACTCCTTAAAAATCTATTTCTTTTGCTGCTGTTACGGCAAATCCCTGTGCCGCAGGAACAACACGCAACGAATCCGAATAAAAACCGATTCCCTTTGTATCGCCTTGAGCATAATCAATCACACCGTTACGACGGGTACAGGTTTTAAGATGTCTGAGTGCTTTTTTGCAGCAATCTTCAAGTTCATCACTTTCTGTAAGTTTTGCAATATACGCAAAACAATATGCAAGCATTGCTCCTGCAGAACTGTCCTCAAGCGATGGAGTAAAAATCATCCTTGTGAATGCTCCGTCTTCACGCTGATAGTTTTTCATTACTGCAGCAAACTCGACACAGTATTTCAGAAGCTTTACCTTTTCAATGTTATATGTTTTACTTTCCATAAGAGTTTTCAGACTGTCAGTAATACCAATTGCCCACCAGGCACAACCTCTTCCCCAACCGTAAATTCCGAGAGGTGCTTTCGTTTCCGCATTAAAACAATGACAAGGAATTTTTGTTTCTTTGTCAAAACCGTATTTGCGGTATTCTTTTATCTGATCAATTGCAATATCCACGAAACGAGGTTCATTGTAAACAATCGCATATTTCATCAGAAACGGACAAATCATCCCTACCGTATCAACAAAACGAACATCAACCGCATTTACATTGTACGGTACCGTTCCGTATTCATTGTAAAGAGATTCAAGAAAAGATGCAACATAATCCATAGCCGGACGTATCATATCGTTATCAATATAATCACAACAAAGAAGTTCATATGCCAGCATTGCACAATCAATTCTTTCAGGCTTAGATTCCCATTCGCCTGTTTCTGAATCAATATACACATCAAGAATTCTGAACGCTCCCTCATCCCTGTTTCCTATTGCTGAGGCAGCCTTTAATACAGCGGCATCCTGCCAGTAAGCCGTTGATTCGATTTTTCCGATATTTTTAATTTTCGAAATAAGTCTGAGCCTTCTGTTTTCATCAACAGGTACTTTCGGCATCCATCCGTCAAGCCACCGATCAATTACCTTCTGAGTAGCTTTAAGCCACTCGCCGTCATCTGTTATCGTACCGATTTTAATTCTTCCGAACCAGTTAAGCGCCGCATCAAGGAAATCAAAGCCAAGTATTCCCAGCACAATCAGCAATAAAACTATAATCAAAACTGACATACGGTTTTTCCTTTCAATTTAAAATTGAGTAAAACTTTTCAAGCTCTTCCTCGTTACCTGTTTTTTCTTCTGAAAGATTCCGGGTTAATTCGTTTCTTAACTCCTCATCGTTTAAAAGTTTTTCTATTTTTCCGGCAATATCTCTCTCATTCATTTCGCAAACCAATCCGTTTATACCATCCTGAATTTGGTCAGAGACCGTGGTAAAATCTGTTGTAACAATCGGTCTGCAAAGACATTTCGCTTCATCAATTGCAATCGATTTACCCTCATAACGTGAAGGCTGAACATAAATATCGCACTGGCCGATATACGGATAAGGATTTGACCTTTCTCCAAGCAGGATAAATTCGTTCTCAACTCCGAGTGAAGAAATTAAACTTTCGATCTCCGCCTTGAGTTCACCCGTACCAATGTGATACCACTTAAAGCTATAACCTTTATTTTTAAGAATTGCGCTTGCTTTAACAGCAAGATCAATCGCTTTTTGTGGTGCCAATCTGCCGACGGTTGTAATAATTAAATTGTTTCCTTTATTTTCATAAGGACTTTCTTCAGCCGCATATTCACTTATTATTTTCGGACTTGTAATATTTTCAATCACCGTAAATTTTTCGCTAATCTCCGGAAATTCATCTGTAAGACTTGCTAAGCAAACTTGTGAAACCGTCACAACCTTATCACACTTTACAAACAGTTCACGACTACTTTCTTTGCAGAGCCCGAGCTTTTTGAAATCATTATGTACATAACATATTTTTCTTTTTGCCTTAACATTATCCGCAACGAAATAACTAGCGTTTCCTTCAAGGTATCCAACCGCACAATCATATTCTTTGTGCATTTTCGGCAACTGCTTTTTAAGAATATGCCATCGTTTATTTTCAGTTGCTGAACTTTTGGCATATTTTACCCGATAAAGTGCAGAAAAAAGTTTGCCTTTTTTTATGAAATACATAATCGCCGATTTTGCATCGCCGTCAAAAATCTCATAATCTTCCGTACCTTTTATAACATTTACTTCCCGAGGAATTTTGTCAAAAAAAAGTCCGTCCCGCCTGAAACACAGCAAATCGACATCATATCTTGCATAATCCATAAGTGACAGCAACGTAATAAGACTTTTTTCTGCACCGCCGCTTCGAAGCGACGGAATTACAAAAAGTAATTTTTTCTTCATACTGTCACCACATTTCATTAAAGTTTTGTTAGTTTATCCCCCATCTGCATTGCACTGCGCAGATAAACAGGTATTTTTTTCATAAGTGTTTCTTTGATTTCTTTTTCATTTTCGATTAAAGAATTCAAAGTATCAATAACCGGTTGCGCATCTGTCAATGTTCTTGAATTAAGAACATGCTTTTCTTCTCCGAAAAGATCCTTTGCAAGCCCTCTTGATTTGACACTGTAGCCGAGTACAGCCGTCGGAACTCCGCTTGAATAAGCAGCGATTGTTGCATGCGTACGTGCTCCAATAAAAAATCTCGTATTTGCAATATATCCTTTATACTGCTTCGCATTAAGGTCGGGCGAAAGAATTTCAATACGTCCGCTGCCCCTGAATTCCTCATAAAATTTCATCATATATTCATGATCATTATTTCCGTTTTCAACGACATGCGGAATCATCAGTATTTTTAGTGTTGTATTTTCAAAAACATATTTTATAAAATCTCTTGTAACCTGCGTAATCTGAGGATTATATCCATCAACCAACGGACTGACATTAAGTCCGAGAGTATTTTCTTTGGTAAATCCTTTAAACGGCTCAACTTCTTCTCTCTCCATGCAAAACGCCGGATCAGGATTCAGAAACATATTTTGATTTGCATTTTTATTTTTCAAAAGATCATAAGTTAAGGATTCTCTTACAAAAATCGCATCAAAATCCTTAAGGCTTTTGAGTTTATCTTCGCTGAGATCTTCCTCACCTATAGATGCTCCCCAAAGGACAACTTTCTTTCCGCTTTTTTTCAGTTCTCTCGTCAGCACCTGAATTCCGTAATTATCGCCGTAGCAATAGGTGTCGCCACCGACTGAAAGACACATATCACAATCCTGAGCCTGAGTAACTATATCTGAATACATTTTCTTCAAAGCATACTCTTCAGAATGACGTATTTTTATGTTAAAAGCAGAAATAAGTTTTTCACTGAAAGCAAGCGGTCTCGTTACAAAGGTTCTTTTTTCAACTGCTTTAATGCAGTTATCCGTTTCAGGATTAAAAGAAGATAGGACGAATTCAGCCTTCGGATCTGCATTACTGATTATATTTACGGTACCTCTCACTATGGCTTCACACCCGTGATTAAAACTTCCGACATGGTTAAACAAAAAGTATTTCATATCACTGACTCCTGAAAAGTTTTCGTCCCGGCAAGAAATAATCAGACTCATATGCAGCGATCATAAATGAGTCCATCCGGGAATACAGGAAATATACCGCAACCGTTGCAAACACAAAAAGTGATCGATCCTTTGGTGGAACAGCATAATTCACAACCCATATAACAAATATCATAAAGTAAATTGCAAGATAAATGGCCAGACGTGCAAAAATCCAGTTGTACATAGCAATCATATATATCGCAACGTCTACAAATACAATATTTACAAGTATATCCCCTATCCGTCCGAGCATTTTCAACCTTTCTTTATTAAGATATGCAATAACAAGAGGATATGCAATAAACATAACTCGGATTAAACTGCTGCCGCCTTCCTGACCGCTTGTAAACCAACCGTTCTGAGAATATTCCGCATAATCAGTCTGCTCAAGTGCCGAAAGGAAAGATGGAAGAATTGTGTCAAAAACGACTACTCCGACTGCGCTGCCCAGAACCATAAGATACGAGCTCATCTGCCACGCCCGACGTCTTACAACAAAATATAGCGGCAGCATTATGATTGCACTGTTGTGCATACAGTATGCAAGCATAATAATCACAGCATATTTTATAAAATCCGTTTTCTTTGCTGAAAAAAGATATCTTGTTGCCAACAGAACTATAGACGCACCCATATACTGTCGCATTCCGTTCATCGCTCCGCCGAGATAGCTGAAAGCAACAAACATAAAAACTGCCATTTCAAAGCGCGGACAGTACTTATAAAGTATGATCAGTGGGACCGGAATTGAAAACACTGCAGAAAAAGCAATCAACCATTGGGGATCATCTGTCAGATTTCTTATGGCATTCTGAAAAAAGCTGTACATATTTTCAAAAAATAGTCCCACGGAAACCAAATTCTCATCCGGCATGAGATTAAAAGAATGCATATAAAAATATGTATCACCAACCGTCTTTCGTAGCCCTACAAAAACAGTAAAAAAAACTATCGGCAGAATTACTGCGATCGGATTGGGCAATGGCTGACCGAGACCGCCCTGTCGCCGAAGAGGAGCTCTCCGGCAGGCAGCCGCTATTGCGCACATTATAATTGTCATTACCCAGACAACTATTTCATAAAAGTCAAAATGAAAAAATCCCATACAAGCCTCAGTCTATGTATTGTCTGTAAATCTCCTTTAATTCCACAAGAACACTTTCTTTTGAGAAAGGCTTTATCAACTCTATTGCCTTTTTGGAAAGCCTTTCGTAAAGGACATCATCTTCAAGAATTCCGCATATTCTTTGTGCCATCGCATTATAATCATTAATATTTATGATATAACCGTTTTCGCCGTTAACTCCAAGCACCCTGTGCCCCCTGTTATCAGAAAGTACAACAGGCAGACCGCAGGCAAGAGCCTCCATAACATTTACCGGCAAACCCTCGCGATAGCTTGACCCGACGGCAATATCACTTATATGAAGAAGATCATTGATATCCTCGCGATGACCGAGAAAATCAACCTTTTCTTCAATTCCGAGTTCTTTTGCAAGCCTCGGATATTCACCGTTAAAATTATCTGCTCCTGCAATAATCAGTCTTACATTTTCATGTACTTTCAAAACTTCATTCAATGCCCGTATAAGCATCGCCTGATTCTTATTAAGATTCATCTCTGCAACATAAATAAGAAGCTTTTCATCCTTCTTATAGCCGAGCTTTTCTCGCAGAGAATTTTTTTCTTCCTTTGACACAGGAAAATAGCGGTCACTGTTATATCCGACACCATTTACTTTTTTTACATTTTTTGCATTAAGGTGCTTCTTTGCACATTTATAGTCCTCATCATTAATTGTAATAAGACAGTCCGTAATCATCGACATAGCATATTCAATCGGGAAATAAACCATCCAATTTGCTTTAGGCGCGCCTTCATAAAAATGGAATCCGTGAGCAGTATACAAAACCTTTGTTCCCTTTTTCCGTTGAGAAAAAGAAGCAAGCCTTGCGAGTATACCGCCCATCGGTGTATGACAGTGAACAATATCGTAACGATTGTCCTTTATAATTTTTTTAAGCATAGAATACGCCTTGAGGTTATCCTTATCCGCAGGAGAACGCTTTATCGGAATTTCATATCTGTTGTCGCAGAACGGAAGTTCAATATCACCGTGACTTGCAACATCGACCTGCCAACCGAGGTCGTGAAACATCTTAAGGTACGGCAGATGAAAATAGTAAAAATGCTCCGTTATCGTTGCAACATACAATATTTTCTTCATTCCTTCACATCCTCTTTTCTGTTCCCCGAAATTTCTCCATCGTGTTTGCTTCGTCAGTGTTTATACCTTCCTGTTTAAGCACATTAAGAACCGTTCTTATAAGTATGTATATATCCATTTTCAGACTCATTTTATCGACGTACTCCACATCGTATCTGAATTTTTCTTCCCACGTGATAGTATTCCTGCCGTTTACCTGTGCCCATCCTGAAATACCCGGTCTTACCTCGTGGCGTCGCATCTGCTCAGGAGTATAAAGTTCAAGATACTCTGTAAGCAACGGGCGCGGGCCAATAAAGCTCATATCGCCTTTAAGAATATTTATAAACTGAGGTAATTCGTCAACACTTGTCTTACGAAGCAAGCTTCCCAATTTAGACATTCTTTCAAAATCCGAAAGCTCTCTGCCATTTATATCGTGAGTTTTCACAGACATCGTTCTGAATTTATAGACAGTAAAAATCTTCCCGTTAAGACCCGGCCGTTTCTGCTTAAAAAGCACCGGACCGTCACGGTTGAGTTTAATCAGTATTGAAACAATCAGCATCAACGGAGAAAGAACCAAAAGTGCGATAAACGCTACCGCAAAATCCATTCCCCTTTTGATGTATTTATACATACTAAAGCCCTCTCTAGGGTGACGATAATAATCCAAACCGTGTTTTTTATCGGATGATTTCCGCCACTTCTTCGTTAAAATACTCGCCAATCCTCAAGGATTGACTGTGTTTTTGCCTTGAATTGCAAAAAATCCTCTCGATTAAAAATCTTCGACCCGAAAGCTGAGGATTTTCAGATGATT
>JAZNPE010000043.1:0-9790 GCA_045589535.1 Acutalibacteraceae bacterium | reverse complement strand
TACTGAAATCTGCACATACTCTTTCGTAAGCCCGAAGACACTCGACAAAATCCGTATTCCCGAAGATAGCGAGCTTCGCAAGCTTGTTGTTATCTCTAATCCGCTTGGTGAAGAAACAAGCGTTATGAGAACAACCTCTATCCCCTCAATGCTTGAGGTTCTCGCAAGAAACTACAACAACCGTAACCTTGAAGCTGCGCTATATGAAATTTCAACAGAGTATATCAGCCGCGGTACAGAGGAGCTTCCGTACGAGAAACAGTCAGCTGTTATCGGTATGTACGGCAAGAACGCTGACTTCTACACACTCAAGGGTACTGTTGAAGAGCTTCTTTCAAAGGTTGGTCTTACAGATTACGACGTTGTACCCGTTAACGATAACCCGACATTCCACCCCGGCCGCTGTGCAAAGCTTATCGCAGGCGATAAGGAACTTGCAGTTCTTGGTGAAATTCATCCGATTGTTAACGAAAACTACGGCTTCAACACAAGAGTTTACGTTGCAAGCGTAAGCCTTGAAGTTATTGCTGAATTCAGAAATGCAACAAAGACATACACACCGCTTCCGAAGTTCCCCGCTTCAACACGTGACCTCGCTTTCGTCTGTGAGAAAGCACTCACTGTTCTTACGCTCGAAAAGGCTATCAAGAAAGCTGTCGGTGCAATTCTTGAAGATATCACATTGTTTGATATTTATGAAGGTTCACAGATTCCTGAGGGTATGAAGAGTGTTGCTTTCAACCTTAAGCTTCGTTCTAAGGATCATACTCTTAACGATGAAGAAGCTGACTCAGCTATTAAGCGTGCAATCAAGGCTCTTGAAGAGCTTGGAATCACACTCAGAAGCTAAAAATTTTACATTTACTTAATATTTAACACTTGTTATATCATAAAAGATAGTATATAATGTTTATATCATCACTCGGAGGTGTTTACTCATGACAGACAAAACCATACAGTTCTCAATAAGAGAGGATCACGAACGTGAAATGAAACAGACATTGAGCGTCGTATATAACGCCCTGAATGAAAAAGGATATAACCCCGTAAGTCAGATCGTCGGCTACATTCTCTCTGAGGACCCGACTTATATTACCACGCACAACAACGCAAGAAGCCTTATCCGCAGAATTGACCGTGATGAGCTTCTTCAGTCGCTGGTTAAAAACTATCTTAAAGACTAAGAAAGGAAGAACATTCCTATGGCTAAGAAAAACAACAAGTTCCTTGAATACCGCGGCAAGCCGCTTGTTCGTTGCGGTAACACGATTTACTACGGCAATATGAACGACCCGTATGTTATTATGCTTCAGATTACAAGCACAAAGACATTCAACGATATGGAAGTTGCCGACAGAGTGCTCATTCAGCTTCTCAACACAGACCCTGATTGCCGTCCGAGAGAGCGCATTGTTAAAAAGAGCGAGAAAAAAGGTCTTTACAATGCTATGGATATCGGTACTATCTGGCTTGAAAGAGCTCTTGAAAAAGGAACAGCTTAAATTAATTGCAAAAGAAAAAGTGGTTTGCACAATGCAAGCCACTTTTTTACTTTGGAAAAACGAAAAATTAAAATAATCGGTAAAACTTGAATATTGGTTTAATTTATAATATAATTTTTGAGTATAAGATCTGCAAATTCGGGTTTGTCGGGGTGTTTAAAAGTTGGTAGAGTCTAGTCAGCCCTCCTTGTGTAAAGGAGGGTGGCAGGGCGTAGCCGTGAGGGGAGGATTGTTGATAATTCAATGATTTTGACAATCCCTCAGTCGCTTCGCGACAGCTCCCTTTACACAAGGGAGCCTGGAAATACAAGTAACTTCAAGTATAAAAGAGCCCGACAACCCCGAATTTGACAATCTGTTTTTCGGAATACACAAATGTATTTCTACGTTTATAATTTAAAATCAACAGCAAAGCATCAACTTGTATAGATTATTTGAATGAAAGGAAGTTTTCGGTATGAAGCATTGCGGAACACAAAGGTTAGAAACAGAACGATTGGTATTAAGAAGATATGTAAGCGAAGATGCTGCCGCGATGTATAAGAACTGGGCATCTGACCCGGAAGTAACAAAGTTTCTGATGTAGAAACCCCATTCAAATCAAGAAGAAAGCCAAAGCATAATGAATGACTGGGTGGAACAATATTCAAACGAAAAATATTATCATTGGGGTATCGTCTTAAAGGATAAAGGCGATGATCCGATTGGTGCTACCGCTGTAGGTTTTATGAACGAAGAAGTTTCATCAATGCAAATTAGCTATTGCATCGGAAGAAAATGGTGGCATCAGGGAATTACATCTGAGGCACTTAAAGCCGTTATGGATTTTCTGTTTGATACAGTAGGCGTAAACCGTATTGAATCAAGGCACGACCCCAAAAACCCGAACTCAGGCAAGGTAATGCAAAAGTGCGGTATGAAATACGAGGGAACATTGCGCAGTTCGGACTGGAACAATCAAGGCATCTGCGATGCCAGTTATTATGCATTATTAAAAGATGAACGCTGATTATTTCCCTTTTTGGAGTAAAAAATGAAAAAAATAAATTCATTAAACCTTATGTTCACTTTCGCGGGGTGCTTTCTCGGAGCAGGATATGTTTCAGGTCAGGAGCTCTGGCAGTTTTTCGGTTCATTCGGAAAGATCGGACTTGTCGGAATGGCTGTCGCTGCCGTATTGCTTTCCGCCTTTGGAATAATCCTTACCCGATATGTTCAGCTTACAGGCATCAGCGATATGGACAAGGTTGTCATCAAAAAAGAAAATAAGTTTCTACGAGGTATGTTCGTTGCGCTTGAGGTGTTTTTCCTTTTCGGCGTATTTGTTATTATGACCGCAGGTGTCGGTGCGATGCTTGAGCAAGTTTTCAGTATAAAACCGTTATTCGGTTCGGTAATCTTTGTTCTGCTCGTTGCTCTGGTTGCAATTTTCGGTATGAACGGAATGGTAACGGCTTTTTCGGTTACCGTGCCTGCACTCGTTATTATGTCGGCAGTAGTTTTTGCTGTATGCGGTATAAAATCAGGTTTCAACAGTATCGATTTTTCACTCAGTACAAATGAAAATCCGCTTCTTCAAAATTGGTTGATTTCTGCAGTGGTATTTGTTTCGTACAATCTTTTTGCTTCAATCGGTATTCTGACACCAATAGGAAAAGCCGTACAAAAGAAATCTACACTTTATACTGGAATCATCGGCGGAGGTATTTTGCTTCTGCTGATCGCCCTCGGAATTATGCTGACAATGGCAATGACACCCGAATCAATCACGGCACAGCTTCCGATGCTTGCAGCTGCGCAGAGTATCAGCAATATTTTCACTTACATTTTTGCCTTTCTGCTTTTCGGCGGAATGTTCGGCACATCGGTTTCAAGTGTTTTTGCGATTGATGAGTTTGCAAAAGCGAGGTTTAAAATCAGCAAAAAGGCGTCCGTTATTCTGATTGTTATTGTTTCTTTGCTTTCGTTTGCAGGAAGTATTTTCGGGTTTGACAAGCTGATTGGTATTGTTTATCCCGTCTGCGGTTACCTTGGCGTTGCAGCATTGGTGCTGATTGTGGTGAATTTTATAAATGTGAAGTTACATAAAGATAATTGAAAATGAATCCCTCCAACACTTCGTGGTCCCCCTCCCTTTAAGGCAAGGGAGGCAGAGGTTTCTCAGATTTTCAGCAAAGTTTAAGCCGTAGCAGAATTTTCTTCTGCTACGGCTTTGTTCTATTCAGTTTTCCAACGTTTGCACTGTTCTATTCTTGCACCCTTCGGGTTGTCTCCGTTTTTAGGATCATTAGAAAAACTTTTCAATAATTCACAAGGAAACTCAGAACACTCTCCACAATGTAAACAATTTCTTTCCTGACAGCACTTTGCCAATCTACATTCACCGTAGAAAGGATTGCCATTCGTCCCGATGCAAGTACCACAACCGCATTTTTCTACGAATTCACAAGCTGAGCAAAGTATTCCACATCTTGATTCAATCATAATCAATTTTATCTTGCAGAAATATCTTCTGTCGTAAGGAGGGCAACGCCACCGTTTTTGAGGGCTTCTATTGCCTTGGGTTCGTCATCAACACGAATAACAGTCATAGCTTTGCCGTCTGCCTTGCCGATAAAAGCGTACATATATTCAATCACAACATTAGCCTCAGTAAGAACATTGAGAGCCTTTGCAAGTCCGCCCGGAGTGTCATCAATAGCAATCGCAAGAATGTCGCTGATCTTAACGATAACACCCTCCTCTTTAAGAACCTCAGCTGCAAGCTCAGGCTTATCCACGATAAGGCGGAGAATACCAAACTCAGATGTGTCTGCGAGTGAAAGCGCAGAAATATCGATTGACTTTTCTGCAAGAGCATTAAGAATTTCTGCCATTCTGCCGAATTTGTTTTCTACAAAAACTGAAATCTGCTTAACGTACATTGTATTTTCCTCCTTAAATTATATCTTTCTCTTGTCGATTACTCGCTTTGCTTTACCTTCACTACGAGTAATTGACTTCGGGTTAACAAGACGCACCTTTGCACCGATACCGAGCATTGAACGAAGTTCATTAGTGATAGTCTTTTCAAGCTTCTCGATTGACTTAACGTCATCTGTAAACATTGACTCGTCCATTTCAACGTTGACTTCGAATGTATCGTTATTATTAATACGGTCAACGACAATCTGATAGTTCGGTGTGATACCGCTACCAACCTTAAGAAGAACCTCTTCAACCTGTGACGGGAATACGTTAACACCGCGGATAATAAGCATATCGTCGCTTCTGCCCTGAGGCTTGTTCATACGAACGTGAGTTCTTCCGCAAGCACATTTTTCATAATTAAGAGAACAGATATCTCTTGTTCTGTAACGGATAAGTGGGAAGCCTTCCTTTGTGATTGTTGTGAAAACAAGCTCACCCGATGCACCTGCAGGAAGTACCTCGCCCGTATCGGGATCAATGATTTCAGGAATGAACATATCTTCGCAGACGTGCATACCGCACTGATGCTCACATTCATATGAAACACCCGGTCCCATAATCTCTGAAAGTCCGTATATATCGTAAGCCTTGATGCGAAGCTTTTCTTCAATAGCGTGACGCATTTCTTCCGTCCACGGCTCTGCACCAAAGATGCCTGCTTTGAGCTTGAGATTATCTGTCTGTCCTGCTTCTTCAATTGCTTCTCCGAGGTACATTGCGTAAGACGGTGTACAGCAAAGGCAGGTTGAACCGAAGTCTACCATTGTCTGGATCTGATTTGCCGTATTACCCG
The DNA here is from genome assembly GCA_045589535.1 of Acutalibacteraceae bacterium. GTDB lineage: Bacteria > Bacillota > Clostridia > Oscillospirales > Acutalibacteraceae > CAG-488. Next base: position 4,525 of record JAZNPE010000043.1, on the reverse strand, counting down.
ATGAAATCGGAATAACAGTTGCGCCGATTCTTGTTGCACCTCCGTGTGCACCGAGACCTCCTGTGAAAAGACCGTAACCGTATGCAACCTGAACAAAATCTGTGTTATCAAGGCCGATTGCAGCCATCATACGTGCAACGCAATCGTCCCATTTTTCAAGGTCGTTGCGTGTATAACCAACAACGATTTTCTTGCCTGTTGTACCGCTTGATGCGTGTACACGGACGATATTTTCCATCGGCTCTGCAAAGAGACCGTACGGATAATAATCTCTGAGATCCTGCTTATATGAAAACGGAAGCTTATGTAAATCTTCAATTCCATGAATATCCGAAGGTTTAAGTCCGAGCTCGTCCATTCTCTTTCTGAAAAGCTCAACTCGCTCGTACATTCTGTTAACCTGCCAACAAAGACGCTCTGACTGAAGCTTTTCAAGCTCTTCACGGGGCATGGTTTCAATGTCTTTTTGCCACATTGCCATTTTAAAATCACCTTTTCTTTACTATAAAAATGCTTAGCAGGAGTGCAGACATACTGCACCCCTGTTAATTTTAGAACAAGCCTGAGATTACGCCGTTTTCGTCAACGTCGATTTTCTCAGCCGCCGGTACTCTCGGGAGACCCGGCATTGTCATAATGTCTCCGGTAAGCACAACAATGAAGCCTGCGCCTGCAGACACCTTGACATTTTTGATTGTTACTGTGAAGTTTTCAGGTGCGCCGAGCTTTGTCGGGTCATCTGAGAAACTGTACTGTGTCTTTGCAACACAGATGGGAAGATTATCAAATCCGAGTTCCTTGAGCGTTTCTATCTGCTTCTTTGCAGCAGGAAGAATGCTGATACCGTTACCGCCGTAAACGCGCTTAACGATTGCTTCGATTTTGTCTTCGATTGAGCCCTCAAGCTCATAAGAGAATGAAAAATCATTTTCTTTTTCGCAAAGTGCAACAACCTCTCTTGCGAGGTCCTCGCCACCCTTGCCGCCTTCAGCCCATACGTTTGAAAGAACAACGTTTACGCCGAGGTCCTTGCACTTATCGATAATAAATTCAATTTCCTTATCTGTGTCTGTCGGGAATCTGTTGACAGCGACAACACAGGGAAGCTTGTAGACGTTTGTGATGTTTGAAACATGACGGAGAAGATTCGGAACACCCTTTTCAAGTGCTTCAAGATTTTCTGTACCAAGCTCTGTCTTTGCAAGACCGCCGTGCATCTTAAGAGCGCGAACGGTAGCAACCATAACAACTGCTGAGGGCTTAAGACCTGCATAACGGCACTTGATATCAAGGAATTTCTCAGCACCGAGGTCAGCACCGAAGCCTGCTTCCGTAACCGCGTAATCGCCGAGGCGCATAGCCATTCTTGTTGCGATAACAGAGTTACAGCCGTGTGCGATATTTGCAAACGGTCCGCCGTGAACGAATGCCGGTGTTCCTTCAAGAGTCTGAACGAGGTTAGGCTTGATTGCATCCTTGAGAAGAGCAGTCATAGCACCGACAGCCTTGAGGTCACCTGCCGTTACAGGTTTACCGTCGTATGAATAGCCGACGATGATTCTGCCGAGTCTTTCCTTAAGGTCTGTGATAGAAGTTGCAAGGCAGAAAACAGCCATAATTTCAGATGCAACAGTGATGTCGAATCCGTCCTCACGCGGAACGCCGTTAGCCTTGCCGCCAAGACCGTCAACAACATTACGAAGCTGTCTGTCATTCATATCAACGCAACGCTTCCATGTAATGCGTCTTGTATCAATGCCGAGAGCATTACCCTGATGGATATGATTGTCAAGCATAGCAGCAAGAAGGTTATTTGCCGCACCGATTGCGTGGAAGTCGCCTGTGAAATGGAGATTGATATCTTCCATCGGAACAACCTGCGCATATCCGCCACCTGCCGCACCGCCCTTGACACCGAAAACGGGACCGAGTGACGGCTCACGCAGAGCAACCATTACGTTCTTGCCGATACGGCGAAGACCGTCGGCAAGACCGATTGTTGTTGTTGTTTTACCTTCACCTGCAGGTGTGGGAGTGATAGCTGTTACAAGGATGAGCTTGCCTTCCTTCTTCTCAGTTTCGTTAAGGAGAGCATAGTCAACCTTTGCCTTATATCTGCCGTACTGCTCGATATATTTATCGTCAATATTGGCTGTTTTTGCGATTTCAGTAATGGGTTTCATTTCACACTGCTGTGCGATTTCAATATCTGTAAGGTATCCCATTTTATTTCGCTCCTCTTATTTAAAATACTTAACAGCAGAAGAGAACATCTGCATATCATATTCGCCGTAAACGTTCTTGTAAAGACCGTAGCCTGTACGCTCTGAGTGAGCCATCTTACCGAATACACGTCCGTCAGGTGAAGTGATACCTTCGATAGCTGACATTGAGTTGTTCGGATTGAAGTGAACGTCGTCTGTTACATTGCCGTTGAGGTCAACATACTGAGTAGCAATCTGACCGTTTGCGGCAAGCTCCTTGATAAGCTCTTCGCTTGCAAGGAAGCGGCCTTCGCCGTGAGAAATCGGCACTGTGTAGATATCGCCTACTTCTGTACCTGCGAGCCACGGAGACTTGTTAGAAGCAATTCTTGTTCTTACCAATCTTGACTGGTGGCGCGCGATTGTATTGAATGTAAGAGTCGGGCAATTCTCGTCTGTGTCGATAATCTTACCGTAAGGTACAAGACCGAGCTTGATAAGAGCCTGGAAGCCGTTACAGATACCGCACATAAGACCGTCACGGTTTTCAAGAAGGTCTGTTACGCCGTCTTTGATAGCAGCATTTCTGAAGAATGCTGTGATGAACTTACCTGAACCGTCGGGTTCGTCACCGCCAGAGAAGCCACCCGGAATAAAGATCATCTGAGCTGACTTGATCTTCTCAGCGAAGTTATCAACGCTTCTTGCGATACCGTCAGCTGAAAGGTTGTTGATTACGATGATTTCAGCATCTGCACCTGCATCGCGCATAACCTTTGCTGTATCGAATTCACAGTTTGTACCCGGGAATACGGGGATAAGAACCTTCGGCTGTGCAACCTTGATTGCGGGTGCCTTACGTTCTGTTGCGCTGAATGAGAATGTTTCGATTTCCTTGTTATCAGCAGGAATATTACAGCTGAATACGCTTTCAAGCTTATCTTCATAAATCTTGAGAACTTCGTCTGCACAAAGCTTTTCTTCGCCGTATGCGAATGCTTTTTCCTCTGTAACGTAACCGATGAGTGTACCGATTTCAGTATCGTCGCTGAGTTCAAGAAGGAATGAACCGTAGCAATAGCCGAAGATATCTTCAAGGCTGATACCTGCATCGAATGTAAAGCCGAAACCGTTACCGAATGCCATCTTCATAACAGCTTCTGCAACACCACCGAATGTCGGAGTGTAAGCTGAAAGCACCTTACCTGCTCTCATAAGCTCTACAACCTTATCAAAAAGAGAGCGAGAAGAGATTCTGTCTTCGGGAGTTTATTTTCATCATATTCAGGCTGAAGGAGAACGACCTTGCTGCCTGCTTTCTTGAATTCATTTGTAATAATGTTATCAACTTTTTCAGTTGTGATTGCAAAGGAAACAAGCGTCGGCGGAACATCAAGATGCTCGAAAGTACCGCTCATTGAGTCCTTGCCGCCGATAGCTGCAACACCGAGGTTCTTCTGTGCCTCAAATGCACCGAGAAGAGCTGAAAGAGGCTTACCCCAACGCTTCGCATCCTTATTGGGTCTTTCAAAGTATTCCTGGAATGTAAGGTAAACATCCTCATACTTTGCACCTGCAGCAACAAGCTTTGCAACTGATTCAACAACTGCAAGATATGCACCGTGATACGGGCTCTTTTCTGTAATGAACGGGTTATAGCCCCATGTCATAACTGAGCAATCGTTTGTATGCTTCTTCTCAACAGACACCTTGTGTACCATTGCCTGAATAGGAGTAAGCTGATTTTTACCGCCGAACGGCATAAGAACTGTACCTGCGCCGATTGTTGAGTCGAAACGCTCCGAAAGTCCTCTCTTTGAGCAGACATTGAGGTCATCTGCAAGAGCCTTGAAGCCTTCTGAGAAGTTTTCTGCGATTTCTTTATCGTAGTTTTCTACACCTGCAGCTTCGATTGTAATATGCTTCTCAGCACCGTTTGAGTTAAGGAACTCACGGCTGATATCAACAATTGTGTTGCCGTTCCAGAACATTCTGAGTCTTGGTTCAGCCTTAACCTCTGCAACAACTGTTGCCTCAAGGTTTTCTTCGTTGGCAATCTTGAGGAATGCTTCAACGTTTTCCTTTTCGATTACAACAGCCATTCTCTCCTGAGATTCACTGATTGCAAGCTCAGTTCCGTCAAGACCGTCGTACTTCTTCGGAACTGCGTTGAGGTTGATTTCAAGACCGTCAGCAAGCTCACCGATAGCAACCGATACACCGCCCGCACCGAAGTCGTTACAACGCTTGATCATAGGGCATGCATCGCCGTTGCGGAACATACGCTGAAGCTTTCTTTCTTCGGGAGCATTACCCTTCTG
>JAZNPE010000042.1:0-4115 GCA_045589535.1 Acutalibacteraceae bacterium | reverse complement strand
CTTCGTAAGCGAGGTCTCGTGCCATTGAACTTACAACTTCACCGTCTGCGTTGTAGCTGGTGATTTTAACATTCTTATTGTATCTGTCGTATGTTCTTGTACCACCGTCAGGCTCAATGAACTGAATCATCTGCTTTCTGCCGTTAACTGTTACGGTGAACGTCTTGCGAGTGTCTTCCTGCTGAATGTATGTAACCTCCGTTACATCGCTGAGGAGTGTCGGGTCAAAAGGTTCATAGTCAGCAAGGATAAGTTCCTCGTAACTTCCAAACGTATCAAAACCTGCATAGCTGCTTGAAACATAATATCTCAGATCGTGTGATTTACCCTCGTTGCTTGTTACAACCCAGTCAGCAACGAAAGAGTTAACAAGGTCAATCGGTCTGCCTTCTTCGTCAAGGAAGTTTTCCTGAAGAACTCTGAACTTCAGGCTGAAAAGACAACCGTCAGTAAAATCCAGAGCATCGAAATCTATCTGAACAACAGCATATTTCACATTAGCCTTGTCGGGGTCATCGGGATAAAGATCGCCTGTTTCGATAATCGTTACAGTTCCGCCGAGGTCATAAAGCTCCTTTGACGGAAGCGCATCGATAAGCTCCAATGTTGAAGAATCGTAGTTCACCTTAATCTGAATCCTGGTTGTGCTGTCCTTGAAGCCTGTTGCGGAACGAACCCATTCCTCGTAATCAACATCACTGTCGTACATACACGGATAGTAAGCAAGGTCATCCTTTCGTGCGTGTTCTGGTGTGAAAGTGACGGTAGGCATAGCTATGTCTGTATCGATGAGGTCATCCTCAAGCAGCAGATTATCGTATGTATAACCGTCTGTTTCATAATCTGATGCTTTGAATTTAATAGAATCACTGAAATCGAAGGAATTGCCTTTTGCATCCCATGCTTTCCATACGCAAAGCTGTTCTTCGCTGTAAGGAACGTTGTCTATAACTTTTCTTATGGTTCCGTCGCTGTTTATGAAATTATCTTCAACGACAGCGAATTTGAGACAATAAGGTGCTGTATCGTTTGCATAGCCGACAGCGACGAACTTTGCTTTGATAATAATATAATTATATTCCTGACCTTCGTCGCCGGTCATGCCCGTTGAGCCGTGCTCAAGAACTTCAACACTGCCTTCCCAGAACTCTTCGTATACGGAAATGAAATCGAGAGTTGTTGCGTCGTAGATATATTTCATAACTACTTCCGTATCGCAACCGAAAGCAAGGTCTGCGACATCCGCACAGATATCTGAATAGCGGATGTCCGCATCGTCATACATCGAGAAGCCAAAGCTTGCAGGATAGTAAACCATATCGAACTGATTTCTGATGTGCGGTGCCGTTACGCCGAACTCGAAGAGGGGTTCTTCTTCGACAACAGGTGTTGTATTTTCAATAGTGATTGTTACTGATGAGGGAGTGAGATACTTGGGAAAATGACGCAAACCATATGAAAGCCTTGTGGTAGAGTCATCTGTATCAGATGTTTTATCTGAAAGTATGATAACGATCTCATCTCCTGCAACAGCGCTGTCAAGTACCATTTCTATCGTCGGATTCAACAAAGATGTACCAACATAGTTTGCAGCAGGGAAACCTTCGCTCCATTTTATGATTGCTTTTTTCTCAATCAATTCACCATTCAGATAAACGGAAGTATCTAAAGCCGCCTTCTCCAAAGCAGAAATATTTATCTTGTAATTCCCGTCTGTTTTGAGGATGAAGTTATAGATTTTTCCTTCATTTGCTTCAAATGTAATCGGGTCTATTGTTGCTGAAGAAATAGTCATTTCTTTTATGTTTTTGAATGTACACTTTTCATCAAGGCATTCTGCAGCCGGATTTCCGTTCGCATCATTTGTATATTCGTCCCAAGTGTGAGTATGCGGTATGCCGTCCGTTATAGTGCAATTTGTACTGTTACATTTTGCAACTATTGCTGTTCCTTCTTCGTTTAAAATATTGTACTCTGAAAACGTATGCTCTTTGTGAAAATACTTAAGCATAGGATATCCGTCGTTTTCATTTGCAGCGTCAAAAACAAACTCAGAACTTAAATTATATTTATTTTTAAGCTTTGCTTCCGTTGTCGGATAAATTTCGAGATCAAGAATTACCTCTATGTGGTAGACATCATCAGGATAAATAGCGCACGGATCATCCAAATATACATCATAAAGCCATTCAACCCGCCCATGATTGTCGAATTCGCTTGTTGAGCTTCCGATATAGTAACAGTTTGATAAGTTAAACATTTCAAAAAACATACCGTAAAATTCACCGCAGAAAGTTCCGGCTCGATCACCTTTAACTTTACCAACAGTATAAAGAGACGATACTGTTTTGTTTCCATCCTTCGGTGCAAGATATCCCGCAAAACCTCCTGCACAACCACTTAACCGACCTGAAACTGTTATTGCTTCAACATCACCGGTATTGTAAGAGCTTGTCACATAATCACAAAAGAGTATGTGTCCGGCAAAGCCACCAACATTGTTTTCGCCATAAATATCACCTGAATTATAGCAAGCCGAAACTTTACATGCTGTTTCTAACGAACCTGCCATTCCGCCGACATTTGTTCCACCAAAAACATTTCCGAGGTTACGGCAATATTTCACTGTGCTTCCTGTTGCCTTACCAAGGACACCACCAATATCAGTACCCTTGCCGATAACAATAGCGTCAACGGAACAACCTGTCAGAGTTGAATTGGCAAAAACGGAGCTGATTGTTCCGAGACCGCTTGAAGCTTCGTCTTCGTTTAAAACAAGAGAGTTTTCAATATAGATATTCTTAATCTCTGCACCTTCGCAGTTTTCAAAAAGACCTGCGTTAAGATAGAGACCGCTGATTGTATAATTCTGACCGTCGAATATACCGCTGAAGTTTTTGATTGACTCGAAAGCCTCAGGCAAAGATGAGCTGCCGTTATAAAGCGGTGCATTGTTTTCATCAAGGCTGAAAGTGCCGCTGTTTGCAACGATATCCTTCGTCTGAACAAAAGTTACGCCCTGCGTGCTTTCGCCTTTTTCGTTAATGAGATATGAAAGAGTTTTCAGATCTTCATAATTGTCGATATAATAAGTCTCTCCGCTTTCAAACTTTGTGTCAGCGGTAATCTTACCTTCCTCAACGGGCGGAATGAATGGCTCGTAGCCTTCTAAAATATAGCCTTCATCCAAAATACCATCCATACGGCCGTTCTGCATCATCTTTGATGAAATGTCGTGTACAACATTACCGGTGCTGTCAACAACTTCCCACTTGCACTCTGTTATTATCTGATTTTCCAGATCTTCAACAATCGCAAAGCTGTTAAACATAGCTCCACTGTCGTTACGGACAGGTTCACCAATAATTTCCATCTTAATATTGAAAAGAATTTCGCCATTTTCAATTTTTTCATCGGAATCAAAGGTAACATCTGCATAAAAGTACGGATATGTAATCTCGACGCCATATTCGTCAATGTATGTATATACATCTACTCTTGAAATTTCACCTTCAAAATTCATACCGTAAAGTAACTCTGACGGTGTGACATCGACAGGCTTCAGAATTTCAGGGTCGTAGTAACACGGAAGTGTTATTCTGACTTCTGCATTCTCGTCATCGCGGCATGTATAATAGGTGTCATCTTCATAATACACGGGGAAATATAAATAATCACCAATTTCTGCTCCGAGAAGTGAAGTATATATAAATACATACTCGGTAAACTCGTATGCCGACACTCCGACTGTGCCGATTGAAAGTATCATAATAACGGCTAAAAATATTGATAATACTTTTTTCATAATACAATCTCCTTTGCAATTTTTTGTTTGTTTCAGGATAATTAAAGCATGGTTGACCACCTCATTATTTTGTGTCTTCATTTAGTAGTCAGCCAAAACGCGATTTGTGACATAAATTTTTTGAAAATTTTTAAAAACATTTTAATTGTTCAGTAATTTCGGGTTTGTGGGGATGTTTTATTATAACGGTTGCTTGCAACCTACACCTCATCAGTCACTTCGTGACAGCTTCCCCTCAAGGGGAAGCCTTGGATTTATGTAGTTTCTCAGCCTTCCCCTTGAGGGGAAGGGGGACCGCTTGCGGTGGATG
>JAZNPE010000041.1:0-17854 GCA_045589535.1 Acutalibacteraceae bacterium | reverse complement strand
GTTGACCACGAAAACGTTAAGATCGGTAAAGCCGGTAGAAAACGTCACATGGGTTGGAGACCGACAGTCCGCGGTTCTGTTATGAACCCGAACGATCACCCCCACGGTGGTGGTGAAGGTAAGTCACCCATCGGCCGTCCGGGTCCTGTTACACCTTGGGGCAAGCCTGCTCTTGGTTACAAGACTCGCAGCACTAAGAAGGCATCAAACAAGCTTATCGTTAGACGTCGTAACGGCAAATAAGTCGAAAGGAGATAAAGATAATGGGCAGAAGCATAAAGAAAGGCCCCTTCGTTGCGCCTAAGTTACTTGCAAGAGTACAGGAAATGAACGAAAAGGGCGAAAAAATCGTTCTCAAAACTTGGAGCCGCAGCTCCACAATCTTCCCTGACTTTGTCGGCCACACATTTGCTGTTCATGATGGACGCAAACATGTTCCCGTATATGTAACTGAGGACATGGTTGGTCATAAGTTGGGCGAATTTGCACCTACAAGAACTTACAGAGGTCATGCAGGTTCAAAGACATCAAACAATGGTAAATAAGCCGAAGGGAGTGTGTATTAATGGAAGCAACAGCTAAAGTAACCTACGTGCGTATCGCACCCAGAAAGGTTCAGATAGTGCTTGATCTTATCAGAAACAAGCCTTGTGATGAAGCAATGGCAATTCTTAAACACACGCCGAAGGCTGCGTGTGAACCGCTTGCAAAGCTCCTCAAGTCAGCTATGGCAAATGCGGAAAACAAAGACATGGATGTAAGCCGTCTTTATGTTGCAGCTTGCAACGTTGGACCGGGCCCCATCCTTAAGCGCATCAGACCCAGAGCACAGGGCCGCGCATTCAGAATAAACAAGAGAACTTCTCACATCACTTTGGTTCTCAAAGAAGCAGAATAAGAAAGAAGGAGGGTAAACAAATGGGCCAGAAAATAAATCCTACCGGTCTTCGAATCGGTGTAATTAAAAATTGGGAATCCCGTTGGTACGCATCAAAGAAAGACTTTGGCGCAAACCTTGTTGAGGATTACGAGCTTCGTGAATACCTTCTTTCTACACTTGCGCCTGCTGGTGTACCTAAGGTTGAAATTGAGCGTGACGCAAAGCGTGTTTATGTAAACATCCACTGCGCAAAGCCCGGCATGGTAATCGGTCGCGGCGGCTCAGAAATCGAGAAGCTTAAGGAAATTTGTAAGAAAAAGCTTGGCGGCGACAAAGAGGTTTCTATCAACATCATTGAGATTAAGCAGCCTGACCTCGACGCACAGCTTGTTGCTGAGAACATCGCAGCTCAGCTCGAAAGACGTGTATCCTTCCGTCGTGCTATGAAGCAGTGCATCGGTCGCACAATGAAGCTCGGCGCAAGAGGTATCAAAATTCAGGTTTCAGGTCGTTTAGGCGGTGCAGAAATCGCTCGTAGCGAAACTTATCACGAGGGTACAATTCCTCTTCAGACAATCCGTGCAGACATTGACTACGGTTTTGCTGAGGCAAAGACAACATACGGTCGTCTTGGTGTTAAGGTTTGGCTTTACAAGGGCGAGGTTCTTCACGAATCAAGCAATCGCAGACCGCGCCGTAAGGAGGGTTCTAGATAATGCTTTTACCTAAGAGAGTTAAATATCGTCGTGTTCAGAGAGGCCGTTTGAAGGGTAAGGCAACACGTGGTAACAAGGTTACTAACGGTGATTTTGGTCTTCAGGCTACAGAACCGGCATGGATCACATCAAACCAGATCGAGGCAGCTCGTATCGCTATGACACGTTACATCAAGCGTAACGGTAAGGTTTGGATCAAGATTTTCCCGGATAAGCCGATCACAGAGAAGCCGGCTGAAACACGAATGGGTTCCGGTAAAGGTTCACCCGAATATTGGGTAGCAGTTGTTAAGCCGGGCAGAGTTATGTTTGAAATTGCAGGTGTTGATGAGGAACTTGCACGTGAGGCTCTTCGCCTTGCAGCTAACAAGCTTCCTATCAAGTGCAAGTTTGTTACTAAAGAAGAAACGGGTGGTGAGCAGTAATGAAAGCAAGTGATATCAGAAAGATGTCAGCTCAGGAACTTGACAAGAAGCTTCTTGAGTTGAAGGATGAACTTTTCAAACTTCGTTTCCAGCAGGCCATTAACCAGCTCGAAAACCCGATGCGTATTAACGCCGTAAAGAAGGATATCGCAAGAATCAAGACTGTTCAGCGCGACATCGAGCTCCACGGCGCTAACTCGTAAGGAAAGGGAGGTTAACTGTTATGAGCGAAAGAAACCTCAGAAAGACTCGCGTAGGCGTAGTCAGCAGTGACAAGATGGACAAGACTGTTGTTGTTACTGTTAGAGATAAAGTAAAGCATCCGCTTTATAAGAAGATCGTTAACCGTACAATCAAGTTCAAGGCTCATGATGAGAAGAACGAATGCGGTATCGGCGACAGAGTATTGATCATGGAAACACGTCCTCTTTCAAAGGATAAGAGATGGCGCGTTGTTGAGATCATCGAGAAAGCTAAGTAATTTCGAAGGTGTAAGGAGGCACAATTATGATTCAACAGGAAAGTAATCTTAAAGTAGCCGACAACACCGGAGCAAAGGAGATCAGATGTATCCGAGTTCTCGGTGGTACCGGCAGAAGATACGCCAACATTGGCGACGTCATTGTTGCTTCAGTTAAAAAAGCAGCACCCGGCGGCGTTGTAAAGAAGGGCGATGTAGTTAAGGCAGTTGTTGTTCGTTCAGCAAGCGGTGTTCGGCGTAACGACGGCACATACATTCGTTTCGACGAAAATGCAGCTGTTATCATTAAGGAAGATAAAAACCCAAAGGGCACACGTATTTTTGGACCTGTGGCAAGAGAGCTTCGTGACAAAGACTTCATGAAGATCCTTTCACTCGCTCCCGAAGTGCTTTAATCAGGGGGTGCAACTATGAGTAATAAAGTACACGTTAAGACAGGTGACGAGGTCATCGTAATCAACGGTAAGTACCGTGGCCACAAGGGCAAGGTTCTCCAGGTTGCTCCGGCTGAGGGTAAGGTTATCGTTGAAGGCGCTAACATTGTAACAAAGCATGTTAAGCCGAGAAAAATGGGTGAGCCCGGCGGCCTTATTAAGGCTGAAAGCGCACTCTATGCTGACAAGGTTCAGCTTGTTTGCCCGAAGTGCGGCAGACCGACAAGAGTTGGTCACGCAGCTAAGGCTGAAGGCAAGAAAGATAAGAAGCGCATTTGCAAAAAGTGCAACGCGGAATTTTAATAGGGAGGTACATGACACATGGCAAGATTAAGAGAAGCCTATGTAAACGAAGTCGCACCGGCTTTGATGAAGAAATTCGAATACAAGAGCGTCATGCAGATCCCTAAGCTTGATAAGATCGTTATCAATGTTGGCTGCGGCGAAGCAAAGGATAACCCGAAGGCTATCGATGCTATCGTAAGCGACCTTATGCAGATCACAGGCCAAAAGCCGTATCTCTGTAAGGCAAAGAAGTCAGTTGCTAACTTCAAGCTCCGTGAGGGCATGACAATCGGTGTTAAAGTTACACTCCGTGGCGAGAGAATGTATGAATTCCTTGACAGATTCTTCAACCTCGCTCTTCCGAGAGTTCGTGACTTCAGAGGAATCAATCCTGACGCTTTCGATGGCCGTGGTAACTACAACATGGGTATCAAAGAGCAGTTGATTTTCCCGGAAATCGCTTACGATAAGGTAGATAAAGTTCGTGGTATGGACATTTGCTTCGTTACCACAGCACAGACAGACGAAGAAGCTAGAGAGTTGCTTACACTTATGGGCGCTCCGTTCGCTAAATAAGGAGGGGTTATTGTGGCAAAGACAGCTATGAAGGTTAAGCAGGCAAGAACTGCTAAGTTTTCAACAAGAGCATACAACAGATGTAAGATCTGCGGCAGACCACATGCCTATCTTCGTAAGTACGGAGTTTGCCGTATCTGCTTCAGGGAGCTTGCTCACGCAGGTCAGATCCCTGGTGTGAAGAAAGCAAGTTGGTAAGCGAGCAATTGCATTAAGGAGGTTGACGGTATGCAAATTACAGATTCAATCGCAGATATGTTGACCAGAATTCGTAACGCTAGTTCTGCAAAACATGATTCTGTCAAAATCCCTGCATCTAACATGAAGAAGGCAATTGCTCAGATTCTTGTTGATGAGGGTTACATCAAAAGCTTTAAGGTTGAGGATGACGGTAAGCAGGGCATGATCGAAATCGCTCTCAAGTACGGTCAGAACAAGACTGCAGCTATCACAGGTTTACGTAGAGTTTCTAAGCCCGGCTTACGTATCTATTCAGGATGCGAAGATATGCCCAAGGTTATGAATGGCCTCGGCATCGCAATCGTTTCCACATCAAAGGGTATTATGACTGACAAGGACGCACGCAAGGCAAACGTCGGCGGTGAAGTTCTTGCATTTATCTGGTAAGGAGGTGCTGTTAGGATGTCACGTATAGGTAAATTACCGGTTGCTATTCCTGCAGGCGTTGAAGTTAACGTTGAAGGCAGCACTGTTACAGTAAAGGGTCCTCAGGGTACTCTTTCCAGAACAATGAACAGCAATATGATCATTAAGATGGAAGACAACACAGTTGTTGTTGAGCGTCCTAATGACAACAAAGAAAACAGATCTCTTCACGGTCTTACAAGAACACTTATCGCTAACATGATCGAGGGTGTTAACACAGGCTATAAGAAAGAGCTCGAAATCAACGGTATCGGTTACCGTGCAGCTATGGCTGGCACAAACCTTGAAATGAACATCGGTTTCTCACACAAGGTTATTATGGCTCAGCCTGAGGGAATCAAGATTGAAGTTCCCTCACCGAACAAGATCATTATTTCCGGTCCTGACAAACAGAAGGTTGGTCAGTTTGCCGCTGAAGTACGCGAAAAGCGTCCTCCGGAGCCTTACAAGGGCAAGGGTATCAAGTATGTTGACGAGTATATCCGCCGTAAGGAAGGTAAAACCGGTAAGGGTGGCAAATAATCTTAATGAAGGAGTGAAACACTTATGGTTAACAGACCAGACAGTAAAAAGGCAAGACTTGCTCGTCATGCCAGAGTTCGTAAAAAGATCTCAGGCACAGCAGAGTGTCCTCGTCTTGATGTATTCCGCTCATTACAGCACATCTACGCTCAGTTAATAGACGACGTTGCAGGTGTTACACTTGCAAGTGCTTCTACTGTTGAGAAGGATTTCGTGGAATATGGCGGAAATAAAACCGCAGCCCGTAAAGTGGGCGAAATGCTCGCACAGCGTGCCAAGGACAAAGGCATCGAAGAATGCGTATTTGACCGCGGCGGCTATATCTATCACGGCCGTGTTCAGGAACTGGCCGAAGGCGCCCGTGAGGGTGGCCTCAAGTTCTAAGTAAGGAGGAATTACTTTTGGCTAAGATTGATGCATCGGCTATGGAGCTTCAGGAACGCGTTGTTACTATCAACCGTGTTTCTAAGACAGTTAAAGGTGGTCGTATCTTCAAGTTTGCTGCTCTCGTAGTAGTAGGCGACGGTAACGGAACAGTAGGTTTCGGTATCGGTAAGTCAGGTGAAGTTCCTGATGCTATCCGTAAGGGTATTGAAGATGCTAAGAAAAACCTTATTAAAGTATCTCTCAGAGGAACAACAATCCCTCATGAGATTATCGGTAAATTCGACGCAGGCGTTGTTCTTCTTAAGCCCGCTGCACCCGGTACCGGTGTTATCGCCGGCGGTCCGGTTCGTGCTGTTCTCGAAGCAGTTGGTATTAAGGATATCCGTTCAAAGGCATTGCGTTCAAACAATCCGTGCAATGTAGTAAGAGCTACAATTGACGGTCTTTCAAAACTCCGCACAGTTGACGAAGTTGCTGCAGTACGCGACAAGTCAGCAAAGGAAATTTTAGGTTAAGGAGGGCGGTTCAAAATGGCAGATGTTAAAGTAAAGCTTGTTAAGAGCTTGATTGGCAGCAAAAAGGACCAGATTGCCACCGCTCATGCACTTGGTCTTCATAAGATCGGGGATGTTTCAGTACAGCCTGAAAACCCCCAGACTCTCGGTAAGGTGAAGAAAATTTCACACCTTCTCGAAGTAACTGAAGCATAAGCAAGGAGGTGCGAATTATGAAGTTGCACGAACTTTCACCGGCAGCTGGCTCAACAAAGGAGCGTAAGCGTATCGGTAGAGGTGCAGGTTCCGGTCAGGGTAAAACTGCAGGTAAAGGTCATAAGGGTCAGAAAGCTAGAGCAGGTCGCGGTATGCGCGCAGGCTTCGAAGGCGGCCAGATGCCTTTACAGAGACGTCTTCCCAAGAGAGGTTTCAACAACATTTTCCGCAAGGAGATCGTTGCAGTTAACGTAGCTGATCTTGAAGCTAAATTTGAGAACGGCGCTGTAGTTGACGTTGAGTCACTCAAGCAGGTCGGTCTTGTTAAGAATTCTTTTGATGGTATTAAAATTCTCGGCAATGGCGAGCTTACAAAGAAGCTCACTGTAAAAGCTGATGCTTTCTCAGAGTCTGCAAAGCAGAAGATTGAGGCAGCAGGCGGAAATGCAGAGGTGATCTGACATGTTGAAGACACTTGCGAACGCATGGAAAATTCCCGATCTTCGTAAGAAGCTTTTGTTCACAGCATTGATTCTTCTCATTTTCCGTATCGGTGCAGCAATTCCTGTACCGTTCGTAAATGCCGGCCAGGACGGTATTTTCAATGACAGCATTATGTCAGGTACTTTTATGGAGTACCTCAACATGATGACAGGTAACGCATTCAACTACGGTACGATTTTCGCAATGTCAATCACACC
This sequence comes from Acutalibacteraceae bacterium, assembly GCA_045589535.1. GTDB lineage: Bacteria > Bacillota > Clostridia > Oscillospirales > Acutalibacteraceae > CAG-488. The sequence continues at coordinate 11,071 of JAZNPE010000041.1, read as the reverse complement.
GTATATCAACAGCTCAATTATCATTCAGTTGTTGACAGTTGCAATTCCTGCTCTTGAGCGTCTTGCAAAAGACGGCGAAGAGGGCCGTAAGAAGATTGCTACAATCACACGTTATTGTACAGTTGCTCTCGGTCTCCTCCAGAGTACTGCTTACTATTTCTACCTTCGTGGTAACGGCTTCCTTCTCGAAGATGCAGAAGGCGCTGCTTTCACAGGTTTTGCAGCAGTATTCCAGGCACTCGTTATTATTCTCTGCTTAACAGCAGGTACAGCATTGATCATGTGGCTCGGTGAGCAGATCAATGATAAGGGCATCGGTAACGGTATTTCGCTCATCCTTTTCGCAGGTATCGTTGCTCGTGTTCCCACAATTTTCGCACAGCTCTTCAGCGGTGACGGCGGCTACTTCTCATACGGCGGAGCTTACTCAGTTCTTTCTGTTGCAGTAGTTATCTGTCTTCTCCTTATGATTGCTTACATCGTTTGGATGGACAATTCAGAACGCCGTATTCCCGTTCAGTACGCAAAGAGAGTTGTCGGCCGTAAGATGTACGGTGGTCAGAGCACACATATTCCTATGAAGGTTAATATGTCAGGTGTTATGCCCGTTATCTTTGCTTCATCAATCCTTTCACTTCCCCCGACAATCAACCTCTTCATCGGTGTTGAAGCGGGCAGCAAGTGGTATGATTATTTCTTCCGCCATTTCCAGAGTGACAGCTGGGTATATGCAATTTTGTATTTCCTTTTGATAATCTTCTTTGCATATTTCTATGCTTCAATTCAGTACAATCCGATCGAAATGGCAAATAACATCCGTAAGAACAGCGGTGCTATCCCGGGTATCCGTCCCGGCAAGCCGACTTCTGATTATATTCAGAGGATTTTGTCAAGAATTACATTGCTCGGCGCACTTCTTCTTTCAGTCGTTGCATTGTTCCCTGTATTGTTCCAGTTGATCACAACTGCTTGCAAGGTTCCGATGCAGGTTTCACTCGGCGGTACATCAATCATCATTCTTGTTGGTGTTGCTCTTGAAACTGTTAAGCAGATTGAATCACAGATGATGATGCGTCATTACAAGGGATTCCTTGATTAATTAAAGGAGATCGAGTTATGAAATTAATTCTTCTCGGAGCACCCGGAGCAGGCAAGGGCACTCAGGCAGAGGTTATCTGCGACGCTCTTAAGATTCCTGCAATTTCTACGGGCAACATCATCCGTGATGCTCTTGCTAAGGGCACGGAGATGGGACTTAAGGCTAAGTCCTTTATAGATGCAGGTCAGCTTGTTCCCGATGAGGTCGTAATCGGCATCATCAAGGACAGACTTGCAAAGGATGACTGTGCAAACGGTTTCATCCTTGACGGTTTCCCGCGTACAATCCCTCAGGCAGAAGCTCTTGATGCTATGGGCATCGAAATCGACCGCGTTGTTGATATCGAAGTTTCTGATGAGAAGATTGCAGCGAGAATGTCGGGCAGACGCGTATGCAAGGCTTGCGGCGCTTCTTACCACTTGGAGTACAAAGCTCCGAAGCAGGAAGGTGTTTGCGACGCTTGCGGTGCTGAACTTATTCAGCGTAAGGACGACCACCCCGACACAGTGCTTGAAAGACTCGCAATCTACCACGAGCAGACCGAGCCTCTCAAGGATTTCTACTCAAACAAGGGTATCCTTCGTATAGTAGAAGGCCAGGAGGAAGTCGCTGATACTTCAGCTCTTACTCTCAAGGCATTGGAGGATTAAGCATGATAGTGCTCAAAACGAACAGAGAGCTGGCTCTCATGAGAGAAGCCTGCATCATTTCGGCAGGAGCATTAAAGTTAGCAGGTGAGGCTGTCCAACCCGGTGTAACAACCGCTGAGATAGACAAAATAGCCTATAATTACATTAAGAAATGCGGCGCTGAGCCAAACTTCCTTAATTATAACGGCTATCCTGCTACGGCATGCATTTCCATAAACGATGAGGTTATTCATGGAATACCAAGCAAATCGCGCGTAATCAAAGAAGGCGACATCGTCAGTATCGACCTTGGCGCAAGGCTCAACGGTTACAACGGCGACAATGCTGCTACTTTCGCTGCAGGAGCAATAAGCTCCGAAGCGAAGCGGCTGTGTGACACGACCAGAGAAAGCCTTTATATCGGCATTCAGAAGGCTGTTGCAGGCGGCAGAATCGGCGATATCGGAGCCGCGATTGCGAAGCATTGTGAGGACAGAGGTTTTTCGGTTGTCCGTGAGTTTATAGGTCACGGAATCGGAAAGGAACTCCATGAAGAACCCAGTGTTCCGAACTATGGAACACCCGGTAGGGGAGTTCGCCTGCTGCCGGGTATGACAATCGCTATCGAACCTATGATAAATATGGGTTCGGCAGGAGTAAAAACATTACCCGACGGCTGGACAGTCAAGACCAGAGACGGTAAGCTGTCAGCTCACTTTGAACACACTGTGGCAATAACGCCCAATGGTCCAAAGATACTAACTCTGCTGTAAGGAGGTTCAGTCTATGTCAAAGCAGGATATGCTTGAACTTGATGGTGTTGTAATCGAGGCTTTGCCCAATGCAACTTTTCAGGTTGAGCTTGAAAACGGACACAAAATTTTAGCACATATTTCGGGAAAGCTCAGAATGAATTACATTCGTATTCTTCCCGGAGATAAGGTGACGGTCGAAGTTTCGCCATATGACCTCACCCGTGGACGAATAACATGGCGATCAAAATAAGCTAAAGGCTAATTTTTCAAGGAGGGCATTCAAATGAAAGTCAGACCTTCTGTAAAGAAAATTTGCGAGAAGTGCAAGATTATTAAGCGCAAGGGAAAGATCATGGTTATCTGTGAAAATCCCAAGCACAAACAGCGTCAGGGTTAATCCGACGCAAACCATTTATGGAGGTGCAACTGAAGAATGGCGCGTATATCAGGTGTTGACTTGCCGAGAGATAAGAGAATTGAAATCGCTCTTACTTACATTTTCGGTATCGGTCGTAAAACAGCAAGCGACATTATCGCTGCTACAGGCGTAAATCCTGACATCAGAGTCAAGGATCTTTCAGAAGAAGATGTAGCAAAATTGCGTGAGTACATCGATCACAACGTTAAGGTTGAAGGTGATCTCCGCAGAGAAACTGCTTTCGATATCAAGAGACTTATCGAAATCGGTTCATACCGTGGCATCCGCCACAGAAAGGGCCTGCCCGTAAGAGGTCAGCGCTCAAAGACAAACGCTCGTACACGCAAGGGTCCGAAGAAGACCATTGCTAACAAGAAGAAGTAATTTAGGAGGGATAATATGGCACCTAAGGGTTCCGCTAAGAAGGGCACTGCAACACGCAGACGTCGTGAACGTAAAAACATTGAACGCGGCGCAGCTCATATCCAATCCACCTTCAACAATACTATCGTTACCATCAGCGATACACAGGGTAATGCAGTATCATGGGCTTCAGCAGGTGAGATGGGCTTCAGAGGTTCAAAGAAGTCAACTCCGTTCGCAGCTCAGACTGCTGCTGAAGTAGCTGCAAAGGCTGCTATGGAGCATGGTATGAAAACTGTTGAGGTTTACGTTAAGGGTCCGGGAGCAGGACGTGAAGCTGCAATCAGAGCATTGCAGACAGCAGGTCTCGAAGTTAGTCTTATCAAGGACGTTACTCCGATTCCTCATAACGGCTGCCGCCCGCCGAAGAGAAGACGTGTATAACCTATAATTTCAGGAGGTGTAACTACAAATGGCAAGATATACCGGCGCGGTATGTAAGATGTGCCGCCGTGAGGGCAAGAAGCTTTTCCTTAAAGGCGAAAGATGCTATACAGGAAAGTGCGCACTTGAGCGTCGTTCATATGCCCCCGGCCAGCATGGTCAGAGCCGCAAAAAGACTTCCGAGTATGGTCTCCAGCTTCGTGCTAAGCAGCAGGCTAAGAGATATTACGGTATTCCGGAAAGTCAGTTCTATAACTATTTCATTACAGCTGAACGTAAGCAGGGCATGACAGGTACAAACCTTCTCAGAATCTGCGAAAGCCGTCTTGATAACGTTGTTTATCTTCTTGGCTGGTCAAGCTCAAGAGCAGAAGGCAGACAGCTTGTAAATCATGGTCATTTCACAGTAAACGGCCGTAAGGTAAACATTCCTTCATACCTCGTGAAGGCTGGCGATGTAGTTGCTATTGTTGACAAGAGCAAGGATAGCACAAAGATCAAGGCAGTTATCGAGGCAAACGGTGCTCGTCCTGTTCCGCAGTGGCTTGACAAGACATCAGATACAGAAGCTAAGATTGTAGCTCTCCCCGAGAGAGATCAGATTGCTTGTCCTGTTGAGGAACAGCTTATCGTCGAGCTTTATTCAAAATAATAATTAACCGTATACTTAATATAACAAGGAGGGTTTTGAATGATTGGAATAGAGAAACCAAGAATCGAAACAGCCGATGTTTTACCTGACGGTACTTACGGTAAATTTGTCGTAGAACCCTTGGAGAGAGGTTACGGTACAACTCTCGGCAACAGCCTCAGACGTGTACTCCTTTCTTCATTACCGGGCTACGCAATTACTTCCGTTAAGATTGATGGAATTCTTCATGAATTCTCAACGATTCCGGGCGTTAAAGAAGACGTTACTGAAATCGTACTTAATTTGAAGAGCGTTATCCTTAAAATCCACGGCGACGGTCCTAAGACAATGTACGTGGATGTTAAAGGTGAAGGTGAACTCACTGCAGGCGACTTCAAGACAGATTCAGAAGTTGAGATTCTTAATCCCGAACTTCATATCGCTTCTCTTGATACAGACGCTCACGTAGTGATGGAGATCACTTGCAGCAAGGGCAGAGGATATGTTTCTGCAGAACGCAACAAGCAGTATCTTCAGCCGCCTATCGGCGTAATTGCAATTGACTCAATTTATTCACCGGTATTAAAGGTAAATTACACAGTCGAGAACACACGTGTCGGTCAGATCACTGACTACGACAAACTTACACTTGAGGTGTGGACAAACGGTACAATTTCCTCTAAGGAAGCCGTTTCTCTTGGCGCCAAGATCCTCAACGAGCATCTCAGTCTCTTCGGAGATCTCTCTGATGAAGCATTTGAAACTGAGATTATGGTTGAAAAGAGCAAGGATGGAAAAGCAAAAATCTTGGAGATGACCATTGAGGAACTTGACCTGTCTGTGCGCTCTTTTAACTGCTTGAAGAGAGCAGGAATCAATACAGTTGAAGACCTTATCGGTAAGTCTGAAGATGATATGATGAAGGTTCGTAACCTTGGTAAGAAATCTCTTGATGAGGTTGTTGCTAAGCTTACATCTCTCGGCTATGATCTTCGCAGAGACGAAGACTGATAACAGACTGTAACAATTATTTTACAACTAACGGTAAAGGAGTGACTTTAAATGCCAGGTTCAAGAAAGCTTGGAAGAGCAACTGACCATCGTAAGTCAATGCTCAGAGGCATGGTAACATACCTTTTGGAAAGCGGCAGAATAGAGACCACCGTTACAAGAGCAAAGGAAGTTCGCGCAATGGCTGAGAAAATGATCACCACTGCAAAGACAAATGACCTTCACTCAAGAAGACAGGTTTTGGCATACGTCACAAAAGAGGACGTTGTTAAGAAACTCTTCGATGAGATTGCTCCTAAATATAAGGACGTAAACGGCGGCTATTGCCGTATTATTAAGACAGGCACACGCAGAGGCGACGCTTCTGAAATGTGCATCATCGAGCTCATCGATGTTGAGTCTAAATAATCAGGTATAGGCAAAATTCAACACCCACGGTAGAAATACTGTGGGTGTTTTTTATACCAACAAAACCGAAATTTATAAAATCAGCTAAAAATGAACAAAAGCAGGAAGACTCCTGCTTTTACTTGTTTTAAAACAATAGAAACGTGGTTTGGCAAGACACTCTGAATTTCATTTGAAGCATTAACACTGTTCACTCAGCTATGTATTCAAGTAAGCGACTATCAATATAAGCCTCCGGGTTGTGTTCTTTTACCTTTTTACATATGTTTATATACAAATCTTTAAAATCACAATAATGAGGATATATCTTGATTTTATACTTTTTTTCATTGGCATCTAATACAATCTGCCATATCCCTATCAACGGCAGTTTTTTTGCCTTAATTATAAAAATATCTTTGTATCTCACGTCAAAAGTAACACAAGGAATTTTAAATCCTCTTGCATAACGGTGACCGTATCCGTGATTGCTGAACCTGATAGTTTCATTGTGCAGTTCAATATATTTCTCTGAGCTTTTCTTCACTTCTGTTATAAACAACATAAAGGTGATTACAGCAGATAAAATTAAACCCATTAAAAGTGATTCCGACATGATGAAACCAACTATCCACATTGTTATAAACAACAACACTCTCAAACCCCAGAACAGAGATTTTCTGTATTTGTATTTCATACAATTACCTCCTGCAACGTAATTATATAATTTAAAAAACAAAAAGTAAACATCGAAAGCAAAATTGATTAAAAAAACGGCAAAATTAATCAAAAATGCTGCAAAAGTCTATGTTTCAGATTAAATTTACGGATTAACTAAGATGATTGTACCATTGCAAATTTTTCAGTAATTTTACAGTTGAAACAAAAAACTTCTAAAAGGTTGACGTGATTAGTACAAAACTGATATAATTCAGTTATGTAAATATAAACTGCGGAGGTATCAGAATGGAAGTTGTATTCTTTTATATCAAACTCGGACTTATTTACGCACTTTCGGGTCTGCAGATTCTCAGCGGAATTATCATGTGTCCGCAAGATAACGACAGCAGACACTTTTACGATTGGTCAGCAGAGGATTCATTCTCTATCGCTGACAACACATTTATAATCGAAAAAGACCCTGACAAAGATTTTGTTATCCTTAACCTTTCTGACATTCAGCTTTCTGACGAGGATGCTCACGGCTATTACGGAGAGCTTGCAGAAGCATTAATCGACAAGCTTATTACAGATACTCAGCCTGACCTCATCACGCTTTCGGGCGATAACGTTTACGGCTGGCTCGGATGGCTATGGCTCATAGACCTGCTTGACAGCTATGAAATTCCGTGGGCTCCCGTTTTCGGCAACCACGACGGCGCGACAGCAACCTACGCTTCATGGTGTGCATGGCAGATTAAAAACAAATCAGATTACGCTGTATTCGATTTCGGCCCTAAGGATATGGGACATGGCAATTACATTATCACTATTACTGAAAACGGCGAACCTATTCATCAGCTTTATATGATGGACACTCACAAGGATGCATCCTACGAGGTTAACGGCTACACTTACAATGGCTACGATCATCTTTGGAAAAACCAGATTGAGTGGTACAAATGGGCAGTCAACGGAACAACCCAGGAAAACGGCACTATAGTTGACAGTACCGTTATTTATCACATTCCAAATGTTGAGTATTACAACGCCTGGAATGCTTCATACGACTATTGGGCGCAGGACTTCAGACCCGAATACGAAGGAGCATTCGGCTACAATATGGAAGGTGTTTCTTCAGCTCCCGTAAATAACGGTTTCTTTGATGTTGTAAAGGAAATGGGCAGCACAAAGCACATAATCTGCGGACATAATCACAGAAATTACAGCAGTATTCCTTACGAGGGCGTATGGCATCACTACGCGGTCAAGACAGGTGTAGGCAGCTACTACGAAAAGGAAGTCAACGGCGGTAAGGTTTTCACTCTTACATCTGACGGCACGCTTACGGCTGAAAATGTTTATGTTGACATTGATCAGTTCGGAATTGACTACTCTATCCCGTATCCGGGATACAGCGAATAACGGTGAATTATGAAAAAAGTTCAATTCTATGTAATAGCGGATACCCACTACTTTTCAAAAAAGCTGTGGGTTGAAGGACCGTGTATCGAGGCACGAAGCCACACGGACCAGGTACTTTTAAAAGAATCACCTGAAATCAACGAGGCGTTTTTCAAGCTGATTGAAAACGATACCGAAACCAATACTGTTGTCCTGATCGGTGATCTGATAAATTTAGGTGAAAAGCTTTGTCACGAAGAATTCACAGAAAGACTCAGGCAATTACAGCAAAAAGGGAAACGTGTTCTTGCACTTACCGCTACACACGACTACAACGGTTGCGGTGAGGACGAAAACGGATTTGTTGCAACAGGTTATAATGAAAACAACACCTATCACGTACCTTGCACAAGGCGATGTGAACTTGATGAAATTTACCGTCCTTTCGGCAGAAATCAGGCGGACAGCGAATACGATATGTCTTATTCGCTTAATATAGACGGCTACCGTTTCATTCTCCTTAATGATGACGGTAACGGTCATACGGATTGCGGACTTAACGATGCAGGCAACAAATGGCTGGAAAATGAATTTGTCAAGGCAAATGAAAACAATGAGCCTGTCCTGCTTTTCACACATCATCCCGTTATAACACCTTACCCTGTCTACGAGGCTGTTGCACCGACAGAAATGTACGGCAGGCATCCGATTCTTAAGGAAATGATGATGAAATATGGTGTAAAGGTCGTTTTCACGGGACATACACACGTACACACAATCCGCAAAATTACGGACGGTAAAAAAGAAGTTTATGATGTCGGCACTACTTCCACCGTTTCAGCTTACGGTAAAATACGTAAGGTTACTCTTGAAAACGGTGTCGCAGATATTACAACAGTTGATTTGCCTGAAAAAATTGACGGCATTCCCGGCGGAAGCAAGCAGGTTGCCGAATCCTGCTTCGGCGGTTATTACCGCAGACTTATTGACACTGCACTTAAGGATTACGATGCTTTTATAAAGTTAGGGCACGGACTTGTACCTGCCGATAAGGTAAAGAAATACAGGTTCATAATCAAACCCGCGTTAAAAGCTTTCTCTTCAATCAATATGTCTTTCGCAGGTAAGGTCGGTAAGAAATATTCGGGACTGAAAAAAGATGAAATTAAAAATCATAAGGACGAAAAGCTCATTGATACTGTTTTCATAGTCCTTGATCATTTTTTCCGGGGTGATGCACCCTATACACCCGATACTTATGAGCACAAAGTAATTCACGGGGCTTTGCTTAAGGGCGACAAAATTATGAAAACACTGGGAATAAGCCTTTCAAAGTATATCAACGGAATCGACAGCTTTTGGGAACTTGCGGAACCTCTCGTTCATAACACGAGAACAGGTTGCGACCGTGAAATAAAAATCAAATTAACCGACGAGGTGACCTATGAAAAGAATTAAAAACAACCTTGCCACCGACGTAAATGAAAAGATTACCAAACGTGAGTACATTGCCTTCGGTTCAAGTACAGCTGTTTCAAAAGCGGCGACAGCGTTGAGTGGTGCGCTTGGCGGACTTGTTGCTTCGACCTATATGGGGCTGAGCGACAAATCATTTGAAATTTACAGTACTATCATTTTTATTCTTGGTTTCTGGGATATTGCAAACGATGTTATCGTTTCAAGCTTTCTTGACAAAACTAGAAAAACTTACGGCAACTGGGGACGCTTCAAACCGTGGCTTATGCTGATGATTATTCCGTGCAATCTTGTTGTTATAATGCAGACTGCACCTATCAGAGCATGGTTCCCTGAAATAAGCGATGCACTCAAGATTACATACCTCGTGCTATTGTACTTTTTAAATGATGCATTCAGCACATTCTACAATGCCGCGTTGACTGCACTTAACGCAAGACGAACCACAGACAATATGGAACGCGGTTACCTTGCCGCAATCGAAAGTATACTCACTTCAACAATCGGTGCCTGCGGTACATACATTGCGGCTGTTCTTCCTTATATTCTTCCGAATGCAAGTGAAGCAGGAAGATATTTCTACAGTTACAGTATAATAACAATTATTGCAATTCCGCTTACAATATGGAATATCGTTGTTACAAAAGAACGAATTTCAGAGCCTCCGAAGGCAGAAGCACCGAAGCTTCGCAACGTTTACAAGCAGATTGTTCAGAACAAGCCCTTAATGATGTATATGATTTCCGAAATCTTCGGTCACGGTATGTCTGTCGGTTACGGACTTATGACATATGCGTTCATAGTTTGTTTCAAGAACACACCGTTCACTCTCACGTTTTTCAGAGATACGGCAATTCAGTTCGAGTATGTTTATGACGGTGAGAATTTTATGGCTCTGCTTTCGCTTGCTTCAATCTCATCTCTTGTAACAACGGGAATTTCACTTTTCCTTGCGCCTATCATAAGAAAATGGGTAGACGACAAAATCCTTTATATGTGCACAAGGCTCGGTACAGCTGTATGCTACACCGCTATGTTCCTTTCTGTTTTTCCGTTCAGTGCACATACGCCTGCTCAGATTTTTGTACGCATTGTTATCTGGTATGCCCTCCACGGACTTACAACAGGCTTCTATCAGACGATACCCAATCTTATTCAGATGGCTGCATACGACTACGCTGAGTATAAATACGGAGAAAGAAATGAAGCTACAGTCAGCTCAATGAAGAATACTCTTTCAAGAATCCTCGGCAACTGCACAAACTATGTTACAAATCTTTTGCTTGTGTATGTCGGATATACAGCATATGCTGATACACCTGAGCTTATGCCTGCAGATTCAAAGGCAATTCTTCTCTATATTTTCGCTATCTGTCCCGCGATATTCTGTTACTTTGCAGTTATCCCGATGTTCTTCTATAAGCTTTCGGGTAAGAAGCACAAAGAAATTGTTGCCGCACTCAACGAACGCAGACAGAAAAATCTTGATGAAATAAATGAGCTTGAAAAAGAGACTGCGGGAGTTTAAACATTATATAAAAGGGTTGGATTTCCAACTCTTTTATTTTTGCAAATTTGAGTTTGTGGGTGTGTTTAACAAAGATTAAATCGAGCGTAGCTCCACTTGTCAGGTGATTCCCCTGTTAGGGGAAATGTCACGAAGTGACAAAAGGGTGCCTGTTTTCGGAGAAAAAGCTGGATTGCCGCAGGCAATACTGAGGGGTAGTCAAGATTTCGTTATCTCTCCCTCCGTCAAAACCTTCGGTTTTGCCACCTCCCTCGTCAGATGGAGGT
>JAZNPE010000040.1:0-19978 GCA_045589535.1 Acutalibacteraceae bacterium | reverse complement strand
CTTTTTCGATACACAAATCTTCCAAAAGTTTTGCATCGCCTTTAGCCTTTTTACCAAAACGGTAATTGAATCCACAAAGAACAACCTTTGCATTCAACTTTTTAACAAGTATTTCTTCAACAAACTCTTCAGGAGAAAAATCTCTTATTTCCGAAAAGCTAACCGTAAAAGTTTCAATGCCTTTTTTCTTAAACAACTCTGCTCTTTCCGAATCCGTAATGAGCTTCGGCGGAGCTTCGCCCGTAACGGCTTTCATACTGTGCTCATCAAAAAGCATTACAGCCGCAGTTAAGTTTTTCCCTGCTTCTTCAGCCGTTCTGTTTATGACGGCAAGGTGACCGATATGCAAACCGTCAAAATTGCCGAGCGCAACAGCACAGCCGCTATTCAGTTTTTTATCGGTCATAAAATCACCATTAATTATTTATTGAGAAAATCGTATGCAACACCTGCAAGCTCTTCCGCTCTGTCCTCGATACAGATGTGTCCGCCGTCTGCTACAAGGTAATGTTCTGCATTCGGGAAAGCATCAGAAATCTGCTGTTTCATTGTGTCGCTGATAATCATATCCTTTTCAGCGTTAACGATGAGAACGGGACAATCAATGTTCTTTGCACCCTCAAGGTCTGTCGGACGCTGATGCTGCATAAGAACGCAGAGGCCGTCACCTGTTCCGTCAAGCTGAAGCGGTGCCGTTACACCCTCAAGGTTATAATTCTTTGTGTATTCAATGTTAGCTGTTGCCATATAAACAACTATCTTCATAAGAAAATCAATCTTTGTCAGATACTTGAATACAAAGTTAACCATTTTGCCCATAATCGGCATTGCCATCATACCGGACATATCACTCATATCAGCAACGGGAGCTGCACAGAAAAGCATAAGCTTCTGCACATCAACGTTCTGTGCAACATTGATTGCGACTGCACCACCCATTGAGTGACCTGCAAGAATCCATGTGTGCTCAGGAGCAATGCTGAACATAAGCTTTTCAACAAGGAGCTCACGGTCAAGAAGCTCCATATCCGCTGTTTCTCTTGTGCTGTAGCCGAAATTCGGGAGGTCAACACAGTAACAGTCATAACCCTTTGCACTCATTTCAGAAGCCATATTCTCCCAGGAGAAGCTTGACTGACCGAAGCCGTGAATGAACATAATTCTGCCCTTGTACAAACCTTCATGCTCAACGGCACGGTAATGAAGCTCGTAATCACCGTAGGTGAAAAAGTGACTGTTTTCATAAGGAAGTGCATTTTCTTCCTGTGCAAATGCAGGAATTGCTGTTGCAAAAAGCATTACGAAACACAATACAACTGATAAAAATTTCTTTGTCATTTTCATTTCTCCTCTTAAATGATTTTATTTTTTCTTGAACATCTGCTTCATACGAAGTTCCTTTGAAAGCACACGCTTACGAAGTCTTAACGACTGCGGTGTTACTTCAAGAAGCTCATCATCCTTGATAAATTCCATTGACTGTTCAAGGCTGAGTGTTGTCGGAGGCACAAGGCGAAGAGCATCGTCACTGCCTGCCGCACGGGTATTTGTCATCTGCTTTTTCTTGCACACGTTACAAACGATATCCTCGTTTCTTGCACATTCGCCGACTATCATACCCTCATACACTTCAAGTCCCGGTCCGATAAACAAACGGCCTCTGTCCTGAGTATTGAAAAGTCCGTAGCCTGTGCTTGTTCCTGTTTCATGCACAACGATTGAACCGCGCTCACGTGTCTGTATATCACCCTTGTACGGCTCATAGCCTGCAAAGAGCTGATTCATAATTCCGTTACCGTTTGTGTCCGTCATAAACTCTGAACGGTAGCCTATAAGGCCTCTTGACGGAATTCTGAATTCAAGGTGAGTTGCACCGCCGTCGCGTGAGCCCATATTTTCAAGCTCACCCTTACGTGAGCCGAGCTTTTCGATAACTGCACCGACATACTGTTCAGGTACTTCAACAATAAGAAGCTCCATCGGTTCACAACGTTCACCGTTGATTGTTTTATAAATAACCTCAGGACGCGATACCTGGAATTCATAACCCTGACGTCGCATTGTTTCAATAAGAATTGAAAGGTGAAGCTCGCCTCGACCCGATACCTTGAATGTATCTGTCGTATCAGTTTCCTCAACGCGCATACTCACGTTTGTTTCAACCTCTTTAAAAAGGCGGTCGCGGATATTTCGTGAAGTAACGAACTTACCTTCTCGACCCGCAAACGGGCTGTCATTAACAATAAAATTCATTGAAATTGTCGGCTCGTCAATCTTAACAAACGGAAGCGGTTCGATGCAATCGGGAGCACAAGCTGTTTCGCCGATATTCAGGTCAACTATACCCGATACGCAGACGATATCGCCCATCATCGCAGATTCAACTTCTACACGGCGAAGACCCTCAAACTGGTAAAGTCGTGAGATTTTCACATTCTGTGTTTCGCCGTCCTGCTTACAGAGGACAACATTATCGCCACGCTTAATCTTACCTCTTTCGACTCTGCCTACACCGATTCTGCCGATATAGTCGTCATAATCAAGGCTTGAGAAAAGAATCTGCAAAGGAGATTCAATCTCACCCTCCGGCGGCTGAATATGTTCAAGAATAGAGTCAAGAAGCGGACGCATATCGCCTTCCCTGACATCTGAGTCAAGTGAAGAATAGCCCTCTCTCGCTGAAGCATAGACAACAGGAAATTCAATCTGGTCATCATCAGCACCAAGCTCGATGAACAAATCAAAAACCTCATCGATAACCTCAGCAGGTCTTGCACCCGGACGGTCAATCTTATTTACAACAACGAGCACCTTCTTTTTGAGATTGAGTGCTTTTTTAAGAACGAATCTCGTCTGCGGCATACAGCCTTCAAAGGCATCAACAAGGAGAAGAACACCGTCAACCATCATAAGAATTCGTTCAACCTCGCCGCCGAAATCAGCGTGACCGGGGGTATCAACGATATTGATTTTTGTATCCTTGTAATGAACGGAGGTGTTTTTTGAAAGGATTGTGATACCTCTTTCTCTTTCAAGGTCATTCGAGTCCATAACTCTGTCCTGCACCTGCTCATTTTCACGGAAAATACCGCTTTGCTTGAGCATCTCGTCAACCAGTGTTGTCTTACCGTGGTCAACGTGTGCAATAATTGCAATATTTCTTATACTATCTCTTTTTGACATAATTTTTCACCCTCTTACAACCTTATATTTTAATATATAATAGGTATATAGTCAAGAAATTTTGTTGAAATCCATACTGTTTTATGCTACAATCAGCAAATAGAAAGAGGTGTTTTTATGATTAGCAGAGAAGAATGGAAATCCTTCAGAGGGTCACAGAAAAAGCCTGACCATATTATGCTCACCGTTAAAGGTAACCCTGAAACATCAATGACAGTAACGTGGCGTACAGATATCGCCATTGAAAACGGTTATGCACTCTGCCGTGCCGTCGGAACTGAAAGCTGGATGCGTTTTGATGCAGAAATGGGCAGATTCGATTCTGATATGGATTCAAGCCACATTTTCTGGGCAGATATGACAGGACTTAACCCTGACACAAAATATGAATACACCGTCGGAAATGATGAATACAGAAGCGAAGTTTACGGCTTTTCGACAATCCCCGAGAATCTTGAGGATTTCAAATTCATCTGTGTTTCAGATGTGCAGACAGGCGGTCCGAATCCTCCTGCCGACTATTCAGGTTTCAATTCTTTTCTTAAAGAAACACTCAAGAAGCATCCCGACGTGCGTTTTATTCTTACTGCAGGTGACAACACAAACTGCGGTCAGACCGATATTCAGTGGACAGGTGCTCTTGAAGGCTACAAGGGAGTTATGGAAAGCATACCTCTTATGATGAGCATGGGTAACCACGACGATATGGGATTTGAAAATTACTTCACCTTTGAGGGCAAATACTACTGCGAAAAGGCTGAGTTTTTTTCAAATCAGTTCCGCGGTTCATATCCCTATAACGGTCCCGAAGAATGGAAAACAGCAAACTATTCCTTTGATTTCGGCAATGCACACTTTGCGGCTATCGGCATAAGTGGCCCCGAAGACGTTAACGAATGGCTCATCAAGGATGCTGATGCAAGCAACAAAACCTGGAAATTCGGCTCGCATCACTTCCCTATCTGCTATGCAGGCTCAGATCTTGCGTGTGATGACTCCTACCCGATGATGATGGAGGGTATGGAAAAATTCGACGTTATGTTCAGCGGTCACGAGCATTGTTTCTCAAGAAGCTATCCCAGACGCAACGAAAATCTTTACGACAAACCGTCAGAGGGCACTGTTTTTTACAACCTCGGAAGCAGTAACAGAAACCCATCAAGAATGCTTGCTCTTCCGAAGCTCTGGAACGCCGCGTGGTATCCGCACGAAGAGGAGCTTTCGATGTATGCAATCGTTCACGTAGAGGGTAGCAGACTTACTCTTACATCTTACCTTGAGGACGGCAGAATTGCCGACCGTTGCATTATCGACAAAGAAAACGACAGCATTGAACCCATTGCTCTTGCTCCGGTTTACAAGGACACAAGAATGATGTTCAAGGGTGCAGACCTCGGCCTTTGCGCACGCACAACCTCCGCTGAAAACATTGACGGTGTATGGCATGTCCCTGCAGCAATACTTTTCCGTTATGCAGGTTTTGACGTTGAACTCAGCGAAGGAGCAGTTTGCATCGAGGCTTACCGCCATAAAGCAAAATTCACCGAAGGAAGTGACATCATCGAAACAGACAGAGGCGAAATGAAGATGGAACACATTGTTGTTCGTTCGCAGCGCGACCAGCTTTATATTCCCGTTGACGGGCTCTGCAAGGCCTTCGATATGCGCTGCAACTACTACAAAAGAAACAACATTCTTTCCTTTGAACACGAGAAGCAGGATAAGCCTGTTCCCGTACAGCCGTAATTTTACACAACTAATCTATTGACAAAAAACTACAAAGGTGATAAAATATACCCAAATCAAGTGATTTTATCACTTAAATATTGAAAGGAGATTCATTATGGATCAGATTACAGCACTCTTTGAAAACATCGATTGGGATGCAATCCTTGACGTTGTTATGAATAAGGTAACAGACCTTCTTGTTCAGATCGACTTCTCAAAGGTTCTCGATTCTCTTGCAGGTCTCATCGCAGGTTTCATCGCATAATTAAATTCAACAGTGAGCAGTCGATTACTCGGCTGCTTATTTTTTGCAGAAAAGTTTAGTTTGACATATTGACAATATTGTATAACAGTGCTAATATATACGTAACGAGGTAGTAAGCTTACTGCCAGTATTAGGAAAGGAGAAATATCATGGATCAGATCACAGCATTCATTGAGAGCATTGATTTCGAAGCACTCATCGCTACAATCACAGATTTCCTTGCAACAATCGATTTCCAGGCTATCATCGACGAAATCGTAGCAATGATCTCAGGCCTTATGGCATAATTAAATTGTTACATAAAAAAAGAGCAACCGCGAGGTTGCTCTTTTTTGTTTGCAATATTGGAGAAAATGCGACAAATTTTCGGAATTATTTTGTAATAATGAACATTGACCCTTGTGGTAAAAAGTGGTATATTGTTAACAGTAGTCAGTATTTGAATATTCCTGTTCAAAAACCGCAGAAAAGGAGATGTAACAAAATGAAACATATCGGAATTGTACGAAGCATTGACCTCGCAGGAAGAATTGTTCTCCCGATTGAAATCCGAAAAGAACTCGACCTTATGGGAGAAGACAGCAAGGTTGAAATTATTGCAAAGGGCAATGAAATCATACTGAAAAAATATGCTGATAACTGTATTTTCTGCCACGATACGAATGATTTGGTTGATTTTAACGGTCAGAAAATCTGTCGCAAGTGCGCAAAAGATATTTCCGAGATATAACGCAGACGAGAGGGATCAACCCTCTCGTTTTCGTTTAATTCTTTTCAATTATAATCGTATCAAACTTTTCGTTTGTATCTGTGTGATAGCTTGTAAGTGTAAGGGCATTTCCTTTGATTTCAAGAATTGAATATGTCGTTCTTTTTTCCTGCAAAGCAAATTCACAATACTCTGAAATTTTATCACCCGTACCACTGTAATTACTGCCTGACGACGAGTTCTGTGTTACATAAAGTGTTCCTTCGGGATTTTTATAAACCCCGTTTTCGCTTGTGTCATCCGTTATTCTTTTGTCTTTTATCATATACGAACGGCTGTAATAATGGTCGTGACCGCTGAGGCAGATATCAATATCAAACTCATCGATATAAGGAACAACGGTGAATCGGGCAAATTTATTTCCGATATCATCCGCTCCGCTTGCATCAAACGGACTGTGATGCATCATAAGCACCCGCCACTTTGCATCAGGGTAAGCCTTGCAGGCATTTTTGATAACTCTTCTGTTTGCTGACGGGAAGAAGTTGTTTGAATCAACAACAATAAAAAGAACATCGTTATGCAAGAAATAATATCCTCTGCCTGCAGGCCAATTAAACAAAGAAAACGTGTTGCTGTTCGGATTGTTGAAATGATGTCTGTAATTCGGTGTATAAAATTCGTGGTTTCCGATCGCTGCCGCAACAGGTGCCGAACGAAGAATTGCAGGAGATTCAAACAAGGTATACTGTTCTTCTGAATAAGAGTCCTCAACCTGGTCACCCGAAGAAAGTATAAAATCTATATCCGAATTCTTCTCAAAGGCTGTGTCAAGAGTTTTCGTCCAACCGTAAGTATCGTTCTGATAGATTTCTTCCTGCGTTCCGCTTGAACGTCCTATCTGCGAATCCGTTACAAAAAGAACCGTTGTGCAATCATCGGTGTCCGTTGTAAAAGAATAAACTTCGCTTTCAGTTTCGTTTACCGTGTAGCTGTAATAATATGTTGTACCCTCTTCAAGATTCTCAGCAGTTGCTGTGTGTGTCCACTCACCGCCAAAAAGATTAAGGCTTGTTTTCACTTCAAGCTTTTCGCTGTCACTCAAATCTGCTTTTTTGCCGATTGCAATGCTTTCTTCAAGCTTCGGTGACTGCCACGAAAAATTCATCTTGGTTTCGTCCTCGCCCGGCGTGAGAGTTATATAACCCGAACCGTTGTCGATGCTTTCCCAACCCTGAAGCCATTCTTCAAATGTACCGACAGCAGAAGAGTTAAAGCTTAAGGCAGAAAACGCCATAACTGCCGCAAGGCCAAAAGATATTATTCTTTTAAACTTTTTCATAATTTACCTCCCGGTAATCTTAATAAGACAAGTATACCACATTATTTTCTCATTTAACAAAACCTTAACGGAAAATTTATTGACATTTTTTTGTTTAAAATATATAATCGGTTTAAAGAAAGGAGCGTGATACATATGGATTTAATGACCGTTGTAAGGTATCTTATACCCGTACTGTGTCTTATCATAATCGCATACTGTATCAAGCACCTTTTGCAGAGTAAAGCCCCGAAGGTTACACCTGCATGCCTTATCGACGAGCTGACCGGGGACGAATACCTTATCACTAACTGGGAAACATCTGTCGGCAGAAGTAACGCCTGCGATATCGTGCTTAACTACCCGTCTGTTTCAAGATTTCACGCTGTTATTTCAAAACACAAAAAGGGCTGGGTTATTACGGACACAAACTCTTCTTCAGGTACAACTATCGGCAAAACAAAGGTTGAACGCACCGCTGTTATAAGTGACGGTGACATTGTGTCCTTTGGCGGAATTGTACTCCGTTTCAGAATCAAATAAAAAGGAAGCTGTTATTCGATTTCAACGAAAAACAGCTTCTATTTTTTATGTCTGAAATCGTATTTTTTGATGCTTTTCTCTTGAACAAAAATACATTTATATGGTAGAATATTATGAATGATTTAAAAATTAGTTTTGGAGGCTGATTTTATGAAATACATTGATTTTGACGAAACAAGAGAACTCGACCTCATACCTATCGGACGAGTTGCAATCGACTTCAATCCGACCGACTATTACAACACACTTGACAAGTGTGAAAACTATAAAAAGTACGTCGGCGGTTCACCTGCAAACATCGCAGTAGGTCTTGCAAGACTCGGCAAAAAGGTCGGATTTATCGGCAAGGTTTCCGACGACCAGTTCGGTACATACGTTGAAAATTTCTTCAAGGATGAAGGTATTGATATTTCACACATCACCCGCACAAAGGGCGGAGAAAAGCTCGGTCTTACATTCACGGAAATCAAATCAGAACATGAAAGCAGCATCCTTATGTACCGTGACGGTATCGCTGACCTTATGCTTCATCCCGATGATGTTGATGAGGATTATATCAGGAGTGCAAAAGCTATCCTCATCAGCGGTACTGCTCTTTCACAGAGCCCGTCAAGAGAAGCCTGCCTTAAGGCAATGTACCTTGCAAAGAAGGTCGGCACAAAGGTTATCTTCGACATCGACTACCGTCCCTATAACTGGAAAAATGCGGACGAAATCGCAATCTACTATTCAGTTGTTGCTTCAAACAGCGATATGGTTATGGGCTCACGCGAAGAGTTTGACCTCACAGAGGCAATTTCAGCTCCCGGCAGAACAGATAAAGAAACTGCAGCTCATTGGATGAGTATGGGAAACAAAATCGTTATCATCAAGCACGGCAAGGAAGGCTCAACAGCTCACACTGCTGACGGTGAATATTCAATCAAGCCGTTCCCCGTAAAGGCATTCAAGTCCTTCGGTGGCGGTGACGGTTACGGTTCAGCTTTCATTTACGGTCTTCTTGAAGAGTGGGATATTATGAACTGTCTTGAGCTTGGCAGCGCATCAGCTTCAATGCTTGTTGCTGCTCACGGCTGTTCCCTCTTTATGCCTACGGTTGATGAAATCAAGGCATTCATTAAAGACGAAAAAGAAAAATACGGCGAAATGGTCGCTCGTGCATAAGGAGGTAATTATGGAAACTATCAGACTTACCTTAGGTGAGGCTATCGTAAGATACCTCGACAATCAGTATGTTACAATTGAGCATAACGGAGAAATGATTGAAAGTAAGTATGTTGATTATTTCTACACAGTTTTCGGTCACGGCTGTGTTCTCGGTGTTGGTGAAGCTCTCTCCCAGGCTGAGCATTCAATCAAGGTTATGCAGGGCAGAAACGAGCAAGGTATGGCTCAGGCTGCCGCATCTTACGGCAAGATGACAAACAGAATGAAGATCATCCCCTGTATTTCTTCAATCGGCCCCGGTGCTGCAAATATGGTTACTGCTGCTGCAATGGCAACCGTTAACAATATGCCGTTGCTCCTGTTTATGGGTGACACTTTTGCATCACGTCAGCCCGACCCCGTTCTTCAGCAGATTGAACAGCTTCACGACGGCACTGTTACAACAAACGACGCTTTCAAGGCTGTTACAAGATATTTTGACAGAATCACCCGTCCCGAGCAGATTATGACTGCGCTCACAAATGCAATGCGAGTTCTTACAGACCCCGGTCACTGCGGTGCTGTTGCAATTGCTCTTTGTCAGGACGTACAGGGCGAAAGCTTCGACTACCCTGCTGAATTCTTCAGAAAAAGAGTTCATTTTATCCCCCGTCAGATTCCCTGTGACTACGAAGTACGTCAGGTTGCAGAAAAAATCAAAGAGAGTAAAAAGCCTCTCGTTATCGTCGGCGGCGGTGTAAGATATTCTCTTGCAGGCGAAACCGTTAAAGCTTTCTGCGAAAAGCACAACATCCCCTTCTCTGAAACTCAGGCAGGTAAATCCGCTATCGAATCAAGCCATTACCTCAACGTAGGCGGTATCGGCGTTACAGGTAACTCAAGTGCAAACGTGCTTGCAAAGGACGCTGACCTTATCATTGGTATCGGTTCAAAGTTCACAGACTTCACAACCTCTTCAAAGTGGCTCTATGCTGACAAACAGGTTGTTACAATCAACGCAAGTGCTTTCCACGCAGGCAAGCTCGACAGTATCAAGATGGTTGCCGACGCTCTTGAAGGCGTTAAGGCTCTTGAAAAGTATCTTGACGGATACAAGACAGCTTACACAACCGAGATTGCTGATGCCAAGGCTGACTGGGACAAGGAAATGGACAGACTTGCTTCCTGCACATATTCAGAAAACTACGTTCCCGAAATTCCGAACCACGTTGATGATGCTGTTGAAGGTTTCGTAAAGGCAACAGGCGGTGTTATCACACAGACTGCTGCTCTTGCTCTTATCCGTAAGCTCATTCCCGACAATGCAATCGCTGTCGGTGCTGCAGGTTCACTTCCCGGCTGTATGCAGAGAATGTGGACAACAGACTCAATTGATTCATACAATATGGAATACGGCTTCTCCTGTATGGGTTACGAAATCGCAGGTGCGTTCGGTTCAAAGCTCGCTTATCCCGACCGTGAGGTTTACGCTTTCTCAGGCGACGGAAGCTATAATATGCTCCACTCTGAAATGATCACAGCTCTTCAGGAAGGAAAGAAGATCAACGTTCTTCTCTTCGATAACGCTTCATTCGGCTGTATCAACAATCTTCAGATGGGTCAGGGTATTGAAGCACTCTGCACAGAATCACGTTACCGTGTTGGCGACGAGCCTATCCGTAACGGTGAGTTTATGAACATTGACTATGCCGCTTGTGCAAAAGGTTACGGTTACGTTACATACACAGCAAAAACTATGGATGAGCTTGAGGCTGCTCTTCTTGATTCATTCAAGCAGACAAAACCGACACTCATTGATATAAAGGTTCTTCCGAAGTCTATGACAGACGGCTACGGCGGATGGTGGAACGTAGGTTGCTCCGATATTCCACGTACCGAAAAAGGCAAGGAAGCACTCAAAGAAAGAACAGAACACTTGCTTGAAGCAAGAAAGTATTGATAAAGGAGAGTTAATATGAACGCAGAAAAAATCAAGCTCGGTATCGCTCCTATCGGTTGGACAAACGACGATATGCCTGACCTCGGCGGTGAAATCACATTTGAACAGTGCGTAAGCGAAATGGCACTTGCAGGCTACAAGGGTTGCGAAATCGGCAATAAATATCCCAAGACAGTTGAAGATATGCACGAATACCTTGACATCAGAGGACTTGAAATTGCTAACCGTTGGTTCTCATCTTTCATTCTTACAAAGCCTTTTGAGGAAGTTGAAAAGGATTTCAGAGAAAACTGCGAATTCCTTAAGGGTTGCGGTGCAAAACGCATCGGTGCATCCGAACAGAGCTACAGCATTCAGGGACAGATGGAAACACCTGTTTTTGAGAAAAAGTATGTTATGAACGATGAAGAGTGGAAAAAGTTCACAGACGGTCTTTCAAAGCTCGGCAATATCGCTAAGGAATACGGTATCACTCTCGTTTATCACCACCATATGGGTACAGTTGTTCAGACAGCTGAAGAAATCGACAAGATGATGGATATGTGCGATCCCGATGCTGTTTACCTCCTCTTCGATACAGGTCATCTCGCATACTGCGGTGAGGACTATATGGCAGTTCTTAAGAAGTACGCTAAGAGAATCAAGCACGTTCACCTTAAGGATATCCGTCCTGAAATCGTAGAAAAGGTTAAAGCAGAGCATCTTTCATTCCTTCAAGGTGTTCGTCTTGGTGCATTCACGGTTCCCGGTGACGGAACAATCGACTTCAAGCCTGTTTTCGACGTTCTTGATGAGGCTGATTATGAAGGTTGGATGCTCGTTGAAGCTGAGCAGGATCCTGCAATCGCAAATCCGTTCAAGTACGCTAAGATGGCAAGAGAATATATCGCTGAAAAAGCAGGAATTTAAAATTTGAAATTAAAAAGGAGAAATAATTTTGGGTTCAAGTGTATTATTAGTTCTTATAGGTCCGATAATGCTTGTTGATTTTATTGACAAAACATTCGGAACAGATTTAACTACTACTATCCCGAATGTTTTGTTTGATGTTGTCGAAAAGCTTTCAGATGCCGGAATAATCGACAAAGTTTCATATTTTATATTAGATATAGTAGAAATTCTTAAAGAAATAGGCTTAATGTAATAAGGAGAAACTGAAATGGCTGAAAAAATCAAGTATTTTGTCAACGGTCAGTACGTTGAATCAAAAACAGACAAATATTACGAGCTTGTGAATCCCAGCACAGGCGAAATCACAGGCTATGCTCCCAACTGTACTGCAGAAGAGGTTGAGGAAGCAATCGCTGCCGCTAAGGCTGCATATCCCGCATGGAGTGCAACTCCCGCAATCAAGAGAGCTCAGATTATGTACAAGGTACGCGACCTTCTTATGGAGCATATGGAGGAGCTTACATATCTTGTTGCTGAGGAAAACGGCAAGGTTTGGAGCGAAGCTGAAGGCGATGTTCTTAAGGCTAAGGAAGGTACAGAGCTTGCAACTCAGGTTCCGTCACTTATGATGGGCGAAAGCACAATGGATGCTTCAAAGGGTTACGACACTGTTCTTTACCGTGAATCAATGGGTGTTTTCGCAGGTATCGTTCCCGTTAACTTCCCTGCTATGATTCCTTTCGGTTGGATGGCTCCCGTTTGCCTTGCAACAGGTAACACAATGGTTCTCAAAGCTGCAAGCCTTACACCGAGAACAGCTCTCAGAATCGCAGGTCTTTACAAGGAAGCAGGTGTTCCTGACGGTGTTATCAATATCGTTACATGTTCAAGAAACGAAATCAACGTTCTTCTTGACAGCCCCGACGTTAAGGGCATCACATTCGTTGGTTCAACTCCCGTAGGTAAGCTTATTTACGAGCGTGCCGCAAAGAACGGTAAGAGAGTACAAGCTCTCTGTCAGGCAAAGAACCACGCTCTCGTTCTTGAGGACACTCCGATTGAAAGAACAGCTGCAGGTGTTATCAACTCAGCATTCGGTTGCGCAGGTCAGAGATGTATGGCGCTCTCCTGCTGTGTTGTTCAGGAAAGTATCGCTGATGCATTCGTTGCAGAGCTTGTTAAACAGGCAAAGGCTATCAAGGTAGGCCCCGGCTACGACAAGACTTCAAAGCTCGGACCCATTACATACAAGAAGCACTACGAAGAAGTTATCGCAGACATCAATAAGGGTGTTGCAGAGGGCGCAGAGCTTGTTCTCGACGGCAGAAACTGTGTTGTCGAGGGCTATGAAGGCGGCTTCTATGTAGGACCGACAATCTTCGATAAGGTTACTCCCGAAATGACAATCGGTGACGAAGAAATCTTCGGACCCGTACTCAGCATCAAGAGAGTTAAGACTTTTGAAGAAGGTCTTAAGCTTATGAACGCTAACCCGTACGCAAACGGTTCGGTTATCTTCACACAGAACGGTTATTATGCACGTGAGTTCACACGTCACACAGACGGCGGTATGGTCGGCGTTAACGTTGGTATCCCCGTGCCGATCGGATTCTTCCCCTTCTCAGGTCACAAGAACTCTTTCTTCGGTGACCTCCACTGCCTCGGTAAGGATTCATACAGATTCTTTACAGAAAGCAAGTGCGTAACAACACGTTGGTTTGACGAAGAAGAAATGAAGAAAACAGAAGTTTCCACATGGGACGGAACAATATAAGTCAAAGTTATAATTAAATAAAGGAGTTTGAATGCTATGATTAATGTTGGTATTATCGGCGCAGGCCGTATCGGTAAGGTTCATTGCGAATCAATTATGAGATATGTTAAAAACGCAACAGTTAAGGCTGTTGCTGACCCCTTCCTTAACGACGAAACAATCGCTTGGGCAAAGGGTCTCGGCATTGAAGAATTCTACACAGATTATCACAAAATCCTTGAGGATAACGACATTCAGGCTGTTCTTATCTGCTCTTCAACAGATACACACTCAACAATTTCACTCGAAGCTATCGCAGCAGGCAAGCACATCTTCTGCGAAAAGCCGATTGACCACGATGTAAACAAGATTCTTGAGGTTAAGGCTGCTCTTGAAAACAGCAACGTTAAGTATCAGGTAGGCTTCAACCGTCGTTTTGACCACAACTTCAAGGCTGCAAGAAAGGCTGTTGAAGGCGGCCAGATCGGTGACCTCAACATCCTTAAGGTTTGCTCAAGAGACCCCGGTGCTCCTCCGGTAAGCTACATCAAAGTTTCAGGCGGTATCTTCCTTGATATGACAATTCATGATTTTGATATGGTTCGCTTTATGTCAGGTTCTGAAGTTGAAGAAGTATTTGCATACGGTGCAGTGCTCGTTGACCCGGCTATTGGTGAAGCAGGCGACATTGACACAGCAGTTATTTCAATGAAGCTCGCTAACGGCGCTATCGCAGTTATCGACAACTGCCGTCGCGCAAGCTACGGTTACGACCAGAGAGTTGAAGCTTTCGGTTCACTCGGTCAGGTTGCAATCGGCAACGATTCAGAATCAACAGCTGTTATTTCAGATGCTAACGGTGTTCGCGGTGAAGTTCCCCTCAACTTCTTCCTCGAGAGATATATGGGAGCTTACGTTGAAGAAATCACAGAGTTCATCGACTGCATCGTAAACGATAAGGAAGTAAGTGTTGGTCTTGATTGCGGTCTTCAGCCTGTACTTATCGGCCTTGCAGCAAAGAAGTCACTCGTAACAGGTATGCCTGTTAAAATTGCAGACATCGCTGCTGAATATTCATTGTAATTCAAGCTTTAAAAACACCAAAATCTGCAGATTTTGGTGTTTTTTGTTCTATTACAGAAAATAAAACAAAAAAATATCGAAAAATAGTTACAAAAAGTTACAGAAAATTCTGAAATGTCATAATTTCGTAACATTTATATGTTATAAAGTATAAGGTCGCTTCCGACTAAATTTAAAAAAGGACGATTTTTATGCATATTAAAAACTACATAAAGAAAGCTCTTATTGTTTTTCTTGCGGTAATTACTGTTTTATCTTCCACAACAGTTGTTTCATTTGCAGCATCTGTTCCGACGAACAAAACAGTTCAGACTATTTTTGATTTCCTTGTTGATGAAATGGGACTCAACTCTGCAGCAGCCTGCGGTGTTCTTGCCAACATTGAAAAGGAATCAAACTTCAATCCCAACCTCTACGGTGATAGCGGTTCAAGCTACGGCATCTGTCAGTGGCACAACGGAAGATTCGATAATCTCAAAAGCTTCTGTGCCAAGAACGGTTATTCATGGAAAACACTTGAAGGTCAGCTCTACTTCCTTAAATATGAGCTCGAAAAGCAGGCAAGCACAACAGGTCATATCCTTGATAAAATTGAGGATGTTCCTAACTCAGCACAGGGTGCTTACCAGGCAGCTTACGACTGGTGCTACTACTTTGAGCGTCCTGCTAACAAG
The DNA here is from genome assembly GCA_045589535.1 of Acutalibacteraceae bacterium. Lineage (GTDB taxonomy): Bacteria > Bacillota > Clostridia > Oscillospirales > Acutalibacteraceae > CAG-488. The sequence goes on along the minus strand of JAZNPE010000040.1, from coordinate 4,722 downwards.
GTAGCTAAGTCTGAAGCAAGAGGCACACGCGCTAAAGAAGACTACTGGCCGGTATACAAGCTTGTTTACAATCTCGGAGACGTTAACAGCGACAAAAAGGTAAATTCAACTGATGCGCTCAAAGTGCTTGAGTATTCTGTAGGAAAAGCAAAGCTTAGCAAGAGCCAGCTTAAGGCTGCAGACATTGACAAGAACGGACATGTAAACTCACAGGATGCCTGCATTATTCTTTCAATCTCATCAGGAAAGGCGAACATAAACAGCTACAAATAATAAATTAAGACCTCGGAAAATGGGCACGCCCCATAAGGATGTTTTTTGAGAGATACGGTGTAACCCCGTTTAGAGGTTGCACCGTTTTTCTCTTTGTTAAGCTACAATGCGGTATTCCTGCGGATTCTTTCTTGCTTCTTCCATCATAGCAATAACTTCTTCCTCTGTCGGAATACAAACCATTCCGACACCTGTAAAATAAATATCCACCTTTACAAAACAGTGACCGCTTGACTTATCATTGTTATGAACCTCAATGCGCTCAATAAGTGAATTGACAAGTGTCGGTGTAAGCTCTTGTATATCCGTCATCTCTCTGAAAGTGCGAAGAAGTAACCTTAAATCAACAGATTTCTGCTCAGCAGACTTCAATGTTTCCTGACCTTCTGAAACAGTTACGGCAAGTTCTTTTTGCTCTCGCTCATATTTTGCCATCAGTTTTCGGTATCTGTCATCATCTATTCTGCAAAGAGCATTATCCTCATAAACCTTTTCAATAAGACGGTCTAACTCTTTTATGCGGATTTCACCGTCAGCAACAGTCTTTTTCAGCTTTTCATACTCTGCTTTTCTCATAGCATCATTCTGCTTTGCAATCATATACAAAAAGACCTTTTCATTGTAACGAATAAATTCCGCTAAATTTCGTATAGCTTCAAGTACAATCTTCTCAAGTACGATATTACGGATATAATGGATTTTGCAGGTTCCGCCTCTGCCGTCCTTGTAGTTTGCACATCTGAAAAACTCCTGATTCTTGTTCAGACTTTTAGCCGCACAGAAGTGTAATTTCGCACCGCAATCATAGCAATAGACTAAGCCGGAAAACAAACTTGTTTTACCTGTTGCTGTATTTCTTCTGCGATTTTCACGGAGCTCCTGAACTCTTAACCACTTTTCTTCACTGATAATCGGCTCTTGCATATCAGGGATTATCTGATAATCCTCTTTTGCATTGTAGATTTTCTTGTGAACCTTATAGCTGACAGTAGTGGTCTTAAAGTTTACTGCACAACCCGTGTACTGTCTGTTCTCAAGAATGTGAACAACAGTAGCTTGGTCCCATCTGTAAGGATTAGCAGGAACAGGATTTGAATGTTTTCTGCCGATAGATTCATAATATGCTGACGGAAGTAATATTTTTTCATCTTCCAATATGCGAGCAATTTGCAAAGGACCTCGACCTGCAAGACACAAATCATATATTTTTCGTACAACCTCTGCTGCAGGTTCATCAATAAGCCATTTCTCTTTATCGGTTGCATCTTTTACATAACCAAAAGGCACGGTAGAAGATACTCGTTTACCGTTGTTAGCTTTCGACTGCCATACAGCTCGGATTTTCTTTGAGGTTTGTGCGGCATACCATTCATTAAAGATGTTATAGAACGGCAACATCTCCATACCGTCACCTGTGGAGCTATTTACATTTTCCTGAATTGAAATGAAGGTTACACCGAGTGACGGATATACAATTTGCGTTAATCTGCCTGCTTCGACCTGCTCACGACCAAATCGTGACAGGTCTTTTACTATGATTCGGCAAATCTTACCTTCTTCGACCATTTGTTGCATTCGGTTAAATCCGCTTCTGTCAAAGCTTGTGCCTGAAATACCGTCATCAATGAAAAACATTGTATTTTTGTATCCGTGTTTTTTACAATAATCAAGCAAAATCTGTTTCTGATTGGATATACTGTTTGACTCATCTTCTCTGCCGTTCTTCTTTTTGGATTTATCATCCTTAATATCTTCAACGGAAAGACGGCAGTAGAGAGCCGTAATTAATTCATCGTTTATTGTTTGTCCTGAAATATTTGTTGCAGTTGTCATTAAAAATTCTCCTTTCCGACAACCGGACATCGCAAGGATATTTACATTTTACAATGTCCGATTGTCTTTTTTCAAATGTGTGATATTACAATAATTTTTCAGACAATATTAGTTCCTTGAACTGTTCAAATATACATTGTCTGCCTTTAGGATTAAAATGCGTAGAAACCTCATAGGTTGTGCCACCGATTTTCATTTGAAAGGTTTCTTCACCGAAACGGCGTATTTTGCTACGGTCAACAACAGCTTCGTCACTGCGGGATGCCATAATATCTGACATGCTTGAAAGCTCATTTTCATCAATGGGCTCAGGCGGTACAACAAATATGGTTTTGTTATCGGGAAATATCTCTTTCAATTTTCTCACCTCGCATCCCTATCCTTATTTCTCTGTCGCTGAAGATATTTTTGATAATATTCCAGAGCCTTTAAGATATGCTCTTCTTTCTGTTGTTTGGTGTAATTCTTACCGAAGAACTTGTTAATGCGTTCTTCAGGTATCTTTATAGCCTCTGCCTGATTGGGTTTTGGTGCTGTTAAAATTGCTAACACCGTATCAGCATTAAGCTGATTCTGTTCGGAGAGCTTACGCAATTTCTGTGCCTGTGCAAGTGAGGGTGTAACCTCATCACTCTCATAGGTTTCAAAAATCATCATCTGTTCCTCGGGAGTAAGATATGAAAGTTCAACCGCAGGTCGCATTGCGATTCTGCCTTCATCTACAAGATTAAGAAGCGACTTTTCAAGATTGGTCAGGCGGATATACCTTTTGATTTGGGTTGCACTGTCTTCACTATCCTGTGAGACTTTTTCTGCAGAGCTTAACTTTGGACCCACTGGGTCCGAAGTTAAATCTGTGCGTTTACCTTGCTTTTTAAGGGCATCCATTTTCATCTTGTAAGCAAAGGCTTTCTCACTTGGTAAAATGTGTTCACGATGCAGATTACTGTCAACGAGAATGATATCTGCTTCTTCCTTACTGATAGACAGAACTACCACTGGCACCTCTGTCATTTCAAGTCTTGTTGCTGCAAGGTATCTTCTGTGACCTGATATGATTTCATACACAGCTGCTTTATCATCCTTTCGTACCATAAGAGGCTGTATAATACCGTTCTCACGGATACTGTCTTCCAACGTCTTCATATCTTCCTCACGGCACTTGTACGGATTCTTAAAATTCGGAACAATTTTGCCTACAGGCATATTTACGATTTCGGTTATTTGAGGCTTTGTCGCCTCTGTTTCTTCTGTTTTCTCAAACAGGGTGTTAATAAAATTATCTTCTTTATTCATTAAATTACCTCTCTTTTTTTATTTCTATATTTTTGTTGGTTTTCTCTTTTCGGACAGTTTTCAGCACATCCGAGATAAATGCTTTTACTTTTTCAGGCATCAGCCTCAATGCCTCAAGATATGGTGCACAGACTTGTTCAAGCTCATGAAGCCTTTCACTCAGTCTATTTATACTGCTTTGCAGCTCCCAATTTCTTTTTCGGAGCCTTTCATTTTCACCTTCAAGGTTAAAAATCTTACTCCTTGCCGCAACGGACTGCTTTGCCATATTGCTCAGATCATTGAAATCTTCACTTGAAATTGTTACTTTACCCGTAAGTGTTTTCTTACCCATACCATCAATCTCGTTGAATGTTTTATGCACGATCTGAATAGTGTCATAACGGATTTCTTCCTTTTCAACCTGACTTTTGATTTCTTCAAGCCGTTTTTTATCCTGTTGAATTTCATATTGCAGACAAGACAGATGCTCAGCTGTACTGCCTTTCTCGCCACGAACAAAATCATTGAAACCGGCTCTTTGCATGTGATTGAAGAAATCATCCTGCAGGATACTGTATGAGGGAATCAGTACAGGTTTACCTTTTTCGTTGAATATGACATTACCGTTTTCATCCACAGCCTGAGGTGACTTCCATTTCTTTGAATGGCTTATCTGATTGACAGTTTCTTTCACAGTGCCTACAAGTGATTTGTCCTTGCACCGCTTTGTCCACAGAATCTGCTTTTCTACGACAGGCAGAGCCACAAGGTGCATATGAAAGTGATACACAGGTTTTCCGTATTGTTCTGTAAGAGCAACATTCAGTTCATCAGCGTGCATTACGGCAGAGATGATGTTCTGCTCACCGTACAAAGCAACTGCAAATCTGTAGGCTTCTGCATAAAACTCTTTTGCATACTCATAACCGCCGTGAGTTTCAAAGTAGTCCGTGTTGACATCGAATATGACTTCATCAAAGACCTTTGCATCAGCTTTCAGACCTCGCATACAAACCTTCTTTTCGGCTATTAGATTATTCAGTTGTTCGTTGTAGGTTAGTTCACCGCAACTCTTGAAATGCACATTCATATCTGAGCGAGCCGTATCTACATTCATATTTGCATAGCTTTCATTCTTTCTCTCGTTGTGCCTTTCACATTTACCGATTGAGCTTTGTGTATGAGTAACAACTCTCGCTACACTGTAGTCTTTCTTTGCCATAGGTTTTACCTCCTTTCTGCATTACTGCTTTATTTGTTTTGCACTTTTTTCAAAGTACGTAACCCACTATGACACTTTCACGCCTTCACCGTGCAAAGATGTCAGTGGGCTCTGCG
>JAZNPE010000039.1:0-42449 GCA_045589535.1 Acutalibacteraceae bacterium | reverse complement strand
GGGATGTTTTATTATAACGGTTGCTTGCAACCTACACCTCATCAGTCACTTCGTGACAGCTTCCCCTCAAGGGGAAGCCTTGGATTTATGTAGTTTCTCAGCCTTCCCCTTGAGGGGAAGGGGGACCGCTTGCGGTGGATGAGGTGGAAAATAAAGATATCGACAAACCTGAATTTGTCGGGATGTTTCCTTTATTATGTAATATTAAAGGGGCTGTTTTTTTACAGCCCCTAAATCATTTTTCAACAGCTTTTCTGATGTTCCACTCGTTTTCTTCAAGCAGAGCTTCCGCTTCTTTATCTGTGCAACCGAGAATTTCAGTCACAATACCTATCATCCGTCTGCGGAGCTTCTTGTTTGTCGGCTTGAGATTTATCATCATATTTTCATAAACGCAACCGCATTTTACCATAGATGCAGTTGAAATCATATTGAGAATAATCTTCTGTGCGGTTCCTGCTTTCATTCGTGTAGAACCTGTAATAACTTCCGGGCCGGTATCTGCGCAGATATCAATGTCCGCAACTTTTCCAAGTTCAGTATCAGGGTTGTTTGTAATTGAAAATGCTTTTGCACCGATACTTTTTGCGTATTTCACGGCAGAAATAACATAAGATGCCGAGCCTGATGCAGAAATTCCGACAAGAACATCCTTACTGCAAAAATTACGGTTTTTCAGGTCTTCAATACCTGCTTCGGGATTGTCTTCTGCGTTTTCTGCTGCTTTGAACATACATTTTTCACCGCCTGCGATAATTCCGTTAAAAAGCTCATAGGACACACCGAAAGTGGGCGGACATTCTGCGGTATCGCAGACACCGAGCCTGCCCGAGGTGCCGCTTCCGATATAGAAAACTCTGCCGTCTGATTTTATAGCATCGGTAACCATGTCGCAAACAATCGCAATCTGCGGCAATGCTTCGTCAACTGCTTTGGTCACAACCGCATTTTCGTCATTGATTATTTTAAGTATTTCGCACGTTGACATCTTGTCGATATTATAAGTGTTTTTGTTTCTTTTTTCGGTATTAAGCATTTTTTTTACCGCCTTGTATGTTTCTTTTTGCAAGCAGTATCGCTCCGTTAATTATCGGATCGTCCGAGAAGGTGAGGGGGAATCTATCTCCGAGATATTTAAGTAAAAACGGCTTTAAAACATCCTTTTGCCTGCATAATCCGCCGCAGATAACGGTTTTATCTTTCTTTTTAAGAAAACGCTGTGATGCTGTTATCAACTTTGTAATTTCATAAGCGTTACGCTCTAAAATTTTTTCCGCGTTTGAATCTCCTTGCTTGTATGCTTCGAAAACTGCAGGTGCAAAGGATGCGATGAACGTCGCACCGCCTGAATAAATTTCAGCAACAGATTCTTCAAGCTTTTTGCCGAGCTTTTCTTCGACGAGTTTCAGTATCGGCTCGCTTCCGCCCCTGCCGTCGATGAATTCAAATGCTGAATTGAGAGCATCCGAACCGAAGCAGAAACCGCTTCCGCCTTTGTCAATCATATATCCGCGTCCGCCGATACGGCGGATTTTTCCGCACGAACAACTGAATGCGATGATACCTGTCCCCATAATTACAGCAGTACCGTTTTCTCCCTTAAGAGCAATTGCAACAGCACTGTCAGCGTCCGTACCGTTTGAATATACACCGAAACCAAACCCGCCAAGAAAATTTCTGATTTCAGTTTTTATTTCCTCGGCACCGCTGCCGGCAAGTCCTGCAAATATTGAAACCTCAGCAAGGTCCAAACCGTCACATATTTCCGAAATACCCTGTTTTAAAACAGCTTTTGACTCTTTGATTCCGATGTTTACGGGATTTGATGTGCTCAGAACAATCCGATTTATTTTATTCTCATTCAGGTCGGTAAGAAGAAACTCCGTTTTTGTTCCGCCTCCGTCAATCCCGAGCAAATATTTAATACTACCGTCCATTACGTTTCCTCTTTTGAATAATATAAAGCTTTTAAAATGATAAGTAACTCTCCGTCACCAATATTTTAACAAATTCTTGTTTGTCAAATGTAATGTTGCCCCACAGGAGGTTTGCTTATGGAAATACAAGCATTACAAAAGCATAATCAAAAACGTAGTTCTATCTGTTGTCGGAGAGCTGACTTATTTTTCCGTCACGTACTTTGATTTTGAAGGTTTTATGAATATCGACACAAGAAGTTCCGACAGAAACCGTGTAATCACCGTTATGCATACCTAAAACCATACGTCGGTCATAGTAGCAGAAGGCTTCGTTGGGAACAGGTATACTGATTTGAGTTTTTTCTCCCTTTTTAATCTCAACACGCACATATGCTTTCAGCTCCTTCAGGGGCATTACAACATCACAGTTAACCCCCGTCAGGTAAGTCTGAATAACCTCCGCACCATCAAAGCCACCGGTATTCTCAACCGTAAGATTTATCTTAAGACTGTCCGCCAGATTGATACATTCAAAATTATCAAGTTTAAAGTCTGTATAGCTCAGTCCGAAACCGAACGGATAAAGCGGAGATCCGTCATTTTCAATATAGCCGTATCCTCTTCCTGACGGCTTCATCGAATAGAAAAGAGGAAGCTGTCCGACAGTTTTCGGGAATGTTATGGGAAGCTTTCCGCTCGGAGAAATCTCTCCGAAAAGAATTTCACATATAGCTTGTGCACCCTGTTCACCCGGGAACCATGCTTCTAAAACAGCACCACAGCCGTCCAGCCACGCAGTCATATCTACAGGTGAACCATTAAGAAGCACAACTGCTGAATTTGAATTTGCCGCAGTCATTCTGCGTATACTTTCCTCCTGATCCGTTTTGACGGTGAACTCAATTTTGCCCACAATAACCGCACTGTTATCTTTTTGTTCCGTACGCGTAATACCGGGAAGACGGATATCCGAACGGTCAAGTCCTTCACCTTCAACAAGTGCAGTCATATATATTGCTGCATCACACTCGGCGGCAACCTCTTCGATGTAAGCATCCTCCGCAAAAACAACCTCAACGGCTCCGTCAAGATATTCTCTGAGATACTGTAACGGTGTTTTTGCATCCTCGGCCGTCCATTTGACTTCGAAAGGACCGGAATAGTTTTCTCCGACCGGGAAAACATCCGCACCCATACCGAACACAGCCAGCTTCTTCATTTTTTTCTTATTAAAAGGCAAAACGCCTTCATTCTTCAAGAGCACCATTGATCTGCGGGCTGCTTCAAGCGCCAGTTGCTTATGCTCGTCACAGCGCACAAGGCTCTGAGCCTCATTTCTGTCTGCAAAAGGCTTGTCCATAAGACCGATGCTGAACTTTGCGGTCAACACACGCAGAAGTGCACGGTCAATATCAGATTCATCAATCCAACCTTCTTTGTAAGCAATCATCAAATCATCATAAGAGTTTTGTGGCAAATCAACATCCAGACCTGCTTTGAGGCTCGCTGCCTGAGCCTTCCATTCTGTATCAAAAAGTCTGTGTGCTTCCCAAACGCCCTCAACCGAATTGTAATCAGAAACAACAAATCCTTTAAAACCCCACTCGTTACGCAAAATATCGGTTAGGAGCTTTTCGTTACAGGTGCAGGGAACACCGTCCCAGCTGTTATATGCAGCCATAACAGACATTGCTCCGCCTTGCTTGATACACTTTTCAAAAGGCTTAAGATAAACTTCTCGCATAGTCCTTTCACTTGTATCGGAAACATTGGAGTCTCTTCCTCCATAAGAATAGTTATCTGCATAATGCTTTGGTGTGGCGATAACACCGTTTTTCTGTAATCCTCTGCAAATTGCAGCACCCATATCTCCGTTCAGGAGCACATCTTCACCGAAGCTTTCAATTGTTCTTCCCCAACGACAATCCCTGACAACATTTACTACCGGAGTAAGAGCCTGCCTTACACCTACAACGGCACACTCCTTTCCTATAACGTCGCCTATCCGTTCAACGAAATCCTTATCAAACATCGATGCCATACCTATCGGTTGTGGGAAGCAGGTTGCCATACCCCACTGTGCTCCGTGAAGAGCCTCTGCGTGTTCAATGGGCGGAACAGACAGCGAATTGCACTCCATACTACGACGTATATCTCGGTTAATTTCATCAGCAACTTCCGCAGGAGAAACAGGTTCTCCTCGCTGCTCGTGCATAAAATGTCCGGGATTACGGAAATTACCGAAACGATATTCTCGCCTTTCTTCGTAATCCTCGCGTATAGGATAGAGCATCTGACAAGAAAGCTGACAGATCTTTTCTTCAAGGGACAGCTTTTTCAGAAGTTCTTCTGCTCTTTTTTCAGGTGATTTATTCATAAGGTCAACTCCTATTAATGTGCTTTTATGATAAGATATCCGCAGACAGGCAGTGTTATTTTGCCGGAAACGCTTTCGTTTTTAAGTGTATCTGTATACTCTTTATCAAGAACGATTATTCGTTCTTCATCTGCAAAGTTCATAATAAAAATTATGTCGCCACGCTTTCTTGAGAAAACTCCGTCACTGAGTTTTATGTCCGCATCGGCAGCAACAGCATTTTCGGCAATAAGCATTTCGCAGAAATCATCGGCAAAAGTCCCGTCGTTTCTGAAGGCGGCATAGTATGCCTTACCTTTTCCAAATGCATTTTCTGTAACGCAGGGCATTCCGCAGTAGAAATCGCTTTTATATTCGCCCAAAGTTTTTGCTCCGTTCGCATGGATGATGTCGCAGATGTGGTTCACTTCATAGTCCTTGCCGTTAAATCCGGCCTTGCCCGTAATATCCTCGGGAAGAGAATCCGTTTCCTCACACCATATGCCGAAAACCTCCTTCAGCCTTCCTGCAGGGAAACCGCCGAGTCTGCAAAGGTCATCAGTATCGACTATGCCTAAGAGATACGTTGCAACAAAATTACCGCCGTTTTCAACATATTCCTCAATCCGTTTTTCCGTGCCGTTCTTAAGCATATAGAGAAACGGTGCGATAACAATATCATATTTTGAATAATCATCCTGCATGGAAATAACGTCAACGCTGATGCCTCTCTTATAAAACGGAGCATACCATTTTATACATTCCTTCACATAATCTCTGCGGATGTTGTTATAACCCCGGAAAACATTGACTGCCCAGCCGTTTTCCCAGTCATATATAACCGCAACTCTGCTTTCGGTTTCGCTTCCGACAGCGGAATTCAATTTTTCAAGTGTTTCTCCAAGCCTTGTTACGTTTCTGAAAACTCTTGTGTTTTCGTGTCCGCAATGGTCAATAACCGCACCCTGAAATTTTTCGTCTCCGCCTCTGCTTTTTCTCCATTGGAAATACTGTATGCTGTCCGCACCGTGTGCAACAGCCTGGATTGATGCAAGCTCATGTATGCCCGATTTTGGGAGCTTGTTGACATCCTGCCAGTTTACTAATGACGGTGTGCTTTCCATAAGGAAAAACGGCTGACCGTTTTTTAATGAACGGAAAAAATCGTGTAAAAACGCTGTTTCAAGTGCCTCATCGAGATTTTTACCCTTGTCCCAGGCAGGATAACTGTCCCAAGATACAAGATCAACATAATTTGCGAACTTTTGATAATCAATTCCGTTATATCTTTTCATAAAGTTGGTGGTTACGGGAATATCCGGTGTAATTTCCCGCAGAGGTGCAATTTCGTTTTCAAAAAAAGAAATATGGCTGTCGGTTATAAAACGCTGCCATGCAAGATTAAGAGCCGATGCGCTGTCTTCTCCGTTTTTTTCGGGCGGATTAATCTGGTCAAAATCGTTGAAGGAATGCGACCAGAATGCATTCCACCATTTGAAATTCAGCTCATCGATATCGTTGTGATAATATTCTCTGAGCCATTTTCTGAAAGCCTCGCAGCAAAGCTCACAGCGGCATTCTCCGCTGTATTCATTTGAAATATGCCACATTTTCAGGGCAGGATGGTTTTTGTATCTTTCCGCAAGCATTCTGTTGATGCTGCGGACTTTTTCTCTGTAAACCGGGGAAGTGAGACAATGATTGTGTCTGTCACTGAATTTGCGGCGTATCCCGTTTTCGTCTTTTCTTAAAACTTCGGGATATTTTTCGGCAAGCCATGCAGGCCGCGCGCCCGACGGAGTGGCAAGGATTGCGGCAATACCATTCCGATGCATTTTATCAAGTATAGTATCAAGCCATTCAAAATTATAAACGCCTTCTTCAGGTTCAAGTGTTGCCCATGAAAATACGCCGACCGTTGCACTGTTGATATGGGCAAGCTTCATCAGACGCATATCCTCATCCCATATTTCGGGCGTTCTTATCCATTGGTCCGGGTTATAATCTCCACCGTGGATTATATAATCAAAAAACTTTTTTGCCATTGCTTTTCTCCTTTTTTGGATTTAAATGACCCGAACTGTATTCTGTCCGGGTCATTCACTCTGCCACAAAGCTCAGTAAACACTTCGTGTGTTACAGTTTAAATTTGTTTTATTTTTTAACTTCAAAACCTTTAAGGGTTCAGGCTTTTTACGAGTTCATTTAAAGTTGAAATGGTTGTTGACCCCGCTGAAGCTCCGGCTGAAAGCAGTTCTTCATAATGTCTGTGATAGGAGCCAAAGACCTTATCTGCGCCGTCTATATCCCAAATAACATCAGTAATAAAGTGTGCGAAGTCGTTATCCGGCAGAATATATCCGATTGCATCGTTACAAAGTCCCATAACAAGAACAGTTTTACCTTCGGGAATGAGTTTTGCGGTTGCTTCATAAGTCCATTCTGTACCTGAATATGATTCTTCCACCGAAACAAAATTACCGTATATAAGTTGAGGTACAATTTCACCGGGAGCAGTAAGCAAAACAATATCTTTTCCGATTTCTATGTATCCGGCTTCCGTAATAACGGAATAACCTGTTTCGCTTGAAGAATCCTTTACGGTTGTTGTGCCGATAAAGCCTTCGGTAGCACCGTAAGCGAAAAGACCTGTTTCAAGGCTGACGACATACTCAGTCATTCTGACATTGAGTATGGGTTCAATTTCTTTTAAATTATCCTGGGCTTCCAGAATAAGTCTTGCGTATTCATAGCCGTAGAGGATGGCTGTCTTATAATCTTCTGCAGTAGGATTGACAGCGACTTTTTCATCAACCTCACCAATGGTTGACGCCGGAACATCTGCCCATTTGTTAACAGAAACAGGTGCTTGTGCGCCCTGAATAAACATAAAATTCATACCGGCACCATTGATTTTTTCTTCCATAAATGCAGGAAAGTCTGCAGAAAGAAGATTTGTTTCTTCATCAACAATTGTTGGGTGTGCGCCGATATTGGTAAAGATTGTTGCAGCTGAAGTCTTGTTGTCGGGAACAAATTTGAAGCAAGCAAACTTGTGCTGATAGCCCTCGGTATAGTATCTCTTGTTGACAAGATACGGGTATTCATCATCGGCATACAGACCGTGCTCGTCATCCTTGCCCATACCTGCTGTTTCAAAATAATAGAGCGAACCGGTTTCGATATTCGTATATGCTTCAACAATCGCATCGGATGCACGGTCAATCATAACCTCAAGAAACTCAGTATCCATTGACCTGCCTGCTCCGCCGAAGAAACTGAGAAAGATTTTAGGCAACAGGTCAAGACCTATACCCTGAGTATCAATAACCGTATGGCAGTGTGTAGCGTTGATATTGATGGCATTGATATCGCTGTCAACTTCCTTTTCTTTGAGCTTTTGCTCTACAGCACTTCTTATAGCGCGGACATCTGCATTGGCAACACCGATACCGTCGATTGAAGCAAAGATTGTTGTGCCTCTGCCCGAACCGTCGTTGAGGGCAATTGCAACAGCCTTCTGATCGTCGAACACACCGTTCACCTTCTGGGTAAAATATCCGCCGGTGTAGTATTTTTTGCTTCCGTCACGAAGATTGTCGGGAACAATGCTTTCTTTGCCAAAGCCGAGAGACCATTTGGCTCCATTTGCAGCTTCATCAACGAAGGTATCTGTTCCCTTGTAGAAATTTTCACTTTCTGTCGCGAAATATTCCTCAACTGTCGGATAGTCGGGAGTAGGGGTAAGTATTCCCAACAGCTTTATTATACCGTCAACAACGCCGCCAAGAACATTTGTTACCGGGTAAATCGGATTGCTTTGTCTGTCAGCCGCAAATGCGGTCGTTGAATTTGCAGAGAAAAGAAGTGTTAGCGCGAGAAGAATTGCGATAAAAGAACTGTAAGACTTTTTCATAAATTACATCTCCTTTTTGCTGTTATTAATTAAGTGCTGATTCTATCAGCTTTTGCGTTTCATTAAGAATAATTCCGCCGGTTTCGGGACCTGTTGAATTTGTTTCCTCGTAGTGATCTCTGTCCATATCATCAGTTGCTTTGTTGATATACGGCAGGGCTTCATTCAGAAGAAAATCGTTTTCCGCAACAATGTAGCCCAGCTCGTCGTTGCAAAGACCGATAACGAACTTGTGTCTGCAGTCCGTCATATCCGAGAGCACTGCTTTATAGCTCGCTTTTCTGTGGTTTGCACTGTCCTTCTCCGTAAGAAACTCTCCGTTGTAAAGCTCGGGGAAAAGCTCACCGGGAACAAGAAACACGGCAACGTCCTTATTTCCGAGTTCCATATAGCCGACCTCGGAGAAAATGCACGCTTTGCTTCTCTTTCCGGTTCTTCCGATATCGTTGTTGAGGACCTTAAGGTATCTTGCAAGAATAAGCACCGTGTTGTCACCCGGAACAGTAATGCCCTTGGATTTGATGTTGAGGATGGGGTTGAGCTTGATTTCATTGCTGACAGCAAGAGTGATTTTACCTAATTGTCTGCCGAAATTTTTCATATATGCTTCGCAGTCAATAGAATCCCTGTAAACTTTTTTTATTTCCTTTGCAGAAATCATACCGCCTATTGCACCATTAAAGAAAACTACATTTGAACCAGGGACATTCTCTTCAATTTCTTTAATAAGATATGCAGGGAAATCCGCACTGATGAGGGATGTTGTACCGAGCAATTCTGCGTGTGAGGCAAAATTTACTATATAGATGTCTCCGGAATTGTCATCCGGTGAAAAGCGGAATTTCGTAAGATTTTTGTCGTAGGTAACGGGTGTTCTGACATCAGCCTGCATATCCTCAACAGGGGTACAACCCATAAAAAGACTGCCGTCCTTTCTGTTTTCATACGCTGTGACGATAGCCTGAGCCGCCGTTTTTTTTAGATTCTCCATAAATGTCTTATCCTTACCGCATTTATAGATTTTTTCACCCCAAAGCCCCTGAGTATCAACTCCGGCATGCGTGTGAGTGGAGGCTATATTGATTGACTTAACCTTACCGAGCCTGCCGCTTTCAAGAACAAGCCTTCTGATATCGTTAATATCTTTTCTGCTCATACCTACACAATCAAGCGCGCAGAAAACAACTCCGCCGTCACCTCTGTTGTCATCAAGATAAACAACTCTTGCATACAGATCATCAAGCACTCCCTTTACGGGGTTATTTGAATCATAGCCTGCGATATAGTATGTTTTACTCTCGTAATCGGAAGGTGTATATGTCGCTTTCCCGAATCCGCAGCTCCATTTTTCTCCGGGAACTGATGAAAATTTCTCGTTGCCCGCGAGCATAAATTTATCTGCATCCGACTGAACTTTGAAGTGCTTTTTCGGCATAGTCGAAATAATGAGTTTTGCAAGGGCATCTACAGATTTTTTTGTAAAACTATCATTAAATTTCATAAACAAACCTCCAAAAACTGTATATCTTTACTATACACCAATTTCGGGATTTTTCAAGTATTTTATTGCTTTTTAGTTATATTTATGCTAACCTATACCTGTAAACCGGATTGAGGGTGGTGAGTTATAATGGTATCTATCAGAAAGTATGAGGAAAAGGACCGTGCTGATATGCATTTTGTGTGCGATAACAGTGAGGGCCCTGAGGAAGTGCCGGATTATTTAACGGGACAGTTTTACCATAACACATTCTGTAATTATTATATTGAGCACGAGCCTGAAAACTGCTTTGTTCTCGAAGATAACGGCAGAGTGATAGGTTATATAATCTGTGCAGAAAATTTTGACAGATTCAAGGAGATTTTTGACAACGAATATCTCCCGCGCTCGGACAGTTACGGAGATGACAGATACGAGTGGGCATCGACAGCATATAATGTTCCTGAAAAATTCAAGGAAGAATATCCTGCACATTTTCATATAAACATTCTTCCCGAGTATCAGCGAATGGGTCTGGGCGGTAAACTCATTGACACTCTTTGTTCTCATCTTGCCGGAAAAGGGATTTCGGGTGTTTGCCTTACCTGCGGTCCGAGAAATGAAAGGGCAATGAGCTTCTACAAAAAATATGATTTCAAGCTTTTGTCCATCGACTACGATGACGCCTGCTTCGGCAAAAAATTTTAACTCAAACACATTTTATGAATAGGAGAATATATTATGGCTTCACCTGCTTTGGTTGAACAGCTTTATCAGGCACTCCCTGATGAAACAAAGGAATTTTTAAACACAGCGATTGAAAAGGTTATAGAAGTAAAAAAACGCGGCGGTAAGGTTGCAGCTGTTATAGGAAGCGGTCCGAATCTTCACGAAGGTGTTACAACACTTATTGCTGCTCTTATTCACGCAGGTCTTATTGACGGCGTAACAACAAGTTCTGCAGTAATTTCCCACGAAATGGGCGGCACCCTTGACAGAGTAAAGCGCTTTGATGCGGATATTCTCGGCGACAAATGCACCGAAAACATACGTTGCCGCGGTAACATTTATGAGCTTACACAGCTCAGCGACGAGGAATGGGCACGTATCCGTTCCGAGTTGCCCCTTGACGAAGAGCTTATATCTGTCTGCGAAAAGGCAGACGGCAAGGTGATTATCAAGGCTGCAGGTAATATGGCTTATCCTGTAGGTTATTTTAATGAGACTGTCTCAACAGAAGTTATGGTTGCGGCACAGACGCTCGGGGAAAGCTTTGAGTACGTTGCAGGTCTCGGAGCAGACCCGAACACCATGATCGGCGCAGGCGCGATTAAGGGTGTACCTGTTCTTGTCAGTGTTCCTCAGCTTATCGGTGGCGGTCAGGTTGGTCTTTGCATTTCTGACAGCATTCCCGTAAGTCAGCGTTGCAAGCGTATTGCAAAAATGCTTTCCGAGGCAGATGTTATCATTGAATCTGCTGTTGCTTTGACTCAGGAAATTCACGACGGTCCTTTCGAAACATACACAGGTCACGGTATCTGGGCAGCAATGAACGGTCTTCCTACGTACAGTCTTAAGGACAAAACTCTCATCCGCTTTGACCTTGACGAAAATCTCAAGCGTTCGTGGGATCTCAACAAGCAGAGCGAGCTTATCCAGAAGGCAATCAACGAGGGTCTTCCCAAGACCAAGCTCACTAAAATTCCTTTCCGTATGGAAATGTCTGCATTTACACGTCTTGAAAACAGTATCCCGGTTATCGGCGATATCGGTGAACTCTGGCCGATTTTTGTCGATCGTATCTGTAACGAGCTCGGAGTGACTCTTGACTTCACCTCAGCTCCTCAGAATACGGATGAAGGCAAAGCAATGCGTGAGAAAATCTGCGATGAAATCAAGCCGTTCTCACTCAATAAGATGCGTAATGCTCTTCGTGAAAAATACAGTTTTTGATTATAAGTAAAAGGAGAATATTAATATGAGTGCTAAAGTCTTAGGTGTTATTCCTGCGCGTTACGGTTCATCCCGCCTTCCCGGCAAGCCTCTTAAGGATATATGCGGTAAGCCGATGATTCAGCACGTTTATGAAAACGCAAGCAAATCAAAGGTTCTGAGCAAAGTTGTTGTTGCAACTGATGATCAGCGTGTTTATGATGCTGTTATCGCTTTCGGTGGCGAAGCTGTTATGACAAGTGTCAATCATCCCACAGGATCGGACAGAGTTGCAGAGGCTGCAAGCAATTACGACTGTGATTATGTTATCAATATTCAGGGTGATGAGCCTCTCGTTCCTCCCGAAATAATTGATGATATCGGTTCTGCACTGATTAACAGTCCAGACTGCGTTATGGCAACAGGTAGCCTGGAAATTACGGGGGATGAAAACTATATTCTCAACAACACCGTAGTCAAGGTTGTCAGCGATGTAAACGGAAATGCAATTTATTTCTCACGTTCACCTATTCCGTATCCCCGTCATGAGGAAGAAGCAAGATATTTTGAGCATATCGGCATTTATGCATATACACACGATTTTCTTAATGCATATACCAAGCTTGCTCCCACTCCTCTTTCAGAGGCAGAGTCCCTCGAGCAGCTTAAGGTTCTTGAACACGGATATAAAATCAAAATCGTTCCCGCACCGGCTCATTACAAAGCTGTCAGCGTAGACACAGAGGAGGACCTACAGGAGGTTATCCGTATTTATAAAGAGCTTCACGGCTGTTGATAACAAGTTAAAGTCCAAAATAAGGATACTTCGTTTTTGGGCTTTTATACTATTTATTACTTTCTGACGAGGAGATGATTCAAATGATTAAGGCAGAACTTTTATATCAGGAATACCTTGCAACCGAAGGTATCAACGAAGAAACTGGAGAATGTCATGCAGCCACAGTTGCTATCTGCGACGGTAAACCCACAGCCGCCTGGTTCGGCGGTATCAAAGAAAAGAATCCGAATGTGCGTATATGGTTTGCTGAGCGTAACGGAGAATGGAGCACGCCGGTACCCGTAACTCCGGATGATGGCGAGGCGGACTGGAACCCTACTCTTTTTGCTGAGAACGGTGTTCTTACGCTGATTTACAAAAGCGGAATTGATGAAGGTCATTGGTACTCAATGAAAACGGTATCTTTTGACGGTGGCAAAACATGGACAGAACCGAAGGAACTTGTCCCGGGTGACATCGGCGGAAGAGGACCCGTTAAAAATCAGATGATAAGGCTTTCAAACGGTACACTTCTTGCTCCCGGCTCAACTGAGGATTTGTGCGACCGTTGGGAATCCTGGACAGACTGCAGTGAAGATAACGGAGAAACCTGGAAACTGTCTGCTCCAGTTGCATTTGAACTTCCCGACGGCACGATATGCAACCGTAAGGAAGAGCTTCCCAAGGACGGTGAGGGCCTGATTCAGCCTGCGATATGGGAAGACCAGTCACACGACGGCAGAGTTTATATGCTTGCGCGTACAAACCTTAATTGGATTTATCGCAGCGAGTCAACAGACTTCGGACGCACCTGGTCTGTAGCGCGCCCCACCGATATGCCCAATAATAACAGCGGTATCGGTGCAGCAATGACCGATTGCGGTGTTTTGGGATTGATTTGCAATCCCGTAAGTGAAAACTGGGGTGACCGCACACCTCTGTGCCTTTTCCTTTCCGAGGATAACGGTGCTACATACCCCGTCCGCATTGACCTTGAAACTCAACCCGGTGTTGAATTTTCATATCCCTCAATTGTTGCGGAGGGTAATCTTCTCCATATGGTTTATACCTGCGGACGCAAGAAAATCGGCTATGCGGTTGTTCGTGTAGGAAAGAACTAAAACAAAGAAAGGGTATTGCATATGGAAACTCAAAATATATTTGCTTTTCTGGCAATCAGTATGATTACTATGTGCTTCGGATGGGGCATGCGCGGCTCGGCAATCGGCGGCGAAAAAGGTGCTATGTTACCCGGTGCATTTATGGGCATACTTTGTGTCTGGTACACGGGTTCGGAGCTGTTGATGGACAACGTATATCTGTTCGCAGCTGCCTGTGCACTCGGCTATTTTTACGGAGGTATGGAGCCCTACGGTTCAACAATGAGTCTCGTTCTTCACCACGACATACCCAGATATAATCCTCCGCTGGGTTATCTGGCTCTTGCTTTCAAGGGTTCAATCTGGAGTGGTCTCGGAGCAGGTTTTCTCGGTGTAAGCTTTTCTGCTATGAGTGGTGTTGTTTATAAATGGTATGATTTTGTTATCTTCTTCGCACTCGTTCCTTTGGTGCAGGAAATCGGATACCGGATTTTCAACACACCCTACGACCCTGAACACGGCAGAATGCCTAAAGTCTGTTTCTCTAAAGACAGCCGAGAGGAATGGGGAAGAAACCTTGTTATAGTAGCCGGCCTGCTTCTTATGATGGCAATCCGCCGTGATATTTTCGGTATCATTATGTGGATTGGCGGCGCACTTGCAGGCTCTGTCGGTTGGGTTGTCGCCATCACCTTCTATGACAAGCAGATTCATCCTCTCAAGAACGGCAAACGCCTTTTCGGTAAATTGGATGCACTTAATGTTATTGATGGTTGGAAAATAATGGAATTTACACAGGGTTGCTTTAACGGTCTTGGTATCGCAGGAGCTTTTGTTCTCGGTTGGCCTCTTGCTGCCAAGAATCTTGAGCAGGCTGAAGCGTCAGGAAAGCTTTGGTATATGCTTCCAGAAAAGGTTGATACTATTCTTTCGTGGGTATTCTGTGCTTTGATAATTCTCACAATTTTCCTCTTTATCATTCCTTACCGCAGAAACGGCAACAAAATCACCCGTGCCTTCGGCGAGGTTGATATGAACATTGTTGAGGTTCTTGAGCGTCCCTGCTATATGGTCGGACCTCTTGCTCTTGTTATGCTCGGTTCAACAACGATGGCTTCAATTATCTGTTGCTTTACAATGTACTATGTTATTGCACAGCACGACGGCCTTGAACGCTATTGGGATTACAAGAATATAAAGATTATACGCATTTTCCTGATTTTGTTGGGAGCAGTTATACTTGTCGGTCAGATTCTCAGAGGCTATACTCTTTGGGAAACCTGGATTTTCTACTGTGTAGGCTATATTCTCTTCGACCTTGCTTACTTTGCACGCCCGAAGAGACTCAAGGAAAACAGAGAAAAATCAAAATCTTTAAAGGAATTCATTATTTCGTTTGGCGGAGATGCAACGGTTCTTCCTTTCTTCTATATTTTGATGGTAGTTCTGTTAGTTTTCGGTTATATGAATTTCCGTTAAGTTACTATATTCGACTAAGTCTGAAATTAGATTAAGCTCTTCAATCGTAGCTTACGATATTAAACTGACATCAACACAGAATATGGTGGCTGACACTTTAAAAGAAAGTTTAAAATAATGTTTAGTACGCTCGACCTCACCTCGTGTGAGGTCATTTTTTATATTTTTTATGTAATAAAATTGGACTTTTTAACGATTCTGTGTGCTTTTTCAAGATTGAAGCAAAGCAAAAAAATAAGAACCGTCAAAACACTTGAGATTTCAACGATTCTTAATGGTCGGAGTGGCGGGGATGCTTCGCACTTACCCACGGCTACCGAGAAAAACATAGTTGCCTCACTCGCTTGGAGCGCTTCGTGATTCTCCTTGTTTTTCTCTTTCTCTGCCTCGCTGTATCTGCCGCCGGCAGCACTCGGCTCCGTCACCTGGTCCCTCACCTTTGGTTTGCTTGAAAAGAAACCGTGGGTTTAAATCTCGCACATATCAAAAACAAAAACGGACAAGACTCAAAGTCTTGTCCGTTTCAGTGGTCGGAGTGGCGGGATTTGAACCCACGGCCTCTTGGTCCCGAACCAAGCACGCTACCATCTGCGCTACACCCCGTTGATTGCTCAATGATTATATACTATATCTCTGATAAAATCAAGTCTTTTTTGAGAAATTTTTTAATTTAATTATCATTATTTACAAAAAGCAAACAACAATCTTGTTTATTTGGTAGACTGAGATTTACTTGCACTTTTCTGTGTTTTCCTTTATAATATAATGGTTAAAGTATAATAGTGTTATTGTATCTTGTTTTATATAGATATGCTTATAAGGAGGAATGATTATGAAACGAAAGATTCTGTCGGTTGTAGTTTCGTTAATTTTAATAATAGGTGCGGTTTATCCTGCACTGACGGTTGCAAGTGCGGCATGGGCCGGCTCTATGACCACGCCATCAATTTCGGGCGGTGTCTACCAAATTGCAACGGCTGAACATCTTGCGTGGTTTGCCAATGCAGTTAATAACGGAACAACTGCGATAAAGGCTGTCCTTACGGCCGATATAGAACTTAACTCTCCCGGTTCAACTGAGAATGAATGGACACCTATCGGAACAACAGAACATCCGTTTGAAGGAACATTCGACGGTGCGGGTCATACAATCAGTGGCGTTTATATTAATACAACAGGAAGTAACATAGGACTTTTCGGAAAGATACGTAATACAGCGGATGAGGGTAAAACGGAAAGTGTTGCCCCTGAGTTTATTGTATCAAAGAAGACCATACTTATTAAAAACCTCCGAGTTACTGATTCTGATATTACAGGACATCAGAATGTTGGTGGTATCGTCGGTAACAGTGATGGTGCAGGTATAAAAGATTGTTATTTTGAAGGAAATGTAACGGGTACATATAATAGCGTCGGTGCGATTGTCGGCCTTGCAAATGCCGAAACTGTAGTCAATCAGTGTCAGACAGCGGGAACGGTAACAGGCGAACAGCGTACGGGCGGTGTTGTCGGTTATGCAAACGG
Organism: Acutalibacteraceae bacterium; assembly: GCA_045589535.1. Classification (GTDB taxonomy): domain Bacteria; phylum Bacillota; class Clostridia; order Oscillospirales; family Acutalibacteraceae; genus CAG-488. The sequence goes on along the minus strand of JAZNPE010000039.1, from coordinate 25,965 downwards.
TAACTCTGTTGTTTCAAAATGTTACAGTGACGTAACCGTTACGGGTACAAGAAACGTCGGTGGTATTGTCGGTACTCTTTCGGGCGGAAACCTTGTTGGTTGCTTTTTCCGCGGAAGCGTTACGGCTGACAACAGGGTCGGCGGTATTATCGGCTATTCAACGATGAGCGTTGTCCGCGGTGCTTATGCTATCGGCGGAGTTAACAGTGCGGGAGCAGATAAGGGCGGAGCCGTAGGTGTTATTTTCGGCGGTGAATTTGCAAGTATTTTCTATTGTTTTGAAATGTCGCAGTGTGACGGTCCTGTCGGTATCGGACGTACAATGGACGAACTTTATACGGCAGACTTTGTTAAAGAACTCAATAAGGCAATGCCGTATTTCTGTTTTGACTATACTGAAATAAATGACGGTTTCCCTGTGCTTATGTGGATGCTTCAGTCGGATGTATGGTCAGGTGAGCTTGAGGTTCCGCAGAAGAATGATTCGGGTTATTATCTTATTTACAAGCCTTCGGAGCTTGCGTGGTTTGCGGGTCTTGTAAACGGTACTATTCCCGGAATTGACGCAAATCCTGCGGCAAACGCTGAGGTTATGGATAACCTTCTTTTTAATATTAACGTTTACGACGATTCAATGGCTGTTACTGAATGGACACCTATCGGAACTGCAAGCAAACCGTACACAGGTTCGTTCAAGGGTGGCGGATTCAACATAGCAGGTATCTATACATCTGTCAATGCAACAGAAGACGGTAAAAATATCGGATTTTTCGGATATGTCGGCTCAGGAGCTACTATAGATAACGTTCTTGTTATGGACGGTCTTATCTGCGGTGTTGAAAATGTCGGCGGTATTGCAGGCTATGTTATGGGAGCACAGGTTACAAACTGCGTTTCAAACAGTGAGGTCCGCGGTGACAAGGCTGTCGGCGGTGTTGCGGGTAATATTCTTGCTTCTGCAAAGCTTGTAGGCTGCGGTATGATTGGCTCAATCAATGCAACAAATACAACGGGCGACCAGTCGTTCGTTCAGAATATCGGCGGTGTTGTAGGATACAACAACCGTTCTGAGGTTAAGAAAAGCTTTTCTTATTCAGATATCAATGCGGCAAATGCAAGATATGTCGGCGGCGTTGTAGGTAATAACGTAGGCGGAACAATCCAGAATTGCTACAGTACATCTACAATTACAGGTAACACAAACTGTGGCGGTATTGTAGGTTACTACAATCAGGGTTCAGCTTCAAAATGCTACACAGCCGGTAAGGTTACCGCATCTTCACTTTCGGGTATTGCTTTCGGTCAGATAACGGGTACAGGTATTTCAGAATGTTTCTATGATTCAGCATATCTTACGATTTCTAACACCATTTCGGGTGCAACCGCTCTGACTACATCTGAAATGTCAGGTACGCGCGCAATTTATGCGATGGGATTAGGAACGGGAGATTGGAGATATTTAAGCGATGATGAATATTTCTATTATTATCCGCAGATCAATACAATGGCATATGCGGCATCAAGAACGATTAGGGAAACTTCAAAGGAAAGCGTAAGACGTGTTCAGCCACAGTATGTTGCAAGAGTTGAAATCGACGGCAGAACAGATACATATTATCAGACTCTTGATGCGGCTCTTGAATATGCTTCGACAACAGCTTCGGTTGTACTTCCGACGGTTTATCTTGTACGTGATTTTGAACTTTCTCAAACACTTGAGGTTTCGGCAACAATCGGCATTTTCGGTGAGGACGGAGCAACTCTTAAAAGGGCGGAAGGCTTCAACGGAACAATGATAAATGTCACAGGCAAGCTCACTATTGGTTCTGCTATTTACGGATTCGACGATTCTCCGGCATTCTATGTTGACGGTAATTTTGTTGAGGGTACAGCTTCGGCTGTTACAGTACAGAAATACGGTGTGCTTACAATTGAAGACGGTGTTCAGTTCCGCAACTTCAGAACGGTTCCGCTTTCAACGGCGGCTGTACGTGGCTCTGTAATTAATGTGAATACAGGTGAGCTTGTTGTTAACGGTGGCTCATTCTATCAGAATATTTCAAAGTCAACAGGCGGTGTTGTTTATAACGACAGCGGCACCGTAACTGTTACTGACGGTGCATTTAAAGAAAATGAAGCAACACAAGGTGCTGCGATTTACAACTATGACGGCACGTTGACAATCACAGGCGGTAAGTTTGAAGGAAATATCGCAAGCGGTAAGGGCGGTGCCTGCGCAACATACGGTCTTTACGGTAAGACAACGATTGCAAATTCTGCTGAGTTCAGTGGCAATCAGGCAACCGACGGCGGTGCATTGAGTGCTGATTATTACGGAACAATCAATATCGACGGCGGTTCGTTTACAGGCAATGTCGGTTATGATACGGGCGGTGCAGTTTTTGTTAATGCAAACGGTACACTGAATATGACAGGCGGATATGTTGCAAACAATGTTTCAAATAAGTCAAAGGGCAGTGCGGTTTATAATGAAGGTCTCTTTACGATGAAGGGACTTGCACAGATTGATTCTTCAAACGATGTTTACCTTAAAACGGATAAATATATTACAGTAACGGACAGACTTGACTGCGCGGGTTATGCAGCAGTTATAACTCCGGAAGCTTATTCTGAAGGAAAGCAGGTGCTCAACGGTGATTTCGTAGGCGCGGGATATGCTAAATTCGGTGTGACAAATTCTAATTGGTATATTCTTGCAAACGGTAACCTTACGAGCCTCGCTTCAAAGACAATTGCAACAGTAACTAAGGAAAATGCATTCTCTGTTCAGTTCACAAACCTTTACGATGCTTTTGAATCGGTAAAGGCAGGGGAGCAGGCAATTATTACCGTTGTTGCAGATAACTCAATCACAAAACCGATTACGGTAAGAGGCGACATTCTTCTTACTTGCGACGAGGAAACCTTTGTTTCAATGCGCGGCGGTGCATTCAACGGTGTTATGTTTACCGTTGAGAACGGAGCAGTTCTTCGTCTTGGTGACGAAGTTGTAAATCCCGAGCAGCAGGCTCAGAAGGATTATGTCGCAGGCACACGTACTGAGGGTCAGATGGTGCTTGATGGCGGATTCGGTCATACGGGTGTTGTCGGTGCTGCGGCAATCGATGTTAAATCGGGTGGCGAGCTTCATCTTTACGATGATGCAATACTTCAGAATTTTAAAAATACAACATCAAGCGTGGTTACCGTTTCGGGTAAAATGTATATGTACGGCGGTACAATCTGCGATAACATTTCAACATACGGCGGAGCAGTCTATGTAAAAACAGGCGGTGAGTTCCATACAATGGGCGGTGTCATCTGTGACAATACTGCAACGAAAGGCGGTAACGCAGTTTACTCGGACGGTAAGGTAGTAAGAACGGTTTGTTCTTATGACTATCTCTATATGGAGCACGTCTATGATGCTGACGGAAACTATGTTGAAACAAAAGATCCTGTTTATTACTCAACAGTGAGCACAGATATCTTCATAAAGCACGGCGATGCAGTTTATCTTGCAAATAACCTTATGTATACGGCAAAGGTAAGCAAGGAAACAATTATAACAAATACGAACAATGTGCCGATTGAGGATAATTTAAGTCTCGGTACAATGACGCTTGACTTTGCAAAGTATACTCTCGGTTCGGTAGTTCTTACCGGTGAATATGTTTCAAACTTCAGTGTTACTTTCGATACCGCTGAATACGGATACTATATCCTCAGCAACGGAACGCTTGGTATCAATAAGCTTATTCCGAAATCAACATCAGGACTTGAGGTTAATAAGGACAAGGCTTTGATTTCAGGCTTTGACCTTGAAAAAATGACAGTCGGCAACTACTTGCAGAAGTTTGAAAACGACTCCTCTCTTATAAAGTTCTACAGTCCGAAGAGCAGCAGAGTAGCACTTAAAAACACAGATCTGCTTACAACCGGCTGCTACATTCAGCTTCGCGACAGTACCGATACGAGCAAGGTTGTTGACACGGTAACGGTTGTTGTTTACGGAGACACCAACTGTGATTACATCATTGACGGTCAGGATTCGGTTATCATCAGTGCAATTGCAGGCGAGTTGCTTACATCCGCAAATACTTCAGCGGCAGTGCTTGAGGCGGCGGACATCAACTTTGACGGTAAGGTCAACTCGATTGATGCAGAGCATACGGATATGAGCGGAATCTTCCTTCAGACTATCGGTCAGAACAAAGCATAATAAAATAAATCCGCCCACTCGGGCGGATTTAATCTTGATAACGGGAGGCATAAAATGGGCATTTGCTACATTGTTGCGGCAGGTGAGATGTGCGGTGAAATTCCTCCGCTTCAGCCTGATGATTTGCTTATAGCTGTAGATGCGGGTTATCTTCATTTGCAGAAACTTGGTATTGAGCCTCATATCCTTCTTGGAGATTTTGATTCTATGGAGGCTCCTGATAATAAAGAGATAATCGTCCATCCTGTGATGAAAGACGATACGGACACAATGCTTGCAGTTAAGCTCGGATTTGAAAAAGGCTATACTGAATTTGTGATTTACGGTGCACTCGGAGGAGAGAGGACAGACCATACCATGGCAAACATCCAATCTCTCGCTTTTATAGCCGAAAAAGGAGGAAAAGGGACGCTTATCGGAAACGGTGAATGTTTTACCTTAATAAAAAACACCGGAATTGAAATTATCAAGGGCGAAAATCCGATTTTCTCCGTTTTTGCTTACGGAGGAAAAGCAGATGGTGTAACCATTAACGGTTCACTGTTCGACGTTGAAAACATCTCTTTTTCCCCATTCTTTCCCCTTGGTGTCAGCAATAAAATCAAGGAAGAAAAAGTCCGAATCAGTGTAGAAAACGGATGTCTTTTGATTGTATATAATAAATGAAAAGCGGGGTTACTTCATTTGAAGTGACCCCGTAATTCTTTATTTCTTAAGCTTTGTTTCAAAGCAGAGCCAGCCGCAACTTTCGTGTCTGCCTATGACCTCAAAACCGTACTTTTCAAAAGCGTCAAGCACGTCCTGCTCTCTTGTGTCAATGATTCCAGACGTAATGTAAACACCGTCATCCTTAAGAAACTGACCAACATTCTCGGTAAACATAACGATGATATCAGCAACAATGTTAGCAACAACAACGTCATATTTTCCTGTTACCTTATCGGTAAGGTTACCCTCAAAAACGGTGAACTTCGGTTCTTCAAAACCGTTGATTGTTCCGTTTTCTTTTGCTGTTTTAACTGCGAGGGCATCAATATCAACACCCGTTGCGCTTTTTGCACCGAGGAGAAGGCCTGCGATGCCGAGGATACCGCTTCCGCAACCGATATCAAGAAGCTCAACGTCAGGGTTGATATGATTTTCAAGAGTTTCAAGGCAGAGCCTTGTTGTGTCGTGTCCGCCGTTACCGAATGCAAGACCCGGCTCAATATCAAGAACGATTCGTCCGTCTGCGTCGTATTCATCCTCCCAGACAGGACGGATAAGAAGCTTCTCGCCGACGGGAAGAGGCTTGAAGTAAGCCTTCCAGTTGTTTTCCCAGTCCTGATTTCTGCAGATGCTAAGGTCGATTTCGTGTTCGATTCCTTCTGCATTATATCTCTCTGAAAGGAAAGCTACAGCTTCTGCAGGGCTTTCTTCGGGAGAAATATAAATATGAACAACTGCTTTGCTTCTGTCCTTCTGAAGAAGGTCTTCGTCAATGAGGTCGATGTGTGCAATTTCCCACGCAGCCTCTTCAAGGTCGCTGTAATCTTCAATGTAAATGCCGTAGGGAACAACCATCTGTGCGATGTCGCCCGCTTTGTCAACGTCCTTTGTGCTGACGTTGATTCTAACTTCTGTCCATTCCATAATATACCTCTTAAAATAAATCAGCCTTCGGTTTAATTTCTTTTAAACCGTGGTTGTAAAGTTTTCTGTTTTCAAGTGCCCACTGGCGGGGAGTGAAGTCGCCCGGTTCAACTTCGGACACAGCCTGTGAAATTTCATATACACGTGCATCAAGTAAGTCGAGCTGAGAAAGAATCTCCGCCTCAAGGAACATCGGGCGAACAGCCGCACCGAATTCGGGTTCACCGTGATGCGAAAGTATCATATGCTCAACAAGCATAAGAAGCTCTTTGTCAATACCGAGCTCTTCACCGATTTTTTCTATGTTCATTGCACCTCTTACAAGGTGACCGATGAGTGACCCCTCAACCGTGTATCCTGAAACAACACCTGTTTCGCTTACGTCAAATTCCTGAATCTTTGCCACGTCGTGAAGGATAACGCCCGCATAAAGCAATTCTCTTTCAAGGCTCGGATAAATATCACATACAGCCTTTGCGAGCTTGAGGATTGACAGCGTATGGTAAAGCAGACCACCGCGTATTGCGTGATGAAGCTTGAAAGCTGCGGGCCAGTAAAGAAGCTTCTGCTTGTTACCCTCAAGAACGGTAAGAACAAGATTTTTAAGTTGAGCGTTTTCAAAACCGTTTACCGTATTTACAATGTAATCGTACATTGCGTCACCGCTGTAATCGGCACTCGGAACAAAATCTTCCATATTAACTCCGTCGCTTTCAAGAGCAGAACGTACGCGGTCAATACGAAGCTGAAGTGCATCGTTGAACATTGAAACAGTACCTCTTATTTTGATAAGCGAATTGAGCTTGATGCCGCCGTGAACATCTTCCTTGTAATCCCAGAGCTTTGCACCGATTTCACCTGAGCTGTCTGTAAGAATCAGGTCAAGGAAGGGTACACCCTTGGCAGTCTTTTTAACTTCAAGGCTTTTAACAAGGCAGAAGCCTTCAACACCGCCGTTTGAGTTGATTTCAGTAAAATTCAAAATAATCCCTCACAATCACGAGAATATAATTAATTATATCATATATACACTATAAATTAAAGATATTTTTCTTGCAAATAGGTTTTCTGTATGATAAAATTTTTCTATTAAGGTTTAAAGAGGGTATAGCTATGTCAAAAAAGAAAAATCATTTTTTTGCAATGCTTTCAAGAATGAAATATATCAACCGTTGGGCTTTGATGAGAAATACTCACAACGAGAATATCAGTGAGCATTCCCTTGAGGTTGCAACTGTTGCACACGCTCTTGCAGTTATTCATAACACACGTTTCGGCGGTAACATCAATGCCGATCGTGTTGCGGTGCTTGGTGTTTTCCACGATGCACCCGAAATCCTTACGGGTGATATGCCGACACCGATAAAATACTACAGCAAGCAGATTCAGGAGGCTTACAGCCAGATTGAGGACGATGCATGTAATGCACTTCTTGATATGCTTCCTGAAGATTTAAGGGAACAGTATGCACCTTACTTCATTAAAAGAGAAGAAGACCGTCAGCTCTGGAAATTCGTTAAGGCTGCGGATAAAATCTGTGCTTACACAAAGTGTATTGAAGAGGCTAAGGCAGGTAATCACGATTTTGACAAGGCGGCGAAAACAAACCTTAAAAGCCTGGAAGAAATCGAGATGCCTGAGGTTAAATGCTTTATGGAAGATTTCCTTAAAAGCTACAGTCTTACACTTGACGAAATGAATTTGGAAAACTGATTATATTCAGTTGACTTTTGCATAAAATGCTATATAATCTATTCTGGAATTTTTGCTATTGAGAGGTAATAATATGGGCAAGTACACAAAGGAAGACATTCTCCGTCTTGCTAAAGAGCAGAACGTGCGTTTTGTAAGACTTCAGTTCACCGATATCCTCGGCTGTATGAAAAACGTTGCTATCACTATAAACCAGCTTGAAAAAGCTCTTGACAATGAGTGTATGACAGACGGCTCATCAATTGAAGGTTTCGTCCGTGTTGAAGAGTCGGATATGTACCTTTATCCTGATTATGATTCTTTTGTTGTGCTTCCGTGGGAGCACGAAAGATTCGGTACAACTGCACGACTTATCTGTGACGTTTACAATGCAGACAGAACTCCGTTCATCGGCGATCCGCGTAATGTTCTTAAGCGAGCGATTGAAAAAGCGGATAAAATGGGCTACACATTCAATGTAGGCCCCGAGCTTGAATTCTTCCTTTTCTACAATGACGAAGAGGGCAGACCGACAACAAAGACTCACGACAGAGGCGGATATTTCGACCTTGATAACGTTGACCTCGGCGGTAACTGCCGTCGTGATATGTGCATCGCGCTTGAGGATATGGGCTTTGAGATTGAAGCATCCCACCACGAATGTGCAGAAGGTCAACACGAAATCGATTTCAAGTACGGCGATGTACTTGACGTTGCAGACAAGGTTATGACCTTCAAATATGTTGTTAAAAAGTATGCTCAGCTTCACGGACTTTATGCTACATTCCTTCCGAAGCCGATTTACGGTATCGCAGGTTCAGGTATGCATACAAATATGTCACTTTTTGATAAGAACGGTAACAATGTATTCTACGATCCTGACGGAGAGTTTGGACTTTCGGATACTGCACTTCACTTCATCGCAGGTATTATGAAGCATATAAGAGCAACAACAGCTATTAACAATCCGCTTGTTAACTCATATAAGCGTCTTGTTCCGGGTTATGAAGCTCCTGTTTATATTGCATGGTCAGCATCAAACCGTTCAGCACTTGTCCGTGTACCTAAGGCAAGAGGTAAGGGAACAAGAATTGAGCTTCGCAGCGCAGACCCTGCTTGCAACCCGTATCTTGAAATGGCACTCTGCCTTCTTGCAGGTCTTGACGGTATTGAAAAAGGTTATATGCCTCCGAAATCAACAGTTAAGAATATCTTTGATATGACTCCCGAAGAAAGGGAAGCAGACGGTATCACATCACTTCCGGGTTCGCTTGAAGAGGCTGTTGATGCTTTTGAAGAAAGCGAGTTTATCAAAGAATCTCTCGGTGAACACGTTTATACAAAGTTCATCGAAGCCAAGAGGAAAGAGTGGGAAGGCTACCGCACTTCAATTTCTCAGTGGGAAATCGACACATACCTTGCTAAATATTAATTTAAAACTCAACCTCCCGAAAGCAAAAGCAATCGGGAGGTTTTAACTTTGCTGATGTCAAATGAACAAATTCGGGTTTGTCGGGGTCTTTTATTCGCACAATCTATCTCTGTGTGCGTAGGGGCGCGCATTGCGCGTCCGCTTAATCAATCACTTTTTTACGGACGACCAATGGTCGCCCCTACGAGGTAGGTTGAATATTCACCTCGACAAACCCGAATTTGTTGAATTGTTCTGACTGATGTTCTGGTTTGCAAGAATTTGACGGTTGTGTTATAATCGAAAAAGAAAGGGTGGATAAATATGAAAAAGTTCAGAAAGGGCTGTTTGATATCTGTTGCCATAATTGCCGTGCTGATTATTGTATCCGCTTTTGCTGTAAAGTATTTTAAGCCGTCAGCCAATTTCGATTGGTGGTGGAACGAGTTGAACATCGACACCGATAATGAATATATTTATCCGATTGAATATGAAGAAAATTCAGATTTGGAACGTATGGCGGTTGTAATAAACGGAAAGCGTTTTCTTGATGATGCTACTTACAGCGAAAAACATAATTTTTACAGTTGGACAATGAAAACCGTGTATAAAAATCAGAATGTAAATAATTATTACATTGAAGATTTATACCGGGGATGCAGAGGTGAAAAAACAAGCGGTTTTGCGGCTTTCGGAACCTCAGCGGAAGATATCAGTTTTGTGCTGAAATTCGGAATAGGCTGGAGTCCGTATGCTGCATGGTATGTTGCGGAAGATTATGTTTTCCCTGATATTACGAAAGATGTAGTTTCATCCGTTATGATTTTAAAGTGTGATGAAATAGTTGAAGTGTACGAAGCACCCTCTTTTTTACATAGAGTGAAACAGGAAAATGCAACAGCAACAATTACCGACAAAACGGTTATTGATGATATAATTAAAAACAAAAACTATGATGTGCTTAATGAATATATAGAAGATGGTGAACAGTACGTAGTTTTAGCACAGTTTGACGGACACATTATTTACGAAACAATTACTGTTCTGAATGATGCAAGACTTTAATTTTGCGTTAAAAAGAAATAATCCCTGCAGATTACTCTGCAGGGATTGAACTTTTTATTTGCACTTTGTAAGGTGGTAACCGTTCTTCTTGTGATGCTCGTGAATCTGCTCTGTTACGTCGATGATGATGTCAACGCTCTTTTCAAGAGTATTCATATCAAGACCGTCGCAAGTGTCGCGGTATGTATGATAATAATCCGTAACATCGGGTTTCTGTGCGGCAAAGGTGATTGTCTTATAGCCTGCACGGCAGATCGGTGTGCTGTCGCAACCGCCAACGGGGTTAACAATGATGTTCGGCTTAACACCTGCGTTTTCAAATGCTTTTACAAGCATATTCTTCATATCATCGTCAAACTTTGACATAAGCCAGGAGTCACCCTTGACGGCGTTGAAATGCTCATAGTCGCGAAGACTGTCGATGTTGAAAAAATAAGGATTGATAAGAAGGTTTTCGTCACCCGCGTGAGCCTTCATAAATGCTTCTGAACCCTTAAGTCCTGCTTCTTCACTGCCGAGAGATGCGATGATTACGCGACAGTTATCGGGAAGCTTTTCGGGGTTGTCCTTGAAATACTTACCCATAAAAATTGAAGCACCGACACCCGTAAGGTTATCCATAGCACCGGGTGAAGCTTTTTTCTTATCATGAGTAAGATAAATGCAGAGAGAATAAAGTCCGTATACAAAAAGAAGGGGAGTGATAAGGAGGAAAAGATAGTAGCCTGTAGAAAGATCTTCAGGTTTAATAACGCTCCACATACCTGCAAAGAAACGCAGGAGAGAACCGATGATAATTGAAACAACGCCTACAACACCGAGTACCGTGCGGAGAATCATAGTCTTCGGATTCTTTGCTGCCATCTGCCAGAGCCAGCTGCTGTCCGCGTGTCCGCTGAAAACGATTGTGTGGTCAATCGGACCTTTGCCGTCCATAACAGAGTATACGTTACAGCTTTCTTCCTGTTTGAAGAATCTGTCAAACCAGCCTTTGTAGGTAAAAACCTGCACAACAGCAAAAAGCAATGTGCAAAGTGAAACGATAAAAGACAAAACGGGATAAATGTAATAAAGTGCGAGTGCAACGAAACCTGCATATCCGAGGTAAGGAATTGCACCGATGCTTGCTCTCGGAGCAAGTTTGAATTTTTCTACTTTCGGAGTAACACCTGTTGCGTTTTCCATAATTGCGGCGATGTCCTTCTGGGCCGCCTTTTCTTCTGCACTACCCGGAAGACGCGGACCGTGCTTATCGATAATTACCTTGCAAAAATCAAAAATCATTTTTGCACCCTGCTGAGCTGTTGACATAAAAATCCCTCCAAGATTCAATATAACATTAAGTAAAATATATCATAATTCGTTTTTTCAGTCAAGAAAAAACAGACAGCCAAAGCCGTCTGTTTTGGTGTTATTTTGAAATTATAACATAGAGTGCCTCATAATTTGAAAGCGAGATTTTTCCATTTTTTGAAATATCCTCATATTTTTCAATATGCTCTTTCATTACATCGGGATTATCAATAATATTTCTTGCAAAATAGTCGATTTCAGGAAGATTTTCTTCATAGATAAGTTTTTCAGTTTCGTTAAGTGAATCAAGGAAAAACTGATAATCCTGCCGTATTTCATCAACGGTGAAGTTGCTGTTCTGTGTGAAATTAAGAAGCTTATATGCAATCAGATAACCCTTAGTTGTTGAGCCTGCTGTTCCCGAAGGATAATCCTTGATGTTGTGAAGAATTGTTTCAAGGCTATCGATTTCAATTTTCTTTACTGTTGTGGAAGTTGAGGTTTCCGATGGTTTTTTGTACTCTGTTTTAGCCTGAGTGGGTTCTTCAAGCTCTGAAAGCGAAGGCAGAGTTGTTGTTTCCTGCTCACCAAAGCTGATTTCACAAGCACAGAAAACAGTAGTTATTGTCAGCAAAACAGCTATAGTTGCAATTATTTTAGAAGTCTTTTTCATTCGGGACACTTCCTTTCTGTAACTATTATATCAGCATTCAGTTTTTTTGCAAGTGTAAATAAATTTGCTTTTTATCTGAGTGTAATGTATACTATAAAGTATATAAGACAAAAGCAGAGGTGTTTTTGTGAAACTGAGTTATATTGTGCCTGTTTATAAGGTCGAAAAATATCTTGAAGAGTGTGTTGAGTCTATGCTGTCGCAGTCGATGGATGATTATGAAATTATCCTCGTTGATGACGGTTCGCCTGATGCTTGTCCTGAGATATGTGACAGCTATGCCGAAAAATATCCCGGGAAAATCCGTGTTTTGCATAAGGAGAATGGCGGACTTGCCTCTGCAAGAAATGCAGGTCTTAAAGTTGCGAAGGGTGATTATATTTTCTTTCTTGACAGTGATGATTACCTCGCAACCGACAAAGTGAAAGAACTTTACGATAAAGTTGTTGAATTTGATGCTGATGTTTTACAAACTTCGTATTTCAATTTTAGAGACAACACAGGTGAAAGAGGAAAAGTTAATACCTCTTTTGAAACTGAAAAACTTCATACTCATAAGGATATGGAATGTGAACTGTGCTTTGTTTCTTCAAAGAAACGAATAATCTTTGTTTGGCGACATCTTTATAAGCGGTCTTTCCTAGAAAAAAATGGTATAGTTTTTGAAGAAGGGCTCAAGATGATTGAAGATGGTCCGTTTAATATGCAGGTACTTTCAAACGCTGAACGTTTTGTTGCTGTTGATATTCCGGTTGTGTGTTACAGAATCCGAAACGACAGCCTTCAGCGTCAGAAATATGTTCCTGATTATGATAAATGGCTTTATTGGAATTGGTCACTTAAGCTTAAATATTATTCAGAAAACTGCACACAGTCACAGTTGTTTTATGAGGACATCGGTGAGTATACGGTTAAGGAAATTTTACCGCTTCTTCTCGGAAATGTTTACAGAAACAAGCCTGAAGAAGGCTACGCCGTTTTAAAGAGGCTCGGAAATTCTGAAATGATGCGCCGTTCGTTTGCTGACTACGATATAAATAAGTTCAGGTCAAAATCGCTTGATTGGCTGATGACCTGGTTCGTCAAAAATAAGCTTTATGTGTTTGCTCACATTATATGTAAAGCTATTCTTTATAAATAACTCTTAATCACCGTGGCTGAGCTACGGTGATTTTTTATGTTGCGACCCTGCCCGTTTGTGACAAATTTTTCCTCACGGAGTTTTTATAATACCTGTGAGGTGGTTGAAATGGTTGTCTATGCGGACGTGCTTCTGATTGTAAATCTTTTTGTGAATTATGCACTTCTTCTGTGTTCATCAATGATAATGAAAAAGCACATACAGCGTTTAAGAATACTGTTGGGTGCGGCAATAGGTGCTTTCTACGGGTTTGTTGTTTTTTTGCCTGAGTTGCCGTCGTTGGCGGAATTTGCTTTGCGGCTTGCGGCAACCGTGTTGATTGTATTCGGAGCTTTCGGTTATAAGAATTTTCCATCATTTCTGCGAAGCTTTTGTACTTTTTTTGCAGTCAGTTTTGCTTTCGGAGGGATAATGCTTGTGCTTTGGGTGACTGTTGCACCGATAGGAATGATTTACAACAACGGTGCGGTTTATTTTGATATTGATTTAGCAGTGCTTGCAGTTTCAACTGTTGTCAGCTTTGCTGTGGTAAGCCTGATTGCACATTTCACGGCACGGCGTGCACCGAAGGACAGTGTTGCTCTGGTGAATATTGCATACAAAGGTAAGGAAGTAAAGCTGAAGGCACTTATTGATACGGGTAACTCCCTCACCGAAACATTCAGCGGTTTTCCTGTTATTTTGGGTGAGTCTGAAAGTCTTGAAAATATAATACCGGATGCTGTGAGAGAATTCCTTAACGGTGAGGATATTTCTTCTTCGTCCGAAATGAGACTCGTTATGCATAAAACTGTTTCAGGGACGGGTGTTCTTCCTGTTTTTAAGCCTGATTACATAGAAGTAAAATCTGTATCACACAGCGTTAAAACAAGTGAAGTTTATGTTGCAGTAACCAAAAATAATCTTGCAAGTGGAGAGTACGAAGTGATACTCAATCCTGCTTTATTTGAAGAGGAGAAACGATATGCTAAAGCTTTTGAATAAAATACGTGAACTTGTTTTAAAACTTAAATCAACTGAATCCGATACGGTTTTTTACGTTAACGGCCCCGAAACGTTGCCACCACCGCTTTCAAAAGAGGAGGAGCAGGAGCTTATGGATAAGCTGGGTGAAGGTGATGAGACCGTCAGGGAAAAGCTGATAGTCCATAATCTGCGTCTGGTGGTTTACATAGCGAAAAAATTTGAAAGCTCAGGCGTGGGACTGGAGGATCTTGTTTCAATCGGCACGATAGGACTTATCAAGGCGGTAAATACCTTCCGCACAGATAAAAATATCAAGCTTGCAACCTACGCATCAAGGTGCATCGAAAATGAAATACTTATGTTTCTGCGAAAAACGAGCCAGCTTCGCAACGAGGTTTCGATCGATGAGCCTCTTAATGTAGATTGGGACGGAAACGAACTGCTTTTGTCCGATATTCTCGGTAGTGATGCCGATGTTGTAAACAAGGATATTGAGTTTGAGGATGAGAAAAATCTGCTGATAAAAACAATCAATTCAATGAATGAACGCGAGCGAACGATAATGTCTATGCGATTCGGACTTGACGGCGGAAAGGAGCATACCCAAAAGGAGGTTGCAGATATTTTAGGCATTTCGCAAAGCTATATTTCGCGTCTGGAAAAAAGGATTATAGAAAGACTTCGCAGGGAAATAGAAAAAGTTTCCTGATTTTAAATTTGATGTTGAAAAAAAATAAACGGTATTGTATACTTATTCTATCCTTATTCAGGAGAGGAGAAGCGATGCACTACATTGTTATGGACCTCGAATGGAATAACACCTATGCAAAGCGTATCAAAGGTTTTATCAACGAAGTTATTGAAGTCGGTGCAGTGATGCTTGATGAAAATTTCAATTACGTTGATGAATTTTCCTGTATGGTGCGTTCGCAAATCGGAAAGAAGCTTCGCGGAAACGTCAAAAGGCTGACTCACATCACAAATGATGAGGTCAGAAACGGCGAACCTTTTACAAAGGTTATGAGCGATTTCAAGCGTTGGATCGGCGACAGGGAAAATGTTATTCTTACTTGGGGCGACGGAGACATCAGAGTGCTTATTGAAAATTTCCGTTATCTTAACGGACTTCAGGTTTTACCGTTTCTCACGAATTATCTTGACATCCAGCATTATTTCCAGGTTAAAAAGGAAATTCCTAAAGCGAAGCAGATCGGTCTTTTTGCCGCCGCCGAGCTTGTGGATGTTGACCCGGAGCTTTTTGCGCATCACAGAGCACTGGACGACAGTATGGTAACAGCCGAATGCCTTAAGAAGGTTTTTGATGAAAACGATTTCTTCAATTATGTTGTGAAATGTGATGAAGCTTTTTATCAGAAACTGCAGTACAAGCCACACGCAATCGGCAATATCAATCACCCGTTGGTTGATAAATCTCTTCTGTCATTCACCTGTGAAAAGTGCGGTTCAAGCGGAGAACAGCTGACGGACTGGCGTTATTCAAATCAGTTCTTCAGGGCGAATTTCCGTTGTCCCGTCTGCAATTACGATGCACGTGTAGCCGTGAGATTCAAAAAGTACTTTGACAGACTGGAAACGAAAAAGAACGTTTCCGTAATCAGCAACGAAAAAGTGAAAAAGTGAGCTGATTAAGCAGTGAAGCCTTGGATATAAAATCCAAGGCTGCTTTTTTGTTCAAAAGTTAGAAAATATCGTTTAACCACTATATCTTGTTGACAAGTGTCGTTTTGTGATATAAAATTATACAAAAGGGATCTCAGAAGCAATATGTCAATGCCGACAGGATTTTAAAGAATATGGTTTTTGTGTCTTGTCAGCAATGTTGACGGGACATTTTTTCTTTTTTGGTAACGAATGACCTTAGGGCTCGAATGTCGATACCCTAAGTGTTATCGGATATAAAAATAATTGAAGGGATGATTCTTTAATGGCAAAGAAAGAAAAGTTCGTCATAGGCGATCAGGGTATCCACGATGCATCTGTGCTCGGTAAACCTAAGATGTTGGTGCTCGGAGTTCAGCACACATTTGCAATGTTCGGTGCAACAGTTCTTGTACCTCTTCTTACAGGTCTTGATGTTGCGACAACTCTGCTTATGGCAGGTCTCGGAACTCTGTTTTTCCATCTTGTAACAAAAGGTAAGGTTCCTGCCTTCCTCGGTTCATCATTTGCTTTTCTCGGCGGTTATGCGGCTATTGCGCCGTTAAAAGACGGTGGTTTGCCGAATACGGAAATGATTCCTTATGCTTGTCTCGGCGTTGCCGTTGCAGGTCTTATTTATCTTGTGTTTGCTTTGCTTATCAAGGTAATCGGAATTCAGAAGGTTATGAAGTTCTTCCCGCCTGTTGTTACCGGCCCGATTATTATTGCAATCGGTCTGAGCCTTGCAGGATCAGCTGTTAATAACTGTAAAACTTGTTGGCCTCTTGCACTCATTGCTCTCGCAATTGTTGTTATCTTCAATATCTGGGGCAAAGGTATGGCAAAGATTGTTCCGATTCTTCTCGGTGTTGTAGGTTCATACATTGTTGCGCTTATTGTTGGTAACTGGTTTGGTTACGAGCCTATGGCAGTTGATTTCTCACAGGTTGAGTTTATTGCAAAAAACATTGCTATGGGAAAAATCTTTGCGGCTGACGGACTTATCGGTCTTCCGATTCATAAAGAAGCTACAATTCTTGCCGTAGATTTCAGTGAAACATCTAAGATTGTCAGCTCTGTTGTAGCAATTGCTCCTATCGCACTCGCAACGATGATGGAACATATCGGTGATATTTCAGCTATCAGTGCTACCTGCGGTAAAAACTTTATTTCGGAGCCCGGTCTCCACAGAACACTTATCGGTGACGGTGTTGCAACAACACTTGCCTCTCTTGTAGGTGCACCTGCAAACACGACTTACGGTGAAAACACAGGTGTTCTTGCTCTTTCAAAGGTTTATGACCCGAAGGTTGTGAGAATCGCGGCTATCTTCGCAGTCGGTATTTCTTTCTTCCCGATTGTTTCTGCTGTTATCAGTTCTATACCGACAGCTATTATCGGCGGTATCTCGTTCATCCTCTACGGTATGATTTCAGGTATCGGTGTAAGAAACGTTGTTGAAAACAAGGTTGACTTCTCAAAGAGCCGCAACCTTATTGTAGCGGCTGTTATCCTTGTATGTGCTCTCGGTCTCGGAAGCATCAGCTTCACAGTCGGCAAGGTTGGTATTACACTTACAGCTCTCGCAGTTGCAGCTATTGCAGGTATCGTTCTCAATGCAATCCTTCCCGGTAATGATTACGTTTTCGAAGCTGAGTCTTATGACAACGCAAAGAAATCAAAGGGCGACAAATGAATCTGAAGTTTGTTTTAGTAAAATTGACATTAAAAGCAACAGAAATTTTGTAGAAAGAAAAAACCCGTTAAAAGTTGGTGGTGACTTTTAACGGGTTACTTATTTAATTCAGTTATCTCCAGTTGAACGGGCGGAGCATAAAGTCAACATCATCTTTGTTTTCGGGGATAAGACCGAAGGAAGAAACTCTGCTGATGTTGTGTTCTTTGAAGGAATCGTAAAGCTCTTCGTTAGCTTTAAGTCTGAACGGATTGAGGAAGAAGTATTCGCCGAGGAACTGGTTGGCTTTAAAATATTCCCAGCTTAAGTTTGCAACCTCAACGTTGAATCGCTGTTCATCCGTGATGTCTGCATTAAGTGCCTTTTTCCAAAGACGGTCAAGCTTTGCTATCGTGTGAATCGGATAGTAGCCTGACTGATAATGCCAGTCGAAATCAAATGCGTGAGCTGTTGCGGCTATCTGTGCTGTCTGAATATCGAGGATTTCTTTGATGTACGGTGCCGCATCTTCACCGTAATAAGCCTTGATGAAGTCCATCATATGATACTCGACATCACAGTCAACGTCCCACTGGAGCTTGGTGAGAAGATAGTTCCTGAGCTCATTAAAAGCAGCGTAGTGTCCGTCACCGCAGTTGTAAATGTAACCTGTAATGCCGATGTCATGCATATACTTCATTGTTGACTGCATTGTGCCGAAGTTTGAGAAAAACTGGGCTACGTTAAGGAAATTGATTGTGTAATCATATATGTAAGTTGTATCTGCGACCTTTGTCCAGGTTTCAAAATCTTTTGCAATCTGCGGTTCATACTCACCGTATGCTGTGAGGAGTGTTTCCTCCTGTACGTCTTCGTGTCCGCATTCCGTAAGCGGATGGCTTCGGCAGGCACCGTGAAGTCCGCAAAGCACGGGAGCAACATTTTTGTTGCACTTAAGGCTTAAGTCCTGAGGAGGTTTTGCCGTTTCAAGATAGGCAAAGAATGTGAACATAAAGTCAGGGTAATCTTCGTCAAGTGCGTCTGCAAGGTTGTTTGTGAAAATAAGAGTCGGGGCGCAGAGGCTGCCGTGTTTTTCGTAAAGTGCTTCACAGTTTTCACAACGGCAGTAATTTGCGTTATCCTTCTGACCGATGTGAACGTATTTTGCTCCCATTGTGTTTTTTTCAATCTCTTTTCTTACGCTTTCGATTGTAATATCAAGAACATCGGGATTTGAAAGACATACGTGGTCAGTTGAGCGTGTACCGTCCTCCTGAAGGGCAAAGTATTCGGGATGCTCTGCAAAAAGCGAATCGGGAACAAGAGATGGGAGTGAAGCATCCCACACAACGTAGGTAAGCGCACCGCCGTGTGCCGTTGCGGGTTGCCAGAAGGAAACGTTCATTTTTGTTCTTGCTCTGTGTGCATCGTTTGTGCCGGCACAATCGTTTCTTCTTACGTCAAATGACGGTTCAACAGTTCTGTCGATATCAGCATCAACGATGATGTCTTCTTTTTCGGGAACAACTTCAAGTGTCGGTGTGAACCAACGAACACCAAGATACTCTTCAAGGAAGGTGTAAACGCCGTAGAGCGTACCTCTGCTGTCGGCACCTGCAATTACGAAATAATCGCCGTCAGAGTAAAGTCTGAAGCCGTCAGCCTTAATTGACGAACGGTCAATTTCAACAACACTTTTTTCAAGCTGTGTTTCGCCGATGAGGAAAGCCTTGCCGTCTTCGGACAGGTTATTTTCAGTGATGATATCAAGCTTTGCACCGCTGACTTTTTCAATGTATGTCTGCAATTCTTTTGTTGCAGTAACAATACATTCGTCAGGATTTTCAGCCGTAACGATGTAATAATCGGATTGTCTGTTGTCAACAATCACCATTTCAGTTGTGACTGACGGGGGAGTATAAACTCCTCCGCCGTAGTCGATGTTTTTATCAACCGGGATAAGTCCCATTGAAAGGAACAAAACTTCAATAACGCAGAAAATTGCTTTGATATATTCAAACATAACTTCACCCTATTTCGATTTATTAGTCATTGTGAATTCAAGGTCGCCACCGCCCATAAGCTGATCGTGGGTGATATAGCAACCGTCAATTTCAACACCGTTGAGCTTGATTGATTCAACATAAACATTCTTTTTGCCCTGATTGTGAGCTGTAACTTTGAGTGTATTGCCGTTTCCGAGAGCGATTTCAGCACTGTCAAGGTTTGGTGAGCCGAGCCAATATTTGTCACTGCCCGCAAGCGGATAGAAGCCCATTGCGGAGAAAACGTACCAGGAGCTGAGTGTACCGCCGTCATCGTTACCGTCAAGTCCGTTGATGTCGTCGCTGAAACGTTCGGCAAGTGTCCAACGTACCCATTTCTGTGTAAGGTCAGGTCTGCCTGCGTTTGCGAAGAGGTAAGGGGTGTGAATATCGTGCTGATTGCCGATCCAGAAGCCGTGACCCGGGTCGATTGCCGCGCGGTTGAGCGAAGCGTCCTTCATAAACTTATTAAGCTCTGAAACGAAATACTCTTCTGAACCGAAAAGCTCAATCATTCCGTCGATATCGTGTAGAACACTCCAACGCCACTGTCTTGCACTGCCTTCGCAGTAGCAGTCAGCAAATTTTTTGATCATAACCGCATCGTAGAAAGATGTGATATACGGGCTGAAATTCCATACGAAGGTTCCGTCGGTATTTCTTGCCTGGAAGTACTTTGTTTCAGGATTGAAAACATTTTTATAGTACATTGCCTTTTTACCGTATTTTTCAGCATCTTCAGTTTTGCCGAGTGCTGTTGCAAGGTTTGCGATAGCTGCATCTTCCCATGAATATTCAATTGTACGTGCAACGGATTCGTCACCGTTTGAAATGTCATTGGGAATGTAACCGTATTCGTTGTATGAATCAATATAATCTCTGCCGTCTCTCGGAATCTTTGTTTCGGATGAAAGCTTCATATACTCATAAGCTGTTTCAACGTCAAAGTCGGTAAAGCCCTTAAGATAGCTTTCTGTGATAACAATATTTGCGGGGTCGCCGAGCATTGATGAAGTATATCCTGCACCCATCGGCCATCTCGGAAGTCCGTCGCCTGCCTTTGCCATTTCAACAAGGCTGTTGAGGCAGTCGTTCTGAATTTCAGGTTCTATGAGAGTATAAAGCGAGTGAGTATCACGGCAGGTATCCCAGAGTGACATGTCCGTTCTGTATGTATAGCCGTCAGCAACATGGACTTTTTTATCAAATCCGAGGTATTCGCCGTTAACATCCGTGAAGTCTGTCGGCATAATCATACTGTGATAAAGAGCTGTATAGAAAACTCTCATGATTTCTTCGTCAGGACTTTTAACTTTGATTTCAGAAAGGTTTTTGTCCCAGTTTTCAACGGCTTTGTTTCTTACGCCGTCAAAGTCAAGGTTGCCTGTTTCAGCTTCAAGATTAAGCTTTGCGTTTTCAATACTTACAAAGCTTATGCCGATTTTCATTTCAACGCTTTCATCCTTGATGTTACCGAAGTTGAGGTCGATTCCAAGGTCAGATGCGTCGCCTGTAATTTCATAAGACTTGATTTCTTTGTCTGCCTGAGCAACGAAATAAACAGGAAGACCGTCAGAACGAGTAGTGAAAGTTCCGTCAACAAGACAACTGCCTGTGATAAGTCCGGTTTCATCATCAAACTCAACAAAACCTTCTTTTGCAGGACGGTTACCTGCTTCGCTTGTGATGTCTATGAAAAGTCGTGCATCCTGCGACTTGCCGAAAGTGTATCTGTGCACACCGACGTGATTGCCGGCGGTCATCTCTGCAAGACAGTCAACACTCTGAAGATAAACGGCATAGTAACCGGGTGACGCAGTTTCATATTTGTGAGAGTAGGGGAGGATATTAACTTTACTTTCACCTGTTACGGGAGTAACCCTGAACATCTCGTAGTCCTCAGCACCCGTACCTGAAAGACGTGAGTGGCTGAAGCCTTTGATGTGTCTGTGTTCATAATAGTAACCGGAGTTATTTGTTTTAACTATGTATGCACCACCGACAAAAGATGTGTCGGGGCCGAGCCTTACTGCACCGAAAGGTGTGCATGCTGCAGGGCTCAACATTCCGCAGGTCCACGGTGTACCGCCTGTGCCGATGAAAGGGTCGACATATTTGGTGTATTCTCCTGTAACAGTTTCGGGCATTTCAACGGGTTTAATCGCGATACCGTTGAAAAGTCCTGCAAAAGCTGTTTCAAAAATGACAAAAACTGAAACGATTATTCTGATAACCGGCCACATAAAACTCCCTCCAAAGAAATATTATAATTCAACTATATATTAGAAAGGCGAAAAAGTCAAATTTTCTTTAAAAGAAAAAGCACAGACAGCAGAAACTGTCTGTGCGTATACTGAATACAGCTTATTTGATAAGTTCATAAAGTCTGTCGCGGTGCTTTGTATCTCTTTCGCCGAAGAAATCATCCATTCGCTTTTTGTAAACGGGCTCGGCTTCAAAATTGTTTTCAGCAAGCTTTCTTACGGATTCGATAAGCTCGGCAGAGGTGAGTGTTATATCACCGAAGCCCTCTTCAAGCGGAAGGTCAAGCTTGTGGTAACCGTGAGTAACACCTGCGCGGAACTGATCGTAATCCGGCACGAAATAGATAATCGGTCTGCTAAGGTATACAAAGTCGAAAACAACGGAAGAGTAATCTGTAATCATCGCAAGATAGTCCTGCATATTGATGCCTTCCTGTGTAACGTTGATTCTCTGATTGTCAACCTTGATGTACTTGTCGTAATCCCTGAAAATCGGATGATTTTTGAAGTCAAGAGTAAGGTCGTGCTCTTCAAGGATTTCTGCAAGCTCCTTTGAATTGAGGAAGCTGTGGATTTCCTTGTAGAACGGAGAATCAAGGAATTTATCAACGAAGAGTTCGCGCGTGTTATCAACATACTCACCGATAAGGTTTTTACGCCATGACGGTGAGAAGAGAATCTTTTTCTTCGCAGGAACAGTGACGTCGATTGTGTCAAATCGCGGCATACCGCTGTAAATAAGATCCGATTCCTTGAAACGGTAAATTTCACAGAAGTTCTTTCTTTCAAACTCAGAGGAAATAACAACCTTGTCAACGTTTGATTTTTCCTTTGTGTACATAAACGGAAGGTTTGCGTGAAGAACACCGTGCTGAAGATAGATGATATCAAGGTCCATTATGTCATAATACCATCTTAAAGGAAGGTTGCCGAACGGGCTGATGATTGAAATCGAGTTGAAGGATGTAAGAACCTTCTTTGCATTGAGGAACAGGATTCTGTGCTTCAGACTCTTGAATTCAACAAGATATTTTCTGTGCTTGAAAGAGAAATACTTGCTCTTATCCTTGAGCTTGTCAATGATGTAATATCTCTGCACACCGTCTTTGATTTCAAAGTCGTGAATAAACTGCTGATAAGCGTTGTCAAAGATATTTTCTCTGTCGCAATAAAGCCAGATTTCTTTTCCGTTTCTCTTGAATTTAGCAGTTTTTCTGTAAATAAAAGCGTTTTTGTTTTCTTTCGAGGTGGCGATATCGGCCTTGTTGGATACTGCTTTCAATTCGGCAGCTGAGGCAGATTTAACGGTAATGCCTCTTGATGCTTTATCAAAGTTAACAACATATTTTCCGCAGGCAGCAACGTTTCGGACATTGTTGACTACGCACTTGAAGCTGAAAAATACGGACGGTGAAATGTATGTGTCACCGATAAGAATTTTGAATCCGATGTAGTTATTGCCTGTAAGCGTTACGTCGATATCAAATCCGCCGAAGTTGTTGGTTATTCCTTTTGCCTTGTAACAGCTGAAAAGGGTATCAGTCATCGGGATTTCCTGAAGATTGTTTGTGCCGTCATCGTAGAAAAGACGAAGCTCAGTATAGGGGATAACACCTGTTTTCACAAAGCCTGAAATGTTGATTCTGTCATCAATGACACGGACTGTATCAAAAACAATTGTATGGGGCTGTGAAAACCAGAGCTGATTTCTACTGAATACGCTCAGCGATGCATTATTGAAAGCATAATCGTAATCGAGCTCCTTAAGGCGCATAAAGCATTCAACGTGGTACGGATCAACGTAAATTGAACTTACGATTATATTTTCATCAATATTTTTAAGAATTTCCTTGATAACTGAGAGTTGTTTTGCCTCAAGCTCTTTGTCAGCGTGGGTAACAAGAAGGTCGGAAGTTATCCTCCAGTTAAGGTTGTAAACAACCATTGCCTGAGCTGTCGGATGGGGTTTTCCGTCAGGTGTTTTAAGTACACCCAGAAGCTTGTTGAAAAATCCGATATACTGGTCAAAACAGTAGTACGGGTCGTTATAAATTGAACTTGCGGAACCGGAATGGCGGAAATAA
Source organism: Acutalibacteraceae bacterium (assembly GCA_045589535.1). Lineage (GTDB taxonomy): Bacteria > Bacillota > Clostridia > Oscillospirales > Acutalibacteraceae > CAG-488. Next base: position 2,143 of record JAZNPE010000039.1, on the reverse strand, counting down.
GTGTAAACAGCTTCCTGAACAAATCCGAATTTCTGTTTACGCGAAATCCAGGAAAAGATGAAAAGCTGATCCTCACCGAGCGTAAGGCTTTCGTCAAAAAGGATACGGTCTTTTGCATCAACGTTTTTAACGCAGACATTCATTGTTGTCTGCATAAGATTGGGGTCTGAATTGATATCATAAATTCCTGTGTGGTTTACAACGTCGTATCGCTTGTGAGTTGTAATTTTTCCTGTTTCGCTGAGGTAGTCGATTGTATAAGTAACAAGGTCAACCTCGTTATAATTCTTTTCAAAAAAGTTATAGATGTCCAGAAGTGTGTTGTTGGAAATTGAGTCGTCAGCGTCAAGGAAGAGGATATACTTACCCTCAGCAAGCTCAAGACCTTTGTTACGTGCGGAGGAAACACCGCCGTTTTCTTTTTTATAGTAAAGAACGTTACTGCAACTCTTCTGGAGTCGGGTGCAAATCTCGTCACTTTTGTCCTTAGAGCCGTCGTTGATAAAAACAACCTGAAAATCAGAAGAACTCATTGTCTGCTGATTAAGGCTGTTCATGCACTTTTCTAAATGTTTTTCGCAGTTATAAACAGGGATTACAACTGAAATTTTGTAAGCAAAATCCGACATCTGAACAAGTCCTTTTCTAAAGTATTTTTCATTTTATTTTACAATAGTACGAAGAAAAAATCAATATAAACTGACAATTAAAGTGTTTTGACGGTATATTTTCCCTCTTGATTGACTTTTTGCACAGTAAATATTATAATACGAAAGGAAAATTTCCGACAGAGGGGGAGGAAAAATGATTCTGTTTTTTATCATTCTGGCGTTGGTTTGCGTTTACGGAATGAAAATTTACGGCCCTAAAGAGTTCAATCAGGATTATATCTCAATGAGCAATACTACTGCTGTAAAAGGTGTTTTCGTTTTTCTTATCTTTATGAGCCACTTTTTGCAGTATTATACACCGGTAGATGCTTTTGATATGCAGTATAAAGCAATACGCGTGTTTATAGGACAGCTTGTTGTGGTAATGTTTTTCTTTTATTCGGGTTACGGAATATTTGAAAGTGTGAAGCGTAAAGGTACGGATTACATAAAAGGCTTTCCGGTCAACCGTATTCTGAAAACATTATTGCACCTTGATCTGGCTTTGATGCTCTATATTATCCGCAACCTGATAATGAACGTGAAAATGAAGCCTATGCAGATTTTTCTTTCTCTTTTCGGATGGGATACTGTAGGTAACAGCAACTGGTTTATGTTTGCAGTGCTGATTCTTTATGTTGCAATTTACCTTTCGTTTATGCTGTTCAGAAAGCATAAATTCCTTGCAATTGTTGCTTCAACTGTTCTTGCAGGTGTTTACGTAATTGTTATGCACGAGTTTTCAGGTAAGGAGCAGTATTGGTACAACACGGTAATGTGTCTGCCACTCGGTATGTATTATTCGTTCTTCAAAGAAAGAATACACAGTATAGTTATGAAGAACGATATCGTTTATCATATTACGCTTGTGGCTGTTTTTGTTGCTTTTATGCTTGCACACGAAAACAAGCGTCCGTTTGTTATTTATACAATGTGGACTTTGCTTTTCACAATACTTGTTGTTCTTGTAACGATGAAGGTGAAGATAGGAAACAAGGCGTTGTATTGGCTTGGAAACCACGTTTTCAGCGTTTATATCCTGCAACGTTTCCCGATGGCAATTTTCAAAAGGATAGACGTAATCGATTCGAACAGATATCTTTTCTTTATTCTCAGCTTTGTTGCAACTGTTATTATGGCAGAACTCTTCGACAGAGGTGTAGCTGCACTCGACAAAGTTATTTTTGTCAGAAAAAAGAAGCCTGAAAAACAGGCTTCCTGAAAATTAAAGTGATTTGATTATATCTTTGTATTTGTTAAGGTAGGCTTCGTTTACGGCATCGCCGCCGTCAACGTTACTGCTTGAAAAAACCTCGGGCTCGAATCCGTCCTCAAGCATTTTTTCGATGCATCCTGCTACAACAGCGTTAAGCATCGCTGCTCCTGCACTCGTTGATGTGGGGGCGGCGTTTCTGTTTATTTCGGGAAAATAAACGCTTGCATCACCGACGCAACCCATATTATCAAGCACAATATCTGCAAATTCATAAAGC